>JBDKSP010000001.1:0-29341 GCA_039680575.1 Armatimonadota bacterium
ACCCTGAACTAAGGAGTTTCAGGTATTACCTGAAACTCTCCCCGGAAGATTTTCGGCTATAGCCGAAAATCCATAGATTCAGGGTCCATTCTTTTCCTGGATGCTGAGTCAAGCTCAGCATGACGTAGTGTTCGTTCAGCATGACTGGGTATCAAGATCAGGGCGTAGACTGCGAGCTTTTACAATCGCTAATAGCTTACTAAACTGACAGGTGGTAAACGCGATGCAACAGACGGCTGAAATCGGGGTTTTCGGTGGTTCGGGGTTCTATTCGTTCCTGGAAAACGCTGTAGAGTTTAAAGTCGAGACACCTTACGGCGCGCCGAGCGACAAGTTGACACTCGGCACGTTCGAAGGCAGAAAAGTAGCATTTTTGCCCCGGCACGGGCGAGATCATCAGTATCCGCCTCACATTATCCCCTACAGAGCCAATATCTGGGCTATGAAATCCCTCGGCGTAACTCGTATCATCGCGCCGAGCGCAGTCGGAAGCCTCCAAACCCACATAAAGCCCGGTGATTTCGTGGTGTGCGACCAGTTCGTCGACCGCACCTACGGCCGGAAGGACACGTTCTACGATGGGCCTGTCGCTGTGCACATCTCGTCCGCCGACCCATACTGCCCGGAACTGAGAAGGATTGCGATAGAAGTTATCAAAGATTACGGGATAAACGTCCATGAACATGGGACAAACGTTGTAATACAGGGGCCGAGGTTTTCGACAAAGTCCGAGAGCAAGTGGTTCACCAGCATGGGCTGGGATGTGGTCAGTATGACTCAGTATCCCGAAGCCATACTCGCTCTGGAGCAGGAAATCTGCTACGTCAACATCGCGCTTATTACAGATTATGATGCCGGGCTGGTCGGAGAGGGAGGCGCGGAGCCTGTCAGCGCTGATGAGGTCATGCATGCATTCCACGCGAACAATGAGCGCGTGAGAGACGTAATCCTGGAGATGGTCAGGCGTATTTCTCCCAAGCGGGACTGCAAGTGCGCGACAGCTCTGGCGCATGCACGGATGTGATTAGGACAGTAGACTACAAAGACGGCAAAATCGTCATCATAGACCAGAACAGGCTGCCGCATGAGCTGATAACTGTCGAGCTCGGAGATTACCTGCAGGTAGCCGACGCTATACGCACAATGAAAGTGAGGGGCGCTCCCGCACTTGGGGTAACAGCCGCGCTCGGTGTCGCGCTTGGAGCTTTGCCGATAACCTCCGCCGGTTTTGAGGAGTTCTACGAGAGGCTTGAGACCATATCGGAGGAAATAAAGAGCACCCGTCCAACAGCAGTCAACTTGTTCTGGGGCGTGGACAGAGTCCTCGAACTCGCCCGCGAGCGGCGTGACCTGCCTGTCGATTCTATCAAGTCTGAACTTGTGCGATTGGCCTGCTCGATGCTCGATGAAGACGAAAACATCTGCCGGACGCTCGGGCGGATCGGCGGCGGATTGCTGAAAGACGGCGATGGAGTGCTCACCCACTGCAACGCGGGCGGTTTGGCATGTGTCGGCTACGGGACAGCCCTTGGGGTCATCCGTGGAGCCGTCGAAAGTGGGAAGAGACTGCGCGTTTATGCCGATGAGACCCGCCCCAGGCTCCAGGGGATGAAGCTCACTGCCTGGGAGCTTGCCCGGGACGGGATCGACGTGACGATTATCGCCGACAACATGGCAGCGGCGCTTATGAGAAAAGGCATGATAGACGCCTGCGTGGTCGGAGCCGACCGTATCGCCGCAAACGGCGATACGGCGAACAAGATCGGCACTTACTCCGTCGCGGTGCTTGCCAGAGCGCATGGTATACCGTTCTATGTCGCCGCGCCGACATCGACTATCGATTTCTCTATCGCTTCAGGTGACGGGATCGTGATAGAAGAGCGGTCTTCGGAGGAAATGACGCATATCGACGGCCGCGCCGTTGCCCCAGCCGGAGTCCCGGTCATAAACCCGGCATTCGATGTTACCCCGGCGGAGCTCATTACTGCTATAATTACGGAGCAAGGGATAATTCGACCACCGTACAATACAAAGGAGCTTATCCGATGATACGGGAAGAGACACTAAAGGAGCTTATTCGTGATGTTCCGGATTTTCCGGCTGACGGGATACTTTTCTATGACATCACGCCGGTCCTGCAGGACAGTAAGGCGTTCAAGGAAGTAGTCTGCGCTATGGCGGAAAAAGTCCGCGGCCTGAAGCCGGATGTTGTGGTAGGCATCGAATCGCGCGGGTTTGTGCTGGGCGCGCCGATTGCCCTGGAGCTCGGTGTAGGGTTTGTACCTGTCCGCAAGGTCGGAAAGCTGCCTGCGGAGACAATCAGGGCTGAATACGCATTGGAATACGGTACAAATGCTATCGAAATGCATAAAGATGCCATACAGCCCGGCCAGAGGGTTGTTATCGTTGACGATCTGCTCGCTACAGGCGGTACAGCGTCGGCATCCGTGCAACTCGTGGAGGAATTAGGCGGAGAAGTTGCCGGGCTGGTCTTCCTCGTCGAGCTGAAATTCCTGAACGGCCGCGACAGGCTGAATGGCTACCGTCTGGATACATTAGTCGGGTATTGAGCGTTTTCACATGCGTCGTATCAGAATCACCAAACACAGAATAATCCTGGCTGTCGGCATCTGGGCGATCATCATTATAGTACCGCTTGCGCTCACAGCCATTCAGCTGCAATGGGGGAACCTGAAAGAGCTGAATGTACTGTTCGGTAAGTGGCAGACGCCCGGTACGGACAGGCGGATAATCGTTTTCGCCCCGCATTGCGATGATGAAGTCATTGCGGCCGGCGGGCTTATACATCAGGCTGCCGCCAGTGGAGCGAAAGTCACCGTCGTCTTGATGACTAACGGCGACGGCTCCCGTTACGCAGCTAGAATCGACAGCAGATCGATAATGGTCTCGCCTAAGTACTATGTCGGGTTCGGCTACCGGAGGCAGAAAGAGACGCGCGCGGCACTTGCGACGGTCAGCTCGGCGAAAGTCAGGATAATAACGCTCGGTTACCCCGACAGGGGGCTCGAGCAGATGTGGATCTCCAACTGGAACACCCCTTTTGTGTCCAAGTACACCCATGACTCCAGATCCCCCTACACCAATTCAATGACCCGAAACGCTCCATTTACCGGAAAACAGTTGATGTCCGACGTGAAAAAATTGCTCAGGGAGATTGATCCGACTGATATTTATATTCCCCACCCATGCGACCAGCACCCGGACCACTGGGCGACCGGCGCTTTCGTGACCGAGGCGTTGTACGATGAGGGTTGGCTGGAAGACCGGAATGTAGGCCTGTATTTGGTGCACCGCGGCGACTGGCCGCTGCCGCAGGGGCTGCATGCTGGTAGGAACCTGGCTCCGCCTGCCGGGTTGGACAGGCTGGACACGCGCTGGTATCAGTATGAGCTCAACAGCGATTCCGTCTCAGCCAAGAAATGCGCTATGGATAAATATCGCTCTCAGACCGGCCTTAATAGAAGGTTTCTTTTGGGGTTTGTGCGGAAAAATGAGCTTTTCGGTATCAGAGATGCTGAACTCGACCTGCCTCACACTGATGGAATCCGGATAGACGGCAGCACAGGCGATTGGGATGATCTGGAACCGGTGATAGTAGACCCGCAGAGTGACGGAATACCATCACACTCTCAGCCCTCCGCCGATTTGACAGAGGTTTATGCGGCTGAGGATAAAGGACGGCTCTACTTCATGATAAAGGTGCGCGGGGCGATCAGTAAAGCAGCGAGCTTCAATTTACGGATCAGGCCGCTGCGCGGTTCCAATCCTACTACGGTCGTTACACTGAGGAAGGGGGCGAAGCCTCCACAGGGATGGCAGGTAGCTTTCGGAAAACGGGAAATGGAAGCTTCCTGTCCTGCCGGAAGGTTGAGAAACGAACCGCTTATGCTCGCAGTCGGTACCAAGTTCGGCTGGTTCCAGATAGACCGCTCGGCATTTCGGATATTGAAGCCTTGAGCGGGGATAATTATCCATTTTACCCAGGCTAATCCCTGTCGCTGGATCTGTGCAATTTGTACCCCAAACAGAGGATAACTCCGCTTAAAGCCTTAACACTAATTATGGACCTAAACATTCTCTGCATTTTATTCGTATTAGGACCAGGAGTAGGAATCGATGAAAAGACTCACACTTATCTTATGTCTCATTCTCGCGATTGCCGCGAGCGCCTATGGGGCACCGAAGAACATCATTCTGTTCATCGGCGACGGCATGGGGCTCGCCACCGTAGCCGGTGCGAGGATATCCTCCCAGGGGCCTGGCGGGCGGCTCGCGATGGACAGTATGCCCGTCTCCGGGTTTGCCACTACTTATTCCGCAAACGCGCTCATTACCGACTCGGCAGCTGCCGGGACCGCGCTCGCTACGGGCACGAAGACGAACAATGGGATGATCGGCGTGGCACCGGACGGAAAGCGCCTGAAGTCCATACTTGAGGCTGCGATGGGCTTGAAAAAATCGACCGGGCTCGTTACCACGACCACGATTTCCCACGCTACACCAGCGTCATTCGCAGCTCATGTGAACAGCCGGGGCGATGAGACCGAGATAGCCTGCCAATTGCTCGAAAACCACGTGGACGTGCTCATGGGCGGCGGTATGCAGTTTTTTGCCGCGAAGGACCAGCCCGGCAGCAAGCGCACTGATGACCGCTGCCTCCTTACGGAAGCAAATGCAGCAGGTTATGCCCTTGCGACTAATTCTGAGGGACTCTCGGCTGTAAAGTCGCGGAAGATCCTCGGCCTTTTCGCCAATGGTTATCTCTCTACAAAGGAGCCTGAACCCCCGCTTTCGGCGCTTGCCGCCAAAGCTATCGAGTCGCTTTCAAAAGATAAAGACGGGTTCTTCCTGATGGTCGAAGGCGGACAGATCGACAGCTTTGCCCACGCGAACGATTTTGAAAACGCCGTACGCCAGGTGATCGAGTTCGACCGCGCAGTAGCCGCGGGGCTGGACTATGCCCGCAAGCACAGCGATACACTCGTCATAGTGACTGCAGACCACGAGACAGGCGGACTTACTCTCCTCACGAACTCGGAAGGGCAACTGCAGCCGTCATGGTCGTCAAAAGGTCACACCGGAGTAACGGTTCCCATCTACGCATTCGGGCCGGGTTCCGAAAAGTTCGCAGGGTTGATCGACAATACCGATATTCCGAAGAGGATGGCGGAGTTGTGGGGCGTTAAGATAGGGCTCCAGACCTCTGCAGCCGGTGTGAACACGAAAGCGCCAGCCTCGGCCTCGGCCACTGCTCGCTGACCACACGAATCAGGGAACAGGTGATTCAGGATGCAGCATTATGTGTCCGTAGGATTGTTATATCATTGTCTGAAACTCTTTGATCATCTGTTCCCGGACAAGTATAGGTAAATGTAGATGATATTACCCCATCCGGCTCCCCATTGGTGACTATTTCCTATGGATACCATCGACAGACAGCTTCTCAACTTGCTTCAGGTCAATTTCCCTCTTGTAACTGAGCCGTTCTCCGAGCTCGGAAGGAGACTCGAGATAGGGGAAGACGCGGCAATCCGGCGTGTACGGTCGCTTAAGGACCGGGGGATCATCCGCCAGATAAGCGCGGTCTTCGATTCGCATGCTCTCGGCTACAGCAGCTCACTGGCCGCGTTTAGTGTCCCACGTGAGAGGGTAGAGCAAGTAGCGGAGATTGTAAACGCTCACCCCGGCGTCAGCCACAACTACGAACGGGACCACACTTACAATCTCTGGTTTACTATCACGGTCCCGCCGGGGACGACCCCCGAGGCGGAGGCGGACCGGCTGGCAGCTCAGGCAAATCCCCGGGCTTTCAGGATGTTTCCGACGATAAGGTTGTTCAAGATTGGGGTGGCTTTCGATATGGTCGGCGACGGAACCGATATGTTAATAACTCAGCCCTCTGCGGTCCGGCATGATCCTGTCGAGCTGGATGAGTCGGATATCGCGGCTGTACGCGTCCTCCAGCGGGATCTACCGATCGATCAGAGGCCGTTCGCCTCACTTGCCGTACGTGCCGGGATGAGAGAAGATGAGCTTATCCGAAGAGCCAGAATGTTCCTCCAGCTCGGCGCTATGCGGCGGTATGCGGCTGTGCTCAAGCACCGTGAAGCTGGATATTTATCCAATGCAATGGTGGTCTGGAACGTCCCCAAGAATATGATCGAGTATATAGGCCCTGAATTCGCACTGCACAGAGCCGTAAGCCACTGTTATGAGCGGCATACTTACCCGGATTGGCCTTACTCAGTTTTCACGATGGTCCATGGACGGAGCATCGAAGACTGCGAAAAAGCAGCGCGTGAACTCTCGAATGCCACAGGGATCACCGACTATGTGCTCCTGTACAGCGTCCGGGAGTTCAAGAAAACGAGGGTGCTGTATTATGAGCATACATAAGACCGGGATAGACTGGCAGGAGTGGTCCCCGGAGGCTCTGGACCGGGCACGGGAAAAGAACTGTCCTGTTCTTCTGGCAATCACCGCTACATGGTGCCATTGGTGTCATGTGATGGAGAATACGACGTTTGAAAGCGAACAGGTCGCAGAGATTATAAACAGCCGCTTTGTCCCGGTTCGCGTAGACAACGACCGCCGACCTGACCTGAATGCCCGGTATAATATGGGCGGATGGCCGACAATCGCATTCCTCACGCCAAAAGGTGATATTCTGACCGGTTCGACTTATGTACCGCCGGGACAGATGGTGGACATGCTCAACCGGGTAGCAGATGCTTACCAGGAAAAAGGCATCGAGTTGGCCGAACGCGCGGAAGAGATACGAAACCGCCAGGCGGAGGCCGGGCGCGAGATGGCGTCTGCCGTTATACTGAACGAGAGCATCCCCAAAAACATCATGAAGGCCATCGAGGGAGCGTTCGACCCTGTTTATGCGGGGTTTGGCGTGCAGCAGAAGTTTCTCTATGTCCCGGCGCTGGAGTTCCTGCTGGCGGACTTTCGCCGTACGGGCAATCGCGGGCACCTGGAGATGGTCACCCGGACGTTGAACGCTATGCGTGAAGGCGGCGTGTACGATCAGGTCGAAGGAGGTTTCTTCCGCTATTCGACTACGCGGAACTGGAGCATCCCGCACTACGAAAAGATGCTCGAAGACAATTCAGGGCTGCTCGGGGTGTTCATCCAGGCGTTTGGGCTGACCGGGGAAAAGAGCTATATCAAGACCGTACGGGCGATAATGGGTTATCTTGGAAAGACACTCTTCGATAAACAGACCGGCGCGTTTTTCGGGAGCCAGGATGCGGTCGAAGACTACTACCAGCTCTCGGTTGAAGACAGGGTAATAGAAGGCCCACCGTCCGTTGACCGGACAATCTATACCAACTGGAACGCTGTGGCCGTAGATGTTTATCTGAAGGCAAGCGAAACGACCGGCGTGCTGTCTTACCTTGGGCGGGCGCTCGGAATACTTGGGTTTCTTACCAACCACTGCCGCGCGGACGGCGGGTTCTGCCATTACTTCGACGGTGAACCGAAAGCTTTCGGGATGCTTACGGACCAGGTATGGGTCGGAACGGCGCTTCTGCGGGCTTATGAATGCACCGGGAACCGCAGGTTTATCGAGACCGCAAAGGATACCGCGGATTACATCCAGTCCAGGTTTGCTGACCCGAACGGAGGGTTCTTTGATGTTACAGCGGAGCGCCAGGAGGCTGAACGGCTGCCTTATCGGGAAAAACCGCTCGATGAGAACGCACTTGCAGCGAGATTTTTGAACCGGCTGTCGTATTACGCCCATGAATCAGCCTACAGGCGGAGCGCCGAGTCCGCACTCCGCAGCATGGCAAGCGATTACGAGTCATTCGGGATACTTGCCGCGCCTTACGGGTTGGCCGTGATGGAACTGCTCGAGGAACCGGTGAGAATCGCAGTCGTGGGACCGCGTGAAGACCCAAGGACGGAGGAGCTTCTGACGTCAACGCTCAAGGCGAAGGACCCTTCGACTTTGGTGCAGGTGCTCGACGAAGATGCATCCCCGGAGGAGTTCAGGGACTTCGGAGCAGAGCCTTCCGAAGAGCCGCGTGCGTCCATCTGCATAGGGGATACCTGCCGCACGACAAGTTCCGATCCGCTGGAGGTCGAAGCTGCCATTCATGAAGTTGAGCAGCGGACTTATTAAGCGTTTGGAGAACCTGCTCACCCTCATCAGGTGCGGAGTTTCAGGTAATGATGTAACAACCCTTCGGGCACATAACCAATCACTGATGCTGCTGCATCTGTTGGTTTCACGCTCAACCCCAAAACTCTGTAGAGCGTTACCTGGCTCTGATGTTGACTATAACCGATCGAGAGAAGAGGCAATCTCTGATGGTCTTAGCGGCACGATTATATAAAAAGCATAGGTGTGTTCATAATTAACAAATTTGCCTCAAGATTAACGCTCTCGTCTATACTCTATACACGCTTTACTGCATTGATGGCTTGTCTCGGCATATATTATGACTTTTATCGGATCAATAGATTATATCCAAAATTTTTTTATTAAAAAGTACTTGACGGCTTGCCTGCTACATGGTATATAGATATTGAGGCGATAAGTATCCACTTACATATCCTCGATTGGAACAATCGTATTGCACAAGGCAGGTTGTTTCTTTGTCACTTTGCCAGCAACCGGTTTCTGTAAGAGGTATATAGTGGTGTCTTTGCCCTACTGAGTTTCAGGTGACGATGTAACAGTCTTACAGGTATATAACCAGTTCCTGATGTTGTATCTGTTGATTCTGCACTTATACCTGAAACTCTTCCGGAAGATTTTCGGCAATGCTCGATGTACGATTGTAAGATAATAGCCGAAAATCTATGGATATTCCGTAAGACGTAGTGGCCGGACGGAATATGTGCGCTGAGGTTGCTGCAGTCGATCGATGAAAGTGGCAGCCTCAGCGTGTATCATCGAAGTATCTCCATACATTGAGGAGGCGAAAGGAAAATGCGTAGAAATATCTACGGATCATCAGTGCTTAAACTGGCGCTGATAGTAACAGTGCTGGTCCTTGTCTTTTGCGCAGGACTGGCATCTTACGCGCAGTCAACAGTTTCAGGAACCATAACACGAGGCGGCGTTCCCTGTCCTGATGCTCGTGTAATTCTCACGGATACTGCAACAGGGTCATATGTAGCTGCCAGGACAAATGTTTTTGGCTGTTATAGTATCACAGGTGTTGCAACCGGTGACTATACCTTCACAGCCAATGCTTTAAGGGCGGTTCCTGTAGTAGACAAAGCCGTCAGCGTGAACGATACTCAAGTAACGGTGAGTGTAGACCTTACATTCGGCGACACACCTCTCTTTGACGACTTCTCAGGAACTGAACTGGATGTATGTAATCCATCTGATCCGACTGGCAACCAGAGCAGCAGGTGGGTCCTGTATAACGCTTTTGGCAGCCAGGAAGGAGTAGGAGCTTCAATAGAAAATGGTAGTCTGCGTATCGATGCGACTCAGAACATGGGCGGAGTCATAAGCAGGAACCCATTCCCCAAATACGGCACATTCGAGTTCGTCTGGCCCAAGCGTTACGAAGGTACAGACCAGTGCTTTACTCTCATCAAGGATAAGTCGCCCTATGATAGTTACGTGAATAATTACACAAACTACTTCACAGTGCAGGACATTGGCAGTACAGTAGCTTCTCTAGCTTACGCGAAAGGTTATAACAACAGCACTACAAGGGAATGGACTCGCAGTACCGCTTATGGGCTTTACTACCCGACCAAGGTTACGATCCTTAAGACCGGAAGCTACCTCGACTTCTTCTTCCTAAATAATATCTGCATGAAGTCCAGCGATTCCGCAATGGTCGCTGATGAGGTTTACGTTTACCTGTACGGAAATGAGGCATCAGGTGCAACGACGGTTGCTTTCTTCGACGATATATATGCTGGCGCCACGGTCCCTGTGACGGTAAGCAATGTCATAGAGGCCAGATCAGCGGCAACAGGCAATAAAGTCGCCATAGGTAAAGCGGTTGTAACTGCAAGCTTCGACGATGCCTTCTGGGTAGAGAGTCTGGACAGGTCTTCCGGTATCAAGGTTATCTCGACAGCCAAGCCAACCGTAGGCAAAGGTGTGATAATCAAGGGTACAGTCGTAAGGGAGAACAATGAAGTAGCTCTTCAGGCTGAAGATGTCGTCATCGGCGGCACTGTTACCACAACCCCATTTGCTGTAGCGATAACGGGCAAGGCAGCAAACGAGTATAACAAAGCCGGAGCTACGGCACAGGGTATGATTGTCAAGGTAACAGGTAAAGTAACGGAAGTCGTTACCGACACCGAAAACATCAGTATCGAAGGTTATTATCTTGACGATGGAAGCGGTATCACAGCAGGAACTCACAAGGGGCTGTATGTGAAGATCGCCGACTTCATTACTCTTCCTGCCAGTGTGGTAAACCAAGGCGATTTCATCACAATAGAAGGACCGCTTACCGTAGCTGCAGTCGATAACGGCACATATCTTGTCCCGTCTATAGTAGCGGCAAGAGGTCTGGACTACGGTCCGGTTGGGTTCATAGCATATAACGACGTGGTGCAATCACCTAAATACCCTAGTTTTGGCGGGCCCAACATTACCCATTATAGTGCCTTGGGCAATGATAATGTTGCTGATGACTTCCCTGGCGGTCCGCTCAAGGACTATGCCACAGGTAATTACATCGGAGAGAGCGCAGTCGTCACAGCTTCTGGTACTGTGAGTGAGCTTCAGCAGGAAGATGGCGGAAACCCTGTTACCGGTGATGCCAAAACGTACTTCACGGATGAATTGGGAAATTGGATAGTGGATTTCAGGGGATGCCTCTATACTCCTGAAGGAACGTATGAAAGTTGGTGGGTTGATGTGACCTTCTACGGGCTCGACCCCAAGGCGCTGTATGAGTTCGTGGGTACAGTGGACAGAAATGAAAGCCGTAACCTGCCCGTCCTGTTCAGAATCAGCGATTTTGCAGCGTGCGACTATGCATGCTCAGACATTACACCCTCTTACTCTGCCTCCAAGGTGAGTGAGACTGGCATATACTACGGCAGCGGCATCCCCAGCTCGCATGATTCCGGTTATGTGGCAAGATGGATCAATATCAAGCCGCTCCCGAACGGCACATTCAAAGTAAGGTCGAATTGCGCTTCTGTTGCGCAGGGCGGATATGGCATCGGCGGTTTCCGTCTCAGGAAACAGGCCGGTCCGGAAGTACCGCCTACATATTCTACTGATCAATACTGGAGAGATGATTACGCTTATTGGCCGATATGGCAATAACAGGCCTGTAGGCTGCCTTTAATGCCAATTGGTATTTGATTATACAATCAACGGCCTGGGGGATCTTTCTCCCAGGCCGCTTTTTATGTATACGGTTATGTTGGGGTGTCTTGCGAAGGGAACAGAGGGTAATAGCTGTCAGCAATCAGTCATCAGCCGTCAGCAGGAGAAGATTGGTGGAAATCGTGCTTCTCCCCGTGGTCAAGTAGGTCCAAGGGGTGGATGAAAAGCGATCCCGAAGCATGGAAATCAGGACAATCAGCCCCTTCTCCCCTTGCGGGAGAAGGTCGGGATGAGGGGTATGCCGTAATTCTGCACATACCCCCAAATCCAGATCCTTCCTTACAAAAATCAGGATTTGCTCTTGCTGATCGTGAGAAACCGCTCGTAGGCTTTGTCCCAGCCGGTCCTATCCTGCGGAACGAACTCCTCCAGAATAAAAGAGTTCCTTACGATCCGCCGGGCGTCTTCAAGCGAGCTGATAAGCCCGACAGCCATCGCCTGCACCAGCACATTGCCCGCTGCTGTCGCTTCTATCGGGCCTACAACGACCTTCCTGCCGGTCGCGTCTGCAGCGAACTGGCAAAGCAGCTTGTTCTGGCATCCGCCGCCTACTATGTGGATGGCATCTATCGACCTTCCGGTAAGCTCTTCGAGCGCTTCAATGGTCTGCCGGTAGGTCAGCGCAAGGCTTTCGAGCGCTGTACGGGCAATTTCGCCTTTTGTCTCCGGTACTTCCTGTCCGGTCGATGCGCAGAACCGGTGTATCCGCTCCGGCATATCTCCTGGGGCGAGGAACGACGGGTCTTTGGTATCGACGATACTCTTGAAAGGTTCAGCGGCTGATGCAAGTCGCGTAATTCCTTCGTAGGAAAGCTCCTCACCTTCTTTTGCCCAGGTCCGCCTCGATTCCTGTACCAGCCACAGCCCCATAATATTCGTAAGGAACCGGAAAGTCCCCTGCACGCCGCCTTCATTGGTAAAATTGTGCTTGCGGGCGTTTTCGTTGATTACCGGCTCGCTGGTCTCGACTCCCATAAGTGACCATGTGCCGGAACTTATGTAAGCACAGTTTTGCCCATCTATCGGCGCGGCGACAACAGCTGAAGCCGTATCATGTGAAGCAGTTGCTATCACGGGAACATCATTTGCGCCGGTTTCCTCAGCCACATCGGGGAGAATCGGGCCGAGCACTGTTCCGGGGGAGACTATCTCGGGCAGTATCCTGGTGGGAAGCCCAAGTTTCTTCATGAGCTCAAATGCCCACGTTTTCGCGCGGGGGTCGTAGCACTGGCTTGTGGAGACATGAGTAAATTCAGCCGCTTTGACACCTGAAAACCAGTAGCTGAACAAATTGGGGATCGGGAGCATGACTTCAGCGAGCTCCAGTAGAGGAGATTTTTCGAGAGACATCGCATAGAGCTGATACAGAGTGTTGAATTGCATGAACTGCAAGCCTGTGGTCTCGAATATCTCCTCAGAGGATACATGCCTGAATACTTCCTCCATCATTCCGTTTGTACGGGAGTCGCGGTAATGGTAAGGATTGCCCAAAAGTACGTCCGTATTTCCGAGAAGACCATAATCCACTCCCCATGTATCTATACCGATACCGGAAAGATCGATCCCTGACTTTACTGTCTGGGTCAGTGACTGCTTCATGTGATCGAACAGCCTGAGCACATCCCAGTAAAGGCTTCCGCATATTCGTGACGGTCCGTTTGGGAACCTGTGCAATACATCAAGTTCAAGTTTATCGTCGCTGATGGAGCCGATTATTCCACGCCCGCTTTCAGCGCCGAGATCAAGTGCGAGAAAATTTGCCCTGCTACCCAAATCATAACTCTCCTTCTATCTGGAATCATGCGACTGGTATCGCAATTATTGGGTATATTTTAATCAACCACTTACAGAGTTAGGAAAATGATGCCAAGTATCCTGCCAAGTTCTCGACTAAACAGCAAAAAACTCTGCCAAAACGACGGAACCTAGCAGGCTGATACATCGTAATTATATATAGGGGAACAAAACTCGAGTATTGTTCTCCTGCAGCATATCCGATAATATTAATACGATCGCTTAATCCCGTTTATCGGGAGCGGGGAGACCAATTTGAGGGGGCTAGTCCTCACGGTGGAGGAGGGATATCTTCCTATCCCAGCCCGTCAGCTAACTCCGCAGGCGAGAAAGGAAGAAGGTTGCAGCGTATGAAACAACTGGAGCCGTCGCCGAGCGTGCTTCATGTTAAAAACGTCGGTGAGGCAATAGTAATCTGCCCTGAAGGCGCATGTGACGATGAGTGCGCGGAAGCTCTCGAAAGTATAATAAGACAGATAGAGGGCAAACCACAAAAGAACATCATCCTTGATGCCAGCAAGATCAACTACATTGAAACCTCGGGATTCAGATGGATTATCAATCAGTTCCGTAAACTGCAGGAGATAGGAGGATCGCTCATAGTAGCCGGTCTGGCTGGTCCCGCTGAACGTGCGTTCAAGCTGCTTCAGCTCGATAAGTACATCCCTGCCGCAGCGACGGTGGAAGCAGCGCTCGTTCGCGTGGGAAAGAAGGAAAAAGCAGTTTAGAAGCAAGTAGGGAACAGGTAACAGGAAACAAAGGGACGTCACCCATAGATTCAGGGTCCAGAATTTCTATGGATGCTGAGTCAAGTTCAGCATGACGTATGCTTCGGGACCGCAGTTCGTCCTACCCAGTGGACCTACTGGGCCACAGAGGTAGTAACCGTGGACCCGTGGGTACACGGGGAGAAGCACGAATTTCCACCAATCTCTGCGATTATCCAAGAGGCCGGGCTCTGTCCCGGCCTCCTTTATCGACATTCTTTATGGATCTGGGGATCCATGCTTCGGCATCCAAATTTGACCTCTTTTTACTCACAGGTGTATATTGACTATAAAGCATCTATGCCTTGTAGGGCGCGACCGATGCCGGGAGGGGACATTGCCGGATAAAGCTCCTGAAAACCAGTCGATTTCAGTATTGATAGCGGATGACCATGCCATATTAAGAGAAGGGCTTAAGGGACTGCTTGACGAATACGAAGATATCTCTGTAGTCGGTGAAGCTGTTACCGGTATGGATGCGATCCGCAAGACTCGAGAGCTCGGACCGGATGTACTGCTCCTTGATCTCATCATGCCTGAGCTTGGCGGCCTTCAAGCCCTTGAAGTCATTCGCAAGGAAGCACCTGCCACGAATACAATCATCCTGACAGGAGCGGACGACGACGATATGCTCGCTCATTCGATACGGTTGGGCGCCAGGGGTTACCTTCTCAAGGATACCGCATCGTCCCAACTGGTGGAGGCTATTCGAGCAGTCGCTTCAGGCTCCTGCTGGCTGCCGCCGGGCCTCACCGAAAGGTTGTTTCATGGTATCGCAAAGCGCCCGGAGGAGGATGAATCGACAAAACTGGCTCTTCTGACAGCGCGCGAAATGGAAGTGTTTCAGTTACTTGGAGAAGCGCTCTCAAACTCAGCCATAGCGGAGAAGCTCTTCATCAGTGAGCATACAGTCAAGGTCCACGTAAGCAGAATCCTTGAGAAACTGAGCCTGGAGACCCGTGCGGAGGCAATCCGGTTTGCTATTCGCCACGGTCTTTCAAAAGCGTAACCTATGCCAGCCGAAGCCCAGCAGTATACGCCGCGAAGAGAAGAATTAGCTATGGAGCGCACTCTTGCAGATGTGCGCATCATCTTGTGGCTCGCCACTGCCGTGATCATGACGACCCTCTGGGTGCAGAACGGCAACTACCGCTTCTGGCTGCCGCTCGGCTTGTTCATATTTTTAGTCTACAGCGCCGGTATGTGGCTGATAGTACACTATTTCCCCAATCCACGCTTACTCCATACGGCTATAATTGTCTCGAGTTTTATCGAGGTACTGCTTATAACCTTTATCGTTTGGGCGACTTATGCCCCGATGACACCATATTACCTTTGGTACGTCTTTTATGTGGTAAGTATCGCGCTCAGATATGGGCTTCAGTTCTCTATCATCAGCTTGTCGGCGAGCGTTATTCTGTATACCATATCGGCGATGTCACCTGACAATTCGATTGTCAACGTACCGAACTTCCTCGGCTATACATGGTTCCTCTTTATCCTGGCGTTTTTATTCGGGCACATGTCAGAGCGGCAGCGCAGCTATCAAGTCCGGCTCACGGTTGTGAACGAGCTTGGGGTGGCATTGTCATCGCTCACTACCTCGAAAGGTATCATCAAACACCTTGTTTCAGAGACAGCTCGTCTCGTCGGTTCAAAAAAATGCTGGTTTATACCGTATCAATCGACTGAAGGCGGAGATATTTCCAGCGCATCGGTTGGAATATCGAACGATGAAATCAGCACTCTGGTCGGCAGCCTGGGCGATTGGTCACCCGATAAGGTGCTGGAGCGTGGGCGTATTCTTGTGAGCAACAACTGCCACAGGGACCATCTGTTACCGGCGGACGTGTACAAACTGATTCCGATGAAATCGCTTGCAGTTATTCCTCTTTATGTGCGAGAGTTACCGGTCGGTGTACTCTACGCAGCGGACCGGCAGACGCGTAGATTTTCCGGTTACGACATCGAACTACTGGAACTTGTCGCTGCGCAGGCTGCGCCGATTATCGAGAACATCAAGCTTTGGGAGCAATTGAAGGAAACTGCGGCTTCCGAGGAACGGCTTCGAATAGCGCGCGACCTCCATGATGATTTTCTACAGACGTTGAGCGCTATAAAGCTCTATTTGGAGCGCTGCAGGTTGCTTATAGATAAAGACCCGGAAAAGGCCAAGTCATCGGTGGACAGGCTAAACCAGATAACTACGCAGGGGCTGGCTGATGTTCGCTCGTACCTTTCGCAACTCCGCCTTATGGGACCGGAACCATCCAAGTTCAGCGAAGCTGCCGAAAAGGCTGCGGCAGAAGCGGCATCACGCGGCGGGTTCATAATCCATACGGATGTAGATGTGTCCGAGAGTGTCCTTACCCCGCAGTTGTCATTGACCGCGTTTCAGATACTGCGCGAGCTTTTGAACAATGTGGTAAAGCATGCGGAAGCTGAAAACGTATGGTTTAAGGTAATAAGTGACTTGAGCATCCTCTCGATCGAAGTGAGAGATGACGGAACCGGTTTTGACTTGGATGAGGGTAAACGCGCCAGCGAGAAAGGTCATCTGGGGCTTGTGGGCATCGAAGAACGCGTAAAGGAACACAACGGAGAGATATGCATGGAAAGCAAGCCAGGTGATGGCACAAGAATGAGAGTCTTTCTGACTATCCCGCCGGATGAACAGGCAACGGATTCCGAGTAAAGAGATATTTGAAAATTGATCGGCACCTGCTTTACACCATCCCAGCTGCGGGGATAGCCGGTATTAAGCACCGCAGGTTGGAGCGCTTGTCTGTATAACGCTCCAAGGCAAATCTTCGAGTAATGGATCTGAGTATTTTTGTTTTCAGACAGCCTGCCGATCTCACTATAATTGTACCCCGTGGCATCTCCACTTGCAATCGGCCTTGAGATGTATTTTGGATTATCGAAAAGTGTTATGCGCATGTAATACTAAAGTATTACATCTCAAGAGATATTTGTTGTTCTGACGCACTGTGTATTGTCCGAGGCGGCAAGGAAC
This sequence comes from Armatimonadota bacterium, assembly GCA_039680575.1. Lineage (GTDB taxonomy): Bacteria > Armatimonadota > UBA5829 > UBA5829 > DTLH01 > JBDKSP01. Next base: position 16,937 of record JBDKSP010000001.1, read on the forward strand.
GACAGATGAACGGTGAATTAAACTATAGCTCCCTGTTCCCTCAGTGTTTTGAGAAGTAAACCGGTATTCAGGTTTCCCACGCTCACATTCTCACGGGTTGAGAGCGTGGCAGCGGTCCCTGCGGCTTGTCCGGTCGCGGCGCAGCACGGGATTATCCGAATTGCTCCATGACCGGCCTGCGTGCTGGATACGCACCTTCCGGCCACCAGAAGAGATTCGACTCCAAGCGGGATAAGGCATCTGTATGGGATTTCATACCAGTCTCCCGGAGGAGGCAAGACCGGCTTTACGGCCATTTCCTCGTCCTTGGTATAACCTTCGCCTTTGCCTGAGTGGACATCCACAGGGTAAGCAAGCCGGGCTATCGCATCTTCGAACTTTCTGGCTTCAGCTACATCCTCCCCGCTGAATACATATCTGCCGGTAATCCGCCGGGTTTCCCTCACTCCGATCTGTGAGGCTACTCGCAGCAGGTACGAAGACTCGAATCCCGGAACATGCTTTTTAACGAACCGCATCAATGCTGCTGCCTGCCTTCGCCCTTCTATCTCAGCTCTTGTCAGGTCATCCGCATTAGTGCCGTTGACGCCTCCGACATGAGTCGTATTGAAGACGACCTCTCCAGGCCGCGGACGGCTGATATAGAATAACAGGTCGCCGGGTAGAGGATACTCTCCCCGCTTTCTGGCATCAGCTACGAGGTCGTAGTATCCCGCAACCGAGATGATGCCTCTCGCAAGTTCTTCGATGTCGCTGTCAGGCGGCAGCATGGGGAACCTGAACTGGTCAGGATGATCCTTAACGTAAGTAAGCGCGCGAAGCTGGTCAAATCCTCCGACATCGAACATCATTGTCATCGCCTGCGGAACGCCGTCAGGTCCGCCTGTTTCAAACGGAGCTCCCGCGAAAGCTGCAACATCACCATCTCCTGTAGCGTCGACTGTACAGCCGGCCTGGTGTGTGCGATCACCGGATTTATTTGTTATTTTTAATCCCTTTACGGAGTTACCGTCCATAACGACACCGGAGACCCAAGAATGCAGCAGTAATTCAACTCCTGCTTCGATAGCCATCTCCTGCAGGACGAATTTCATCGCTTCTGAATCGAAAGTATTCTCCCTGATGCCGCCTATCTCGGCAAGCTTCGCACGTATAGCGCTGTAGATCCCTCCAATGAGCGGATGTCTCGTGGAGGTACAGTGGGTCATGAACGGGTTTACGAGCCCGGCCGTAGCAAGGCCTCCGAGAAACCCATAACGTTCGATGAGGAGCGTTTTCGCGCCCAGTCCGGCGGATGCAACCGCAGCGGAAAACCCTGCGATTCCTCCGCCTGCAACTATCGTGTCGTAACTAATCTGAGTAGGCATATCAATTGTCTATTATGCTACGAGTCGAGCAGGAAATCAAATAAAAAATGAGCCCGCTGAAAACAACGGACTCATTCCTATTTGATTATATTCAATCAGATCAATTTACTGAAGGTTGTCACCATACTTCTGTGGGTTCCAAGCTCCTTCAGCGGACCAAACATATGTGCCATCTGGAACAGCAGTGGGATCATAGTAGCAGTGATTATAGAAATACGGTTCGCCAGCGGCGGTTCCTGATGGAGGCCAAGGCGCAGGCGTTGTAGCAGGAGCAGTATTGCTGTTTACAATTCTCTTAGGCGCTACGTGGCCATCCATAAACGCACAGTTGATGGTAGTAGAGTTGGAGAGACCCTTATTAGTATCACTCCAGTGCCAGCCATTGTGCTCATAGAAGACAATCTGGTTGGCCGGGAATGCAAAATCCCCATCCTTGCGGCAAACTATTGTGCCTCTCGGACCGCCGAACCATGCCAGGTCGGTCGAAGCCTTCCAGAAGTAAGATACTGTAGCATCAGAATTATCAGACCTGGCTGGGTCTGATGGACACCAGATGATATCCTTGTTCTTCAGGTGCGAGTAAAGAAGTGTCGCCCATGAAGCATGTTTCGGATAAGCAGCAGATCCTACGGAACCTCTCTTGGATGCGAAAAAGGTGAAAGCTGTCTGGTCGAAAGCGGTATTCGGCGCTGCCGGGTCCGTAACGTTTAACGCCGAACTCGGCATCATCGCTTCGTAGTCACCCTGGTAAAGCTGAACAGCTACACCAAGCTCTTTCATATTACTCTGGCACGAGGCTTTCCTCGCTGCCTCTCTAGCTCGTGCAAATACCGGGAAGAGGATGGCTGCGAGTATAGCAATGATCGCGATAACGACCAGCAACTCGATCAGCGTAAATCCGTTTTTCCTTCGGTTAATAGCTAGCATTGAACTACCTCCCTTGAATTTGTGTATACGCCAGTGCGTTAGAAATATCGCTTGACGGTTGGCAGCATTTCCGATATCAAAGCCGCTTCAGAAGTTCCTAGCTAGGGAATCCTCTCTCATTGAAGACGACATTTGCAATATTCGGTATGCCGTGAAGTCGGTTTTAATATAATGTTTGCTGCACAATAGCCTGGCGAATCTTAAAATGGATAAATGAGTCAGCGCAACTGCTTGATTCGCTGGCCTCACCTCCTCTGCCGGACTGACCGGCGTATTACCGCACAATCGCTTGTATTGCCATTGGCTTCAGATCCGTGTAGCGCTACATGCAGACCAAACCGTGCGGAACATACGCTTGCATGCTAACATGCCCGACAGTTCGTGTCAACATAAAATTCTCCATTATATGGAGAATGTTAGCTACACCCCTCTCGGATTTATTGACTGGAGAAATGACGGGAATGTTCCCAAAAATTTTCGGCTGTGGTAATCATTGTTTATCGCTTTCGGCAAACTGCCATAAGACCCATCTTCCAGCCGTGGATTTCCGGCGAAGAGTGCAGCCCAGAGAAGGAATATCGACGCTTCTTTCCGCAAGGATATAGCCTCTTTCAGCCTGCGATATCTCTCGTTCAAGCACCTCCGGCTCGTTCGGTTTGTCAGTGCTGTCAATCTCGATTACACGGTCCGCGCGGCCAGTGACGAAAAGCAGGCTGGGGCGCCGCCGTTCGAAATGGTAGACGATCAGTTTCTCGCCGCGTTCAAGCGCCGGTATGGTCTTTCCGGCAAGCGTGTGCAGCGGATCTATGTTGTAGCCGCTCCATGCCGGCAGCCCGATACCTCCTGCAAGCATGGCAAAAACCGCACCTGTCAGAGCGCCCGCGGTTATTATCTGAGGGACAACTTTCCGCCGCAGGACTATGAACACCGTACCGCATAGAAAAAGAATGCCCGTAGAAAGAGCGAACGGATACATGACAACCAGCGCGTCGGCCACAGTTGACGGTACCGGCTTACCGCCCAGTGTAATGCTTGCCTGAGATTGCAACAGCTTACCCAACACTCCAGCCGACGTAAATATCCCGCCGAGGAGCATTCCTCCGATCACTGCCAGCACACACTCAAGCCGCGCCAGACTTTTGGTTTTTTCGTCCAGAAGCCTCCGTGCCGCAAGTATCGAAAGAGCAGGAAGCGCCGGCTGTACATAACCCGGTAACTTAGATGCGCTTATCGAGAAGAACCCTATTACAACCGCTGCCCAGATCGCCCACATAGTCCACTCGCCGGTGTCTTTTTCATTCGAACGGCCGGAGCGGATGCCTTGCCACCAGGCGATGGGCATTACGGCGCTCCACGGAAACGCGCCTATAAGCAGAATGGGGAGATAAAACCAGAAAGGCTGGTTATGTGCGAAGTCTTTGCCCAGAAACCTCGCTATTTGTTGATGCACGATGTATTCATTGATGAACGCGCTTCCGTTTACCCTCCATAGCGCCAGATGCCACGGCAGGACTATCAGCAGATACAGCCCGATTGCGCCGATCCAGGGGACTCGTTTCAGTTCTCTGAAGTCGCGCATTATAACCATACGGACAACGAATGCGGCTCCCGGAAGCAGGACACCTATCGTGCCCTTCGTCATTGTGGCGAACCCTGCCGCCGCGGCCATCAGGATATATCCCCAGCGTTTGCCCCGGTTACCTTCGGTCCACCCGATTACCGAAAGAGTGAACCACAGTGTGAGCAAGCTATCGGTTATTGCCTGGCGGGACAGGCCGATTGTGAGAGTGGAAAAAGCAAATACTACCGCTGCGAGCCAGCCGGTCCTTTCCAAACCCCTGCGTCGAGCCCACCACAAAAGAGAGAGAGCAGTCAGCGCGGCAGCAACTGCGGACGGCAGCCTGACTGCAAACGAAGTCGGTCCAAGCAGTTTGATGGAGCCTGCCTGCAGCCAATAGAGGAGAGGAGGTTTGTCGAAAAACACCTGTGTCCCGATTTTGGGGATCAGCCAGTCCCCTGAGTCGGCCATTTGCCTTGAAACGGTCGTATAGAGTCCTTCGTCAAGGTCGAATACTCCGGCAGCGCCGAGCCCATAGAAGCATCCCAGCCACAATACAACCATCAGAAAGATAATATGCGTAAATCGGGATTTAGCCAGGTTATCTGGTGCAGGCAGGTATTTTTTCTTCATCATGATGCTGTAATGCTACATCATCGACGGGTTTACGTCTAGACTTCGGGTAAAATACGTGTAGATTCGTGGACAGGATGCCGAGCACTGCGCCTATAGTGACGTCGAGAGGGAAATGCACGCCGAGATATACCCTTGTGTAAGCCACCATCGCTGCGTAAAGAACGAGCACGCACTGCAACCACCTGTGTTCTCCCGCAATCAACGCGCCCATGATGGTAAATGCCATAGCGGCATCGGCGGAAGGGAAGGAGTTGCCATGAAGGTCCAGAAGAAGGTGTATATTGTCTTGGCCCAGCGTCAGCACGGGCCTGTATTGCGGAAAAGTGTTCTTTATAATATGGACTATACTGAGCGAGATGACCAGTCCTATAACAAGCCGGCGCAGTTTGTAGCGTCTGAATTTATATACCAGTGCCAAGAGGGGTATGAGGAACACGCCGTGCCCTGCCCACCGGAAAACCTCAAAAAACGTATCGAGCGCCGGGCAGTGATGCGAGTTGATCAGGTAGAATAACTTCAGGTTTAGCGGATTTAACTCCATGCGCTGGTGCTGCGAGCTCCTTTGACTTTATCAGCTTAAGTTTAAGCTCTCCCTCTTTCCTCTGTCAACACAACGCACAACCGGTCGGCGAAAGTGACAGGTTGACCCTCATCATTTGTTCTGGGATAATCAAAGTAGAGGAAATATATGCGTTTCTGGCTCATACTCTTAACTCTGGTGCTGCCATGCGGTGCATGGGCGCAAGCCGCCGAACCTGTGAAAACTGAAGAACCTATTTCCATAGAAGCTCGTGTGATAGAGACCACGCCGCCGTCCGTACGGGCGGAAGGCGATGTCGTATTCCGGCAGGGACAAAAGCTGCTTCTGGCTGATGAAGTCCATTACAACTATGAGGAACGCACGGGGCTTCTTACCCACGCGACATTTACAACCTGCGACGAAGAGCACATGCACTACAAGATCACCGCGAGAGAGATTCTGCTGACTCCCGATCAGCGGCTTCGGGCGCGCCGGGTCCGAATCTTCCTCGGAAGCATTCGGTTGATCAGCCTGCCGAGCCTTGCCATCAATGTTGGGCGTGGAGAAGCGCGCCAGACGATCATCCCTCGTCCGGGTTACAATAATAAGGACGGGTTTTTCCTGGCATCGAACTATTCGCTTATAGATACCAACAGTCAGTATCTGGACCTTATTCTTCGGCTGACAAGTAAAAACGGCGTTCAGGGTGGCCTTATGTCGAGCCATATCCTGGCGGGCACTGCATCGGAAGCGCCTGAATACACCCCTGATGTCGACTCAGAGCTGCGGCGTGGATCGATGCTGATGCCCCGCACTCAGGAAAATATATGTGAGTTTTCGAAAGACAGCCGGAAACAACGCCTGCTGTCTGTATTCGGCGGAGTCCTTATTCGTGAGAGGACATACGATATAGATAAAAAAGACCTTCTTGTGTCACGGCTTCCGGAGATCGGCATACAATATACGAGCCCACAACTCTGCATAGTCAAGGAAGATGAGCAGCCGATATTAGGAGCGCACTACGAGGCTCGCGCAGCATGGGGCAATTACAAGGAATATTCTGATGGCGAGAGGGCCGATAGAGTGGACGTACGCGGGGCAGCTTCGACGACACTTGCAACATATGGTCACTCTACGGCGCTCAGACTTGGCGGACTTGCACGCTACTCACACTACGATACCGGCGACTCCTACCGGGCAATCGGTGGAGCGCTCGACGTGAGCCGAATATTTCATGGCGGGTCGTATGCATCAGTCAGGTTTCTCGCCCATGGCACTTCCGGCTCGACTCCGTTTGAGTTTGACGATATAGATATCAAGCGTGAACTTCAAGCTGCAGGAAGATACGTTTTGGGAAGAAATACTTACAGCCTTCTTCTCGATTACGACCTTGAGGATCACTCACTCCGCAACTGGGAGTTTTCAATCTCGCGGAAAATGCACTGTCTCGAGCCCGGGATAAGCTGGCGAAACGATTACGATCAGATTTCATTCACGATGCGCGTGCTGGGACTCAATTAACACCTGCCCATAGGATACCAGTCATCCCAGCCTTTATTTTCTACGAGCAATACAGGCTGAAATGACATACTACTATCATTTGGGAGGAATCAGCCCACCGTGCGGCGTAGTATCTATAATGGTATTAAAGATTTTAGTATATCGGAGCATGGCGCTCCGATATACTTGAATAAAAACATGAAAAATGGATGTATGAGGCTTCTACAATTGCCTGATTCATCCTTTCTTCCTTAATCGGAGGCAGTCTTGGCAACAGTAATGACCCTTCCCCTCCTGGGGCAAACAATGGAAGAGGGAACAATCACAAAATGGCTGAAGAGTGAAGGCGATGTCCTGGAAAAAGGCGAGCCGCTCCTTGAAGTCATGACCGACAAAGCTAACATGGAGGTGGAATCGCCCGCCTCAGGTATACTTCGCAAGATAGTCGCTCAGGAAGGCGAGATAGTCCCTGTAAAGGACGTAATAGCGATTATCGGAACCGCCGACGAGCTTATCGACGGTTTGATTTCGAAGTCTTCTGCTCCGGCTGCAAGCGAGAAATCCGCTGTTTCGGTCGTAGAGAAACCTTCCAAAGAGGTCGTGTCAACAATCGTGTCGACGGTCAGTGCAGACCGCGTGCTGGCATCTCCGAGAGCGAAGACAGCCGCTAAAAAGTTCGGTGTGGATATAACACTTCTCGCAGGCAAGGGGACCGGAATAGACGGTAAGGTCGTCGAGCAGGATGTCATCGTTTTTGCACAGAATATGCCTGCTCCGTTAAGGGCAACGAGCCTTGCGGGCAAAGTCGCGGCAGACATGGGCGTGGATCTGGTATCAATACCCGGCTCCGGGCCGAAAGGCAAGATCACGAAGGGCGATGTGCTTCGGGCTGTAACCGTCAAACCCACAAGGCCGTCCATCGCCAGGACCATACCGATGGCCGGAATACGAAAGATCATTGCGGAGAATATTTCCGCGAGTGTCCGCACAGCGCCGCACGTCACCCTCACTGCCGCAGTGGATATGACAGCCTGTATGGAAATGCGGACACAGCTCCTGCCTGAATTCGAGAAGCGCTACGGTGTTCGGCTGACTGTCACTGGGCTCATCGTGAAGGCCGCGGCACTCGCAATTCTCGATCATCCGATAATCAACTCGTCGCTCGCGGAGGATAAGATTGTCATCCATGATGAAATCAACATCGGGGTCGCAGCTGCAATCGACGGCGGACTGGTAGTCCCGGTCGTGAGAGATTGTGATGCAAAATCTCTCCAGGAAATCTCAAAAGATATCAAGAGTCTGTCCACCAAGGCTAAAACCGGAACACTTACGATGGACGAGATGCATGGAGGGACGTTTACAGTTTCCAACCTGGCAACATTCGGGGTAGAACAGTTCAACCCGATCATCAACCCGCCGGAAAGCGCGATACTTGGAGTCTGCAAGACAATTGAGAAGCCCGCAGTAGTCGATGGCAAGATAGAGGTAAGAAAGATGATGAACTTATGCCTGTCATTCGACCACAGGGTTATGGACGGCGCTCCGGCAGGTGATTACCTGACAAGAGTAAAAGAACTTCTGGAATCTCCGTATCTGTTGCTGGTATAGTCGGATATGGCAGTAGAACGAGCGCTCTTTTCCCGGTGTGACCTTCATGTTCACACGTTCCTTTCACCGTGCGGCTGGGATGAAATGACGCCGGAGGCGATCATCCAGGCGGCCGAGAAGATGGGGATGGAGTATATTTCAATAACGGACCACATGCACCCGTCGATCAGTCCGGCTATAGTATATCAGCTCCGCGAGGAGTTCAGCCGGATAGATACGAAAGTGCGGATATATATCTGTTGCGAGGCGGATATTCTGTCCGTCGGAGAGAGTGTAATCGGTCCCGAGCTTATCGCCGGGACCGATTATATAATGGCCGCAGCAAACCATTTTGGCGCCCCGTGGGTGAGTAAGCCAAAAAGCAACAGCAGGCGTGACGTAGCCAGGCATCTTCTGGATATGTTCACCTACGCCGCCGGTCTCCCGCATGTAAGTGTCATCGCCCACCCGCTTTACGTAATGCCGGATACTTATGACCCGCTTTCCCCCGCAGAGCTTACGGAGGCGGAGCTCATTCCCGCAATCGAGACCGCCGCGAAGAACAATGTGGCGGTAGAGATCAGCCGCAGGGCTCTCGCACCTGAGCAAAAGCCGTTTCTAGTGTCATTCTACAGGCTCTGCAAAGAAGCGGGACTGAAGTTTTCAATCGGGAACGACGCACACCAGATAAAAGATGTGGGACAGACTCACCTCGTGGAGCCGATTGTGCGCGAGTTGGGGTTGACGGATGAGGACATCTGGCTGCCTTGCAGCATAACGTCATGCTGAGCTTGGCTAATCTGTCATGCTGAGCTGCCACAACGTCATTCCGAGCTTGACTCGGAATCCAGGAAGAAAAATGGACCCTGAATCTATGGGTTTTCGGCTATAGCCGAAAATCTTCCGGGGAGAGTTTCAGGGTGACGTGTTTGTATGCTTCGAGTTTGTGGGCTTTGGGACGAAAAGCTTCCGACCTCTACGAGGTCGATGGCCGCCACGCTGACGGCTGAAAACTGATAGCTTTTTTACATAAAACTGTGTAGGGCAGTCGTAAGAGCTATCAGGACCGCCCCTATGATTAGAATCGAGTTCGCCCTCTTTCCCCGCCAGCTTGCGCTGCCGTGGGCTATCAGATAAATGGCATAGACCAGCCAGGTGATTCCCGCCGCCATCAGTTTGGTCTCGGCGTTATACGCCGCCCTGATTCCCGCAAATTTGACCCCTGCAATCCCTGCTGCAATGCCTAAAGTCAGTATCGGAAACGCAATTGCGACCAGGTGGAACCCAAGCGCATCTATAGTCTCAAGCGGAGGAAGCCTGCGGAACATCCCCTTGAACTTTTTGGATTTTAGGAGCTTGTTTTGCACCAGATAGAAGACCGCGCAGCAAAAGGCCTGGGCAAAGAGCGCAAAACTAGCTATTATCGCGATAATATGGGCCCTCAGCCACACATCTCCCGCAAACGGCTGCCCATTTGACGCTGGGGACCTGTAGACCAGTGCAAGCGCGATCAGTGAAAGCGGCATCGCGAGCGCGCCAAGCGCGGGAATCCTGAAGCGGATGAAAGTCAGAAGATAAATCGCGGCAATCGTCCATGACAGAAAGAACATCGCTTCGGGAGCGTTTGCAAACGGCGGCACGCCTCCGATTGCCTGCGTAACGAGCCTTATGCTCTGCAGCGCAAAACCGATAGCTGCGGCGGCAGTGCCGTAAGCAGCGAAATACTTCCTCTTTATGTGCAGGTTGGCAAGATAGAGTATGGAGGCGATGATATAGGCCGCCAGGCTCGCAGCGAGGAGTGTTGATATCATTTATCGTCCTCCATCTCATCCGGCTCTATCCCGAAAAGCTCCCGGGCTATATCCAGCTTTTCGCAGCTGTCAGCGCAGGATGAATATTCCTTTATTTTCACCAAGGGATTGTGCGTGATCTTGTTTACAAGCGACTGCATCATCATCCTGACCGTCTCTTTGTCTTTATCAGAGAGGTGCGAGAGCTTGGCGCTGGAGCGCTGCCATTCGGTCTCTTTAAGCTCATCCAGCTTCTCCCGCAGGCTCTTTATAAGCGGTACGGCTTCGAGAGTTTTCATCCAGGCGGAGAACTTACGGGTCTCTTCTGCAACGATTTCCTTCACCTTTTCTGTCTCTTTTTGCCGCTCATCGACCGATTCCTGCACTATCGACTGCAGATCGTCCATATCGTAGAGATAAACATTATCAAGTTCTGAAACGGACGGCTCGATGTCCCTGGGGACAGCAATGTCGATCATAAATATGGGTCTTTCGCGCCGCCCGCGCATGATTTTTGCCATCTCTTCCCGGCTCACGACCGGCTCTGTCGCACCCGTGGAGCTGATGACTATATTGGTCTGAGTCATGGCATCCGGCAGCGACTCGAACGGGACAGCGCGGCCATTGAGCGCCGCTGCAAGCTTCTCGGCCTTTGAGAGCGTCCGGTTGGCGACGATAACGGAGGTCGCTCCGGCAGCCTGCATATGTTTCGCAGTAAGCTCGCCCATCTTTCCCGCGCCAATGATGAGGACTGTCCGCCCGGAGAGCTCACCGAATACCAGCCTCGCAAGCTCTACCGCCGCATAACCGACGGAGAATGCTCCCTTGGAGATGTCCGTCTCCGTTCTGGCGCGTTTCCCAACCGAAAGCGCCTGCTGGAAGAGGGTATTAAGCACGGTTTTTGTGGAATCGCAGTCACAAGCAGCGCAGAAAGCGTTTTTCACCTGGCCGATTATCTGGTTCTCACCGACCATCATCGAGTCGATCCCCGAAGCTACCGAGAAAAGATGCTCAACCGCTTTGTGACCCCTGTGCCGGTAGATATGCTGCTCGATACCCACGCGGGGATTACCGTTACAGCTGCCCATAAAGTCCAGGATCGTCTCTTCATCATCGCGCTGGTTGGTGACAGCATAGACCTCCGTGCGGTTACATGTGGAGAGGATGCAGCACTCCGCTATAGACGGACACGCGCGCAGAGACTCCAGCGCCTTCGGAAGGTCTTCATCCGAAACCGCCAGACTCTCCCGCACCGCTACCGGCGCTGTTTTGTGGTTAAGTCCTATGACGACAAGGTACATTATTTTGTTAGGATACAGGATTTAGCTGGTCTTCGTCTCGGCTTTTTACTTTTTGAAACGCGAATTGCTCGAAGAAGCGCGAATGACGCGAAATGGGATTAGTGGAAATTTGTAAATTTCTACCTTCCGCATCTCATTCCTTCCGCGACTCCGCGGTTCAAAAAGAAAGCAGCTCGAACGCCCTCTTTCGTGCCTCTTCCCGCTTGCCCTGGCGAAGAAGTTCCGGCACATCCGAGTCTAAAACCTTATTAAAGAACTCCTCGCGCTCGCTCTGGCTGGAAATCTGCGATTTTGCGGCTTCGCGGAGTTCACCCATGAGATCCGTCAGCTCTTCGTACTCCGGGCCGATCACTTCCTCTATCTTCTCCCGCACACGCTTTGCGAGAGCCGGGCTGTTTCCGCCTGTACCGATGCTTATGACGAGATCACCGCGCCTCACGACCGACTGCACGATAAAGCTGCAGAGTTCGGGGTCATCTACCACATTCACCGGAATACCGGCGGCGCTGGCATCCTCCGAGACCTGCAAATTGACCTCTCGGTCGCCCGCTGCCGCAATCACGAGCGCGCATTTGCTGATATCGCTCGATTCATAGCACCTTTCGCAGAGTATTATCCTGCCGGAATCCGTCAGCTCGAAAATATCCTGCGAGACACACGGAGAGACGACGGTCACACGCGCGCCGAAATCGAGAAGAGTCTCGATTTTTCTCAGCGCAACAGTTCCGCCGCCCACGACAAGCACATTTTTATTTGCCAGGTCAACTGCAATTGGATAATATGTCATATTTCACCCGCCGCAAAAGCGCGAATATTCCACCGATGAGCGAAAGTATCGCCCCGCTCAAGAAAAAGCTCATAAAAGACTTCGCGCTCATACTCACAAACACGCTGTTCATCGTAACAGCATGTCCTATCAGTCCTTTATTTATATCCCAAATCGAGCAACTCGATTATATCACCAGTGACAGGGACATTTACAGGCCGAGAGCCCAGGAGCATCGTTTTTAGGAAGATGGAGCGGAGGATGGAATGTTACATGAAATAGCCATGTAATTTAACAATTATGACACAGGTACTTTGAGGACCAGTGTCTATAGAGTTTCAGGAGATAAAGTAACAGCCTTACAGTTATATAAACAGTTCTCTGATATAGCTTTATCTGTTGATTTTACACTTACACCTGAAACTCTTCCGGAGGATTTTCGGCAACAGCCAA
>JBDKSP010000002.1:0-6485 GCA_039680575.1 Armatimonadota bacterium
ACAACTTGCTAAAACTAAAGCAAACAACAGACAACAGAAGCGTAAGACGCAAGATTAACCTGTGCTGCTGGGACAATGACTTCCTGGCTTCCGTAGTTGCTGGATTTTAGTGCGTAAGCCCTGGTTACGTTTGACTTCGCACCCAACCGGCTTTGTGATATAGTATATATTGAAGATTAGTGAGATTTATGATGCTTGGGGAGGGCACTTTGGCTGGACTGGAACTGCTTGGTGATGACGGATGGTGTTTCGCCTGTGGTGAGAACAATCCCATTGGCCTCAAATTGAAGTTCGAGAAGCAGGACGGCAAGTATGTTGCTAAGTTCACCCCTCAAAAAGATCATCAGGGTTATGAAGGCATTACACACGGCGGGATCGTGAGCACGCTCCTTGATGAAGCAATGGCAAGGTTTGCCTGGGCTGAAGGGCATAATACTGTTACCGCCGAGATGACCGTTCGGTTCAAACGGCCTGCCCGGACAGGCGTAGAACTGACGCTTACCGGCAATATCACCGGCGAGGAAAGAAGAACAGTCATCTGCACGGCTCAGGCTACCGATCCCGAAGGCCACATAGTCGCTGAGGCTACAGCAAGGATGATGAAGGTATGAACGGTAGCAATGCAGAAGATGATACAAGTCTTGTACAGGTTTATCGAGCGCCCACCGAGAACCTGGCGTACATCGTAAAAGGGGTTCTTGAGGATGCGGGGATCTCTGCGGTTCTCAAGTCTTTGCAGATCCCCTGGTACGATGGGATAATGCGGATGGGTGAAGGCTACTGGGGCGATGTCCTTGTCTTGGAAGGCGATGCCGACAGGGCACGTGAGATTATCAAATCATACGAAGATAGAGGAAACGAAGCCAATGAAGTCTGATATGCACGATTGCGCGCTTGCGGCAGCGGAAAAGAGCATACGCGAGCTCGTCGAGTCCAACGCAACCAACAAAGTAGTCCGAAAGGAGCGGCTTTCCGATACCGTCGTTCTTTTCGAACTGGACAACCCGCTTATCGCAAGGAGCGCGAAAGCCGGACAGTTTGTTATAATTCGCCCCGGCACAGAGAGTGAAAGAATTCCGCTTACCATCTCGGATACTGACCCTGTAAAAGGCACAGTCACCATCATTTTTCAGGTCGTAGGCCGGACAACGATGGAGTTATCGCGAATCGAACAGGGCGAGTCAGTCCCGGATGTCTGCGGACCGCTCGGAACTCCTACAGAGATCGAAAAGTTCGGCACATGCATCTGCGTAGGCGGAGGAGTCGGTATCGCCTTTCTGAGACCGATCACGAAAGCCCTCAAAGCTGCCGGAAATGAAGTCCTGACAGTCCTCGGAGCACGTGAGAAGAGCCTCATTATCCTCGAAAATGAAATGCGCGAGTTATCCGACGAGATTTCCCTCACAACAGACGATGGCAGCTACGGTAAGAAGGGGCTTGTCACCGATGTTATAAAAGAAGTCCTCGAAAGCGGACGGAAGATCGACTATATCTTCGCAATCGGTCCCATGCCGATGATGCGCGCGGTCTCCGATACGACAAGACCGTTTGGGGTGAAGACAATCGTTTCACTCGACCCGGTTATGATCGACGGGACCGGGATGTGCGGCGGCTGCAGGGTGACCGTAGGCGGAAAGACGAAGTTCACCTGTGTCGACGGCCCGGATTTCGATGCCCATGAGGTCGATTGGGCGGAGCTCAAGACCCGCAAGTCTTATTATTTTGATGAAGAGCGCGTAGCCAGAGAGCTGGCAGCCAAGGAGAAGAAGTGATGAGCAGAGTCAAAGAGCGCGAGCCGATGCCGCATCAGCCCGGCAAAGAGCGCGTGAAGAATTTTCTTGAGGTTGCCCTCGGCTACAGCGAAGATCAGGCGCTTGGTGAAGCCAGCCGGTGCCTTAATTGCAAGAAAAAGCCCTGCATGCAGGGCTGCCCGGTCAATGTAGACATTCCGGCTTTCGTAAAACTTGCCGCGGAAGGCAAATTTATGGAATCTGCCGCTGCACTGAAGCAAGATAACGCGCTTCCGGCGGTCTGCGGAAGAGTCTGCCCGCAGGAAGAGCAGTGCGAGAAGTTCTGCGTCCTCGGAAAGACGGGACAACCGGTGGCAATCGGGAGAATCGAGCGTTACGTCGCGGATTACGAAGCCAATCATTCAAACGGCAGCGCAAAAGGGTCCATTAAGCCGAAAAACCCGTCGCTTGCGAAGTATGCAGTCGCGGTAGTCGGTTCCGGTCCTTCCGGGCTTACGGTTGCGGGCGACCTTGCGAAGATGGGCTACTCGGTCACGATCTTCGAAGCGCTTCATGACACCGGCGGTGTGCTCCGTTACGGAATTCCTGAGTTCAGGCTACCGAGAAACATCCTGAACAGAGAAGTCGAATACGTCAAGTCGCTCGGCGTCAAGATCGTAAAGAACGTCGTTATCGGGAAGACCGTTACGATAGAAGAGCTCCTTTCCGGCGGGTTCGACGCTGCGTTTGTCGGCTCAGGAGCCGGCGCTCCGCAGATGATGAACCTTCCGGGCGAGAACCTGAACGGTGTCCTCTCCGGTAACGAATGGCTCACAAGAATCAACCTGATGCGAGCCTTCAAGTTTCCTGAATACGGCACACCGCTGAAGCGCGCGAAGAAAGTCGCGGTCATCGGCGCTGGCAACACCGCTATGGACTGCGCGAGGACCGCGCTCAGGATCGGCGCAGAGGAAGTCACAATCGTCTATCGCCGCTCAAGGACCGAGATGCCTGCGAGAGCCGAAGAGATCGAGAACGCAGAAGAAGAAGGAGTCAAACTCCGGCTCCTTACGAACCCGATACACTTCATCAGCGATGATAAAGGCTGGCTGACCTCTATGGAATGCCTCCAGATGGAGCTTGGCGAGCCGGACGATTCAGGCCGCAGAAGGCCGGTGCCGATCAAGGGCTCCGAGTTCATCATGGAAGTCGATACGGCGATCATCGCAATAGGCCAGACGCCGAACCCGCTCATCAGAAGCACAACTGATGGACTCGAAGTCACCAAATGGGGCGGAATCATCATAAACGAAGAGACCGGAATGACCTCAATTCCCGGACTTTTCGCTGGTGGCGACGCGGTCACGGGTGCTGCGACGGTCATCACCGCGATGGGTGCGGGAAAGATCGCTGCTGCGGGTATAGACAAATATATCCGAGAGAAGCACGGGCTGCCTCTATCTGAGCCTAAGTGCGAATGTGAAGGGTAAAATCTAGAGTAAATCGGGCGGTCATCAGTGGTGGCCGCCTGATTTGTAAGATGTACATTCTAATTCCATACAGGAGGACAGTTAATGATTCCACCACCGCAACCTCAAAGCAATGATGACCGAACATGGGGGATGTTATGTCATCTCTCCGGGCTTCTAGCCTTCTTTTTTCCTCTGGGAAACATCGTCGGTCCGATTATCGTGTGGGTGCTTAAGAAGTTCCAGTCGCCTTTCATAGATGACCAGGGAAAGGAAGCTGTAAACTTCCAGATCAGCCTCTTGATCTACGGAATTTCGTCTATACTGCTCATTGCGGCTGTTATCCTTCTTGAATTCGGACTGAACGCAGCTCCGTTTATAGCGTTTGCATTCTGGGGTGTGTTTTTCGTTGCTTCCATAATCAACATGACCTTCGTGATTATTGCGGCTGTTACGGTAAGCAACGGGCAGGGCTACAGGTATCCGATAGCAATCAGATTTATCAAGTGAGCTGCGATGATGTGATGCCTAATTAATGAAGCGGTACTTGATCAGCGTCCATATAGCGGAAAATGCGTCAGTCCACCTGATCTTCTTACCCTCGGCAGTGCTCCTGCCTACGTAATAGATCGGGACTTCATAAATCGGGATACCTAGCTTTCGGATTTTGGCTGTTACTTCCGGGCAGAATTCGAACCTGTTGCATTTCAGTGGTAATTTCTTTATCAGGTCTGCTTTGAATGCTTTGTAGCAGGTGGCTTCGTCCGTAATCTTTGCGTTATAGAGGATATTCGCCGTCAAAGCCAGGATGTAGTTGGCTATGCGGTTCGGGAGTTTCATTCCTTTGATATTTCCACGAAACCGGGAGCCATAGACCACGCTTGCCTGGCCATCAATCAGCGGCGCCAGCATCTGAGGGTATTGTTTGGGATCATATTCCAGGTCAGCATCCTGAATTATTATATAATCCCCGGTGGCATACTGCAGCCCGATCCGTATCGCAGCCCCTTTGCCGAAGTTGACAATCGACCTGTGTATGATAACAGGATGCTTCTTGGAGTATTCATCGACTATGGCAGCAGACTGGTCGGTTGATCCGTCATCCACAACGATTATCTCTTTGGGAATATCGACCTCGCACACAGCATCCAGAACATCCGAAATGTGCTCCGATTCATTAAAGCAGGGAATAATGACGGATAACTTCATATTACCAACCTCCGCCTGTTCAATAGATCGTTTCCCGGTCTGAAAGACAAGCCTATTCCCCGATCTTCAGCACGCTCATGAACGCTTCCTGAGGGATTTCGACGTTTCCGATGGATTTCATCCGCTTTTTGCCCTCTTTCTGCTTCTCCAAAAGCTTTCTCTTTCTCGTGATGTCGCCGCCGTAGCACTTGGCTGTAACATTTTTCCTTACAGGTGATATCGATGCAGCCGCTATGACCTTGCTGCCTATCGAAGCCTGGATCCTTACCTCGAACTGCTGCCTCGGAAGAAGCGTCCTCAGTTTATCGACCAGAAGCCGCCCGCGGGGGTAAGCCCGCTCATGGTGAGTGATGAACGAAAGCGCATCGACAGGCTTTCCGTTCAGCATAATGTCGAGCTTGGAGAGTTTCGACTCCTGATAGCCTGAAAATTCGTAATCGAACGATGCGTAACCCTTCGTCCGGCTCTTGAGCTGGTCGAAGAAGTCCATCAGAATCTCGGCAAGCGGGAGTTTATACGTGATCAGAATCACATGTCCGCCGGAGTAGTCCATCTGTCCGAGAATTCCGCGCCGCTCCCTTGCAAGCTCGAGCACCTGGCCGACGTAATCTGCCGGGACGACGACCGTCGCGCTTACGTACGGCTCCTCCATCATCTCGATCTCCGTTGTCGGAGGCAGGTTCGCGGGATTATCTATCTCGAACACTGTGCCGTCGGTCTTGGTTATCCGATAGATAACGCTTGGAGCCGTGGCAATAAGCGACAGTCCGAACTCGCGCTCCAATCTCTCCTGGATGATCTCCATGTGGAGAAGACCGAGGAACCCGCAGCGGAAACCGAAGCCGAGCGCCGCCGATGTTTCAGGCTCATACTGCAGCGCGGCATCGTTTAAGGTGAGCTTGTCGAGCGCTTCCCGTAGATCAGGATATTGGCTGCTGTCGATAGGATAGAGCCCGCAGAAGACCATCGGTTTGACCTTCCGGTAACCCGGAAGAGGCTCTGTCGCAGGATTGTCCGCCTGTGTTATCGTGTCACCCACATGGGTATCGCCGACGTTCTTCATCGCTGCGGTGACGTAACCGACTTCACCGGCTTTGAGCACATTGGTAGAGGTCATTTCGGGCTTGAATACCCCAAGGCCTGTAACCTCGAACTCTTTGCCGGAGTTCATCATCTTGATCATCATTCCCGGCTTAATCTCGCCGTCCACAACCCGGATATAGGCAACCGCTCCGAGATATTGATCGAAATGGGAGTCGAATATGAGCGCCCTCAAGGGAGCTTCCAGATCGCCGGATGGAGGCGGAATACGGTTTACGATAGCCTCCAGGATTTCACCGACTCCGGTCCCGTCCTTGGCGCTTGCGAGTATGGCATCTGCGGCTTCAATGGCAAGAACCCGCTCGATATCCTCTTTGACGCGCTCAGGATCGGACATCGGCAGGTCGATTTTGTTGATAACGGGTATGATCTCAAGCCCTGCCGCCATAGCAAGGTTGGTGTTCGCGAGCGTCTGAGCTTCGACCCCCTGCATAGCGTCTACCAGAAGAAGCGCACCCTCGCATGCCGCGAGACTGCGGGAGACTTCGTAGTTGAAGTCGACGTGCCCTGGCGTGTCTATGAGGTTCAGCTCGTAAGTCATACCGTCTTTGGCGGTGTAGTTAAGCCGGACGGCGGTCATCTTGATAGTGATGCCGCGCTCCCGTTCGAGGTCCATCGAGTCGAGGAGTTGGTCTTTCATCTTGCGAGAATCGACAGCGCCTGTAACCTCAAGAATCCTGTCCGCGAGGGTCGATTTTCCATGATCTATATGAGCAATTATGCAGAAATTACGAATATTTTTTTGTTTGTTTCTCATTTGCCGGTAAGCCACCTGTTCATACATTTTACCATATACGGTGGCCCTGGTAAATGGCGGAAAAGAGGGATGTCAAACAAAGTCAGGGTAAGAGTTCAGTGTCCCACCCAGCGCGCCGAGTTATCGAAATAACTAAGTAACATCCTGTCTTAATAGCAGGCCAGCTTGACGTAGTGGCCGGTCTCCGTGCCGGCCATCTACCCTGTGGACCCACCGGAC
>JBDKSP010000003.1:0-42763 GCA_039680575.1 Armatimonadota bacterium
AGTCACGACCCGAGCTTATCATATTTCCAAGGTGCGAGCGTTGCTCGTTACTTAAATAGACTTGATGTTTCATACCTGTATATACGAGTACAGAAGCAAAATGATTCAACTTTACAGAACACTAGTATGACTATAACACCAATAGATGCCCATAATAGCCATGCTGAGAAAATAGCGAGTTGGTTATGTACAGCTAGACGTATGCAAAACAAAGCTGCACCAAATAAGGCAATGATAATGCCATAAGGAAAAGAAAGTTGTTGTTCTATCCTATCTTTACGTTCGAGCTCGGCATAATGAATATCGCGGTACATCCCGAACAGAAACTGTTCATCAGCATCTTTGCTTTCTTTGGATTCAGCACTACTCTTGGAACTAGAGTCGGCGGAAACCGATTGCACGTGGTCGGGAATAGCAGCAACTACTGAAACAACGGGTAAAATGTATCTTGCAAGCTGACGGATTGACACTATATTCATGAGGCAATTATAGTTCAAATGACTCAATCGGTGCAATCAAAGTGCTTTTTATAACTCCTATTAGTGTGTAGTTTGAAAATGACTTGTTGTTGGATATATGATTTAGCACTTCACCGGTATGTTGCGTTTGCTTTTGGTGCAGAAGTGTTCTGCACGTTAGAGTAAAGGTCGGTGAAGGTCTTTTGATGCACGGACTACAAATCGCACCCCATCAAGAAAAAAGGCTGAGATAATCGACTATCTCGGCCTTTTCAAATTAACGGAACCTACCCCTTAATTCCGCTCATCGTTATCCCCTGAATAAACACCTTTTGCATGAAGCAGACTCATGATGATGAAATAGGCTCGGCTCGTACATCAATGTTTCTACTCGCAGGGGAAAGTCATGCCGTATTTCTTTACTATCGTATCGAACCTTTTCCGCTGTTTATCGGATAATTTAACATATCTATCGGAACCGTATATGCGGATATTACCGCATGTATCGCAAGCAGGGCAAAAAACAATCTTTTTCTGCCCGTCTGATAGTGTGATCGAGACATCAGGACTAAATCCACAGGAAAGGCCGCCATCTCTATAGACAGGTCCGGCAAATAGCTTCTTCAGCGCTTTAACATCATTGGTGTCTGTTATTACTGTGTCGATGGACTTGTTGGGATAGTGGTATCTGAGCGAGACCTTTGTTGCAAAATCAGTATTTATCCGCGTGGGAAATCCTCTCGCAATGTATATAAAAACCAATCCAATTGCCAATACTATAAGCACCGGTATAAGCAGCTTTTTCAAATCTGTTTCCCCACCTTTATTGATTACTTCAGGCTATCGCACATTAAAGCTCTTCAGACGAAGCGAGTTTGTTACTACGGAAACGGATGAAAGGGACATCGCCGCGGCGGCAATCATCGGGTTCAGGAGCAGGTGAAACGCCGGGTATAGCACCCCTGCAGCAATCGGGATGAGCAGCACATTGTAGATAAAAGACAGGAACAGGTTCTGCCGGACGGTCCTGATCGTTTGGCGGCTCAAGGAGATTGCTGTCACGACTCCCATCAGGTCGCCTGAGATAAGCGTAATGTCGCCAGCTTCCATCGCAACATCTGTTCCGGTACCTATAGCTATCCCGACATCTGCCTGGGCTAGTGCCGGGGCGTCGTTTATCCCGTCCCCGACCATCGCGACGACTTTTCCTTCTGTTTGGAGCCTTTGGACCTCTTTGGACTTGTCCTGCGGTAGGACTTCGGCCATGACTCGGTCTATTCCTACCTGTTTTGCGATAGCATCGGCGGTTTTTTGGTTGTCGCCGGTAATCATGGCGACTTCGAGCCCCAAATTATGAAGCGCCCGGACAGCAAGAGCTGAGTTCTCCTTCAGCGTATCGGCTATCGCCAATACTCCGGCAGGTTTTCCGTCGATGGCAGCAAAGACAGGAGTTTTTCCTTCAGATGAAAGCTCATTCGCGCGTTTGTCCAGCTCATCGAGCGGCACATTGCGGCCAGCCATAAGGTTCCGGTTGCCTGCAAGGACATTTCTACCGCTGACTACTGCCTCGATCCCCTCACCCGTGAGCGATGAGAATGATTCCACAGGGCTGAGTGGAATCTTCCGTGCTTCTGCACCGTGGACTATCGCTTCTCCGAGTGGGTGCTCAGACCTCGCCTCGGCAGATGCGACCAGCCTCAATAGCTCTGTTTCGTTTACACCAGGCAAAACAGCGGTGACGACCAGTTCCGGCTCTCCCTTTGTAAGAGTCCCGGTCTTGTCCAAAACGACAGTCGTAACTTTATGCGCGCGCTCCAGAATCTCTCCGCCTTTTATCAGCACACCGCTTTCCGCGCCCTTTCCCGTCCCGACCATAATCGCGGTCGGAGTGGCAAGCCCGAGCGCGCACGGGCAGGCGATGATGAGCACTGCTACGAAGTTCAAAAGGGCGTAATTGAACGCGGGTGCAGGCCCCCAAAGAAGCCAGACGATGAACGTGATGATCGCAATCCCAATGACAATCGGGACGAAATAGCCGGAAATTATGTCCGCCAGCCGCTGGATCGGCGCTTTCGACCCCTGCGCCTGTTCGACCATCTGTATAATGTGCGCGAGCGCCGTATCTTTCCCGACTTTCGTCGCTCGGAAGGTGAAGCTCCCGGTTTTGTTGATCGTAGCGCCGATAACTCCATCACCAGCCCGCTTCGTGACCGGAATGCTTTCCCCGGTAATCATCGACTCGTCGACTGCGGAAGTACCATCAACGACTATTCCGTCTACAGGGATCTTCTCACCAGGACGGACAATCACAATATCGCCGACAGCCACATCTTCGACGGGAATATCTACTTCCTCTCCATCGCGGGAGACTCGCGCGGTCCTCGGCCTGAGCCCCGCCAACTTCCGAATAGCTTCCGAAGCGTTTCCTCTGGCTCTGGCCTCAAGGAACCTGCCGAGGAGGATAAGAGTGATGATTACTGCGGATGTATCGAAGTATACAGCAGGCATTACGCCTTCGACTGCCTTAAAGAACGCCGGGAATAGTATGACTGCGACGCTGTACAGGTATGCTGAGGAGCTTCCGACGGCTATCAGTGTGTTCATATCGACAGTGCGATGCCTGAGACCTGCCCACATCCCCCGGTAGAACGGCCACCCTCCCCAGAACTGCACGGGAGTGGCGAACGCCCACATTACATAATGGTCGGCGAATACCGCCGGGATGAAACCGAGTGAGCCGATTCCTCGAAGCATGCCGAGGAGTATCGGGATGGTCAATATGGCGCTCACCCAGAACCGCGTTTTCCACTCGAGTAGATTCTCGTCCCTCGCCGCCTGCTCGCGGTCTTCGGCCTCGGATTTTTCGATGGCTTCTTCTGGTATGTCATATCCCAGATATGATACGACCGTTTTGATCTTCTCCGGAGTGATCTGCTCCGGGACGTACTCCACCGTAGCGCGTTCGGTCGCCAGGTTGATAGAGACTTTGACTACTCCTTCGAGAACGGAAAGATGCTGCTCTATCCGCCGGACGCATGACGCGCAGTGCATACCTTTTATGGGAAATTGAATAGTTTCTGTTGTCATTTTTAGCTGTCAGCTTCCTACCCCCTCGTCATCTCAATATTTTTCACCTTGTCCACATCGAGTGTGGCGACGCCGATGGAACTATCCGCGCCGCCGTAGTAGATCATATACTTCCCATCTCTTTCCACCACGCCGCAGGTGAAGACGACATTGCACACCGAACCGACGCATTCGAATGCCTCTTTCGGGTCGAGAATCGGCTTGGAAGACCGTGCTATGATTTTCGATGGGTCATCGAGATCGGATAGAAAGACACCGAGCCTGTAGACCCTGTTCTCATCTACGCCGTGGTAGAAGTTCAGCCAGCCGTCTTCCGTTTTGATCGGCGGAGAGCCCGCCCCGATCCGCTCATTATCCCAGGAGCTGAGTTTAGGGGTCATGACCGGCCTGTGATCATACCAGTGGAGCAGGTCGTCTGAGTAGGAGATCCATATATCCGGCAGCACTCGGTGGTACATGACGTATTTCCCGTTGAATTTCTCCGGGAAGAATACGGCATCCTTATCATCGAACTCCGGCAGGATGACTCCGTGCCGCTTGTAGGTTTTGAAATCTTTTGTAGAAATCAATGAGACCCTGCATCTCCACGGAGGTCCTACCTTGAACGTAGGAGGGCGGTTTTCAGCTACCGGATAGACCGATGCTCCGACATAAGGGATGTAGTAAGTCCCATCGATAAGCGTAATACGCGGGTCTTCACTTCCAAGCCGCTCGAACTCATCGCCAAGTGGACTTTCATAAGCCGGTATGCTTGCCCTTTCAAAGCTAAAACCATCTTTGCTCCAGGCGTATCCCAGGCGGGAGATGTTATCGTCGCCTACCGCGCGATAGAGCATGTGGATCATCCCGCTTTTATCAGCTACGCCGCAGTTAAATACGGCCTTATTCTCCCACCACCTGCTCGACGGAGCCAGCACAGGGTTTTTCGCGTATCGTTGTGCCAACATATCTTTTGTGTTTGCTCCTTATGTAATTTATATCATAGCACAAATGATTTTTAGCCTGAACATATATGTCTGTAAACGTGGAAATGGGGATAGGGACTAGTGAGATTAGTGGAAGCTCATGCTTCGGGATGAAAAGAATCCCGAAGCATGAGAATAGATTCTGCAGAAAAACGCCGGTTATTCCACTTCTTCGAGCATCGTTCCGATGCCGGTGTCGGTGAATATCTCCATCAAAAGCGAGTGCAAGAGCGTTCCGTCGATGATATGTGCCCGCTCGACGCCTCCGTTGAGCGCCGTAATGCATGCTTCGACCTTCGGTATCATCCCCCGGTCGATCTTGCCGGAGTCGATCATCTCCTTGGCCTCTTTTGAAGTCAGCGAGGAACGAAGCGTAGCCGGGTCGTCCTTGTTTTCGAGTATCCCGGTTACATCCGTCAAGACTATCAGCTTAGTCGCGCCGACCGCAGCGGCGATTGCTCCTGCAATATGGTCAGCATTCACGTTCAGGCTCTCTCCGTCCGTCCCGATGGCTACGGACGAGATCACGGGGATGTAGCCCTCCTCGGCAAGTGTCATTAAGATACCGGGATTGATCTTTTTGATGTTTCCGACCAGCCCCAGGCCGCCTCCGGCGCGTTCGGCTTCGATCAGGTTCGCATCCTTACCGGACAGTCCGACCGCCTTGCCGTCCAGAGTGTTGATTATCGAGACGATGCCCTTGTTCGATTTACCTGCAAGCACCATCTCGACGATCTCCATCGTCTCTTCGTCCGTTACGCGGAGCCCTCCGATGAACTCAGGTTCCTTGCCGATCCGCTTCAGCATCCGGTTGATCTCCGGACCGCCGCCGTGGACCAGAATCGGGTTCATACCGACGAACCGGAGTAAAACGATGTCCCTCAGCACGGAGACTTTGAGGTCATCGTCGATCATGGCGTTCCCGCCGTATTTAATGACAATAGTCTTACCGCAGTAATGCTGTATGTAAGGCAGCGCCTTGACTAGAATGTCGGCTTGTTCGGATGTATAATTCATAGCTTCACCCATACTTTTCGGCTTCTTGGGCCGTCGAATTCGGTAAAATATATCCCCTGCCAGGTGCCGAGCGCCGGACGGCCGTTTTCGACTATCACCTGGAGCGAAAACCCCATCATACTCGCTTTGATATGAGCGTCGGAGTTGCCTTCGCTGTGTGTGTAGTCGCCGTCAGCCGGAACCAGCCGGTCGAGCAGTATATCGCGGACGACACTCGGATCGGCGTTTTCGTTGATGGTGACTCCCGCGGTGGTGTGGGGGACGAAGACCGTGGCGACACCGTCTGTCACTCCCGACTCACGGATCGCCTGTGCGACCCGGTCGGTTATATCGATGAACTCGACCCTTCGGTTCGTCTTCACGGTAAAACTTGTCACTGTGTACCTCCTACCGGTTTCGGCTTTCTATCCGTTTCAGCAGGAGTCCGGGGTTTCGGTAAAGGACCTGCTCGACTTCTTCATCGGTCAGTCCCGCTCCGCGCGCGACCGTGGCGGCAAAATCTTCCGTAAGAAGATCGCCCGGGGCGTGCGCATCCGTGTTTACGAGGAATTTAGCGCCGGCTTCCCGTCCGAGACGCACGACCCTGCCGTTAGTGAGAGAATGACCGCGCCTGCAGGTGATTTCAAGGAACACATCATGCTCAGCGGCCAGCCTGGCGTCTTCCGGCGTGATGAGCCCCGGGTGAGCGAGAATATCGACTTTGCCGGAGATTATGGCCGCATGGTTGGTGCCGGGTTCTACCGGCTCGGCTACAGTTTCGCCGTGGACCGCGACATACTGCGCGCCGGATGCAAGCGCTTGGCATGCTGCGTCGGCTATCGCGGCTGCGGGAACGTGCGTGAGTTCAGCGCCGACCAACACATCTATTCCCCAATGCCGGTTTCCCGATTCCGCGTCACGCTTTGCCTCGGAGACCACTCTCTCGACCGTGGAGAAGCTGACATGGTCCGATATTCCGAGCGCAGTGTAGCCCATGACGGCGCACCTGCGGATAAGCTCCATGGGAAGCAGTTCGCCGTCTGAGAGGAATGTATGAGTATGAAAGTCGTACAGCAGGGGCGTATCCTCGCTTTTAATAGAATAACGACGTGATCGACTCTTCTTCGTGGACTCTGCGAATCGCTTCGGCGAAGAGAGGCGCTACGGAAAGCACCTTCAGCGAATCGAGCTTGCCTTCCGGTCTGGGCAGAGTGTCGGTGATGACGACTTCCTTTATCTCAGGCCGGTTCAACCGCTCGAACGCCGGGCCGGTCAGCACGCCGTGTGTCGCCGCAATATATATTTCCGGGTTGCATCCATGTGCCAGAAGCGCGTCCACGCACTCTGTGATGCTTCCGCCGGTGGTTATTATGTCCTCTACGATGATCGGAGTCTTGCCCTTGACGTCGCCCGCAAGATGGGTCATCTCGGTCTGCTGGTGCTCCGGGTGGAACTTGTAGCCGACGGCAATCGGGGCTTTCAACCTGCTCGATACCTGGCGCACCGTCTTCACCCGGCCTTCATCCGTGGAGACAATTACTGTGTTGTCGAGATTTTTCTCCTTGAAGTAGCTAGCTATTGCCGGAACAGCGGTCATGTGATCGACCGGGATGTTGAAAAATCCCTGGATCGCGCTTGCGTGCAGGTCCATGGTGACGATGCGGTTGGCTCCGGCTGCGGTGAGGATGTCCGCGATGAGCTTCGCAGTGATCGGCTCACGCGGCGCGTCTTTTTTCTCCTGCCGGGCGTAACCGTAATACGGGACTACGGCATTGACGCTTGCGGCGGAGGCTCTGCGGAGGGCATCGATCAGGATCAGAAGCTCCACCAGGTTGGTATCGACCGGCGGACATGTGGGTTGGATGACGAATGCATCGACTCCGCGGACGCTCTCCTTGAATTTGACATAGCACTCTCCGTCGGTGAACCTGGAAATCGTCAGGTCTCCGAGCGGGGAACCCAAATACTCGGAAATTTTTTCGGCAAGAGGGCGGTTGCCCGTCCCAGCGAAAAGTTTCAATGTATTCTTCATCCACCTGCCTCCATAAACAGCACAAATCCAACTCGAATTACCTTTCTGGAAGTTGGATTTGTGTAAAGTCAGCCCCTAAAATCTATAATTGAATTATACACCCAAAGCAGAGCCCGTTCAAGGCGGTAAGTAAGAGTGAACTCTTACTCAAGGCGGATAAAGGCCTAAATCCTGATGAGTGCCAGTCCGGATTCTTCGTCCGGCTCGCGGTGCAGTTCAACTGGAGACTCTGTCACCACTAATTCCGTCGTCGGCCAGACCTGCGCCTCCAAAATATGCCCGCCGACACATGCCCCGTCTTTCTTTGAGACGACCGCATGCGCATGGACCCTGGGAGCGCCGTCGGCTATGGATATGTTGCCGGTCATCGAAGCTACTTCGACCTGCTCATTCACCGGAATTTCCACATAACTCTTCGTCTCGCGGTTGAAGAACCCAAGGAGCGCGCTGCTCCATGCCCCGATTGCGGTAAAATAGCTCGCGCTCAGCTTATTTTCGCGTGCAAAGCTTATAATCCCCTCGATTACTTCATCGCCTTTATCGAAGATCAGAATAAATGTCTTCCGGCCATCCTGTTCATGCAGCAGTCTTGATTTCATGTCTTTCCTTTCTTACTTTGTGTCCTATGGCAGCAGACTCTTTCTCGGGCGGATTTGCAATCCAGCCCGCAATGTCACGCTATAGGCCAGCCGCCGGACTGGTCGATAATTTCGTCTATTTCGGACATAATCCTGATGGTTTCGGCAAGGGCGGCGGCTATGCTCCGGTAGTGTTGAAGGTCATCATAAGTCAACACCCGGCCTTTGCGGTCTTTCAGCCATTTCTGGCAGACCTGATAGCCGCCTATATGGAATTCCCATACCTCCGGCGGCACATTTTCGAAATACTGCTTCTTGTTTATCCACACTCTGCCGGATTCGGCTCCCTGTCCGGGGGCGGTGTAACGTACATCGCCTACCTTGTCCTTCATCTCGTCGGACATCGGCAGGTCTACGGGATAGTTCGGCATATCCGGTCCTTGCTTTTCCATCAGATGAAAAGCGACAAGCTCTTCACCGAGCTTGCACAGTGAGCGGAAGAGTTCCGGGTTGGATGTGAGCGGCACGCGCGGGAAGTCTATCTTCAGAAACTCGGCGTAGCGGGTGCGGTATGTCGGTGAGTGGAATACGGCATAGATGTAGTCGAACACATCCTCCGGCCCGAATGTCTCTTTCAGGCCGCCTTTGCCGTCTTTTACGAAGCTCATCCCGGTCTTCTTTTCGATGTCCGCAATAAACTCCGGCGCAAGGTTCGGTTTCCTGCCTCCCGGCGTATCCGTTTCTATATCTTCATCAAACAGCGATGTCTTGTGCTCGGATGGGTAGAGGTAGAGGGGAAAGACTTGTCCACCACCACGACGATAATAATTGAAGTCAATAACACATTTTGTTACACTTATTACCCGCCAGTCTGTATCTCCAGTTACGGCACCACTTCTACCAGCTACAATGGCAATATTCCTATCCTTAAGGAAATTGCGCATAACCTCGCCTCTTGGCATACAATGGAAGCCTCTCGAAGCACCTGTAAAATATGTCCATCGAATATCAAATGGCCGATAAAGTATAGGTATTACATTATTCTTTGAAGGTCCGCTTTTGCGAACATCCTCTTGTGCCAGTTCAACTTTCCAATCTCGTGCATCGCAACCAAGCTCGTACTTAATTCTCGCAGTTTCTTTGTCTAGAACAATGAAATCATTTATTAACTTCCATATATCAATATCTGACCACCTAATCGTCAGTGAATCACGTGCTGTGACAATACCTACACTCGTAGTAATTAATGCATCCGTTATTGAATAATAACTCTCGTATTCGGAGCGCAACATAATATCTTGCTCTGAAAAAAGATAAAATGGAGACGATGGGTGTAGTATGTTCCATTTTGTGTTATCAATGCAAATATTGGCAAGTGATTTATATTTTGCTTCCCTTGATCCATATACATCTATATGATATACACTAGCTGATTTTGAGTTCTTATTAGTTTGCTTTACCATTATGCAAATCGCCACACCCTGCTGAATATCGAAAACATTCTCATCTTTGCTCCCGTCCGGCGCAGTTTCTTTCTTCTTACTGTTGCCGTGAAGGTCCAGAATGTAAATGTCATCAAAAGTTTCCATCAGGCTTTGGCGCATGCCTCGGAATGTAGGGTTATCGAGATAGCCATGATTTGTAATAAACGCTAAGATACCATAGCCCGTCTGCTCTATCCGCCACTGGGAAAAACGGATAAATTTTACATAGTCATCATTCAGCCACTTGGGGTTCTTTTCGCCTAAAGGCTTGCCGTCTACCTCGAAATAATTCTCTGTAGCCTGCCCGGTCATTGTATCTTTACCGTGAAGCAGGTTGTGAATCCATTCTCCCTTGTTAGCTGAATGCCCGGAATACGGCGGGTTGCCCAGAACCACCATAATCGGGAAATCCCGTTTGACTTCGCCTGCGCCGTTGGCTTCTTCGGCCACCTTTTGCGCCCACAGCGTCAGATCGTCGGCTTTGAACGCCTCTTCAAGCGTGTTGGTGAGGTATATCTTGAGCCGTTCATCAGAACCAAAGTCGTAGCCTGTCTCTTTCAACTGCAGACCGAGCTTCAAATGCGCCACGGCATACGGAGCCATTAAAAGTTCGAACCCGAACAGCCTCGGCAGCAGGTGCTTTTGCACATAGGCCGGCCACATACCCTGGTTGCCCTCGAACGAGTCGTGTATCTGCTTTATAACCTGGAAAAGAAACGTCCCCGTACCTGTGGCGGGGTCGAGTATCTGCACCTTGTGGACTTCCTTTTCCTCCTCATCCCTGGTCTTGATCTTCACCATAGACGAGTCCGCAAGCCCGCCCGGAAGTCCGAAATCCGTTTTCAATATATGATCGACGCTCCGAACAATGTAGGAAACCACCGGCTCCGGCGTGTAATAGACACCTCTTGCCTCTCGCATGGCCGGGTTATACTCGGAAAGAAAAGTCTCGTAAAAATGGACGACCGGGTCCTCTCTGCGGGTGCGTTTGCCGAAATCTTCCAGAATAGCCGCCATGTCTGTCCGCTCCAGAAGCGAAGCCAGATCATCGACCGCCCACACATAAGGCTGGTCTTCCAGCTCTAGCCCGGCGAAATGCGAGAACAGGTCACGTAAAAACGGGTTGGTCTTTGGTATGTCGAACGGCGCGGTGCGCCTGCTGAACTGTTTCGATGGGTCGTGGTTGCACCTGGCGGCGAACAGCCCATAGCAAAGGGTCTGCGTATACATATCGGCGAACTCTTCTTCGGTAAGGTTGTGAAGCAGGACCTTGCGGAACCCTTCCATCAGCCTTCTCAAGGAGCCGTTTTCCTCTTCTTTGAGGATAGTATCCATCACTTCAGGCCGTATAGCGCGGGCAAGCCGCGCCATTCTCTCCGCAAGCTGTTTCGGATTATCGACTGTGGGAATGTCGGCCTTGAGGAACGATGTCAGCAGTTCTTCTGCCGCTGCCTCACCGTTTTCGACCGGCCAGAGCTTTCCGTCCGGACCGGCCGTCGCAAGCCGCGCGACCATCCTCCGCTTTCCCAGCACATACCAGCGGAACTCCAGGTAATCCGTAAGTACCAGATTACCCAGGTTGAAATAACGCTTCAACTGATCGGTCTTTTCGATGTCGTCGAGCGACTTACCGACATCCTTAGTCTCGATATAGCCAAGAGGTGTCTCGCTCTTGGTAATAATAAAGTCCGGCGCGCCGCATGCCACTCGCTTGGGCTCATTAGTCGCAATAATCCCCGGTATTAGTGACTGGACGAGCGTTTTCAGCGCAGGCCGATGGGTATGCTCCGTCGCGTTGCCTGCTTTAAGCTCTTTCGACAATTGCTTTTGATACTGCTCAAATGGTGTAAAGTCCGGCATGTCTGGTGTGCTCCTCTTACTGCTTTCTTAGTCTTACGCGTGGAGTGTTCCTTCCAATTTCAGCTTTCCAGGCACGAAAGAGGGGACAAAAGGGTCCAAAATATAAAGATTTAGGGAGATACGCTATATTCTCACTATTCGCATTTCAAAAGCTGACGATTGTCCCGCTATTTTCTGAATTTCCTTTCTTTAGTTTCCAATAGATGTCTACCTGCTAAAAATTTGTTTAAAAATGTTGAGTTCTTGGGAATCTTTTTCACCAATTTCGTCGTCAAATAGATGAGACAGATGTAAAGGGCAGGATAGAACTAACTGTAATCCGTAAAAATTCCTGTTATGGGTCTGTACCTTTGTGGTATAATCCTAGCGGATCGGCACAGTATGTTCTGTCAAGCACTGGTTAGCCTGCATATGTGGGTGGGCCAGTGCTTAGTTTGTTATTGCCATAGATCAGACCGAGAGGTGACGTCCAATGCAAACAGACAAAGAGATTGTCTTAACAGCGAGTGGGCTTAAAAGGATAGAACAGGAGCTTGAGCATCTTGTAACGGTGCAGCGAAAACGTGTCGCCGATCGAATACGTGATTCCAAGCAGTTCGGAGAGGTTACCGAAAACGCTGAATACGAAGATGCCAAAACAGAACAGGCATTTGTCGAAGGCAAGATTGACGAGCTCAAGAGAATCCTTACGCACGCCCATGTCATTGAAGATGATGAGGTGCTGACAGATTGTGTCTGCATCGGATCGATAGTGAAAGTGCGCGATCTGGAAACAACCGACGAGTGGGAATATTTTATTGTCGGGTCGGTGGAAGCCAATCCGGCCGAAGATAAGATTTCGAACGAGTCTCCTGTAGGGGAGGCGCTTATGGGTCGAAAAATTGGTGAAAAGGTCCAGGTTGAAATTCCGGCAGGCATGGCCCGCTACGAAATCGTCGGTATCAGAAAGTAGCTTTCCATATAGAGGAATATCATAAAGATTGATAGAAGGTGGGAGTGTAAAGGTTCCGCAAGGGCTTTTACACTCCCACTTTTTTGTGTGAGACATATAGAGGAGAAATTAAGTAATGAGCCTGGTACCTGAACAGGAAAACGACCTTATTAGAGCACGAATGGCAAAGCTGCAGGAGATGCGCGAGCAGGGTATGGACCCGTTTGCGGTTGAGCGTTATGAGCGAACGCACCTTGCCAAAGATATTATTTCGGACTTCGATCAGCTTGAGAACCAGACAGTCAAAGCTGCAGGCCGCGTCACCGCCATCCGGGAGATGGGCAAGGCCAGCTTTGCGCACATAGAAGACCGCTCCGGGAAGATTCAGCTTTACTTCCGCCGCGATGAACTCGCCGATGAATACCGCAACGTCCACCTGATGGACCTGGGGGACTTCATCGGAGTCGAAGGTTTCGTCTTCAGGACCAGGACCGGAGAGATTTCTATCCACGTACAAAACGTGATGATGCTCTCCAAAGCACTTCGCCCGCCCCCCTATGGCAAGCAGAAGGGCGAGGAGCAGTGGTATGGGCTGCAGGATGTAGAGCAGCGCTACCGCCAGCGCTATCTGGACCTCATCGTAAATCCAGAGTCAAAAGATGCGTTCGAGAAGCGGAGCAAGATCATAACGGCAATCCGCAGTTTCTACGACAGCCGCGATTACCTGGAAGTCGAGACCCCGGTGCTCCAGTCCGTAGCCGGAGGAGCTGCCGCAAGGCCGTTTTTGACGTACCACAACGCGCTCGAGCATCAGTTCCACCTCAGAATATCGCTGGAGCTGTACTTAAAGCGGCTCGTGGTCGGCGGGTTCGAGCGGGTCTACGAGATCGGCAGGGTCTTCAGAAACGAAGGGCTTTCCACCAGGCACAACCCGGAGTTTACACTGCTTGAGAGCTACGAAGCCTACGCGAACCTCGAAGACATGATGAAACTCGTGGAAGATATGTTTGCTGAAATCTGCCAAAAGCTCTACGGCGGCACCAAGTTCATGTATCAGGGGCAAGAGATCGATGTTACCCCGCCGTGGACGCGTTTGCCCATGCTGGAAGGAATCGAGAAGTACGCCGGAGTCAAGCCGGAGGAGTTTGCGACACTTGAGAGCGCAAAGGCCGCCATGGAGCGTGTGGGGCTTCCGACCGAGCACGAGGATCTGGTAGGCGGGATCATCGAGAAGATCCATGAGCGGTTCGTTCAACCGAACCTTATCCAGCCGACGTTCATTACGGACTTCCCGGCAGAGACTTCGCCGCTTGCAAAGAAGGTCCCCGGCAACCCGAACCTTACCCGAAGGTTCGAGGTCTATATCGGCGCGCAGGAGACCGGAAACGCGTTTTCCGAGATCAACGACCCGATAGACCAGAAAGAAAGGTTCATTAAGCAGTCCGAAAGGCGCGCTGCGGGAGATGTGGAAGCGCACCCAATGGATGAAGACTTCATCCAGGCGCTGGAATACGGCATGCCCCCGACCGGAGGGCTCGGGATCGGCATCGACAGGCTCATAATACTCTTCACCGACCAGGAAGCGATCCGAGACGTCATCCTCTTCCCGCAGATGAAGCCGGAAAAGGCGGAGTGATAGGTGTACAGTGCTCAGGCCGTGCGTGAATGTCGATATGGAGGGCTTTTCAATTGACAGCAAACATCTTGTGCATGCTGTTTTCAGCTATTGCAGCAGTGTTGATATTTGTTAAACGCAGACAAGGCGGTGAAGCGAGATGGTATTTAGTAATGGGTGCTGGATTTGCGTTTCTCGCATATGAATTTTTCACGCAAGGGCGCAACTTGTCCGGCTTACCCGGTGCAGTTGGGGTTGCCATAGGTATGCTGGGGCTGCTTGGTGAAGCTTATGGAGTAGTTGGCAAGAGGTGAACATACCAATTCGTGGAATGGGAGGAGGAATTGGTTTAGATGAGTGATAAATGCGTGTTATGCGGCAGAGAATGCAAACGAAACAATGATTTTATGCGTGACATACTATATTATTCCTGCATATCCTGTGGAGACTATGCTGTAACAGCTGATGTTGAGAGTGATTATCTATCTCGTATGGATCAAGTATTGAAATATCGGATAGCGGCATGTGCACAAGAGCGAAACATTCGAGGCCTCCCAAAGTTAAGGCTTTATTCCAGTGAGCCAACAGATAATGTGCCTGACGGGGCGTATACGCTGAATTACGTGCTTGATACAATTTTCCCTTCTCGCATTCAAGATCGTTTTGATCGGGTGCTGGGCAACCTTACCAGAAAGACAGCTGCTCCAGGGGATACCATT
This sequence comes from Armatimonadota bacterium, assembly GCA_039680575.1. Lineage (GTDB taxonomy): Bacteria > Armatimonadota > UBA5829 > UBA5829 > DTLH01 > JBDKSP01. The sequence goes on from JBDKSP010000003.1 coordinate 14,726, forward strand.
AGCTTAAGTCTGGAAACAGACCTCCCAACATTGTTTGCTGAATCAACGACATCCGCCCGATTTATTTTGGCAGAGTTGCATGATCTTGGTTACATTAACTTAAGACCAATCTACGATATGACTGCCGATATTATCGTAAAAGCAACGGGCATTGAAAGAATTCAGCGTCTTGAGGAATCTGAGGGGCGCGAACAATCAAAGCAGGCTTTTGTTGCAATGTGGTTCAACAAAGAACTTAATGATGTTTTCAATAAAGGTATTAAGACTGCTGCTGCTGATTGTGGTTTCAAAGTACACCGTATAGATACCAAGGAAACGAATCAAAAAATCTGCGATGAGATAATTGCAGAAATAAGGCGCAGCAGGTTTTTGATTGCTGATTTTACAGGTTCTCGGGGAGGAGTATATTTTGAAGCGGGTTTTGCCCTGGGGCTGGGTATACCAGTGATCTGGACCTGCAGGAATAAAAAGGAAGATATTGATTCTCTTCACTTTGATACGAGGCAATATTGCCATATTCTTTGGAATGACGCGGAAGATATGAGGTTTCAGCTTCGAAACCGTATAGCAGCAACTATACCAGGCGCAAAGCTGGTTAATCAGCAGCAATAGCATAAAATATTCAAATGATTTGTTGATAGACCGAGGGATCCATGCCTCGGTCTGAATTTTCCCGGGCATCCATGCCCTGCACATAATTGAAAGTGGAGTCTTTCGCTAGTTCCTCCACAGGAAACAATGGCGTTGACAAATCGATTCTGTGTCCAAGAAATGCGTATATAGATGATGTAGCCTGCTTTTGGACCAGTTCGGTAGTAGTGTTCATACTTGTTTTGAGAAGTCCTACTGTTGCAAAGCGGTTGACGATAGACAATACCAGACGGATGGTAGTCACAGAACGTTCAGGCCGCGAATGTCGATATGGAGGGCTTCGGCGCGTTTTTTTGCGCCGAAGCATACAGCATGCAAAAATTATCGACATAAATTTGTGGTATAATTCAGTTTTAGGCGGCGAGCTTTTGGCCGCCTGAAATTCCCATAAATACGCATGTTGTTGGCTTGTTTGATTAAGGGAGACTTTTATGGCATCTGTGATGACTGTCGAAGAGATGAGGATTCTGAAGGAAAACCTTGAGTCGACTCAAAAGCGCGTAAGTGGTAATCGCAAGGAAGCCATTCGTGTGCTGCATGAAGCCGGTATTGTTACAAAGAAAGGGAAACTAGCTTCTCCATATCGGTCAACGCAGGATAAATGACACACGATAATGTATACAACGTTACCGGCGTTTGTATTAGGGTTTCACGGATGCGATCAATCTGTAGTAGATAAGGTTGTTAGCGGGAGTAGTTCCCTGCAACGCAGCAAAAATGACTATGACTGGCTAGGGCACGGTATCTACTTCTGGGAAAACGATCCCGCACGTGCTTTGGAATATGCTGAGATGCTTAAGCGCCATCCCAGACGTGGACAAGTCCAAATCTCACGGCCTGCCGTGCTTGGAGCAGTAATCAACCTTGGATATTGTCTGAACCTTATGGAAGCAGATGCACTCGAATTATTAAGGTCAGCGTATGATAGCCTTAAGACTTCTTTCGAGAATGCTGGCGAGAATCTACCGATCAACGCACCTGGATCAGGCAATCGAAATGACCTCCTCTTGCGCCAGCTTGATTGCGCTATTATACAATTTCTCCACAGAGAAAAGACCGGACGCCAGTTTGATACTGTGCGAGGTCTCTTTTTTGAGGGCGAAGACCTTTATCCTAATGCCGGATTCAAGATAAAGAATCACATCCAGATTTGCGTGAGAAATCCCAACTGTATCAAAGGCTATTTTCTTCCTCGAATGCCGGACAATGATTACCCAATTCCTTGAAAATGCTAAGCATATTTAGTGAGAATAAATGAAATGGACTTGTCTTTGAAATTTGGCATGTCATTCTCCGAATCGCCTGTCGGCACCATCCCAATCAAACTACTTAAGCTCATACGGAGGCATTTGATGCTCAGAAAAATCTATCTGCCGCTTTTGGCAGTTTTGGCAATTATACTCAGCGCTTCGGCACTCTCGGCAGCACCGATCAGCGTGTCGGCGAAAGATTACGGCGCAAAGGGAGACGGCATAACCGATGACACTGCCGCTATCCAGAAGGCGCTCGATGCAGTAACCAAGACACAGGGAATCGTTTACCTTCCGGCAGGAAGCTATAAGATTTCCAACTCGCTCTTTGTGCCGGAAAGGGTGACTTTGATGGGCGAGGGCGAGCGCTGGCAGAACGCGATTACGAAGCTGGTAATACTTGAGTCCGGTTTTCCGGCTGTACGCTTGAGCCACTGCAGTGGGGTGAAAGCGCTCAAAATCTCTTACCCGAACAACAGGGACAACCAGAACCCGAAGCCGTACCCGCCTGCGATACAGCTTGAAGGCATCAATCCCTGCGTGGAAAGCATAGTCTTCGACTGTGCATGGATAGGCGTTTCCACTAAGCCCGGCGGCTGCAACTCAGGACAGGGGATGTTCCGCGATCTGACCGGGTTCGTCCACCATGTGGGCATCCACCTTTCCGGCTGCAGGGATGTCAACCGAATTCAGGACGTACACTGGTTTACCGGCGGCGGCGGCGATAGCGCCACATCGTATTTCGACAAGAACCGCATGGGGTTCGAGTTCGGCGATGTGGACGGCGTGATGATGGACCGATGTTTCATGATAAGAGGTAAAACTTTTCTGCATCAGCTTCACGAAAAAGATACCCCGGATAACAAACCCGAAGTCGCGCACTCCCTGGCATATCATATAGATGAGTGCTGGATGGAGAATGTGAAATACGGGTTCATATTCGAAGGTCTGACGGGCTTTGTGCTGACCAACACGGATATCCTCGTTAAAAACGGCGGGGTAGGGGTCATGGTTGAGCCGGACGGGCTCTTTTACGACGGCGTCATCAGCGCTGTGCAGGTCCGTTCCTACGGCGGCCCCATAGTGGATATCGAATACGGCTCGAAAAAGCCCCACGCATGGACCAGATTGAGCATCGCGGACTGCCAGCTTCTCGGCGGCGCTCCTGCTATACACCTGAAAGAAGGCGCATATAGGGCAAATATCCATGATTGCCACCTGCGCGCGGAGTCAGACCAGCCCGCGATGATAATAGACCCGGGTGCGGATTACTTCAACATCTCCAATAACATCATATATACAAGAACAAAGGCCATCAGTGACCTGTCAGGCAAAAAGGCGCACAAAAAGATATCCGGGAACATGGTTGAGGACAAAAAGTAGGTTTTTGGATTATCAGCAAACAAAAACCGTTTTGTCGTGATGAGCGCTGATAGCTAAATTCACACCAGCGTGGCCGCACCGGAGCAGGGTTTGCATGGGAATACCGCGTCTTCCAGCGCCATAACGCTGACCCCGACATCATTACGCTCTTTCGGCAGATAATCGTGGTAATACCGCTCGACTACGGTCGATACGAAATCCGGCACCCCGCTGTCATTTACCAACGCAATGACGCATCCGCCGAACCCCGCACCGGTCAACCTTGCTCCAAGCGCCCCGTTATCCCTGCAGATACTGACAAGCGTATCGAGTTCGGGCGTGCTTATCTCATAGTCTTTCGCGCAGCTTTCGTGGGACTGGTTCATAAGTTCTCCGAACCGGTCTATATCCCCGGCCTTAAGTGTGCGGACGGCATCTTCAACCCGCCTGCCCTCGGTCAGAACGTGTCTTACCCGTTGTTTTACTCTAAACCCGTCCTTCGGTTCCTTGAAATATTCGCCGTTTCGCAGCTTGAGCGCTCCGTCTTTCAGCCGGGCAGCCGGAATACCGGCGAGCTTTGCGGCATCTTTGATGGTGAGTCCTCCGTCTGGGAGCTGATCAATAGCCGCAAGCATCTCTTCTTTCGATAGATGCTTCAGCCCTCCAAGGAACGTCAGGTTCCGTTCCGGTCCCAGCCGGTCCTTCAGGAGATTGCCGAGAATAGCTACGCCGAGCCTGCACTCGACTACACGGCGGTTATATTCGTCCCGCGCAGCCCCGGACTTCTCCGCAGCCACAAGGCTGTTGCACACGACTATGGAATAGCCGTCCGGCATTGGGACAGAATCCGAAGAAAGCGGGAAAAAGTCGATCTTGAGCGCCTTTTTGCGTTCGGACAGCAGCGATGCCGCCTGGTCCATACCGCCGCCTTCCGTCCCGACGTACCGCTCGCCGCGTGCAAGGAGTTCAGCCAGGTCTTTTCGCTCGATCACCATACTGTTAGCCGCCGCAAGCGTGATCGCGGTAGCCACTACCATCGCTGATGAGCTGGAGAGCCCCGAACCGGACGGAACATCACCCATCAAGCAGGCATCGAACCCCTTTAGCGGGCGAGAAGATACCTCCTGCAGCGCCTGCGTGGCAGCCTTGGGGTAGTTGCCCCAGTTGCCCGGCGCATACGGCCTGATTTTAGTGGATATATCAAAACTCCTGGGAGGGAAATAGCAGCTTACATTTACCAGGTTTATCCGCCGGTCCTTACGCGGGGCAAAAATAACCACCACATCGCGTTCTATTGCCATCGGGAGCACCGGCAGCCCGTTATAATCGATATGTTCGCCTATCAGGTTCACCCTTCCGGGCGCCCGGGCGATAGAAACCCGCTTGGCGTCAGGAAACGCTTCCATGAACCTGCAGAGCGCCGCGAGATACCTGGTGCGCTGGTATCTCATATCCGCGCCAGGACTATAGCTTTCAGCCAGAAACTCCTCGATGGATCCGGTAAGGTCTCCGCCCCCCTGCAGGGCTTTTTCGAGCTCTTTTGCGTCAATCATTGCTCCCTCTCCAACAATTCAGATGCATGTCCTATGTCTTCCGGCCTGCCGACATCACACCAGATGCCCGACATCCTGTGCCCCCGCACGAATCTTCCGTCCGCAAGCATCGAATCGACCGCATCGGTCAGCTCATACTCTCCTCTTGGACTCGGCACGAGCCTGCCGGTGTAATCGAAAACGGTGTGAGAAAAGACGAATATCCCGGCCTGGTTCCAGTTCGTGGACGATTGCCCCACGGGCGGCTTTTCGACTATCTTTTCCACCCGGCTGTTCTCATTCAGATAGACCGCGGCTCCGGCCGATGGATCGTCCACCCAGTTGAGCGCGAGCAATGCATCGCAGGGCGAAGCGCCGAAATCCGAAATAAGGGACAGGTAGGTGTCGGTAGAAGCAAGTATGTCTCCGAACGTCGCTATAAACGGTTCGCCGCCGACTGCTTCCACTGCCGAGTGGACCGCGCTTCCGGTGCCGTTCGGCTCGGGCTGGTGGACATAGCTGATTTTTACGCCGAATTTAGAACCGTCAGAAAAGTAGTCCTCGATAATATGGCCGAGATACCCTGTCACGATAACAAAACGGTCGATCCCGGCATCTTTCAGCCTCGTTACGACGTGCTCCAGCATAGGCTTTCCGCCAACAGTAAGCATGTGTTTCGGTGTGGATAATGTGAGGCTTTTCATCCTGCTGCCCTTACCGGCTGCAAGAATGACTGCAAGTGTAGGCACTGTAGTTTTGGAGACCATAACTAGAAAATATCGGGGTCTTTATGTCAGTCTGTTATTCACCCGCTCCCAGGCATTATATTACCCAATCCTGGTATATTTATCAAGCTGAAGAGCGGTCCGATATGTTCCGATAATAAAAACATTGAGTGAAGCGAATTATGTGGGTTAGGCAAAAATTATGAGTGATACTACAAACAATAATAAGAACATCCTTATAGTAAGCAGCAATGGTACACTGCGTAAACGGCTTGAGGAAGGCCTCAAGGCTGCCGGGTATGTGACTGCTTCGGCTCCCGATGGGGAGACTGCGCTCATAATGCTCAAAAGGCAGAAGGTCGACATATCGATAACCAGTCTGGACCTCATGGGTATGAACGGTGTCCAGCTATGCCGCGCGGTCATCCGTGTGCATCCTCATTTACCGGTCGTTATAATGTCGCCGGCTCCTGATGCGCAGCAGGTGGCACTGGCACTTTCCGGCGGCGCAGCCGATCTCGTAAGCGAATCGACGACACCTGAGGAAATGGTGTCTGTTATCGAACACAACATCGAGCGAAGAGTTACGCCGACGCGGCGGATCATAAACGACAGGGCGGATACTCTTTTCAAGACTATCCGCGTGCTGACCGCTGCAATTGATGCCAAGTCTCACTTCGCGGCGAGACACTCCAGCCGGGTCACACAGCTCAGTATGGTAATCGCAAAACGGCTTGGACTGACGGAAGACCGGATGGCGACACTCGAGCTTGCGGCGCAGTTACACGACATCGGCAAGATCGGAACGCCTGATACGGTACTCACAAAACCGGACGTACTGACGGATGATGAATGGGTAGACGTGCTGAAGCATCCGGCTATGGGAAGCACATTCCTGGCCGGTATTCCCGAGCTTACGGAGGTTTCATCGGTCGTGCGCCATCATCATGAGAATTTTGACGGGACAGGTTACCCGGACGGACTTCAGGGAGAAGCTATTCCGCTCCTCTCCCGGATAATCACTATTGCTGATGCTTACGAGGCTATGACAAGCGAGAGGCCTTACAGGCAGGCCAAAACCCATGAACAAGCCGCAGAAGAGCTCCGCCGCAACTCCGGCAAACAATTCGATGCTTCGCTGGTCGAACACCTCCTGTCGTATTTTTCCGATAGCAACGAAAGGAAGGCTGCGTGAGCAGTGACCAGCCAAGCAACTATAATAGCGGCATCATTATAGCGAGACCCGTAGGCGAAGAAACGGAAAAACACACACCGCGAAACAAACGCTGGATTATTGCCGCCGCCGTGACGCTTTTTGCCGCCATGGCGTTCGAAATTCGGGACCTGTTCAATCCGCGGATGTCCATTGCGGAGCGCGCAGCAGTATTACTGCGTCTCTTTGTGCTGTGCATCGCCTCCGGCGGAGCGAGCTACCTCTACACGGTAGCCTCCAGGCTCAAAAAGGCCAACCGGACATTGACTGATGACCTCAGTTCGCATACACAGCTCCTTGAGGAAAAAAGCGCGCAGCTTGAGCGGATAAAGCAATTATCGGAATCTCTTATCAACCAGGTAGACCTCAAGTCCACTCTGGACCTCGCGCTTGAAATGGCAACCAGTGTAATAGGAGCCCGAACGGCTTCAATTATGCTGCTCGATCCATCCCGTGAGGTGCTTACCATCTCCGCAGCAAGAGGCCTGGAAAAAGAGATAATCGAAAACACTCGCGTAAAAGTCGGGGAAGGGCTCTCCGGGCTCGTCGCAAAGGAAGGCGAAGCTATCGTCATAAACAGCGACAGCCTGAGTGAAAAGCTCGCGCCGCTTGCGCAGCGAAAGAACAAGATAATGTCCGCAATCATAGCTCCTATCAAGATGGATGGGGAAATCCGCGGGGTCATCAATGTCTCGGATAAGCATGGCTCTGAAAAGTGGGATAAAGAAGACCTCTCAGCCGTATCGACGCTTGCCTCTCAGGCCGCAATGGTACTTAGAAAGATCGAGCTGTACGATAACCTGCAGGAACAGGTCGCAATGCTGAGAGACGCGCTCAATGAGCTCAAGACCACCCAGGCGGGGTTGATACAGTCCGAAAAAATGGCGTCCATAGGCCAGTTGGCCGGGGGTATCGCCCATGAGATCAATAACCCTCTTATGGTAATCCTCGGGCGGGCGGAGTTCGCTCTTCAGAAGCTGCTGCCTTACGAACCGGTCGCAAAGGACCTGCGGATTATCCATACGCAGACTGAGCGGATAGCCGAGATCGTGCGTAACCTGCTCGATTATTCACGGGTGAACAAGGCCGATGATTTCCGGGCGGTCAATATAAACGAAATTATCGAAAATACCCTGGCTCTTACCGAGCACCAGGTAATAAAACACAACATTACTGTTGTGCGTGAACTCGCGGACGGCCTCCCAAGCGTATGGGGCAACCCGGGGCAGCTCAACCAGGTGTTCGTGAATATAGTTCTCAATGCATACCAGGCTATGGCTAAGAAAGGCGGCAGCCTGACTATATCGACCCGTGAAGAGGATGGTAAAGTGGTCGCCGGATTCCGGGATACCGGCACCGGAATCCTTCCCGAAAACAAAGAAAAGATATTCGAACCGTTCTTCACGACCAAAAACGAGTCTGAAGGGACGGGACTCGGCCTTGCCATCAGCCGCGGTATAGTGCATACGCATGGCGGCAGGATAGAAGTCAAAAGCGAACCAGATAAAGGAGCCGAGTTTGCGGTAGAATTGCCGGTATCCGAACAGGCGACAATGCCTCTGCAGGAGAAAAGAGATAATGAGCAAAAAGCACATTATGGTTGTGGATGACGAAAAGGAAATTCGCGAGTTGTTCCGTGACGTGCTGGAAAACCAGGGCTACGAAGTCACTGTATGCGAAAATGGAACCGACGCGATCAAATGTCTTGAAGAAAGACCGGTATTCGCAGCCTTCGTTGATATCCGCATGCCCGGAATGGATGGGGTAGAGACTCTGAGACTGATGAAAGAGGTCAACCCCGATACTCAAGTCGTCATGATTACCGGTTACACGCGAAACGAATCAGTGGACAAAGCCTTGAAGCTCGGCTGTTTTGTCTGTATGATGAAGCCGTTCAAGCTGCAGGATATAATGAGCGTAATCACCATCCTCGAGGCAGGGCTGGACGAGCTGCCGCTCGCCGCCTAAGTGATTTCCGGTTTTGATAGCAACTTGCTATTCTAAGTAATATCCTGTCTTAATAGCGGGTCAGATCGATGTAGTGGCCGGTCTCCGTGCCGGCCATCTACCCCGTGGACCCACCGGACCACGGGGAGCTCCGCAGGAGCCGGACTCTACTAGAAACGGAGACTACTTAGCCCGTATTGTTCGCAGAAAATACGGGCATGAACGCAGTGAAGAATCTCAATCTGTGGGAATTTGAGACCCTGCTGCGGCGCAGGATGACATAATTGTCTGCCAGCTAACATGAGCGGCTATTACTACCATCCATCTACGGAGGTTATCCATTTATAGGCATCTACCTGGTGTGCATCCAACTGATGCATGCCATTTTTGTTCCATCCGTGGCCGTTGCCTGTCAGCACCGGGCTTTCCTGCAGCTCTCTTTCTTCATAACTTTTAGTCGTAAGCTTCACTATCTGGAAAGCCCTAACCTGGCTGCCATAGGCAGGTTTGCCATTCTGAGCGAACCTGATTATCCTGTTGTCGAGGAACAATATTCTACCCGCGCATCTTGCCTTTGCCGTGTCATTACGAATGATTGGACTGCATGGATGCTCGACCCACGGGCCCATCAGGTGTTCGGAGTAAAATAGTCTGGCAGTATGATTGAACTGGCACACGAACATCCACCATTTGTTCGCATACTGGAAGATCGACGGGTCAGTAAAGTTGCCTTTTATCAGGGGTTTGACATACTCCCAGCGTGTTGGAAAGTTGGTTGCTCGGTAAATCCGGACAGCCTTGCCAGCCCTGCTCTCAGGGATCATGTAGTAGTGCTCCCTGTATTTGAACACATAGGGATAGGACAGGTGGAACGGCTCCGTCAGTACTATCTGCCTGTAATTCCAATTGAGCCCGTCTTTACTGTTGGCAACGCCGATCTCTCCACGTGCCGTACGGTCATTCATAACCTCAAAGAACATATACCAGTCGGATTTTGTCCTTATCATGAACGGATCAGCAAGATAATCCGCTGTTACATCCGTAACATCATTCGCAGTCAATACCGGGTTTTTCGTGCCTGGTACCGGCGAGAGAACCAAAGGAGAACGTCCTTCCATAATACCAATCGACCAGTTACGGCATTTCCTTATATGGAACCTGAGAGCCGGGTTCTCTGCATGCAGCATGACTCCCAGACTAAGGATAAGACACCCTAACAATATAGCGATGAAAAACTTGCGGTGGACTATCATATCGGTTCCAATGTTGTTTGCGCTCGAGATTGCACCAAGCGTAGCACAAAACCGGCAATCGCGCAACTATTTATTGACTATGTTTACATCGATTTAGCATAGATGGCGTAAGTACGTCAGCTGCCGCTAGAGGCCGGAAGAATATACGAAGAAACCTATGGATATGGCCGGACTGAAGCTGTGTAGTCCGGCCATATTTACATTATCTGTCGACTTCACCGAGTATTATGTCGATGGTGCCGAGCGTAGCTATTACATCAGCAACCTTCCAGCCGCGCACCATTTGCGGAAGCGCCTGAAGGTTAATGAACGACGGAGCTCTCAACTTCAATCTGTAAGGTTTCGGACTGCCGTCGCTTACAAGATATACACCGAGGTCGCCGCGCGAAGACTCGATGTGATGGTACACCTCACCCTCCGGCAGTTTGAAGACCGGCGGCATTTTGTATTCGAGCTTGCCTTCGGGAAGTCCGTCAAGCGCCTGCTCTATTATCTTCAGACTCTCGCGGATTTCCTTCATCCTGACATTATACCTTGCGAGGCAGTCGCCTTCAGGGCATGTCGCAACTTCGAAATCGAAGCGGTCGTAGATCGAGTAAGGTTCGGACCGGCGGACATCATAAGCGACACCGGAACCTCTCAGTGTAGGGCCACTCAAGCCATAATCCACCGCATCTTTGGCGCTTATCGGCCCAACACTCCGCGTCCTGATGAGGAATATCTCATTTTCGGTGAGCAGAGTATCATACTCGGCCAGCATTTTGCGTTGTTTCTGGATGTATTCGCGGCATTTTGCCTCGAACCCAGTGGGAAGATCACGGCTCACGCCACCCGGACGGAAGTAGTTGTAAGTAAGTCTTGCGCCGCAGACCATCTCGAAGAGGTTGAGTATATCCTCTCTCTCCCTGAATGCATAGAGGAAGGGAGTAGTTGCGCCAAGATCGAGTCCAAAGGTCCCGAAAAAGACAAGATGGCTTGCAATCCGCTGAAGCTCCATCATAATGACACGGATGTACTCCGCTCTCTCCGGGACTTCAATGCCGCCCAGCTTTTCGAGGGTCTGAACATAAACCGCGTTATTCAGCATCGATGAGAGATAATCGAGCCTGTCCGTAATCGGGATAAACTGGATGTATGTCCGCATCTCGGCAAGCTTTTCTATACCTCGATGCAGGTAGCCGACATCCGGCCTGCAGTCGACGACTATTTCGCCGTCGAGTACGACCTCCAGCCTTAAAACACCGTGAGTACTGGGGTGCTGCGGACCCATGCTGAGCTGGATTTCCTCTGTTCTCAGCCTGCCGGGCTCATCGCATACAAGCTCTCCGCCGGGAGTCTTGTAGCATACCGGCTCTTCAGCCTTCGGATCGTCCTCCCCAAGCTCTGACCAGTCCTTAGGCAGGAAATGGCGGTCATCCTCAGGAATTACATAATCTTTCCGAAGCGGATAACCTTCCCACCCTTCCGGCAGCAGTATTCGCTTGAGATTCGGGTGGCCGGTGAACCTGACGCCCAGGAGGTCGTATACCTCCCGCTCCTGCCAGTCAGCGCCCTTCCAGACGGAGACAACCGATTCGATCTCAGGGTCCTCATGGTCGAGATCGGTCTTCAGAACGACCTTCTCGCCCTTTGAAAGGGATGTCAGATGGTAGAGCATCTCAATCCGGTCGTTCCAGTCGGTACCCGTTATACTGGCGGGGTAATCAAAGCCGAGTTCGGGCTGATCTTTTAAAAACCGGCTGATGGAAACAAGCGATTCAGGTGCAATCTTCAGTACCAACTCGCCATTTGTCGCATCCGACTCAAGCACTGCATCAGGGAAGCCCTGCCTTACCGCAGATTCAACTAGCTCGCTCACGGGTTAGGCTACCTCCTCTGATTTGGCGGGTCTGGACTTTGCGTTCGACTCGGCCTGGATCTTTTTATGAAGCTCAAGGCAGGCATACATCAGTGCTTCAGGTCTCGGCGGGCAGCCTGGGACGTATACATCGACCGGGATGATAAGATCGACTCCTCTGACTACCGCATACGAGTCATGGAACGGCCCGCCGGAATTTGCGCAGCCGCCCATCGCGATAACATACCTCGGCTCGGCCATCTGCTCATAGAGCCTGCGGATCCTCGGAGCCATTTTCTTCGTCACCGTTCCGGCGACGAACATAAGGTCCGACTGGCGCGGGCTTGCCCGGTACATCATGCCGAACCTGTCAAAATCGTATCTTGCTGCACCTGTTGCCATCATTTCGATAGCGCAGCAGGCCAGACCGAAGAACATATACCAGAGGGATGACTCCCTGGACCATGCAAGAGCCTTTTCGACCGTTGTCAGCACTACACCGCCGCCGGGTATCGGCTCGATAATATCTATAGGCCGCTTGATCGGATCGACTTTCTCTATTCCCACTTCAAAACTCCCTTTCTCCATGCGTAGATCAAGCCGACGGCAAGGATCCCGACGAAAATAACCATATCGACGATTGCAAACACTGCGAGGCTTGTGCCCCTGAAATGCTTCAGCGCAAGCGCCCATGGAAGGACAAAAAGCACCTCTACATCGAATATGACGAACACGAGCATGTAAATGTAATAGCCGGGGCGAAGCTGCACCCAACCGCTGCCTTTCGGCCGCTCGCCGCACTCGTAAGTGCTTCGCTTTTGCCCTTTAGGGTTGTACGGGCGAAGTATCCATGCAGTAAGCAGCGTCACTATGACAAAGCCGACGCCGACTATCGCAAATAGCGCAACCCATGTATAATCACTAGCCATATATTACCTCTAATGGTATTTTACTATTTCTGCCTTTAAAGTGCCAAATACAGGCGACATCTCGAACATGTTGGTGGCGTCGCCTTCCGCGAACTTGATGTGAGTCGCATCCACGAAATCGGTCTTCTGCGTTGCATCGAACGCTACCCACTCTCCGACATAACTCTCCACCCAGGCGTGGTAATAGAAACTTCCGTTCATATACACGATTCCTGCGACGACTTTTGTCGGGATACCGGCAGCCCTCGCAAGAGCGGCAAAGATTACTGCATAATCGCGGCAGACACCCACCTTCATCTTGAGTACATCGAGCGAAGGTCTGGCAATACCGATATCCGCCTGCGGTTTTATGTTGGACGACACCCATGCGCGGATTTTCTTAGCCGCCTTGTAAGCCGACTTCTCATTTCCGACGATTTCCGCGGCTTTCGCCTTGATCTCGGGCGCATCGGACTGAAGATATGCTGTAGGCTGGATGTATTTGGAAAGACTGCTGTTAGTAACCGGCAGCGTCACCGAATTTTTGGCATCAAAACTCCCGGAATCTATCGTAAACTCCGCAGTTTTGGTCTCACCGGACTCGTTAAGCCACTTTACCTGCTGTCTCTTGTCAGATATCCCCATCTTCGGTTCCAGCTTACCGGACAGCTTGATAATGAGCTTTTTGGTCGACCTGGGATCGGGAAGATCGATGTTTGCCTTCACCGAAGTCAAGACAGCCAGATCAGTAGGCGGGACATAGTCCGAATCGACACCGGCTACAGCCTCTTCCGCGGACTCAGTAATCATCGTAAGCCCCATCAGAGCTTCGGACTTGATGAGTTTTCCATCTTCAGTGTGCCAGCAGGTCATATCACCGGTCATGGGCATAGTGTTTTTGATTACGAAAGCGTTGTATTTTATGCCTTTGACATCGACTTCTTCCCGGCGGATGACTTCCACTGCTATAGGCTCGATGTTGAGCGTAAGCGGGTTGAAGAAGTACATTTTGGCCTTCTGCCCTATCTCGATATTACCTGGGCCAAGGGCGTACATGGAATCTCCTACGAGGCTGACTCCCTCTGCGATAGGGACCACTTTTTCGGAAGTGCTCTGTGTGTTTATGACCTTGCACTTGATCTCTCTATCCGAAAACCTGGCTTCTACTGTCGTGCTGCTGCCGCCGGAGGACATGTTGAAAGTCTCGAAGATCGGGGTGAAACGCTCGTCCGTGTAGACGGTGGTTTTTATGTCTTGCTGAACATTTGCGCCGAGCAGCACCATCTTCGTCCTGAAAAAGCTCTGGATCCTAAGGCAATCACGGCCTTCGAACTGCGCGCGCTCAGTGGTCATGTGCATATAACCCAACTTCTGCCCGGCCATATAGACACCCATCCACGACTCAGACGGTATCTGTTGATCGCCAAACGCAGGACATAAACCGAACGCTGCAAGTCCGGTAACGAGAGCCATGATTATGACTAGACCTTTCTTCACGACAATCTCCTTTTTGAGCTGTCAGCTTTCAGCCTTTATCACGAAAGCAAGAAAACACGAAATCGGAAATAGATGTGGCCGGTCTCCGTGCCGGCCGTCTACGCCTTATCGAATTAGTGGAGACTCGTGCTTCTCCCCGTGTACCCACGGGTAGGACGAACTGCGGTCCCGAAATAACGTCAGGCTGAACTTGATATACTTCGGCGCGTATTTTGCGCCGAAGCCGACTTATCGAATTGGTGGAGACTCGTGCTTCTCCCCGTGTGCCCACGGGGTAGGACGAACTGTGGTCCCGAAGCATAAGAAGATTGAACCCATTCGTAATTTCGGGGTACCCTTACCCCGAAATTCCGCTATTCTTTCTCTTCCTGTCCCCTGTTCCCTAGCCAATATCTACATCGATCTTTCCGCCACACGCACGCGGTTCAGCGCCCGTTTCAGCGCTGCTTCTGCCCTGGCGAAGTCCGCCCCTTCCTGTTCAACCCTGTAAAGACGCTCCTCAGCCCGCTTCAACGCCTCTCTGGCGCGGTCCAGGTCGATCTCTTCCGCGAGCTCTGCTGTGTTCACCAGGATCGTTGCCTTATTCCCGGAGACCTCAAGAAAACCCTGGGTAGAGGCGATGTGCGTCTCTTTTCCATCCGCCCGCCGGACCGTAATCTCGCCTACTGCAAGCTCGGTCATAAGCGGCGCGTGGTTTGCCATAATGCCGAGGTAGCCTTCTACGCCCGGTACGACGATGGAGACTACCTCATTGTCCGATGTCACAACCCTGTCAGGGGTCACTACCTCAAGTGTAAATGTTCGATCAGGCATGGTTACTCAGCCTGCATCCTCCTGGCCTGCTCAACGGCCTCGTCTATCGTGCCTACCATGTAGAAAGCCTGCTCAGGGAGATCGTCGTGCTTGCCTTCGAGTATCTCCTTGAACCCGCGGACCGTGTCTTCCCTGGAAACATACCTTCCGGGGCGGCTCGTGAAGACCTCGGCTACGAAGAACGGCTGAGACAGGAACATCTCGATCTTCCTCGCGCGGGCGACAGTCAGTTTGTCTTCGTCAGAGAGTTCATCGATCCCAAGAATAGCGATGATGTCCTGAAGCTCCCTGTAGCGCTGCAGTATCTGCTGCACTCCTCGGGCAACATCATAGTGCTCCTGCCCGACGATCCTCGGATCGAGGATTCTCGATGTAGACACCAGCGGGTCTACCGCCGGGTAGATACCTCTTACGAATACCCTTCTTTCGAGATATGTCGTCGAGTCAAGGTGCGCGAATGTCGTTGCCGGTGCAGGATCCGTCGGGTCGTCCGCAGGGACGTAAATCGCCTGGATGGATGTGACCGAACCTCGTTTGGTCGATGTAATCCTCTCCTGAAGCGCGCCCATCTCCGTTGCGAGAGTCGGCTGGTAGCCTACGGCCGACGGCATTCTTCCGAGAAGCGCCGATACCTCACTTCCGGCCTGAACGAACCTGAAGATGTTGTCTATGAAGAGAAGTACGTCCTGCCCTTCCTTGTCGCGGAAGTACTCGGCCATCGTAAGCGCAGAAAGAGCGACCCTGAGTCTTGCTCCTGGCGGCTCGTTCATCTGGCCGAAGACCATTGTCGTCTTCTCGATGACTCCGCTTTCCTGCATCTCGAGCCAGAGGTCGTTACCTTCACGGGTCCGTTCCCCTACACCTCCGAATACGGAAAAACCACCGTGTTCAGTTGCAACATTTCGGATAAGCTCGGTGATAAGAACAGTCTTGCCGATTCCGGCGCCGCCGAAGAGTCCGACTTTACCGCCTCTCGCGTACGGGCAGATGAGGTCGATGACCTTGATTCCGGTCTCGAACATTTCCGTAGCCGGGACCTGCTCTTCAAACGGCGGGGCGCTGCGATGGATAGGCCAGCGCTCTTCTGTTTCGACCGGACCGCGCTTGTCGATGGTGTCGCCGAGCAGGTTGAAGACACGGCCAAGAGTGTTCCGGCCTACAGGGACGCTGATAGAGCCGCCGGTATCTACGGCGTCAGTGCCCCTCTGGAGTCCGTCGGTCGAATCCATCGCAATGCAGCGGACGATGTCGTTTCCGAGCATCTGCGCGACTTCGACAGTGAGCCCTGCCTCGTGGTTTTTGTCCTTTATAACTATTGCACTCAAAATCTCCGGCAGCCCATCCGATGGAAACTGAATATCTACCACCGGTCCGATGACGGAGACTACTTTTCCCGTTGCCATGTAAATCCTCCGGATTAGCCGATCAGCTGACAACTGACAGCTGAAAGCTAAAAGCTATCTCAGCGCTTCCGCGCCTCCAACAATTTCCAAAAGCTCTGTTGTAATAGCGTCCTGCCGCGCTTTGTTATATGAAAGCGTCAGGGTGTCGATGACCTCGCCCGCGTTGGTCGTAGCGGCGCTCATGGCCGTCATTCTCGCGCCATGTTCGCTCGCAACGGCCTCTACGGCAGCATGGAATATCTGTGTATCCACATAACTCGGCAGAAGCCGGCCAAACAGGTGTCCAGGGTCCGGTTCGAAGATATATTCCGCCGTGTGACCGATGTCTTCTCCGCTCGGAGGTGTAATCGGCAGCAGTTTCAGTGTAGTAGGACGCTGTACGACTGCATTTACGAACTTAGCATACACCAGATAGACCGCATCCACCTGTTTCGACTCAAAGAGTCTCCGAACCTCTACCGCAGCCTGCCTTATGTCGGCGAACTGAATGTTGGCCGCAGGGAGACCGCTGCTCATAATTATGGGGTACGGCCTGTGGCGAAGGAACATCTCGGCTTTTCGGCCGAGTGTTATCAATTTCACCGCCGCGGGGTCCCTGTCTTTGAGCAGATCCATTGCTGTACGCATCAGATTGACATTATAGCTGCCTGCAAGCCCGCGTTCTGCGCCGATAACTATGACCGCGATGTTCTCCTCCGGTCTGACCTCAAGGAGAGGATGCTCCACATCGGCAGCAGCGCGTGAAAGGCTCTCCAGCATTGTAAACATCTTCTCGGCATAAGGCCGGGCTGTCTCTGCCCGGTCCTGCGCCCGCCGGAGCCTTGCCGCAGCGACCATCTTCATCGCGTTCGTTATCTGTTGTATATTTTTCACGACGCGTATTCTGCGCCGTATATCTCGCATACTGGCCATTAGCTTGCCGTCTGCCCCGTAAACTGTGCCTTATACTCGCCGGCCGCCGTCGTGAGAGTCGCTTTGGTCTCATCGTCGAAATCGCCGCTCTTTGCGATCTTATGGCCGACTACGGCATAGTTGTCATGCATAAATGTATAGAATCCCTGTTCGAATCCTTTTACCTTCTCGATAGGTATATCATCCAGATAGCCGTTCGTGGCTACGAAGATAATCATTACCTGGTCTTCGACCGGCATCGGATGATACTGCGGCTGTTTCAGGATTTCGATGATCTTCGAACCCCGGTTCAACTGCGCCATGGTGAACTTGTCCAGGTCTGTCGAGAACTGGGCGAACGCCTGAAGCTCCCAGTAACGCCCAAGGTCGAGCTTGAGCTGGCCGGCTACCTTTTTCATAGCTTTTGTCTGAGCCTTCGACCCTACTCTCGAAACGGACAACCCTATGTTGATCGCGGGACGGATTCCCGAATAGAAAAGCTCACCTTCAAGGTAAATCTGACCGTCAGTGATCGAGATTACGTTCGTCGGGATGTAGGCCGATACGTCGCCAGCCTGAGTCTCGATAATCGGAAGCGCCGTAAGGCTCCCGCTGCCGAGGTCTTTGGAAAGCTTCGCAGCGCGCTCAAGAAGTCTCGCGTGCAGGTAGAAAATATCTCCAGGATACGCTTCGCGGCCTGGCGGACGCCTGAGGAGTAGCGATACCTGGCGATACGCCTGCGCGTGCTTCGAGAGATCATCATAGATGATGAGCGCATGGTCGCCGTTATCTCTGAACTCTTCGCCCATCGCGCATCCCGCGTAAGGCGCGATGTATTGAAGCGGCGCCGGCTCACTTGCCGTAGCGGAAACGATGGTCGTATACTCCATCGCTCCGTTTTCCTCGAGCGCCTGCATGATCGCGGCCACCGTCGAGAGTTTCTGCCCGATGGCTACATAGATACACTTTACACCTGAATCCTTCTGATTTATGATGGTATCGACTGCGATAGCCGTCTTGCCGGTCTGGCGGTCACCAATGATGAGCTCTCTCTGCCCCCGTCCAATCGGGATCATGGAGTCTACGGACTTCAACCCCGTGGCAAGTGACTGGTTTACAGGCTGCCTTTCGACAACGCCCGGAGCTCTTTCTTCGATCTGCCGCCGTTTTTTTGCTACAATCGGGCCTTTACCGTCTATCGGCTCTCCGAGGGCGTTTACGACCCGTCCAAGGAGCGCGTCGCCTACAGGCACGTCGATAATACGGCCTGTCCGTTTAACGGTATCCCCTTCCTTTATCTCTTCGTCGGCTCCCATTACAATGATACCGACGTTATCTTCTTCGAGGTTCAAGACCATTCCCATCACGCCGTTCGAGAACTCTACGAGCTCGCTCGCCATAACATCCTGTAGCCCATAAACGCGCGCGATGCCGTCGCCAACCTGTAAGACCGTCCCTACACCGACCTCTCGGACTTCCTTTTTGTAGGAAGCGAGCTGTTTTTCAAGTATGTCGGTTACTTCCTCCGGTCTGATATTAGTCGCCATATATTAACTCCTGTTACTATCGCCCCAGAAACTCTTCTTTCAATCTTTCGAGATGACCGGTGATGCTGCCGTCCATTACCGTGTCACTGATCCGCACAATGAGCCCGCCGATGATCGACGGATCGACATCGGCCTTTATATCCACGCGCTTGCCGGTGTGAGCTGAGAGCTTTTCTTTCAGTCTTATCACTTCGTCCTTCGTCAACTCCACAGCCGATGTCACCTGCGCGGTGACGATGCCTCTCACTTCATTCGCAAGCCGTATGTACTCCGCTTCGGTAGACTTAATGACCTCTTCGCGCCGCTTGTCTATCAATAGATAGAGATAAAAAAGCGTGATCTCGTGTATCTTCTCTTTGAAGATGCTCGTGATAACCTCTCGCTTCTTGGCTGCAGGGATGAGCGGAGAGACGACAGCCTCTTCCAGACTGGGGATGGACTCGAATGAATAAGTGATCAATCCGAGGTCGCTTTCGACCAAATCCACTACATTCTCAGCCTGCGCGGACGCAAAAAGCGCCGATGCGTAACGTCTGACTATCCGCGCGTCCATTACTTGGCCTCACCTACGCTGGATATAAAATCGTCTATCAGTTTTCTGTGCGCTTTGTCATCGAGCGATTCTTCGAGCAGCCTCGAGGACGCGCCGATAACCAGGTCGGCAACATCGGCGCGAAGCTCGGCAACCGTCTTTTCGCGCTCTCTCGCAAGCTCTTCTTCGCCTTTTGTTAGGATCGACTCCGATTTTGTCCTGGCATCGGCCAAAATTTCGTCTCTTATGCCATGGGCCTCTTTGATAGCCGCCTGGATTTTCTCCTTGGCCTCGGCCTCTATTCCCGCGAGCCGCTTTTCGTAATCCTGGCGAAGCCCTTCCATATTACTCCGTTCGCGCTCAGCGGTGTCATAGGTATCGGCAATCTCCTGCTTACGACTATCGAGCATTGCCGTAACCGGACCGTAAAGGAACTTTTTAAGAAGCCCTACAAGAAGAAGAAAACCTATTATATTAACAACAATAACCGTGGGATTGATCCCCAGTTGTTCAAGCATCTCCAATTACAACCTCCGGAGCCTATGCGGGGTCTCAGATAACCAAAGACCCCGCCATTAAAAAGGCTAGCCGCCAATGGCTTTAAGAATTGCAGCCGTATCTGGCAGTTTTGGCAACAGCATGAAAAACATCAAAAACGCGTAAATGACAAGAGACTCGATGAACGCAATTGCAATGATCATACTGAGCTGAATCCGTCCCGCCGCTTCCGGCTGGCGGGCTATTCCCTCCATTGCCGACGCGCCGACTTTGCCTTGCCCTATTGCAGCGGACAGGACTGCTATCGGCAGTCCGAGCCCAACGGCAAGCGCAAGCATCGCAAAATAAATCATGTTAACCTCCTCTTAGATTGCTAACCCGCATTATCCACGAGAAACGCAAACAACGCTCTTTTAGCTCACTTTATCAGTGAAACCTACTAATGCGATCCAACATTAGCAGGTTCTTCTTCATGGGTCATCAAAACAGTCAGATAAGCTGCTGTAAGAACAGTAAATATCAGTGCCTGGATGAAGCTCGTGAATACCGCAAATACCTCCATCGGGAACTGCACTGGAATATACTTCAGCCAGGGTTTTCCAAAAAGAAAAGGCGACAATCCTGCGAGTATGATGATGATCTTGTCCTCGCCGAATATGTTTCCAAAAAGTCGGATGGAGAGCGACAGCGGTTTAGCCAGCTCTCCGATAATATGTATAGGAAACATCAGCGGCCCCAGCCACCAGGGCTCGCCCCAAAAGTGCACAATGTATTTTATAAATCCATTTTGCCTGATCGCCTGATACTGCACATAGAAAAATGACAGCAGCCCAAGCGCAACCGTCATGTTCAGCCCGCTCGTAGGCGATCTGAAACCCGGTACCAACCCCATAAGGTTCATAAACAGGATATAAACAAAAAATGTAGCGATGAACGGAGCGTACTTCCTGCCGCCTGGACCGATAATGCCTCCTATGAAGTTGAACAGTCCGTCTACAGTAAATTCCAGAACGTTCTGCAGCGGCCCCGGGACCCTGCGCATTCGCCTTGTACCTAGATAAGCCAATATGCCCAGAACCAGAATGGCAATCCAGGACATCAAAACCAATGCCCACGGGCTGCCTTCTACAAGTCCCGAGCCGCCTTGATTAGGCTCCATTACGATCTCCTATCCACAGGTGATAACACCATAGCTACAGCTTTTAACGAAATAACCAAAAGCGGTAAACCGACACCTATAGCAATTCCGATTGGGCTTGCCCAACCTGACTTCAGCGAAAGCCAAAGTACTGCTCCAATTATGGCATATTTGCCGAACATCAACAGAAGCAGAATTACCGTGGAACGCCTCCGGCGCTTTGTATGCTCTGGCGTGAAGAGCGTTGTCACCAGCCGTTCGATGATCATAATTGACCCTACGGAGATGACAAATCCGATGGTAATCCCGATAGCGGAGGTCACTGACCTAAGAGCAGCGCACCACAGAAGCGAAAACGCAAATACTGCCAAAGATGTTTTATATACACGTTTGATAAAGCCGATATCTAGCACAGTTATTCTTCCCTGGACAACTGTATGGCTATCCGTATTACCTCGATGAACCCGGCGATGATTCCCATAAAGGTAAAAATTAACATCAGCCAGGGAGAAGTCCCGAATAGCTTGTCGAGCCATGACCCGATTCCCCACCCGATAACGATGGAAAATACCAGGACAAACCCGATACTCGACGCAAGAGCCGCTTTCCTCATCCACTTGTAGTCTTTGTTGTCTATCAAGTTGGCCCTCACATAAGTAACGCGATCACGACCGCGCATTGTGCGATTATAGCACAGAATTTGGAATATAAGGTATCCTCTTTCAGAATGAAATAGTGGTAGTTCCACTATTCTCTACCAGTTCTCAAGCCTGATAGCTGACAGCTACCTACGCCACCTGCATCCTTTTCGCACTCGTCTTTAATGCTTTCCCCACGACCTCGACCATGTCCTCCACAAGATTGATAATTCTTGGGTTATCCGGGTTCAAAAGTACCTTATCGGCTTGGAACCAGTGCCGTTTATACGTTTTGCCGAGCTCTTTCTGTATATCGGAAAGTATCCTGAAACCTGTAGCGAATTTGATCGCTATCTGCCGTTTATCGGTAGAGATAGACGAAATTCCGAGCTCCAGTGCCCTGATCCTGAGTCTGATGAGCGCAAGCATGTTCCAGACCTGCTTCGGCGGATCGCCGAACCTGTCTTCGAGCTCGTCCTGTATCTGTTTAACATCCCTCTCAGCCTTCGCGGCGGCCATCTTTTTATAGAAGAATATCCGCTGGGCATCCGTCGTGATATATTCGTTCGGAATATAAGCATCTATCGGCAGATCGACCGGCGGCAGGTTGACTTCCTGTACTTCCTCGCCCTTAAGTTCCGCTACAGCCTGCGAGAGAAGCTGGCAGTAGAGATCGAACCCTACCTGGGCTATCTGCCCGTGCTGCTCCGCGCCGAGCAGGTTCCCCGCGCCCCTTATTTCGAGGTCACGAAGCGCAATTCTGAACCCTGAGCCGAGGTCCGTAAACTCCCTGATCGCGTCCAGGCGCTTTTCGGCGATTTCCGTAAGCGATTTATCGGCGTTGAACATCAAATAAGCATACGCCTGCTTGTCCGAACGCCCGACACGCCCTCTGAGCTGATAAAGCTGCGCCAAACCCATCTTGTCGGCGTTGTTTATGATAATCGTATTTGCGTTAGGGATGTCCAGCCCGCTCTCGATGATCGTCGTGCAGACCAAAACGTCGAACTTTCTATCATAGAAGTCCAGCATGACCCGTTCCAGGTCGTCCTCATCCATCTGACCGTGGCCTATGGCCACCCGCGCATACGGAACCAGCTTCGAGATCTGCGCCGCGATGTGCGCGATGTTCTCCACACGGTTGTGGACGAAGTACACCTGCCCGCCTCGGTCCAGTTCTCGGACAATCGCCTCCCGGACGATCTCCTCATCGAACCCCTTGACGAATGTCTTGATCGGAGTCCTGCCCTGAGGCGGATCGTTCATAATACTCATATCGCGGATGCCCGCAAGCGACATGTGGAGCGTCCTCGGGATCGGTGTCGCAGTCATAGTGAGCGCATCGACTGTCTTTTTGAGCTGCTTCAGCCGCTCTTTGTGCGCCACGCCGAACCGCTGCTCCTCGTCCACGATAATAAGTCCGATGTCGTTGAAATTTATGTCCTTCGACAGGAGCCTGTGAGTTCCGATGACTATATCCACGGTGCCGACCCTGAGTCCTTCTATGGTCTCCTTCTGCTCTTTCCGGCTCCTGAACCGGGAAAGCATCTCTATCGAGATCGGAAATGCTCCGAGCCGTTCCTGGAATGTGTTCCAGTGCTGCTGGGCAAGGACCGTAGTCGGCGCAAGTACCGCAACCTGTTTGCCGTCGTTCACTACCTTGAACGCCGCGCGGATTGCTACCTCCGTCTTGCCGTAGCCGACATCTCCGCAGATCAGCCTGTCCATCGGTTTTGGGTCTTCCAGATCGCGTTTGACCTCATTTATCGCTTCGAGCTGGTCCGGTGTCTCCTCATAAGGGAATGCCGACTCCATTTCCTGCTGCCACGGCGAGTCCGGGCTGAACGAATAGCCGCCGAGCGCCTGACGCCAGGCGTAAAGCTCGATAAGCTCCTTCGCCATCTCCCGTACGGCCTGTTTGACCTTCTTCGTTGCGCGCAGCCATTCACTCCCGCCGATCCGGTGGACTACAGGCGCGTTTCCTTCGCCGCCGATGTATTTCTGCACCCTGTCTATCTGCTCGGTCGGGACGTACAGCTTGTCAACCCCGGCGTATTCCAGGTGCAGGTACTCGCGGGTGACTCCGTCCGTTTCAAGCCGCTGAATGCCCCGGTATATACCGATGCCATGGGATATGTGGACCACATAGTCGCCTTCCTTAAGGTCGAGGATCGTCGAGATGGCGACGCCTTCACGAGCCACGCGCCTCGGTTTGCGGTATCGGACGACTCCGTAGATTTCCGAGTCCGAAATCACCATAAGCCCGATTTCGGGCAGCTTGAACCCCGATTTGATAGCGCCGGAAGCGACATAAACACCCGGTTTTCCCGATGTTTCCAGCTCTTCTATCGATCTTGCCTCGACACCGCGCTCACGCAAGAGTTCTACTGTTCTATCGTGCTGGTCTGTCGCTATGACTACGCGCACATCGTTTCCCGACCAGGTCTTCACCTGCTCCGCGAGCATATCGAACTGGCTCGCAAATGTCTCCATAGGGGATGATTCGATAGTGGCTTTGATCTTGGGGTTGATATAAGGCTGCTTGCGCTCAAGCGTGGTCAAAACGAGCGTAGGCCAGTCTTTTCCGGCTCGATTCATCGCCGATTCGATGGATACGTGCTGACATCTGATCGACGCAAGGAGCAGCCCGCGCCCCGCGCGGTTTATCAGCACTTCCACCATCTCCTGGTCTAGCTGGTCCCAGTGCGTGGCAATCTGGTTCGGCTCGTCCATCACTACAATGGCCGACGGAAGCAGATAATCAAATATGGAGTTCTCTTCCTTGTGAATATACGGCAGGTAGCTTTCTATCCCATCGAAATATGCAAGGTTCGAGATAAGAGAAATGTCGTTTTCCATCTTTTCCGCAAGGCGAACGGCTTCGTCATGCTGCCCGGCCTCTTCGAACTTGCGGACCTGCTCATCCATCTCGGCCTGTAGAGCCGTGACAGCAGTATCGGCGTTCTCGCGCGTGAGGACGACTTCTCTTGCGGGCAGGATTATCACGTGCTTGCGGTGCCCTGTGGAACGCTGGGATGCCGGATCGAACGTGCGGATGCTCTCTATCTCATCTCCAAAAAGCTCTATTCTGACCGGTTCGTCTTCATTGGACGGATAAATATCTATTATCCCGCCTCTTTTGCTGAATTCGCCGTGCATATCGCAGATTTCAGTGCGTTCGTAGCCGAGATTGACCAACCCGCGCGCAAAATCGTCCACATCCAGCGTCTGTCTGACCTTTGCCTCCAGCCGGAACTCCTGAAGATACCGGCGGGGCATCGTACGGCGGAGCGCGCCGTTGATAGGTGCGATCACGACTGCCGGAGCGTCTGAAAGAAGCGCGTCCATAGCCGCGAGCCTCTGCCCGATGATCCTGAAGTCCGGCGCGCCTTCTTCATAGATGAGCGAGTCGGACGGAGGAAGGACAAAAAGCTCGTTATCAGACAGACCGAACTGGGAGAGGTCATCCGCAAGCCGTTCCGCCTGCTCGCTTGAGTAGGTGATAACGAGCGCAGGCTTTTTCAGCTCCCGGATGATACCGGAGAGGAAAAAACCTTTTGCGGAGCCGGTCAGCCCGTTCAACTGCACCGCTTTTGAACCGGCAAGAGCATCACGGACCTGCCGGAACTGTTCTATATCGTTATTTTGTTCTATCAGACTGGATAAAGACATCTAATCCTCGGGAGTACAACACCAAAAGGGTCTTGGCAGAGAAACCCGGTAGTGCCAAAACCCTGAATAAGCCTTCAGAAGGTCTACTTACCTGACCTCTGACTGAATTATCGGGAAATTACAGCTTTAAACTTCTAACATATTTTATGACAGAAGGAGATTGGAGTCAAATGAGGTAAGAGTTCACTCTTGGCTAGAGTAAATTAGAAGACAGTAGCTTGTGGCACTCAGTAAAGGTATCGAGCCCCCGCAGCTTCCAGGTGCCGAAGATACTCATCAGGACCATCCTGGTCTTGGAGCCTTTCTCTGAGCGAGTTCCTCCGCTTATCTTTCTTGCTATCACCGAAGGTCTTACGGAACGCTCCGCTGCATTGTTGTCGGATGGAACATTCGGCTCCTCAACAAAAACAAACAGTTCAGCCAGATGTTTCTCTATCCTTCCGGCAAGCGTGCTCTGGGGCTTCTTCTTACCAAGATACGGATCGGCAAGTGTCATCAGCCGTCTCTCAAGGACAAGCTTGGCCTTAAGCCTATGCCTGGCAGAAGTGCTGGTGAATGCCTTACTGATAGCTGACGGCTGAAAGCTGATAGCTATCTCCGTTCCCTATCTCGACATCCATTTACGGCTCAAAAAACGAGAGTGATGTATCGACGGGCAGTTTCACGGGAACATCCGCGCGGGTCATCGACTCAATTGCCGGGTTTCTGCGCCTGGCGAGTTCCAAAATCGTCTTTCTGGGTGTTCCCAGGTGGACTATCCGTCCGGGAAGCGGCTTACCTTCGATGATCCGCCCAATTGTCTTATCTATCAGTTGAGCGATGACATCGAGGTAGTCGGCAGTCGTCCACATATCAGACACAGCTTTCGGGTGCTCCCATGGGGATTTCTTGAAGCTGGTGCGGATTATATAATGCTCGGTATAGGCCTGCGTATATATCTCACCGATCAGTTTCGTGGTAGAATACCAGTTGATCGGGTGAGGTACATCATCCGGCTTATAGCCGGGACCGCCCGGTTCCTGGTCTCCGTCGAATACGTAATCGGTGCTTTGATAGATGAAAGTCGCCCCAATCTCCTTCGCGGCAGCGACCATGTTCTTCGTGCCTAGAGCATTGACCTCATAGCACTTCCGCCAGTCGGTCTCAGCTTTAGCGACATTTGTATAGGCGGCTGCGTGGTAGATGAACTCAGGTTTCACAGCAGTTATTACTTCTATCACCTTCGCCGGGTCGGTGATATCCATTTCGTGCTCTTCTGGAGCGTAGTAATCTCGCAGTTTTCTCAACTCCGGGCCGAGCAGCCCGTGTCCGCCTGTCATAAATATCAATGAAACACCTCTTGGGGCAAATTGCCGATTATTTTGTACCATATTCCAAAGGTGCCGTCAAACAATTGGGCGGAGATTTTATTCTATACATACCGCCGCGCGCCGGCGTAGCACCGGGTATAATACGCATCATCCAGAGAACTGATGACTACCCCTCGTCTGGGATTTGCGGCATGGATGAACTTGCCATTGCCGATGTACATCCCTACATGGGTAATCGGGCCACGAGTGTTGAAAAACACGAGATCGCCCTCTTTCAGATCGCCCTTAGCTACCGGAGCGCCTTTCTTGAACTGCAGCTTTGCCGAGTGAGGGAGCTTTATTCCACGTTTTTCATAAAGATACTGAGTAAACCCGGAACAGTCGAACCCCATTCGGCTGTCTCCTCCCCAAGTGTAGGGAAGCCCACGGCAACTGAGCGCTTCCCTCGTCAGCCGCGAGAAGCGGTTCGACTGGGCAATCTCTTTATCTATGGATTTGGACATGGCTGCGGACGATTTTTTCACGGATGGCTTAGCGGCAGCCGGTTTTGAAGCGCTTTCCTTCGATTTATCGGGAATTCCGAGCTCGACTACCAACTCGGGCATCTCACTGTCGGCGCCGGTGGTTGAATTCACCTCTGCGGAGGCGGTTTTCGGCTGGTCCGCAGCGGCAGTATCCGTCGCGGGCTCCGCGAATACGGGTACCACCGAGGCACATAGAAGAACCGCTGCTATGGCGAGCTTGTGTATCACAGACTGACCTTTCTGCTACAAAATCGCTTTGTCAGGGGCAGTGGCGAAGTACATAGAAGAGTGTCTGACGAGCTGTACAGCGAGCAGTACAAGGTCTCTTCACTCCGCGCCTGCGAGGTTAGCTACAGGGCTAGGGACTGAAGAGCAACCCTTCCCGGCAAGAAGTCGGGATTCGCCCGCTACTAAAGCGCATTATCCGTTTTGCGAATAACACTTTTAGTAAAAATGCTTTATTTCGAAACAAATAAAGCCGACTAACCTGGTTTCCCCGCTCCCTTCCATCGAAGGGATTCGGCGATCGATTTTAGATGGATTCCGGCTGGAAATCCGTAGAGCTTCGGATGCGCGTAACAGCCACATCCGTTGTATTGTTGGGGTAATACTACCAGCCCATGCATTAATTGTCAAGCAGTTTGCTAATTCTGGATAGATTTTAGTCACATAAAGAGTCCAGAGTTGATGAGTATAACATCATGCTGGACTATCACAACGTCATGCTGAGCTTGACTCAGCATCCAGGAAAAAATGGACCCTGAATCTATGGTAGCGGCGTTAACCTATAGAGTTTCAGGAGATAAAGTAACAGCCTTACAGTTATATAAACAGTTCTCTGATATAGCTTTATCTGTTGATTTTACACTTACACCTGAAACTCTTCCGGAAGATTTT
>JBDKSP010000004.1:0-34538 GCA_039680575.1 Armatimonadota bacterium
ACAACTTGCTAAAACTAAAGCAAACAACAGACAACAGAAGCGTAAGACGCAAGATTAACCTGTGCTGCTGGGACAATGACTTCCTGGCTTCCGTAGTTGCTGGATTTTAGTGCGTAAGCCCTGGTTAAAGCCGCGCAAATTATTGATTTGCCTTGCCCAGTATGGTAAACTAATAAGGTTTGCATCACGCACCGCATCCGGATCGGCTGCCGGGGTGCCTCTAGGAGGTCGGCGCCGGGGTGATGGAGCGGGAGGTAATAACTAACAGGAGGAATTTTAAACTTGGCATCAATCACAATGAAAGAACTGCTGGAGGCAGGAGTACACTTCGGCCACCAGACCCGCAGATGGAACCCTAAGATGAAGCGGTACATCTACGGAGGCCGAAACGGTATCTACATCATCGACCTGCATCAGACTCTCAAACTCTTTGAAGAGGCCAGGCAGTTCATCCAGGACGTAGTCGCGGAAGGCGAAGTCGTCCTCTTCGTAGGAACAAAGAAACAGGCTCAGGACGCCGTACAGGAAGCAGCAAAGCGCTGCGGCATGTATTATGTCGATCAGCGATGGCTCGGCGGCATGCTCACCAACTTCCGCACAATCCAGACCAGAATAACCCGTTTGAACGAGCTTAAAAAGATGGAGGAGAACGGAGTATTCGAGCAACTGCCTAAGAAGGAAGCCGCCCTTCTCCGCGAGGAGTCGAGCAGGCTGGAGCGGTTCCTTGGCGGTATCAAGGATATGCCCAAGCTTCCCGGCGCTATGTTTATTGTCGACCTGAAGAAGGAACGCATCGCTCTTGCCGAGGCCAGAAAGCTCGACATCCCGGTCGTAGCCATTGTGGACACCAACTGCGACCCTGACGAAGTCGACTACGTAATCCCCGGCAATGATGACGCTATCCGCGCTATCAAGCTGATCTCCAACAAGATCGCCGACGCCATCCTCGAAATCCGGCAGGTAGAGACTGAGGGCGAAGAGGTAGAGGCAGGCGAGGAGACCGAAGCCGAAGAAGAGAAACCAGAGGTCGAGGTGTCTGCTGAGGAGATGGCAGTTGTGACTACCGAAGCCGGGACGTCCCCGGAAGAAGCTCCGAAAGCCGAATAAGTCGATATCCGGTCAACTTGACCGGTCGTAATATTGAATTTAGTTTGCGCAGGGCACAAGCCCTGCGCAAACCTGTACGTAGTGCGTTTAGCGCAACGAAGATTTTAGTATTTTGAACTCACGATATTAACAGGAGGCATCAAGTGGCAATAACCGCCAATATGGTCAGAGAATTAAGAGAAAAGACCGGCGCCGGGATGATGGACTGCAAAAAAGCGCTCGAAGAGACCGGTGGCGATTTCGATAAAGCGGCAAACCTGCTCAGGCAGAAGGGAATCGCAGTAGCAGCAAAGCGTGAGACCAAGGCTGCAAACGAAGGTACAATCGGCGCGTATGTCCACACAGGTGGAAAGATCGGCGTACTCGTGGAACTGGGTTGCGAGACTGACTTCGTCGCAAAAACCGAGGAGTTCCAGACGCTTGCCAGAGACCTTGCCATGCAGATAGCCTGGGGTAACCCCAAGTATATCCGCCGTGAGGAAGTTCCTGCGGATCAGGTGGAGCAGGAGAAGGAAATCCACAAACAGTGGGCCATCAAAGAAGGCAAGCCGGAGAAGGCGATCGACAGTATTGTCGCGGGACGTATGGAAAAGTTCTACGAGGACATAGTGCTTCTTGACCAACCGTTTATCCGCGATTCGGACGTAAAGATCAACGATCTGATCAACGACGCGCTGGGTAGATTAGGCGAGAAGATCGTCGTGCAGAGGTTCGTGAGATATCGAGTAGGAGAGCAGGGGTAATCGTAAGCATGCAGGACAAGCCGCGTTGGAACCGAGTACTTCTGAAGCTTTCGGGCCAGGTGTTCGCGGGCAAGGATAGTGTCGGTATATGCTACGATACGATTGCGTCTATCGCAAAGGATGTTAAGGAACTGAAAGACAGCGGTGTCGATCTGGCCATCGTCATAGGCGGAGGAAACATCATCCGCGGGCAGGCGGCGTCGCGCGCCGGGATGGACCGTGCAAGCGCCGATTATATGGGCATGCTTGCGACAGTCATAAACTGCCTCGCCCTGCAGGATGCGCTGGAGAAACTTGGGATCGAGACGCGCGTGCAGTCCGCGATAACCATGTCCGAAGTCGCTGAACCGTTCATCAGGCGGAGGGCCATAAGGCATCTTGAAAAAGGCCGCGTGGTCATATTCGCCGCCGGAACGGGGAACCCGTATTTTACGACCGACTCCGCCGCGGCGCTTCGCGCACTCGAAATCAAGGCTCAGGCGGTCCTGAAGGCAACGAATGTCGATGGAGTATACGACCGCGATCCGCGAAAAGACCCGAATGCGGTAATGCTCACCCATATCGACTACATGGACGCCATCAACCAGGGCCTGGGTATTATGGACCTTACGGCCTTTACGCTTTGTATGGACAACAAAATGCCGATTGTGGTATTTAACATAACCCAGCATGGCAACATCAAGCGAGCCGTGTGGGGTGAACAGATAGGAACGCTTGTTGGGGGGAAAAACGAGTGATACCTGAGTTACTTAAGGATACAGAGCAAAGGATGACAAAGGCTGTGGAGGCTGCACAGCACGATTTCACCACTCTTCGCACAGGCCGGGCTAATCCGGTATTACTTGATGGTATTCAGGTCGACTACTACGGCAGCAAGATGCCGCTCAACCAGCTTGCGGGAGTCTCCGCTCCTGAGCCCAGGCTGCTTGTAATAGCGCCATGGGACAAGGGAGCCATCGCCCCGATTGAGAAGGCGATCATGAACTCGGAACTCGGCATGACTCCGCAAAGTGACGGAAGCGTCATCAGGCTTCAGGTGCCGTACCTGACGGAAGAGCGGCGAAAAGAGATGACAAAAGTCCTGCATAAGAAGACCGAGGAACACAAGATAGCGGTCCGAAATATCCGACGGGATGTAAATGAGCGGCTGAAGGAACAGGAAAAGAAACATGAGATCTCTGAAGATGAGAACAAGAGAGCTCAGGAGCAGGTTCAGAAGCTGACTGATAAGTACATAGACCGGATAGACGACCTGTCTAGGACTAAAGAAGTCGAGTTGATGGAAGTTTGAGCCATCATCGGATGCAGAAATAGTAATCAGCCGTCAGCCGTAAAGTGTTCGTGTCGGAAACAATTGCTGGCGGCTGATTTGTTTTTATAGCTGTCGGCTGCCAGGTTTTGAATCGCGAAGGACGCGAAGAAGTACGAAAAACTCGAAAAGGGATAAAATGGGGACCGGGGCATGGATCCCCCGGTCCATCGGAAGCCTGCTCCTTCTCCCCTGGCGGGAGAGGGTTGGGGTGAGGGGGATCCCTAAATCCTAAACCCTCAACAAAAAGAAAGATAAATGATGACCAATATCGACCCAGACCGCGTGCCTAAGCACGTTGCTATAGTGATGGACGGCAATGGCCGGTGGGCCACCGGGCAGGGGCTTTCCCGAGTGGAGGGACATGTACAGGGCTACATAGCGCTCCGCAACATCATCGAAGCTGCCTCCGATCTCGGCATCGAAGTCCTGACCGTGTACGCGTTTTCGACCGAGAACTGGCGCAGGCCCGAAGAGGAAGTTGAGGCGCTTATGCGCCTGTTCGCCAAGGCAGCTCATCAGGAGATGGAAAATCTCATGCAAAACAGCGTTCGGATGATGGTCAGCGGCCGGTTTCACGAACTCCCGAAAGAAGTGCAGGACAGTCTGAGTGCAGATATAGAGGCTACGAAGAACAATACAAAGATTATCTTCAACCTCGCCATCAACTACGGCGGGCGGAGCGAGATTGTAGACGCAGCGAGAGCGCTCGCGCGGAAAGCTGCGGCGGGAGAGATTTCACCGGAAGAGATCGACGAAAAGACTTTTTCGCAGTATATGTATGCTCCTGAACTCCCCAATCCGGACCTTTTGATCCGAACAGCGGGTGAAATGAGGATAAGCAACTTCCTCCTGTGGGAAATAGCTTACGCAGAGTTTTATGTAACTCAGGTGCTCTGGCCGGACTTCAACAAAGAAGAGCTTATTAATGCCATACTGGACTATCAGGGGCGGACTCGCAGGTTTGGCGCGGTTGTAGAAGAGACAAAACGATAGTTTGATGACTAAAAGAATTTCGATATTGGGTTCGACCGGCTCGATAGGCACTCAGGTGCTGGATGTGGCCGAACGGCTCCCTGAACAGATAGAAATAGTTGCCATCGCAGCTCATTCGAATGTGGAACTCTTGGCGGAGCAGGCTCGGCGGTTCAGGCCGAAGCTCGTTTCCATCGGTAAAACCGAACTTGAACAGGAACTCAAGCAGCTGATCGACGATCCGGGTATAGAAGTAGCTTCAGGCGACGACGGTTGGAAGGCAGTTGCTACCTATGCTTCAGCCAGCCAGGTAGTCGTTTCCGTCGCAGGCACTCCGGGGCTCATTCCGACCCTCGCCGCGATAGATGCGGGCAAAGAGATTGCCCTCGCAAGCAAGGAAGTACTTGTCTGCGCAGGGGAGACCGTCATCCGGCGCGCGGAAGAGATGGGCGTAAAGATAGTCCCCATCGACAGCGAGCACTCGGCGATCTTCCAGTGTTTGAACGGTGAGGACGAGAAATCCGTAGAGAAGATATATCTCACAGCGTCTGGAGGGGCGTTCCGGGACGCAAGCGTTGAAGATATGCGGGATGTGACGCCGGACCAGGCGCTCGCACACCCGACATGGCGGATGGGCAAGAAGGTCACAATCGATTCTGCCTCGCTTATGAACAAGGGGCTGGAGATCATCGAGGCGAGATGGCTTTTCGGTGTCGATCCGAAAAACATCGAGGTAGTTATCCATCCGCAGAGTATAATACACTCTATGGTGATGTACAGGGATGGCTCGGTCATAGCGCAGCTTGGGCTTCCCGACATGCGGCTCCCGATACAGTATGCCCTGTTGTACCCTACGAGGTATGACTCAGGGCTTCCGCGGGTAGATATACTTCAGGTGGGGAGTTTGGATTTCAGAGCCCCGGATGCGGAGAAGTTTCCTGCGCTACGGATTGCCCGCGAGGCGATCTGTACCGGCGGCACGATGCCGGCAGTGATGAACGCTGCCGACGAGGTTGCCGTTCAGATGTTTTTAGATAAGAAGATTGGTTTTCTTGACATAGCGAGGCTTGTGGAACGCGTGATGAAGTCACACAATCCCGTAATTCATCCAACACTCGATGATATTCTTGCTTCGGACGGATGGGCAAGGGAGCTGACCACGGACCTAGCAGGAGGAAATTAAGTGCACTTTTTGATAAGTACAGTCGTGTTTTTTATTGTACTCGGTGTACTCGTGCTCGTCCATGAGTTCGGCCACTTCACCGTAGCCAAACTCACCAGGATGAAGGTGCATGAGTTCGCATTCGGGTTCGGTCCGATACTTCTCAGGCTGTTCAAGCGCGGCGGCACTGAATATACAATCCATGCCATCCCCGCGGGTGGTTTCGTCCGCATTGCCGGTATGGACCCGGGCGAAGATGTGGATGTCGAAGGCGGGTTCAACACAAAACCGATCTGGCAGCGCGCGCTGGTCATCTTTGCGGGACCTTTCATGAGCCTGGTGCTGGGTTACCTGGTGCTCCTTATGATGGGGTTCGTGTGGGGTATCGATATCACCGGAACGACTGTAGACAAATTGCCGGAAACCTCACCTGCTGCGGCAGCAGGGATGCAAAAAGGCGATGTTGTTGTTTCCGTAGACGGAAAGCGCGTATACGACGGCTACGAATTGAGAAAAACTATCAACGGCGGCACAGGCAAGATAACGACGGTCGTTGCGGAACGAAAAGGCGAGCAAAAGACATTCAGGATCAAGCCGATAATCGTCAGCATAAGGAAGATCGGAGTTATGCTCGATGATCCCAAACTTGTTATCAAGCAGATAGCGGATGGTTCCGTCGCCGCGAGAGCAGGCTTGCAAAAAGGCGATGTAATATCATCTATAAAAAGCGCCAAAAATGGCGGGACGAATGTCATCGTCAAACGGAATGGTAAGAGTGAAACACTCCTTGTCAAATCAGAGATTACGGATCTCGACAGCTATAAGAAGGTCGGCGTTGTGCTTTATGACCTTAAAACGACTGTAACTCGGGTGCAGACAGGTTCCCCGGCTGCCAAAGCCGGGCTTCATAAAGGAGATGTGTTAGTCTCGGTTGACGGGGAGAAGACTCCCACCAGCGGTGACTTCGAGCAAATCCTCAGCACCAGCGAAAAACCGGTCTCTACAGTAGTAGTTGAGCGCGGGGGAAAACAGATAACGTTCGAGGTAAGTCCCAAGCTCTTCCAACAGTCCATCGCAAGGCAGATAGGGATAATTCTCAACCAGAAGACGGTTTATACAAGGTTATTCAAGCAAAAGGCCAAAGAAACCGGCAACACTGTATATACCAATCTGTTCGGCGGAATCAAAATCGGGACGGTCGAAACCTACAGGTTTACAGCCGATACCATCCAGGGGTTGTTCAGCAAGCAGATAAAGAATGCCGGCGGCATAGTCGCAATCGGTGTAGTGACCGGGCAGGCCGTAAAAAGCGGTATCGAGAGCATTTTCTTCCTCTTGGCGATGCTTTCCATAAGCTTGGCGGTCATCAATCTGGTCCCATGGCCTGTACTTGACGGAGGACACCTGATTTATCTTCTTATAGAGAAGATCAGGGGCAAACCGCTCGATCCCAAGAAATGGTATGCAATTCAATCTATCGGGCTTTTCATCATCATCGGGCTTGCGATATTCATGGTAGGTTACGATTTATCAAGGCTCGACATGTGGTCTAATCTGAAGTGATGCTAGAGAGAAGAAAAACAAAGTCAGTCAATGTCGGGGGCGTTATCTTGGGTGGTGGCGCTCCCGTTTCCGTCCAGTCCATGACTACGACGGATACGCGCGACGCTGCAGCGACCATAGAGCAGATTCACAAGCTGGGAGATGCCGGGTGCGACATCGTGAGGGTTGCTGTACCTGATAAAGAGGCGGCTTCTGCCTTATCTGCGATCAAAAAAGGTATTAAAATCCCGCTTGTCGCCGATATACACTTCGATTACCGGCTCGCGCTTCTGGCGCTTGAAGCCGGGGTCGATAAACTCCGCATCAATCCTGGGAATATCGGCTCCAGCGAGCGCGTGGAAATAGTCGCAAAGGCAGCGAAGGAGCGAGGAGTGCCGATCCGGATCGGCGCAAATGTCGGATCGATAGATAAAAATCGCTACGGGCAGCCGACAGCCGAAACTCTCGCCCAGAGCGCTCTCGATCAGGTTAAAATCCTCGAAGATCTGGATTTTACGGATATAGTTATCTCGCTTAAGGCGTTCGACGTGCCGATGTCTGCCGGAGCTTATAGAATCGTATCCGAAACCGTGCCTTACCCGCTTCACCTTGGGATTACCGAAGCTGGGCTCCCCTGGGAGGGGACAATACGCTCAGCGGTAGGAATCGGGGCGATGCTTGCCGAAGGTATCGGTGATACTTTACGTGTATCGCTTACCGGCGACCCGGTGGAAGAGGTCTCGGTCGGGATAGAAATCCTGTCGGCGCTTAATCTCAGAAAAAAGCCGTATACTATAGTCTCCTGCCCGACCTGCGGGAGATGTGATATAAACCTTGCCGATATAGCGAGCGAAGTCCGGCGCCGTTTGGCGGAAAACCCGCCGTCCAGGCCGCTCAAGATAGCTGTAATGGGCTGCACGGTGAACGGCCCGGGTGAGGCTTCAATGGCCGATGTCGGAATAGCGGGCGGAGCCGGTGTCGGGCTGTTGTTTTCCCGTGGAAAAATACTCCGCAGAGTCGATGAAAATCAGCTCGTGGATGAATTAATGAAGGAAATAGAGGGACTTGAGCGAAATACGTAAAGCAAAGATTACCGATGTATCTGCCATGCAGAAGTTGATAAACGACTTCGCGGACCGAGGCGATATGCTGCACAGATCGTTGAACGATCTGTACGAGAATATCAGAGACTTCTATGTAATCGAAGCCTGTGGACAGGTGCAGGGCTGCTGCGCGCTTCATGTCAGTTGGGGCGACCTGGCGGAAGTCAAGGCACTGGTCGTAGCTGATGAGCTTCAAGGCCAGGGCTGGGGCAGACTGCTCGTAGAGCGGTGTATCTCGGACGCCCGTGAACTCGGCATCCCGAAGGTATTTACGCTCACTTATAAGCCTGGGTTCTTCGTGAAGGTCGGCTTTACGAAGATAGATATGGACAATCTGCCGAGAAAAATCTGGTCCGAGTGTATCAACTGCCCGAAATACCCGGACTGCGGCGAAGAAGCGCTGGTTAGAAATATTTAGATAGTTACGCTTGTGAATGGAGGGAAAGCCGCCAGATTTGCTGATAGCTGACGGCTGATATCTGATAGCTAAAATGAGAGCGACACAATTATTTTTTCCGACACTGAGAGAAGTCCCCGCCGAGGCGGAAATTGCAAGCCACAGGCTGCTTCTGCGCGGCGGATTCATCAGAAAACTTGCAGCGGGTGTTTACTCGTACCTGCCGCTCGGCTATAAGGTCATAAAAAAGATAGAGGGTATAATCCGTGAAGAGACGGATGCTGCAGGCGGCCAGGAACTGCTCATGCCCGCGCTCCAACCTGCCGAACTCTGGCAGGAGTCCGGGCGGTGGGACGTGGATGTCCTTTACAAACTGGAAGACCGGTCGAACCGCTGGCACGGGCTCGGTATGACGCACGAAGAGGTCATAACCGATATAGCGCGCCACGATATACGGTCGTACCGCCAGCTTCCGCTCAATCTCTACCAGATTCAGACCAAATTCAGGGACGAACCGAGGCCGAGAGGCGGGGTCATCCGGGGCCGCGAGTTCATAATGCTCGATTCTTACACGTTCGACCGGACCGATGAAGAACTCGACCTGTCTTACCATAAGATGTATGTCGCTTTCTCCCGCGCGTACGCGAGGTGCGGGGTCGATTTCCTCGTCGTTGAGGCCGAATCCGGCGCAATCGGCGGCAAGGACAACCAGGAGTTTACCGTTCCGGCTTCGGCAGGAGAGGATATAATCCTGCACTGCAAGAATTGCAACTATGCAGCCAACTCCGAACGCGCGGAGGTCGCCGACCGGGGTTACGTGCCTTCGACGGACGCCCAAAAGCCTCTGACCGCGCTCGATACACCCGGCGCAAAGACCATAGAGCAGGTAACAGGGTTCCTGAAGGCATCGCCGAAGAAACTCGTCAAAACACTTATTTACCTGGCTGACGGCAAGCCTGTTGCGGCGCTCGTGAGAGGCGACAGAGAGCTTAACGAAGCCAAATTCAGCCGCGCAATCGGAGCCAAAAAGCTCGAAATGGCCGATCCGGAGACGATCATCAGGCTGACAAAGGCGGAAGTCGGGTTTTCCGGCCCGGTCGCGCTGTCAGGTGCTGCCATATACGCGGATTACGAGATCCGCGCGATGGCGAACTTCATCACAGGGGCCAACAAGACGGATACTCACTATGTCAACGTCAATTTGGACCGTGATTTCAAAGTGGGCCACTGGGCTGACCTGCGGGTGGCGTCGGAAGGCGATCCCTGTCCGAGATGCGAAGGCACGCTCGACGCTGTGCGGGGAATAGAGATCGGGCATATTTTCAAGCTCGGGACTAAATACTCCGAGGCGCTCGATGCTACCTTCATTGATGAGGACGGACAGGAAAAGAACTTCATAATGGGATGCTACGGGCTCGGTGTTTCAAGGCTCCTTGCAGCCATCCCTGAAGCGAATCACGACAAGGACGGTATCGTCTGGCCGGTCTCCATCGCGCCGTTCGAAGCTGTAGTGCTGCTTCTGAACCCTGAGGACGAAGCGCAGGCGCAGGCAGCCGCGCGGGTCTACGAGGAGCTCGAGGGGCGAGGCGTAGACGTGCTCCTGGATGACCGCGACGAACGCTCTGGAGTGAAGTTCAAGGACTCCGATCTCATCGGAATACCGGTACAGATAGTCGTCGGCAGGCTGGCATCCGAAGGCAAGGTAGAAGTAAGACTACGGCGCAATAAAGAAAGCCGGGAACTGGAGCTGGACCAGGCGACAGACGGGATCATGGCTCTGATTGAAGCCGAAAAACGCCGGTTGCTCGACGCGGCGGACAGATATAGATAGCTGATAGCCGTCGGTTTTTCGAACCGCGGAGGCACGGAATAGACAGAGACGCGGAAAAGGGATTGGTGCATGTCGATAGAAAAGCGAACCGAAGCATAGGAAATCTGCCCCTTCTCCCCTTGCGGGAGAAGGTCGGGATGAGGGGCATTCCCTGTTTGTTATTTCGGGACGCCCTCGTCCCGAAATCCACCCTTAACGTCATGCTGAACTTGATTCAGCATCCAGGAAAACTTATCGAATTAGTGGAGAATCGTGCTTCGGGACGAAAAACGATCCCGAAGCATAGGAGCTTATTGGATTAGCGGAGGTTTGTAGGTTTTGTGATAGATGCTGTAAATCT
This sequence comes from Armatimonadota bacterium, assembly GCA_039680575.1. GTDB lineage: Bacteria > Armatimonadota > UBA5829 > UBA5829 > DTLH01 > JBDKSP01. The sequence goes on from JBDKSP010000004.1 coordinate 10,510, forward strand.
CTACCTTCCGCGTCTCCGCGGTTCAAAAGCGGATAGCTAAAGGATTAGCTAAATGACGAATAATGAACTGGTGGAAATGGTGATCAGGCTGCTCTTGGCGGTTGTACTCGGCGGGCTGATCGGGCTGGAGCGGGAGGCTCATGGCAGGCCTGCGGGGCTCCGCACACATATTCTTGTCTCTCTTGGGGCGGCGCTATTTACGATAATCTCGCAGTCGTATACGGGGGCAAGATCCGACCCAAGCCGGATTGCAAGCCAGATCGTAAGCGGGATAGGCTTCCTGGGAGCCGGGACGATAATCCGGCAGGGGAGTATCATCCGCGGCCTGACGACAGCCGCAAGCCTTTGGACAACAGCCGCCATCGGGATGGCCGTAGGCGCTGGCGGTTCACTTATCTATCTTGCGATCGTTTCGAGCGTCATCGTATTTCTGACCTTGAGCATAATAAGCCGCCTCGAGAACACGATGATCAGCAGGCAGAGCACAAGAGATCTGATCGTTGTTCTTTCGCATGGCAGAGCCGGTGTAATGAGCGTGCTGGAGGTCTTCAGCAGGTACGGAGTAACGGTCACAGGAGTCCGAAGTGAGGAAACGGAATCCGGGATTGTCGAAACCCGGTTCAGCGTGAGGCTTCCTGCGGGGACCGATATATCAGCCATCAACCCTGATCTTGTCGCGCTTTCCGAGATCAGATCGTTTGCCTGGGAATAAGAAAACGCAATCGAATGCAGCATACCAAACGTATATAGAAGTAATATGAAACTCTGCTACTCGACTGTTGAAACGCCTTTCGGCTGGCTGCTGGCGGTCGGAAGGGACGGTAAATTAATCAAAATCGATCTCCCAAGGCCGACCAGGGAGGCAGCCCAGGCAGGAGCGCCGGCTGGGGCGGTCGAATCTTCTGATGGGTTTGGCGACCTCATCGAACGGCTGCGTCTTTATTTCAATGGAGAAGCAGTCGATTTTTCCGATGTTCCGGTCGAGTTCGATGCGCTCGGGGAGTTCGAAGAGAAAGTGCTTCTGGAAGCGATGAAGACACCGTTCGGCAGGATTATCAGTTACAAAGACCTTGCGGCTCTTGCCGGATCGCCGCGCGCCGCGCGAGCTGTCGGAAACGCGATGAGAAAGAACCCTCTGCCGATTGTAGTGCCGTGCCACCGGGTGGTACACAGCGACGGCAGCCTGGGAGGCTACATGGGAGGGCTCGATCTCAAGCGCAAGCTCCTGGATTTGGAGGGAATTACGTTATGAGCTTTATCATCCGCTGGTTGGTTGGAGTGCTGGCCGCATGGCTTACGGTCCAGGTCGGTCAGATGATTGGTGTCGGGCTGAGCTGGGGCGGGTTTGGAAAGGCGCTTCTCTTTGTCCTGGTGCTGGGCATTGTGAACGCAATCATCCGTCCGATAGTCAAGCTCTTTACCCTGCCGCTCACCTGTCTCACATTCGGATTATTCGCATTCGTGGTGAATGCGCTTTTCTTCTGGCTCGCGGCGGTAATAACCGGAGGAGTCGAGGTCAGGGATTTCCTGGCTGCGCTTTTCGGCTCGGTGGTTCTCAGTGTATTGAGCGGCATAATCAATAGTTTTGTGAAGCTGAGGCCCAATAGACGGGCCTGAAGATAGTGAGGAATGTAAGTTGCATAAACCGCACAAACAGCTTGTCGTAGTGACCGGAATGTCCGGAGCTGGAAAAACACTCGCCATACGGACATTCGAGGATCTCAATTATTTTTGTATAGATAACCTGCCGCCGGACCTCCTGGCGAACCTGGTCAATCTGTGGAAGGAATCGGGAGCGCGGTCCGAGGACCTGGCGATAGTCGTCGATGTCCGCACAGGCCAGTTTTTCGGCGATTTTCTTCAGGCTTATAAAGAGCTGGCAATCGCACACGTTGAAGGTTACGGTAAGGCAAAGATACTTTTCCTGGACGCATCCGACCCGATGCTGATCCGGCGCTTCAAGGAGACCCGGAGGAAGCACCCATTGGTGAACGAAAACCGGGGCATCCTTGAAAGCATAAAAGAAGAGCGGAGGCTTCTCGCGGACATCAAAGAGCAGGCTGATAAGATCGTCGATACCTCCAACCTTGAGCCGGAGAGCCTGCGCCGTGAGATCCGCCAGTATTTCGGCTCCAAGAACGCGGGCGATGGTATGGTAATAACGGTCGCTTCTTTCGGATACAAGCATGGTATACCGCTGGATGCCGATCTGGTGTTCGATGTGCGGTTTCTTGCCAACCCATACTGGGTGGAACGCCTGTCCGGGCTTGATGGGACGCATGAAGAAGTGCGCCATTACGTCCTCTCCGATCCTATGACAGAACCTCTCATGGAGCGTCTCTGCGGATTGGTAGAGTTCTCCATCCCGCAGTACGAACAGGAGGGGAAGGCTTATCTGACCATTGCCATCGGTTGTACCGGCGGCAGGCACAGGTCGGTTGTCATTGCCAATGAACTCGCGAATTACCTGGCTGCCAGAGGGTCGAACGTTGTCGTAGAACACAGAGATTGTCCGAAAGGCTGACAGATGAAAGGCTTTTGGAGCTCGTTTAAGTGGTTATATCCGGGGATGAAGGTCAAGCGCTGGCTGATGCTGGTGCCTGTCGGCGCGTTTGCGATAGTCGTTGGAGTCGCGCTCCTGGCTAATGTCGCCGTCTTCGATTACCTCCAACTTATAGCCCACTTCTGCATGGTGCGGTTCGGAATAGACCTGGAACAGCCTGTAACGCTCATTACCGTCAGCACCGGCTTGATGGCCTTCGGCCTGGCGCTTATATTTGTGGCGATCAGGCAGGTGATCCGCTCCATTATCAGCGTGGTGGACCCGGCCGCGCAGGATAAGCTCGCTGATGTCATCTTCCAGAAGCGCTACCTCGCGCAGGGGAACAGAATAGTCGTTATAGGCGGTGGGACCGGCCTCTCCACGATGCTTAGAGGTTTGAAGCAGTATTCCAGCAACATCGTAGCCGTAGTGACCGTGACTGACGACGGGGGAAGCTCCGGTGTTCTCCACAGAGAGCTTGGAATGCTGCCTCCTGGCGATATTCGGAACTGTCTTGTCGCCCTGGCCGATGAAGAACCGCTCATGACGGAGCTCTTCCAATACCGCTTCGACAGCGGAAACAGTTGGCTGCAGGGTCATTCCTTCGGTAATTTGCTTATCGCTGCCATGACGAACATCACCGGGGATTTCGAACGGGCTGTCAAAGAAACAAGTAACATTCTGGCCATCCGCGGACGGGTGCTCCCTTCGACGATAGATGATGTTTCGCTCCATGCCGAGCTGGAAGACGGCACTTTGGCTGATGGGGAGACGAACATCGTCACATCCGGGCAGCCAATCAAGCATATTTTCCTTACTCCGGCTGAGGTCAAGCCTCTCGAAGAGACGATACAGGCGATAAAGCTGGCTGATGCCATCGTGATCGGTCCCGGCAGCGTCTACACGAGCATTATCCCGAACCTTTTGGTTAAAGGAATAGCCGACGCGATAGCCGAATCGAATGCTGTAAAAGTCTATGTGTGCAATGTGATGACCCAGCCGGGAGAAACGGATGGGTTTACGGCATCCGAACACGTCTGTGCGCTGGAAAAACACGTAGACAGAAAAATATTCAACTACGTCCTGGTCAACCGGCAGGTACCGCATCTTGAACTGCTTGAAAAATACCGGGAAAAAAGCGCGGAACTCGTTTTACCGGATGTAGACAAGATCCGTGAGATGGGTTATCGGGCGGTTGTCGGCGACTTTATGAGCCAGACGGAAGTCGTCCGCCACGACCCGCAGCAGCTCGCCGATGCGATAATACGGTTGATGTATTAGCAGCGAAAAAAGGGGCATGGATGCCCTGGAGAAAAGAGACCTGGACATGGATTCTCAGGTCCATCGATATTCAGAATTTAGGGATTGGTGGGAATTTGTGATCTCGCGTAAATTGATACTGGCTTCGGCGTCGCCCAGGCGGCGGGAGCTGCTTTCGCTTATATGCCCGGACTTCGAAGTATTACCGTCCGAGTTTGACGAATCGAATATGCCTTCTGATCTTCCACCTATGGATCATGTTGTCATGTCGGCAAAAGAAAAAGCTATGGATGTGGCGGCGAAAGTGACGGATGGGATCGTTATAGGGTCGGACACAGTAGTCTCTATCGATGAACACATTCTTGGGAAACCTCAGGATGAGCGCGACGCAGCACGCATGCTTCGCATGCTCTCCGGCAGGACTCATCAGGTCTATACGGGGATACACGTCATAGATGTCCGGCGGAATGAGCGGAGGGAGAGAAGCGGCTTCGAGTGCACGGATGTCTGTTTTCGAGAGCTTACCGATGGGATGATCGAACGTTACATCGCAACAGGTGAGCCGATGGACAAGGCCGGGGCGTATGCGATACAGGGGCGTGGTTCGGTGCTTATAAAAGGTATATCAGGCTGCTATTTCAATGTGGTAGGCCTGCCGGTCTATAAGCTCGGGCTGATTCTGGAGGAGTCCGGATTGGAGGCGCTTACCTGCAGATGAAAATAGCTGTTATCGATGGTATGGGCGGTGGAATAGGCGCGCAGATCGTGTCCCGGCTCCGGCAGATAGTCGCGGGCTCACACCAGTTGATCGCGCTCGGCACGAATGCGGCAGCTACGACAGGGATGATAAAGGCTGGTGCGGACATCGGCGCGACCGGAGAGAATGCTATAATTGTGACTGTTCCACGAATGGATGTCATCGTGGGGCCGATAGGAATAATCATACCGAACTCACTTATGGGTGAGGTCACGCCGGCAGTTGCCGCGACGGTAGCATCATCCGGGGCGGTCAAAGTGCTGATACCGGTACAGCAGCCGCATGTAGAGATCATCGGGTTCGAGTCCAGACCGCTCTCAGCAGCGCTGGACGATGTAGCAGCAAGGGTTTCGGAACTTGTGTGCAGTATATCAAACTGATATAATGTCGAAGATATTAGGATCTGGTCGAGCTTGATTTACCCAGCCGGCCGAGAGAGGAGAGTTTGCAATGATTATACAGAAACGGGCGTGCGGATTCGCCATACTTCTGGTTCTGGCACTCATCGCTCCAGCCGTGGCGGCTCCGTCGGACGCCAACTTCAAGAAAGGTATCGAGTATTATAAGAGCGGTAATAATGCCGCTGCGATTGCTGAGCTTGAAAAGACAGTGCAGGCTGATCCTAAGAACGCGCCTGCACTGAGCTGGTTGGGCTACCTGCTGCTCAAGGAGCAGCGTGCCGCCGATGCTGTGACCTACCTTCAGTCTGCTTCGGAATTGTCTCCGAAAGACCCTGAAGTATGGAACAACCTTGGAACTGCATATTACACCATCGGTGAAAATGGAAAAGCCGTAGAGGCATACACTCAGGTAGTCAAGCTGAGACCATCTTCGCCTGATTCCATCTATAACCTCGCAAATGCCCAGCTCAAACTGAACAATCTGGCGGAGGCTGAGAAGCAGTTCCGAAATGCAGCGGCTCTGAAGCCGAAAGATGTGAATATTCTGAACAACCTGGGGCTGACACTCCAGCGGCAGAACAAGCTCGATGAGGCGATTGCCACTTTCAAAACGGCTATCGATATAGAACCCGATAATGCCACACTGCTTCTGAATCTCGGTACAGCTCTCAAGTCCAGCGGAGACAAAGCCGGCGCTGTGCAGTCATTCGAGCACCTGGTCAAACTGAACAAGAACCTGTATTACGCGCACATAGCGCTGGGTGAGCTTATCTCCTCGGATGAGACCAAGACCGATTCCGCTATCGAGCACTACAGGCAGGCTGCTAAACTGCAGCCTGGTGAGTTCGCGCCGAACTACAACCTGGGCGTGCTGCTTGCAAAACAGGGTAAACACAAAGCTGCTATCGAAGCGTATAATGCCGCACTGCAGGTAAAACCGACCGATATCGAGACTATAACCAACATCGGATGGTCTCTCTACAAGACCGGCCGTACCGCGGACGCAATCAAGCAGCTCAAAGTCGCCATAGATCAGGACCCATCTTTTCTGACTGCGCGGAAACGCCTTGCGATGGTTTATACGTATGAGAAAGATGCCACATCAAACGAGACCTTGAAACAGAGCTATGTGGACAGCGGTATCGCCGAGTGGCGCGAGATAGTCAAGCTGGACGAAGAGGATATAGCTGCCAGAGTCAATCTTGCCAACTTCTACCTGGACGCGAAAGATGCTGAGAATGCTCAGGAGCAGTATCAGAAGGCAATCGAGCTGGATGCCGACAACTCGCCGGCACAGCTTGGTCTGGGGCTCTCCATGGTAGAACTGAATAAGATCGATGATGCCATAGCGCAGTTCAGAAGTCTGGTAAAGTCGAATCCCAAACTCCCGGCGGCGTATAACAATCTGGGTGTCGCACTGGAGAAAAAAGGGCTTGCAGAGGAGGCGAAAGCGCAATACAAGAAGGCTCTTGAGCTCGATCCGGGATATTCCGACGCCAAGTTCAATCTTGACCGGCTTGCGAACGTCCCTAAACGTTGAGCTGTGACGAGTAGATTGCGCGAAACTTGAAAACCATAGGTCTTGTCGCCAACCCACAGAAGCCGGAAGCTCTGCGCCTTGCAGCAGAGCTAGCCGAATGGCTTGCGGACAGGCACGTCAAAACACTCATCGAACCTAAACCGGCTGAGTTGATAGGCCGCACGGATATTGCCGCGGATACCGATATCGTCTACGAATCGGATATGGTGGTTGTACTCGGCGGCGACGGCACGTTACTCCAAGCCGCGCGTCTGGCGGGGCCGAAAGGCACTCCCGTACTCGGCGTGCATTTGGGTAAGTATGGCTTTATCACTGAAATTCATCCGCCGGACGTAAAATCTGCCCTTGAACGAGTGCTAGAGGGCGATTTTCGGATCAGTGAGCGGCTGATGCTTTCCGCGGACCTGATCAGGGGTGGAAAAACAGTCTTCTCGGCTTCGGCACTCAACGACATAGTGGTGTCCAAGGGACCACTCGCAAGGCTCCTCAACCTGCGGCTCTTCGCCAACGAAAGATCAATCGCAACTTACGCCGCAGACGGGATCATAGTTGCCAGCCCTACAGGATCGACGGCCTATTCACTCTCGGCGGGCGGACCTGTGGTCAATCCCAAAGTGAAGGTGATGATAATCACGCCGATATGTCCTCACACGCTGAACGCCCGGTCGCTTGTCGTCCCGGACGACGAAACGGTGCAGATAGTCGGGGAGTGTGAGTCGGACGGCGAGGACGCTATGATGCTTACAGTGGACGGACAAGTCGGCTGCAAGATGGAACGGCGGGACAAGGTGGACATCAGGCGAGCCGGCTTTTGTGCAAGGATCGTTTACTGGAACAGTATGAGTTTCTACGACAAGCTTCAGCAAAGGCTGAAATGGGGAGAACGCTTCAGCTCATAATCAGTCGCCGTCCACGATATAAGCTATGCTTACACAGATCCAGATAAAAAATTTCGCGCTTATCGATGACCTGAGCATCCGGCTCGGAAAAGGGTTCAACGTGCTCACGGGCGAGACCGGCGCGGGTAAGTCCATAATCATCGATGCGATCACGACGATACTCGGAGAGCGGGTATCGTCCGATTTTATACGTACCGGGACTGACCGCGCGCTTGTGGAAGTCGAGTTCGACCTGACGGAGAGTCCGAAAGCGCTGGAAAAAGCTGCCGAGCTCGGGTTCGACGTGGACGAAGGATTACTTTTGATCTCCCGCGAACTGGCTTCCGGCGGTAAATCGCAGAGCCGGATCAACGGCAGGCTTTCGACCCTCTCGATGCTGAAAGAGGTCACTTCCGGGCTGGTAGATGTTCACGGACAGCACGAGCACCAGACGCTTCTTTCCGTCGATAGCCACCTGGAAATCCTTGACCAGTGGTGCGGCGAAAAAACGATAGAGCTCAAGGCAAAGGTTGCGGACCTCTATTCCGAAGTTAACGGGCTCAGGTCCGAACTTGAAAGATTAAGGCGGGACGAACGTGAACGCGCCAGGATGCTCGATCTTTACGAATTTCAGAAATCCGAGATCGAGGCTGCGGACCTCTCTCCGGGTGAGGACGAAGAGCTTGCAGCCGAGCGAATCCGTCTGGCGAACGCAGAGAAGCTGCGCGAGCTGGCTTCCGAGGCGCACGCGGCCATAAGCGGCGCCGGACTGGAAAACGGCGCTACGGATATGCTTTCGAGCGCCCTTGTCCAGCTTCAATCGATGGACGCGCTGGATGAATCGATTTCACCTGCGCTGCAGGACCTTGAGACGGCGCTTTACGCGGCTGAACAGGCACAGGCCGCGATACGCAACTACCGAGACGATATAGAGTTCAACCCGGAGAGGCTGGAAGCCGTCGAAGAGCGGCTCGCTCTTATCAGGACGCTGAAACGCAAGTACGGCGACTCCATCGAAGAGATCATAGCCTACGGCCAGGAGGTCGCAGGCAAGATGGACGACCTTACTCACAGCGATGAGCGTACAGCGGAGCTGAAAGAGTCCATAGAACACGTCGAAGATGAATTGATGGGTGTTGCGCGGTGTCTCTCGGACCAGCGAAAAGCCGGAGCGGCGAAGTTTGCGAAAGCCGTAGAATCGGAACTGGCTGACCTTGCGATGGCGGGGACGAAATTCGATGTATCCTTTGCCGAGAGCGCACCTGGGCCGAGAGGGATAGACCAGTTGGAGTTTGTAATATCCCCGAATCCCGGCGAGCCGCTGAAACCGCTTACGAAAATAGCATCCGGCGGAGAAATTTCGAGGGTAATGCTCGCGCTCAAGACTGTAATGGCCGGAGCTGATAGGGTACCGACCCTTATCTTCGACGAGGTGGACACCGGAATAGGCGGACTTACGGCTCAGATACTCGGCCAGAAGCTAGCAGCGGTCGCAAAAACCGCCCAGGTGATGTGCGTGACCCATCTGGCGCAGATCGCAAGCCGGGCCGATTGCCACCTTTCGGTCGAAAAATTGGTCGAAGAAGACCGGACGGTTGTCCGGGTGCATCCGGTCGAGAGAGAAGCCCGAGTGCAGGAGCTTGCCCGGATGATCGGCGGTACGGAGGACTCGAAGACCGCGCTGGAGCACGCTCGGGAGATGCTGAAGGGGAGTTAGCTGTCAGCTGATAGCTGATAGCTGATAGCTGATAGCTAGTATGCTTAAAATCTCAGGTACAATCAGGCTGGACAAGCGGACCAAGAACCTTGCACCGCGGCTGCGCAGTGGGGAGATCGCCCTGATAGACCATCAGGACATCGACTCCGTGTCAGCACAGATGCTGATCGACAGGCGAATTGCGGTAGTTGTGAATGCAGGGTTGTCGATTTCGGGCAGGTACCCTAACGCCGGGCCTAAAATGCTCCTCGACGCCGGAATTCCCATACTCGACGGAGTGGGGCAGGAGTCGTTCGAGCGGATTCATGAAGGTGACCAGGTGGAGATCTCCGACTGCGAGCTCAAATCGAACGGCGAGGTGATCTGCAAGGGACTTGTGCTCACCCAGGCGGACATCGCGCGCATGCTGGAGGAGTCCAAACTCAATCTGGACAACGAGCTTGAACGGTTCGCGGAGAACACTCTGACTTATGTCCTTAAGGAAAAATCTATCCTGCTCGACGCGACGAAGCTCCCGTCTGTAGAGACCGGAATTGCAGGGAGACATGTCCTGATTGTCGTCCGTGGAGAGGGCTACAAGGACGATCTCGTGAGTCTGCGGACGTATATAAACGAGGTCAAGCCTGTCTTGATCGGTGTCGATGGCGGGTCTGACGCACTCCTTGAAATGGGCTACAAACCGCACATGATCGTCGGCGATATGGACAGCGTGAGCGACAAGGCACTTAAATGTGGGGCAGAGATCGTCGTCCATACGTATACGGATAAGTCGCGTAAGGCTCCGGGGGTCGCGCGGCTGCAGGAGATGGGTATTGAGGTGAAGCTCGCAGCGGTACCAGGCACGAGTGAGGATGTGGCGATGCTTCTGGCCTATGAAAAGGGCGCGGAGTTGATCGTCGCCGTCGGAACTCACTCGAACCTGATCGATTTTCTGGACAAAGGCCGCAAGGGTATGTCGAGCACATTTCTGGTGAGGCTCAAGGTCGGACCGAAACTGGTGGATGCTCGCGGAGCCAGCAAGCTCTACAGGTCCAACCCCAAACTCCGTTATGCCGGAGTGCTGGTACTTGCGGCGATGGCTGCGCTTGTCGCGGTTATTGCATTATCGCCTGCGGTGCAGGACCAGATCAGAATGTTTGTAATAGAGCAAAAATCCCGGTTATGGGACCTCTGGGTCCAACTCAGGCTTTGGGAAAGGTAATCAGGTGATAGATCTCCGATATCATGTATATAGTCTGGCAGCTGTTTTCTTCGCACTTGCAATAGGCGTGGTTATCGGCACATCGTTTGTCGGTAAACCGGCGGATAGGGCGCAAGTGCTGCGCATAGCCGAGAGGTACGAGCGTACACTCTCGACAATGGACGGCAAACTCCGCGAGCAGCAAAGCACACTTAAGGATGTACGGGCGGACCTGGCCAGAAGCGAAAAGATGAACCATGCGCTCATGCCTGTGGCGCTCAAAGATAAGCTGCTTTACTACAATATCGCTATCGTCCAGACAGGGGATTATGATGATCTGGCTACTAACCTGCGGTCGGTGATCCAATCGGCGGGCGGGCAGGTTACCAGCGTCACCAAAATCTCACCCAAATTCGACTTCGAGGATAAAGCTGCCCTTACGAACGTAATGAAAGCCATAGGAGTGGTTCCGGCTCAGAACGAGAGCGGACGGACAGCTGTTATGAGGCTTGTCGCGGAGGCGCTGGTCTCCGGGCGGCACACGGATATGCTTCCGACGCTCGAAGAGAAGAAACTGCTGAACATGTCCGGTGATTACGGTCGATGGAACAAGTGTGTGGTGATAATCGGCGGATCGACATCGGAAGATAATGATAGAGCTGAGATAATCGATATCCCCCTGATTGATGAACTCCGCGGCCTCAATGCTGTGGTGGTAGCGTGTGAACCACTGAACGCAGTTGATTCGTATATACCGGTCTGGAAGCGTGCAGATGTTGCTACCGTCGATAACGCCGACAGAGCAAGCGGAGAAAGCGCGCTCATCTGTGCCCTGACCGGCGAAAAAGCCCATTTTGGGCAAAAACGGACTGCCAACAGGTTCATCCCCGAGGCATTGGGAGTCGGTAAGTGAATAAAGTAGCCGTGCTGATCCCGGCATATAACGAGGCCGACAGGATCGCCGATACCATAAAGGCTGCGCGAGGCATCGAAGGGATCGACGAGATCGTAGTCATCGACGACGGCTCGACGGACGGCACATCCGACCAGGCTAAGGCTGCGGGAGCAGATAGAGTAGTTGCCCTGCCGTCGAATAAGGGCAAAGGTAAGGCGCTCGAAGCAGGAATCGCCGCAACTGACGCCGATATAATCCTCATGCTGGATGCCGATCTGGCAGCATCTGCCAAAGCAGCCGAAGCGCTGCTTGGACCTGTTACGTCTGGCCGGGCTGATATGACGATAGCAGTGCTGCCGTCGGTCAAAAGCTCCGGTGGGTTCGGTTTTGCTGTAGGGCTTGCCCGTTGGGGCATCCATAAGTTTACAGGAGAGACCATGTCCGCGCCGCTTTCCGGCCAGAGAGCCCTTAAAAAAGAGATTGTCGAGCGGATGGGCGGGTTCGACTACGGTTTTGGGGTCGAGACCGGGCTTACTATAGATGCCTTTAAGATGGGCTACAAGATTGAGGAAGTCTCCGTCGAAATTTCGCACAGAACGACCGGGCGGACGCTGAAAGGGTTCATGCACAGGGGAGAACAGTTCAGAGATATTGCAAGAGCGCTCATTGCGCGATTTCTGGGGATCAGGAAGTGCAAATGACAGAGTCTAACATGCGTATGACCGATAAAAACGCCCGGCCTGATGACACCAGCTTAGCTGATTGGCTTGGCGAAGAGAATTATGCGAGATGGACTTACATAGTTAGGTTCATCGAAGCCAATTATCCCGGCATTTTTGAGCCGGAATGGCTTTTTGGCGGCAAGCATGGCTGGAGCCTGCGTTACAAGAAGTCGAAATCGTTCTGCACGCTGATTCCTGAGAAAAACAGGCTGCTGATCCAGATAGTGTTCGGCGGCAGCGAGCGAGAAAAAACCGAAACGATACTGCCCGAGCTGGTTTCTCATGCCAGAGAAGATTACGTATCCGCAACCACTTATCACGACGGAAAGTGGCTTGCGCTCGTGGTAGACAGCAACTTGGTGCTTTCAGACGTGGAGCGATTGTTGATTATCAAGCGGAAATCGAGAATTTAGTTATTTGATGCTTTTTATATGCTGCGGGAACGGCAAATATAGTCTGATTTTCAAAATATCACAAATCTAGTTCCCGCAGCATAGCAACCGAGAATTTAGACATTTTATGCTTTATGTATACGCAATAACCGCAGTAATAGCCTTGGTCTGCCATGAGCTGATCTCCCTTGCGATCAGGCGGTTCGGCTGGCAGAAGGAAAACTTCAGAAAAGAAAAAATCCCCTACGTCCACGGGCTGTATATCGTCTCCTATGGAGCAATCGGAGCGATACTTGGCATATACACCCGGTACGGCTCGCACGATGCGCAGCTTTACCTGATAGCGCTCCTCGGTTTCGGGATACTGGGCTTTATCGACGATATATTCGGTTCCAGAAATGTAGGAGGTTTCCGGGGACATTTCAAGAAGTTATTATTGGAAGGCAAATTGACGACCGGCGCGGCGAAAGCCCTGGGCGGCGGGATTATTGCCGTGTACCTGGCTTACCAGGCATCCGGCGGGAGAATATGGATGTGGGCGCTTGATACGATAGTTATCGCGCTTGCCGCAAACACCATCAATCTTCTCGATCTCAGGCCCGGCCGGGCGATATTTATGTTTTTTGTCGGAATGGCAGCTGCAGTTATCATGGCGTGGGGTTCGCTTTCCGCCCCTGTTGCGGTCGCGGTCATCGCGTCTGCCGCAATAGTTGTCGCGTATTATGACCGCAGAGGGCTTGCGATGCTGGGAGATGTCGGCTCCAATACGCTTGGAGCCGTACTCGGGCTGACGCTCGCGCTCGATGCGCCGGTTATTGGAAAGCTGGCTGCTGCGGCAGTTTTTATTGTAATAAATCTTTTTTCCGAGCGACGCTCGATTTCCGAGCTTATAGAGCACAATCCTGTGCTCACGCGCATAGATTCAAAGCTGGGGGTACGCTAGCAATGGCGCTTATCGAAATCAACAAAGAGTTGTGCAAGGGATGCGAACTGTGCATCCACTTCTGCCCGAAAAAACTAATCGAAATGGCTGACGGGTTCAATTCCAAAGGAAACCGGTTCTCGCAGTTTAAGGACAGCGACGGCTCGTGCATAGGCTGCGCCCTTTGCGCTAAGGTTTGTCCCGACGTAGCCATAGAAGTGTGGAGGTAGTCAATGGCGACTAAGACCCTGATGAAGGGAAATGAGGCGATAGTCCGCGGAGCTATCGCAGGCGGGTGCCGTGGGTTCTTCGGCTACCCCATTACACCTCAGAATGAGATCCCTGAATACATGTCCGCGCTCATGCCGAAGATTGGCGGCGCATTTGTCCAGGCTGAGAGCGAAGTCGCGTCGATCAATATGGTATATGGTGCGGCAAGCACCGGCGCGAGAGTAATGACCACATCATCGAGCCCCGGAATAAGCCTTATGCAGGAAGGTATATCCTACATCGCAACGGCTGAACTCCCGGCGGTTATAGTAAATGTTCAGCGCGGTGGCCCTGGACTGGGCAATATCGCAGCAAGCCAGGCGGATTATTTCCAGACAGTGAAGGGCGGCGGTCATGGCGACTACAAGCTGCTCACTCTGGCTCCGTGGTCTATAACCGAGTGCTATAACTTTACGGCTATGGCGTTCGACCTTGCCGACAAGTATCGGGCCCCTGTTATGATCCTTGCGGATGCCATCATCGGACAGATGATCGAGCAGATAGAGGTCCCTGAAAAGGTCGAGACCCATCTGGTTGAAAAACCCTGGGCGACCAATGGCTGCAAAGGCCGGAAGAAAAACGTCATCAACTCGCTCTACATCGTTCCGAAGGACCTTGAAGAGATGAACTTGAAGCTCCAGGCGAAGTATGCCCTTATGTCTGAGAACGAAGTCAGGTTCGAGAAGACCCAGACCGATGACGCGGACCTGGTAATCGTTGCATACGGCGCAACTGCGAGAATAAGTAAGACCGCTATCGATCTCGCTAGAAAAGAAGGTCTGAAGGTCGGGTTGTTCAGGCCGATCAGCCTCTTCCCATACCCGTCCGCAGAGCTTCTTGAGATGGCCGAGCAGGGCAAGAAGTTCCTCACCGTAGAGATGAGCCATGGACAGATGCTCGAAGACGTGAAACTTGCTGTCAATGGAAAGGCCGAAGTCTCGTTCTACGGCAGGAGCGGCGGCATGGTGCCGAACCCGCTCGAAGTATTGGATAAGATCAGAGAACTCGTCGGAAAATCCAATGGATCATGCGGCTGCGGTTGCTGCTGTGGTAAAGGAAAGAAGATGGAGGTCTCGAAATGACAGGCACGAAAGTATTCGAACGGCCAAAAGCCTTAAGTGATATTCAGCATTCCTACTGCGCGGGCTGCCTCCATGGCGTTATGCACAGGATTGTAGCAGAAGTCATCGACGAGATGGGGCTGCTGGAAAACACCGTAGGCGTCTGCCCGGTAGGCTGCTCGGTCTTTATGTATGACTACATGAGCTGCGATATGATCGAAGCCTCGCACGGAAGAGCTCCGGCGGTCGCAACAGGCGTCAAGAGGATGCTTCCCGATAAGTTCGTATTCGCATATCAGGGTGACGGCGACCTTGCAGCAATCGGCACAGCCGAGACGGTGCATGCCGCAGCCCGTGGAGAGAATATCTCTGTTATATTCATAAATAACGGCACCTATGGGATGACAGGCGGACAGATGGCCCCGACGACCATAGTCGGAGAGAAAAGAACCACCTGCCCGAATGGAAGAGACCCGAAGACGGCCGGATACCCGATCAAGGTGTGCGAACTTCTCGCCACACTGGACGGACCGTCTTATATCACAAGGGTCGCCCCTGTGAGCGCCGCTGGAATAAACCAGACAAAAATGGCCGTAAAGAAAGCCTTCCAGAATCAGCTTGATGGCAAGGGATTCTCGTTTGTCGAGGTGCTCTCTAACTGCCCTACGCATTGGAAGATGAAGCCGATTGAGACATTCAAGTGGATCGAAGAGACGGCTACTGTCCACTTCCCGCTGGGAGTCTTCGTGGATCGATAAGGAGAGATACAATGCATCAGGAAGTTATTATGGCTGGAACCGGCGGGCAGGGAATTATGGTCATTGGACAGTTGCTTGCCTACGGTGCGGTCGGTGAAGATAAAAATGTTGTGTGGTTCCCGTCCTACGGGCCGGAGACCAGAGGCGGAACGGCGGACTGCACGGTAATAGTCTCCGACGATCAGATAGGGTCGCCGGTCACGGCCGTGCCGGATACACTCCTTGCAATGAGCCAGATCCAGATCGGACGGCATGCCTCGAAGATCAAAAAAGATGGGGTTATTTTCTTTAACTCAACGCTCGTAGATGACCCATCCAAGGAGCGCCAGGACTGCAAGTTCGTCGGAGTTCCCGCGAGTGCCATCGCAGACGAACTCGGTAATATGAGAGTTGCCAACATGGTTATGCTCGGCGCGTTTATCGAGATAACGAAGTCCGTAAATCTGGATTCCGTGTGCCAGGCGCTGACGAAGGTGCTTCCTTCGCACAGGCAGGACCTTATCCCGCTGAACGAAGCGGCGCTTAGGAAAGGCGCGGAGTTCGCCGCAAAACTAAAATAGCGGCTTTTAAATAAAAAACTAAAAACGGCTGGTGGCTTTAGCTGTCAGCCGTTTTTTACATCAAATGTAGCGTAGCGAGGTGTGAATATGCGCCTATCGAATATTATAAAATGGGTTGTAGAATCCTCTTGAGCTGAAATCTGGAAAAGAAAAACTGCATGTCTACTGTTCGTTCATCAATTATCAAATCAATCTTTCTGTTACTGCTGCTTGTCACCCCTGCATTATGCGCGGAGCAACTGACTATAGCCTCAAACAGCCGGTCAAAAGCCGTTATCGCAGTGCCGGATGACGCCAAAGCCTGCGTAAAAATCGCAGCGAACGACCTTCAATCATACATCAAGAAGATTTCCGGTGCGCTCTTGCCTATTGAAGCTCAGTCGAAGCTGAAATATGCGCCGAAGATTGCTTATATCGTCCTTGCCACAGATACAAAGAACCAATCTGGGCAGGATTCGTTTTCTATCCGAACAGGCACTGTAAAAGGCTGTTCTGCCGTTTACCTTACCGGTAATAACGATGTTTCCACGATGTACGCCGCGTATCGGTTTCTGGAAGTGCTGGGTGTGCGGTTCTTCCACCCGGAAGAAGAATATATTCCGTCTGCCAAGACTCTGAAAGTCGGCAATCTGAACATAACGGAGACCGCTGCATACAAACTAAGAGGTATCCAGCATCATACGCTTCACCATATCCCTGCTACCAAGTTCCTGATGAACGATCCCACGGATGTTAATCTCAAACGGGCATATAATTACGTAGACTGGCTTGCCAAAAACCGCCAGAACTACCTCTATTGGTGGTGGATAGAACCCATAAAGATGCGCGGGCGGGTGGATTACGTCAACAAGATCGTAAAATATGCCCATAAGCGCGGTGTGAAGGTCGGGATCGTTGTCGGAATGCCGTTTGACCAGCAGCAGTCGTACAACCTCATGCGCGGCAAAGGCTGCTATTTCAAAAAAGATGTCTGGAAAGGTTATCTTTACAAGGGAGTAGATGAAGTCGCTGCTCTCGGCGTCGATTCGATGTGTATATTCTACGGTGATAACGAGTGGGGATCGTTCAGAGACCCTGACGGCTGCTCTATGGCAGGCATATCGCCGGTAGATGCTACTGTCGAGCGTATTGAAGCCGTCAGAAGCTACATGAGGGAGAAGTATCCGAATATCGAGCTTGTGCTCTGGATACATCCGACTGCGAACATATACGGCGATAAAAAGTGCCCGAATTTCTTCCTGCTGCCGAAGTATTGCTCACCTGACATTGCCGCCGCTGTCCACACCGTACAGTTTTATGACCTGGTGAGCCCTGCTCCAACCTACAGCAACAAGGATTTCCATTTTCTCTACCAGTTCGCTCTGGAGCAGGCGGAAGCGCGCCCGATATGGTTCTGGCCTGAGACGGCGTTTGCATGCGGCTTCGATAACGATGTGCCGATGTATTTCCCGTGCTACATCACCGCCAGATGGAGAGATGCAGAGCTTATGTCCAACACGGCAGTCGCCCACATCACCTTCAGCTCGAGCATAGAGTGGATGTACTGGCTTAACGACTATGCTGTCGCGCGGTTCGGGTGGAACCCTGACGAATACAGCGTGGACAGAGTAGTTTCCGACTTTACGGATGTCCTGGGAAAGAGCGCGGGACCGGTTGCTAAAGAGGTTCTTCTGGACCTTGCAAAGTCCGACGAGCGCTACCTTATGGACCTGGTAGCAAAGAAGAACTGCAATTTGATGAACCTGTTGAATGAGAGCGTGATGTATCGCGTATTGGACACCTTACCCGGCAAGGCTGATAAGTTTCTGAACGGCTGGAAAACGGCCAATCTGGTGCCGCTTCAGGAGTTTACGGCCTGTTATAAGTCCGCTTTCGACAAGTTGAAAGCTGTCGCACCAAAGGTCAGCCCTGCCGCCAAGCCGCTGTTCGATGAGTTTATTGATACAATCGAAATGACATATCTGAGACTTGAGCATCAGTCGGATGTGTACGGCCAGATGATCGACCTTGGACTGGCGGAAAACTCCGGTATTGCAATGGAACCTGACATGAGAAGGTTGGTTAATATTCAAAACCGCGCTAAAAAGATAATTGCCGAAAGAGAATCGCATTACAGGTATCCAACCGGCGGTGCGGAAGGTAACTACTACGATTTTATGCGCCCATTTACAGTGTGGGAGACATTTGCCGGACGGTTGGCTATATGCAAACCGTATTCAGGCATAAGAAAACATATCAGGCTTACCCCGAATAGAATAAGTATTACCAGACCGTCAGACACTAGGAAGGATGTAGTCGTTCATGTTCCTGGTGATTTTCCTGTAGACAAGCCGCTTTGCCTGTACTTGGGCGTAGAAGACACCGATACAGCGAGTGAAGGCAGGCTGGAAATAAACGGCAAAAGTATTGCGTTACCCGCATCAGGAGATTCCAACGCAATATGCGTGAAGATCGACCTTCCCGCCAATCTATTGAAACCCGGGGATAATACTTTCACTTTCCACCTGGAAAACGCGTCAAACAACGGTACGAAAGGATACTATGTTATCTATGGCTGCATAGTGGCAGCCGCTTATCGTTAAAATATCTATAGATAAAGTGAGACTCTTCAATAAGGAAGTATAGAGAATTGAAACAGAATGAACATCAGGATATCTGGTCTTTAGTTGGAGTGGATTTCGATGAAAAGCTGCCCCGAAGAACAGCCGTTGCCATAAAACACGCCGACTGGGACTTGCCTTTTGCTTATCCGACAGATTTCGGCAGGGTTGGTTATCAGATAGATACTGAAAAGGTGTCGGGCTATAATGAAGCCTCGGCTATCAGCCTGTCTTTTGCTGAGTATACCGTGAACAGGCTCTATGGGACACCCAACCTTGCGAAAAGCCAGTTTTTTTTCAAGAATATGCGGAGCCACCCATCCGTCATCGAACGGGAGATCGAGTCGCCGGACACTCTGTTCAGCATCGATGAGACATTCTGTCAGGCTTCAGATGCAGGGTTTAGCTGGAAGCTCAGATGCAAAAACCTGCACCGCTGGGACAGCCCGTTTAGAAGCGATGTCTTTACGATAGTGACCGTCCCGATAAAGGGATGCACAGTAACATCCTCAGGCAGCACTGTAACCATCAAATATGAAGGCGGAACCATCCATATAACATCGGACCATGACAAAATGGCCGTCTATAGGCATCTTGAGGGATTTCTGGAAGACGCCGCTTCGGGCAAGATAGGTGAAGGTGATGGAGAGGGACGATATGTGGTCTTTTATCACTTGCTTGAGATGGAACGCGGCCAGGAGCAGACGATCAGGTTCGGCATCCATCTTGAAGACCCTGCAAAGGCGTGTTCGGCTTTTGAACAGGACCCGCCGATAGATAAGATCCGGCAAAAGTGGAACGAATGGTTTGCATCCCTGTCTGCTCCGCATTTCAACAGCGAAGACGAAATGAAGGCGTATTATAAGTGCTGGTGGGTCGTCCGGCTGAACTACTATCAGCATCCCGAGTGGGGAAAGACTGTCCTTGAATCGTTTCCGGTCTATAGAGGCTACTGGCAGTGGGGTTTGACTGCTATGGAGACGATCAGCCGGTATAATCAGGAAGTCGGTGAGACATATATCAAGGACCTGCTGGATGTTTTCCTGAAGTATCAGCGCGAAGACGGTTACGTAACCCACGCCATTTACCTCGACGAAGAGGTCCCCGGTGAGGGATGGAGCAAGCTGAACATGGTACAGACTCCTCATGTGCCATGGATAGCAGCCAGATATTTCAACAATACAGGAGATGTGGAAAGCCTGAGAAGATGGTACGCCGGGCTAAAACGGTATTATGACTTCCTCTCTGGGCAGCGTGACAAGAATTACAGAAATCTGCACTTGTGGGCGATCAAAGCTTCTTATGATACCGGGCTTGATACCACATCAGCATTTGACAGGGTAACCTACAATGAGGATGGACTGAAGGAAAGCTACTGCTATCCTGCAATATTCGCAGCCGAACGTGCCAGATACGAGCAGGCTTTGGCAAAGATATCAGCGGTTATAGGGAACGGAGAAGAAGGTTTCTGGAAAGAGCAGGCAGAGGAGACCGTTGCCGTAATGAACAAACACCTGTGGGATGATAACAAGAAGTGGTACGGAGTCCTGCACGAAGACGGCACACTTGATACCAGGGTCGGAGTGGACGGTCTGTTCGCGCTTGCCTATGGACTTGTAGAAAAAGATAAAGCCGAATCGATGAGAGACAACTTCAGCAAGCTTATAGCGCCGTTCGGAGTGCGGACTATGGCTCCGGATGAGAAAGACTATGATGCCGGAGTCTACTGGCGCGGTCCTTCCTGGCCTAAATCAATGGCTATGGCAGGATCTGCCGCAACGAAATACTATCCGGATCTGGTGGATGCCATCCGGCAGGGTGCTGTCCGGTTTGCACTCAGATACCCGAGTATTTGGGAATGTATGAATGCAACAACAGGAGAAATCGGCAAGGCCGACGTCGGCTTGATAGCGACCCCGATGATATCTTCAAACGTAGGCGCAGGTGAGTTGATCGGGCTGTTCATGCATCTGGATGGACATGATATGCTGGAATTGTAGATATAACCCGGCTGAAGAACACTTCATAAACCCCATCTCGGGAGGGATTTGCAATTCCTCCCGCAAAGGCAAATGAGGCATCTCTGATGCCGGGAGATCGATTATAGTTGATTGACCGGGATCACAGATCCCTATCCGGCCATTCCGGGCTGTATTGCAAATACAGCCCGAGAGATAGCAACCAGCACGTCACCCTGAATTAAGGAGTTTCAGGTATTACCTGAAACTCTCCCCGGAAGATTTTCGGCTATAGCCGAAAATCCATAGATTCAGGGCCCATTCTTTTCCTGGATGCTGAGTCAAGCTCAGCATGACGTTGTGGTAGTTCAACATAACATTGAACTAATCAACTCTGAACTCTTGCCTAAAGCACACAATCACAAATTTCTGAGGTATACTGTAGTTGGGATTGGGATTTAATTATCGGCTGTTGTTAATCAGACGGAGATTCTGAATCAGCCGGAAACCTTCAGACGAAAGGGGATTCCACTATGGCTCTGTTATCTCATCGGAAATTATCCGGACCGTCCGTTTTATTCATTATAATATTGTTCCTTCTGCCGGTTGTCGCTATGGCTGAATATGCTTCTGACGAATTGATAATCCGGCTGAAACCCGGCAAAGGACTCGTTCAACTGTCCCGGCTGCAGGGGAACATCGGGGCCAAGTTGAAACAGAGCATCGAAAAGGAAAGGTTCTACACCCTGAAGCTCCCGAAAGGTTTAGACCTGGACAAGGTGATAGCCCGGCTTCGCAGCCACCCCGCAGTCGAGTATGCCGGTTTGAACCACAAGCTCCGAATCGTGCTCGAACCGAACGATCCGCTTTTCAGAAACGACTACAGTGATGATCCGCCTCAGTGGGGGCTCTATAACGACGGCTACAACAACGATTTCTTCAGCCTGCTGGGAGCGACCAGCACTGAGGGAGCCGATATTCACGCAGAAGAGGCCTGGAATATAACGACCGGCAGCAGCAGTGTCATCATAGCAAGCATAGACACTGGCGTCGATTACACACATGAAGACCTTGCCGATAATATCTGGACTAATCCTGATGAGATCAGCGGTAATGGGATCGACGATGACGGCAATAAATACGTGGATGATGTAACAGGCTGGAATTTCGTAGGCAAAAATGCGGATGTGCAGGATGACCACGGCCACGGCACATTTACCGCAGCCATCGCCGCCGCCAAAGGTAACAACGGGATCGGCATGGCCGGCGTAGCATGGAACTGCAAGATCATGATCCTGAAGGTGCTCGACGAGAACGGATATGGCCTTGAAGACGATGCAGCCGAAGCGGTAATGTATGCCGTCGATAACGGTGCTAAGGTCATAAATATGAGCATGGCGGGGGAAGATGCTCCGCTCCTTAAATATACGGTTGATTATGCCTGGAATAAGGGCGCGATCTGTGTCTGTGCAAGCGGAAACGAAGAGCAGGGGCCGGATAAGCCGTCCTATCCGGCATCATACACCAACGCGCTCGCGGTTGGGGCGAGTAACCAGTCAGATGAGAGATGCTCCTACTGGGACTGGTTCAGCGGCGGCAGTAATTACGGCTATTACCTGGATGTAGTGGCTCCGGGAGCCTGGATAATGAGCGCCAGCCCCTCCAACCTGTACACCATAGAAAACGGCACATCGGCTGCAGCTCCGTTCGTCTCCGGTATAGCGGCGCTCGTGTGGTCCGTCCACCCGGACTGGTCAAACGCCGAAGTTTTTTTCCATATACTCCACACGGCGGATGATGTGGATTCCGCGGGTTACGATATTTATACCGGCTGGGGCCGCGTGAACGCATGGAGAGCTGTATCCGAACCGATCAATTATACCGGCAGTGCAGGGAGTGCAAAGAAATCTGCGTCCAACACGCCTGTTGCGATGAAAAGCATGGTGCTTTCATGCTCGAGCGCGACTTTCTCCGACAGGATCTATGTTCAGAATGAGGACAGATCGTCAGGGATTATGGTCTACTTCGGTGATGGAAATGTGCCTCCGGACCTTGAGATTGGAGACAGGCTGACAGTCCTCGGTACCGCCGGCAGCGTGTCCGGTGAGTGCGCCGTTTTGGACCCTGTGGTAAATGCATCTTCTAAAGGAAACGCCCCAAGGCCGCTGGGTATGAGTAACCGCGCAGTCGGCGGCGGCGCTTTTGGACTGCAGGGCTCTGTGGTAGACCATTACCCGATAACAAGGACCTATTCGACAGGTATGAACAACATCGGCCTCCTGGTCACGGTCTTCGGCAGGGTTACCAAAGCGCAGGACGATTGGTTTTACATAGATGACGGCTCGAAGTTGAGGGATAACAGCGGCTACACCGGCATACGGGTGGTCTACGATCCGGATACCCTTGCCCCGCCCGAAGAGGGCGATTACACGGCGGTGACGGGTATCTCCACATGTGAGCTGGTGCAGGGCAGCACTACAGTCCGGCGGAGGGTTATCCGGCCAAGGATAGATGGTGATATCCGGGTGCTTTCCCCGCAGGTTCAGTAAACCCATCACAAATGATGAGGTGTATGTTGCGGGAATTGATTCGGTGCAGGCTTCAGAGTTGTCCTAAACCTGCCATTCCCGCAACATAAAACTAGCAGTGCAGTTTCGATAGAAATAAGGTTATATACCAGAAGACGACTGGGCCGGTGTAGAGCAAGCTGTCTATCCGGTCCAGGACGCCGCCGTGGCCGGGTAGAAGCGCTCCGAAGTCCTTGATTCCCACTTCACGCTTGAGCGCCGAACCCACGAAGTCACCTATCTGCCCGGTGATACCGATTAGCGCTCCCAGAATCAACCCGTGAAGCAGAGGAATGCCGATAATTGCCGCGACAATAGATGCCGCGATTATAGCGAAGACGAAGCCGCCGATAGACCCTTCGATTGTCTTCCCGGGACTGATGCTCGGCGCGATTTTGGTTTTTCCGAAGAACCTGCCGACGAGATATGCTCCGGTATCGAGCGCCCAGGTTGCAATCAGCGCAAACATCACGAGCCACGCACCCCATTCTGACCCCGTAGGACCGGTTCCATGGATGTTTCTGAGCCAGATGAAGTGCATAAGCAAGAGGAAGACATAACACACGCCAAGGACCGTCACGCCGACGTTTATGAACGGCGCACGGGGCTCATTTTTCAACTCGAGGGCGAGTGAAAGAAGGATCAGAGCGGTGAAGACCGGAACAATCACATTCTGGCTTTCGGTATAAGAGTTTCCGCCGAAGTAGAGGATTACGAGACCTGCGGCAAGCCCTGGGAGAAAATGAGGATGAGCCCCGCCCTTTCTTACAGCTCTGTAAAACTCGAAGAGAGCCAGGACCGCAGCAGCACCGGCCAAACCTGCAAACGGCATCCCGCCAGGCCAGAAGACAAGCGTTGCTACGATCGGAACTGCTATAACGATGGTGATAAGCCTTGTTAGCATGGCGGTTTCCCTCAGGATCTAAGTAACATCCTGTCTTAATAGCAGGCCAGCTTGACGTAGTGGCCGGTCTCCGTGCCGGCCATCGGCTCTGCAAGAGCCGGACTCTACCCATAGCTGCTACTAGAAACGGAGACTACTTAGGATT
>JBDKSP010000005.1:0-16280 GCA_039680575.1 Armatimonadota bacterium
AAATCACCGCATTCCGCCATCTTTACTGCTTCGGTTTTGAACTCATTGCTATACTGTTTTCGTTTCAACTGACACCTCCACTAGATTATACTGCTAACTTGGTGTCCGTTTAACAAAGTACAGTCCACGATTCCCATTGATAGTATTATTGGTTATTGTGGGGCTCGATGAGACACAGTCAACGCCATAACTATTTCCATTGATAGTATTGTTGATTATTACAGGGCTTGATGCATAATAGCAGTGAATGCCAAAATCGTTTTTACTAATCATATTGCTTGCTATTGTGGGACTTGATGATCCGTCACAGAAAACACCATCGTCATTCTCACTTATGGTGTTGTTGGTTATTATAGGTCTTGATGATGCGCCACAGTGAACACCAAAGCCATTCCCACTAATGGTATTGTTGGATATTTTGGGGCTTGATTCCGTACAGAAGATGCCACAACTATTCCCACTAATGGTATTATTTGTTATTGTGGGATTCGTCGGCGCTATGCAACCGATGCCTGATCCATTTCCGCATATAGTGTTGTTACTTATTGTAGGCTTTGATACATAGCAACATATGCCCCCACCATTGCCGTTGATGGTATTATTAGTTATTGTAGGGCTTGATGAGTAGCAATAGATGCCATAATAGCTGCTTCCACTGTTCCTAATGGTAAACCCATCAACACAAGCAATTGCTGATAATCCACTTGCACTGACAACATTGCCATTTTGGGTTCCATCAATTATGCTCTTGTTGACGCTAAAGTCTCGTTCAGTCCGCTGGCTTTCCGTCCCTGCGAAACCTCCGTAAAGATAGCAGTTAGCTTTAAGGGTGATATGTTCGCTATATGTTCCGGCTGCGACCCATATCTCTCCCCCGCCGTTGGGGGAAGCTGCATTTATGCCAGCCTGTATAGTCTTCTTTGCAAGTGTCCAGCTAGAACCGTCACTCGAGTCATTTCCACCCGTACTAACTCTAATTATTGTCTGACCGAAACAACTTGAGCAAAGAATCACGAGAAAAACCAGTGACCAGATCAAAACTTTATGCTTGCTCATCAATATGCTTCTCCCATGTGTATAGATATGGACGTCCAATGTTGAAAGGTGTTGCAGTGAAAGAAATGTGGTTCAAACTATTGCAGTATATCATAATATTATGCCTGCATGGTAAATTCGCATCGATGCTGCCGAAAAAAAGTGGTGGTTAACCTGATTAATTATCCGAAGTATTTAAACTTTACCTTGTAAACAGTTATAATATCATTGATTCTGTTGTCATAACGCCTGCTTGTGAAAATGCGAGCCAGACTGCTTTTTATGGTATCCGCCGTGGAGAATTGATGAATTATATAGGGTCGAAATTCAGCCTTCTGCCGGAGATCAAACGAATTCTCGATAACAACGATATTCCGGCAAACGGCATAGCACTGGACCTTTTCGCCGGCACGGGGGTTGTCGCGCGCTTTCTCAAAGGCCGCGGACACATAGCCTACGCAAATGACTGGCAGTATTACTCCTATTTAACCTGTGTCGCGTTCATCGAGCACAATGAACTCCCGGCGTTTGAAACCCTTCTCTCAGATAACTGTTGGAAAAAAGAGATAAACAGATCCCATCTCCTGCCGGATCTGCCTGTTTCGCCCCCTGGAGAACGCCGAAAGCCAGATCACAACTCTCCTGCAGTCCGTGTGCTGTCTTACCTGAGCCGACTGCCGGAGGAACCCGGCGGTTTTTACAATGCCTATTGCGAAGGCGGTAAGAGCGGGAGGATGTATTTCTCAAAAGAGAACGGACTGAGGATACAAGCAATCCGTGATAAAATCGAGCTGTGGCACAAAGAACAGTTGATTACACCGGAAGAAAAGGGGTGGCTGGTCGCTTCCCTCATCGAAAGCGCTGACCGTGTGGCCAACACCGCGTCAGTGTACGGGGCTTACCTGAAGCATGTGAAACTCTCCGCACGTAAACCGATGCGGCTTCATCTGCTTGACCCCGTACCGTCTGAGCACGATGCCGAACAGCATCGCGCGTTCTGCATGGACAGTGAGTCGATGCTTTCCGCGCTCGATCAGACCAGAATCAAGCTCGTTTACATCGATCCTCCGTATAACAGCCGCCAATATAACGCGAATTACCACATACTTGAGACAATAGCCAGATGGGACCTTGCCGCATTCGAGCCGCGCGGGGTGACGGGACTCCGTAAGTGGGGAGAGAGAAAATCGAAATTCTGCCTGAAAACAAAGGCCGGAGAGGCTTTCAGGCGGCTATTTTCCGCCATGAACTCCGAATATGTGCTGTTTTCTTACAATAATGAAGGGCTGCTTTCGAGAAACGAGCTTGAGGCACTGTTCGATGAATTCTGCAGCCGGACGAGCTTTCTGGAGATCCCCTACAGGCGGTTCCGCGCGGACCTGGACGGCGACAACAGGGTCTACAAGGGCGATGACACTGTAGAGTATCTTGTCCTTGGGAAAATGAAATAGCCCGTATAAGTCTCCACCTTCCGCGTCTCTTGTAGAGTTTCAGGAGATAAAGTAACAGCCTTACAGTTATATAAACAGTTCTCTTATATAGCTTTATCTGTTGATTTTAACTTACACCTGAAACTCTCCCGGAGGATTTTCGGCAACAGATAATATATGACTGGCCGTTAATCAATCAGCCGAAAATCTATAGTTCAGAGTATCCCCCTTTTCCTCAGCCGTGTTAAGGATAATTCCGGCAGGGTATAATTTACTCGGTGGAGTCACCATGGGAGGGTTAAAAATGACTGATCTGCGCTGGATGAGGATAGTGTTTATCGCTGCGGTGATAGTCCTGGCGGCGGGTGCAGCCATTGCAAATGGCTCACAGCCGCCGGTCGAGAAAAAGGTAACACTGCAGCTCTCCGATACACCAATAATAGATGTAATCGACTACATGTTCCAAGGCACCGGATACAAGTATACCATCGAGCCCGGAGTTTCCGGCAGAATATCTGTCGGATTTAAAAATATACCACTCGAACAAGCCGTCAAAGCCGTAGCGGATGCATCAGGCCTCGACTATACGAAAGCCCCTGGGCGGTATATTTTCAAGCCTAAGGCAAAAATACCGGTAGCAGCAGAAACGATGCCTGAAAACCAGTATCAACCGGAAAAACAAACGGCTGCACCACCAGCTGTCGGTGGCTTCTCCGGAACAATCGTTAATGAACAAACATTAGTTAATGAACAGGTTCCATCTATGCCACCGATATTCGATGTTGGCGGTATAAGGGTGCTGGACTATCCCTACGGTGGTATATACAGTCTGAGCCCGTATAACTCCTACTACGGAGCCCATGACATATTTGTACCTCCGGGATACGTATCGCCAAGTCGCCAGAGGTTCTACGATTCGATAAGCGCGGCTCACAGCGTTCCGGGATTCCCGTCTTACAGGTTTGGCAGACCATACTATTATCCCTACTGAGCGCCTATCGGACCGTGAGAAATAGATTGAGACGAGAATCCAAAGGCCCATCGGGTAAAACGATGGGCCTTTATGTTTCCTGATACATCCCTGATGGGTATTGCCGGTATGTCTATATAAGACTTGAGTGAGCCGAGTGAGTCTGGGTCAGTGAGCCCACCTCGCTTGGCTCACTCGGGGGCATTCGCCGTCAGGCTCCACTTATCTCCCGGCAAAACCTTCAGATTGTAGCTCTTTCCTCGCCACACGATGTTTTTGATCTCAAGGCTCTTCCAGCGCTCAGGCAGGCAGGGCTTGATGTACAGATCGGGAAGCGCCTCTTCGAACCCTCCGGGGTTTTTACCGATCCTAAGCCCGCCAAAGCCGTATATCACGCTCTGCAGCATCCCGCCGCAGCCCGTTATGAAGCATGTATTTTCCCAGGTTGACGACCGTTTCTCATTGAACATCAAAAACGGGCCGCGCAGGAACGGTTTGTAGCTCTCGGTGAAGTCTTTGTACGCATCGGCTCTTCTTCCGAGCTGTGCGGAGATGACTGCGTAAACGGAAGAACTCATAGCAGGGCCGTTCTTATACAGCTTTCCCTTATAATAATCAAAAGAAGCAGTCCGCACATCGTCCGGCATGTCGATCATCCAGGGGTAGATCATCAACTCGACATCCGCCTGCTTCGTCGCATCTCCCTTGTATCCGTCGTGCTCGATATAGCGTTTATTGGCCTTGTCGAACGGAATGTACATCTTTCCGGCTGTTTCCGCCCACTTGGGGTTGGGAGATTTACCGATTATGCCCGCAACATTGGCCGCGATTTGCAGAATGGCCGCTGCCGATGCGTTGGTATAAGCGCAGTTATCTACGATGTTGGCGTTCTCATCAGGAGGAACGACCTTCAGGATTTCATACTTGCCCTTGGCCGAGTTGTATTTGGCTCTTGATGCCCAATAGTCCGCGCAGGCCGAAATTACCGGCCAGCCGCGTAATTCAAGCCATTCTTTATCTTGAGTCGCTACATAATACTGCCACTGGGCAAGCGCGACATCGCTCGTTATGTGCCTTTCCTCTGAGAATGGCTTCGGAGCAGCCTCCGATCCGCTTTCGGCGCTTTCCCAGGCATACTCCGCTCCTGCTAATCTGTCCTTTTTGGCGTTTTCCAAAGCGGCTTGCCGGGTAACGAATCTGTAACTAACAATAGACCCGGCCAGTTCAGGGTGCTGAAGCAGGAGCGAGGGATACATCCAGACATCGGCATCCCAGAATATGTGGCCGCCCCAGTAAGCGCTGGACGACAGTCCGAGCGGCTGTATGCTGTCGCCCCAGATCCCGTTATTGACACTCGACAGGAGGTAAAACATAGAGGAATGAACCGCCTGCTGTGCCTCCGGGTCACCTTCGATCACGATATCTGACTTCCAGAGCTCCCGCCAAGCTTTTTTGCTCGAATCAAAAAGCTGATCGTAGCGGACATTCTCTACATCAGCCAATAATTCTTCGGCACTTGCAGGCGTACACGACAAATAGCCGGGATGGTTATAGATTGCGATTAACTTTGTCAGTGCAAAGCTCTTCTCTTGCTTTACGGAAGTACCGTCAGTTACCGGCTTGTTCGATGCGTCCAAAACTCTTGTGCCGACGCACACAGAATTATATGTGGAACTCCTGCCTTCGAATATCTGCGCGCCGTTTCCGGTCTTTTTGCTGGACTTGGTCTTCCAGCCATTGCCCGCATCAAGTGATTCCTTGAGCTTTACGCTGCCATCGAAACTTGGAGTAAGCTCGTAGCGAACAGCAGCCGCATATACGCCTATATTTCCGCCTTTCGCCCTGTTAACGAAAACCGTCACTTTTCCCATAAGCCTGCGGCGTCCAGACTTGAGCGTAAGCTCGGTCTCCACGTAACCT
Organism: Armatimonadota bacterium; assembly: GCA_039680575.1. Classification (GTDB taxonomy): domain Bacteria; phylum Armatimonadota; class UBA5829; order UBA5829; family DTLH01; genus JBDKSP01. Next base: position 5,356 of record JBDKSP010000005.1, read on the forward strand.
TCCCGCATATTGAGCGTCTGGCGGTAAGGAGCCTCTTTATCGAGCTCGAAGCGCTTTCCATCGGAATCGTACAGCCCGAAATCACTCCAGTTCGGAAGCGGCAGGTATGCTTCTTTCTCGTATAGCCCGGCCATGAGGCATTCCGCCGGGCGGCCTTCGAGCCTTCCGACGCCTTCCGTCCCGATACGGGTTCCGACAGCGCCGTTTCCCAGATATATTCCAACTTTATTGTTCGGATCGTTCGACTGCAGTATCCATGGGTCGTTCTTCTTGATGCTTAGCGGCTCTATGGAACGTTGTTGTATAAGCAAGACAGCAACTGCCGCAACTACAGCAACAAAGAAACCGGTTAAAGCAGCTTTTCTCATTTCTTCCTCGCGACAAAGAATACTCTGTCCGACCTGCGGGCCGGCTGCTTGAATTTATACGCATGATAACGGGCAATCGTTTCAAACCCCGCCGCTGCGAGCATGGCATCGAGTTCATCGAGCTTGTATGCTTTTTGCTTGTGAACTTCCGTAAACTGGCGTGGCTTGCCGTTTTCCAGCACTTCGAACACCATAGTCACAGAGCATATTCTGGCCGTGCGGTCGTAACTGCTATTCCAAACATATCTTGGATAAGACTCCAAGTTGGTCTGGTTGAAGAACCCGTGTGCGAGCGCGTATTCCGTGTTGACATCGAAAATGAAGTAACCGCCGGGGACTACGTGCTCCCCCACCCGCTTCATCGCCTGAGCCAGCCTGGACTCATCTGTTATATAGTTCAGGCTGTCGAAAAGGCTTATTGCAAGGTCGAATTTTCGTCCGAGCGAGAGTTCCGCCGCGTCGCTTACGTGATACTCAATGTTCGTCTCTGATGCATTGGTCTTTTTTCTTGCGACCTCGATCATACCGGGAGCGATGTCCGCGCCGGTGACCTCATAGCCGCGTTCCACCAGAAGCTCGGCCACTGTCCCCGTCCCGCAGGCAATATCAAGCACTGTACGAGGATGGTAGTTCAGCTTCTTGAGTATATTCTCGATGTAGTCCACCCACAACCGATACGGCACATTAGCCATAAGGTCATCGTAGTGTTCCGCTATGTCTATGAATTGCTTTTTATCGGAGTCCATAATTTACCTGTCACGAATTTAATAGTTGGTTACTATTATAATGCATATCGCGCTGAGTATCGAGTCAGGGAACAGGGAATAGAAATTTGGAGTGCGGAAGCGCCAGCTTCCGCTTTTCTATTGGCATCCACCATCCGTCATTTTGAAACGCGAATTACGCGGATTTAACGGATTTCACGAATGGTGGAGATTTACAACATTTACTCTTATTCATATACTTCGGGACCGCAGTTACCCCGCGGACCTACTGGACCACGGGTAGAAGCACGATTATCCACCTATTAATCCCTTTTCTTCCTTTCGTGCTTTCGTGATAAAAACTAAACGCCTCTAAGCACAGCGTCCGTCATCTTCGCAACGCGGGACATCTGCTTAACGTCGTGGACCCTCACGATATTGGCGCCGTTTGCGATTGATAGCGCGACGGTTGCGGCGGTCCCTTCCAGCCGCTCATCAGGCGGAAGCCCACCCAATACCTGGCCGATAGTAGATTTTCGGGAAGTTCCCATAAGGATCGGCCTTCCGAGGCTCTTGAACTCTGCCAGTCGGCGGATGATCTCCAAATTGTGGTCCACGGTCTTCCCGAACCCTATACCCGGGTCGACGATTATCACCCGCTCGTCTATGCCTGCCTCCACCGCATCGAAAATACACTGGCGAAGATATTCCGTAACCTCGCCCATCAAGTCTTCGTAAGCCGGAGATCTCTGCATTTCCTTCGGTGTGCCTTTGGTGTGCATTACGATGACCGGGCACTTATATCGGGCGACAACGGACTTCATATCGGGGTCGAATACCATTCCGCTGATATCGTTTATTATGCTCGCGCCTGCATCAAGCGCGGCGGCGGCGGCAGCGGCTCTGTAAGTGTCGATCGATATGGGTTTTTCGATCTGTTTTGAGAGCTCCCGGACAACCGGGACTATCCGCGATATCTCATCTTCGACCGAAACCGGCTCACTTCCCGGTCTCGTCGACTCCCCTCCGATGTCGATGATGTCCGCGCCGTCTTCTATCATTGAAAGCGCGTGGTCTACTGCAGCGACATGATCAAAAAACATTCCTCCGTCGGAAAACGAGTCGGGAGTGACATTCAATATCCCCATAACAAGGGTACGATCGGCAAGTTCAGCAATCATGCGCAGGGATTTGGGGTCTGGGAGGGTGATATCATCCGGTGAAACCGGCTTAGACTCGAATAAAGCTATCGCGGCCTCGATTTCAACATCGAGTGTAGAACTGCCCATCTCTTCAGAGGCAATCCACTTTGCAGCTTTTCTGAAAGCCATATGTGTGCCGACCAGCATTATGTCAATTCGGTCTGGAGCATTCTCTTTTTCGATGGCATTTCCTCCATACGAGAGAAACGCCTCCTTAATCAGGCTGGCTTGAGTCCTGTTAACGCCGGATAGCTTGAGGGTATAGTATCGGACATTGGACAGGATTCTTTCTCTATCCTGAACAGCAACGCCCATGCGGTCTAGTTCCGCGTTCAGGTCGCGGTCACTGTTTATGCACAGCACCCTGGGTCTGTGACTTGCACCATGCATATTTACTCCTCTGGAAGACGCTTCTTCAGGTCGTCTACCTCCTTTTGCAGATTGTTTAGCTTGTTTTCGAGTTCCGTCTGCCGCCGGTTCATGTTACCTCCCGGCATAAGCCCACGGCTACTTACTGACCAAAGCCATGCAATCCCCGCAAGAGATACCAGGACTACACCGGCGACGATTATAAGCGTAATAATTACTGCCGTATTCATAATAATACCTCTTCTATAGATTTTCGCCTGAAACTCTATAAATGATAAGCACCCTCAAGCTAATCGATGAACACTTACAAAGTAATGTTGCCCGTGGAACCAATGGCATAAACGAAAGGCCGGCTACTAAAGGCGGTCCGGGATTGCAAAATCCCGGACCATCATTGGCACTACGCCTTACTCTGTCTCTACAGCGAGAGTAATTACTTCAAACGGCTGGAACGAGAGCGGGATAACACTACCCTCGTTCTTGACCTTTTCAGGCGACTCTTCCAGCAGGTTGACCTTCGAGACGGACCTGACCGGGAAGCCAATAGTGACCTTCGCCGAGCCGGACGCCCCATGCGCCTCGTAAAGTCTCACGATCACGGCATCGCTGTCTTCAGCCTTCTTTATGGCTTCAACTACGATGTGCGGCGAGTCTACGCTGCAGAAGGAGGCTGTCTCGGGAAGCGTTCCCGGATGAGAATCGACTGATTTCACTCTCATCGGCACGTTCAGCCCATATGCCTCTTTCACAACACTGCCCTCCACGTGGTCGCCCGTGTGCGGGAAGAGCGAGTAAGTGAACTCGTGCTGTCCTTTGTCCGTCACAGGATCGGGATACGTGGCGCTTCTCAGGAGGTTTATGTCTATTGTGTTCCCGAGCGTCTTGTATCCGTACTTGCCGGTGTTCAAGACAGCCACGCCATAGCCTCTGTCCGAGATGTCCACCCATTTCTGAGCGCAGATCTCGACCTTGGCCTGGTCCCATGAGGTATTTCGATGAGTCGGCCGCTCGATATTGCCGAACTGGACCTCGCATGTGGCATAATCGCTCTTGACCGCAACCGGGAACGATGTGCGCAGCATCTTGTGCGTCTCGCACCAGTCGACATTGGTCGCAAAGTCTATGCGGCGGCTACCTGCGACAAGGCTGATCTCCTGAGTGAATGTGGAGTCGTTGAATTTGTAGACCTGCTCCACAGTCGCCTTCGGCCCATCAACCGCAGCCTTTACTGACTCCAGCTTGAAGTATACAGGAGCCTTCTTATCGTAGTCCAGCGGGAAGTCCCAACCGTCGCCGTTATCCTCATAAACAGCGAGCTTGTTGGCGGTCTCACCGGCAGCGATTACTTCGCGCTGAAGTTCTTTGTCCCAAACAGATGAGATAGACCCGTCAGCATTGAACTTGACGCATAGTTTGTCGTTTTCGAGCTTCTCCGGCGTCGCCGTTACCGGCTTATACTCGGTATCCAGCTTCGCGGCATCTACTGTCGTGTAACCAAACGATGGGACATGCACATAAGCCCACTTCTTGTCGACTTGGACAAACCCGTCTCTCTCCCAGGAGAGCGCGTTCAAGACGACCGCAGGCTGCTTCATGGCCGAAGTATCGATCTTCGCCAAGAGCAACTCTCCAGCGCTCTTAGTGAGAGATTCCGTCTGCTTGAACATCTCTGCATATCGGGCTCTCGACTCTTCATAGACGCGAGTAATCGACGAACCCGGCAGGATGTCGTGGAACTGGTAAAGAAGCGTCTCTTTCCAGAGTTTTTCCAGATCGGAAGCCGGATACTTGGCATCGGCTGACTGATGCGCCCAGGTATTCAGCCACTCACAGTCGCGGAGAGCGAGCTCCATCTTTCTGTTCCAGCGCTTGTTGCGCCCTTGAGATGTGTATGTCCCCTGGTGTTTCTCGAGATAGAGCTCACCGGACCACACCGGGTAGCTTGCCGTTTTCGGAGCGATCTTCTCAAAGAAATCGGCGGAAAACTCCTGTTTGAGAGGCGGAAGCCCCGCAAGGTTCTTTTCACGTGCCAGGCGTTCGAGATGTTCCTCACCCGGTCCACCGCCGCCGTCACCGATGCCGAAGAGCATCAGACACGCATCCGACGTCCCCTTATCCGAGAAGTTCTTTTCTGACTTCATAAGCGATCTCGGAGCTGCAGGGCTGTTATAAGTCTCTTCCGGGATCATGTGAGCGAGGACTTCGCTTCCGTCGATCCCTCTCCATCGGAAAGTGTGATGCGGATGCCGGTTGACCACGTTCCACGAGAGTTTCTGAGTCATGAAGTAGTCCACATCGACCTGCTTGAGGAGCTGCGGAAGCGCGCCGCTGTAGCCAAAGACATCCGGCAGCCAAAGGCTCTTTACGTCTATTCCGAACTCCTCGCGGAAGAACCGCTTGCCATATAGAAGCTGCCGCACGAGCGATTCACCGCTCGGCACGTTCGTATCAGCCTCAACCCACATGGCTCCCTGGACTTCCCAGCGGCCTTCGGCTACCTTAGCCTTTATTTTTTCATAAACTGAGGGATAATTGTCCTTCATCCACTGGTAAAGCTGCGGCTGGCTCGCACCGAACACATAGTCCGGGTAGCGGTCCATAAAGGAAAGTGCAGTGGAAAAAGTCCGAGCGCCTTTTCGGATAGTCTCACGTATCGGCCACAGCCAGGCCAGGTCTATATGAGCATGGCCTATTGCGCTTATGGTAAGGGAGCTGTCGCCGCCTTTTTTCGCAAGTTCAGGAGCTAATATGGCGCGGGCTTCCTTCGCTTCGTCTTCCGTATAGTCCCGCAAAATGCGCGAGGCATCATAGAGAGCTGTCCTGATCGAGCAAGCCCGTGCGGAGTCTTGAGGAAGCTGCCCGAGAAGCTCATTCAGGACCTCTACATCATAACGAAGTTGATTGAGCGTCGGATACAGGATCGCAATCTGAGCTTCCTTCAGCGTCCCGTTCTCATGCATCTCACCCAAAAGATCGTTGCATCCGGCATCAGCCCAGATGGAGACATTCTCGCCTCCATTTGCGGAGGCTGCAAGCGGAAAGACCCGTTTTCCGGGTTTTCCGAGAGATGTATCGAATACGGAGTTGACATTGGTCAGCCCCTGGACCGGGTTCCCAACGGAGTCGACCACGCAGGCTTCTCCGTTAACATCGATCAACAAAACAACCTGCTGACCGGCGCATTCTTTCGGCACGGTCCCTGTGAAATGGAACCATGCGCAGTCGAACAGGTCACCCCACTTGTCGCCGGGTTTGAGTGATAAATACCGGCCACTCTGCCGGTCTGCATAGGACACCGGCTCCTTGGTAGCCCATGCCTCAACAGTTAAATCCGTCACAGGTTTGTATACCGCAGCTTCTACCGCGCGTATCATCCCTCTGATGGCCTGCTGTTGAGATCTGATATCATACGGCATTACTAACAAATCTCCTTTTCGGCAGTTTCCTCTTTATATAATCCTGACTCATATTAACATACAGCCGGAAAGTAGTCGAGCTACCGAAAACGAAAAACACGAAAGAGAAAAAGGGAGAAAAGGGCTGAGGTATGAGTAATGGAGAATGAGTAGAGGCAGAAGCGACAGCTTTCGACCCTGAAACTCCTTAGTGCAGCGTGACGTGGTTGTCCAACGTGACCTTGATGGCCCAGGGGATCCATGCCCTGGGCCTATTTTCCGGGGCATCCATGCCCTCTGCTTCTCGGATCGAAATATTACCCCTTCTCCCCTTGCGGGAGAGAAGGTTGGGATGAGGGGTATGTTGCAAGTCGGCAGAATCACCCTCACCCTAGCCTTCTCTCGTCAAGGGAGAGGGTATGAAGGACCAGCCACTACAGAGATTGGTGGATGCCGATAGAAAAGCGGAAGCTGTCGCTTCCGCACTCCAAAGAGATTGGCAAAGATTCGCAGCATAAGAGTAGATGCTGTAAATCTCTACCTTCCGCGTTTCCCATTATTCCGCGTTTCCGCGGTTCAAAAGCTGACCGCTGACGGCTATTCCTGCATCTCTGCTATGGCTGCCATGACTTGCTCCCCGATCTGTTCTATCGCTTCGCGGTCCATCCCACGGTCGTAGAGGTCATCGAACATCATCGGTTTGCCGTAATGTATTTCGACCCTGGCGAAGTGGATGAACGGCGAATGGCGCGGGAGCAGTTTGTCCGTTCCGATGAGCGCTACAGGCACTACAGGGGCTTTCGATTTGAGAGCGATCATCCCGAGTCCGGCCTGTGCCTTCATCAGCTTCCCGTCCAAGCTTCTGGCGCCTTCAGGAAATATACAGACGACTTTTCCTTTACTCAGAAACTCAAGTGCTTTCTTGATTGCTGTCCGGTCCGCCGTGTTTTGCTTCACAGGAAAGGTGCCGACGCCTCTAATCAAAGCTCCGAGTATCGGAATCTTGAAAAGCTCGCTCTTCGCCATATAATGGACCTGCCGGAATATCCCGCAGCCAGCCGCAGGCGGGTCTGCGTAGCTGACATGGTTCGGCGCGAGGATTACCGGGCCTTCCATTGGTACATTTTCCTGGCCGGACACTTTCCATCTTCCGAATGTAATTAAAATGAATCGAAACAGGCTCCAGCCTATCCAATATAGCATCAGTTTGTCCTTCTATTATGAAGCTCAATTACAGCGTTTACGACTTTTTCTATGCTCATGCCGTCCGTCATGATGAGTTTGGCGTCATCTGCCTGCTTGAGCGGGGCCATTGCGCGGGAGCTGTCCCGCTCGTCCCGCTCTTTTATGTCGGCGGCTACTCTGGCTATGTCGGCACTGACCCCTATAGCCGCAAGGTCTTTCTTTCTTCTTCTCGCGCGCTCTTCGGGGGACGCCGTTATGAATGCTTTGACCTCGGCATTGGGAAATACATAGGTCCCGATGTCCCGGCCTTCCATTACAACGCCGCCTTTTGCTCCCATTTTACGCTGGATATCCACCAGCCTGTGCCTTACGCCTGGGATAGCCGAAACGGGGCTCGAAAGTTTCGTCGCCTCAGGGGTTCGGATTGCTTCGGTGATATCATCTCCGTCAGCATATACACGCTGCTTACCGTCGACCGTTTTGAATCTGATATCGAGCTTGTTTGCGAGCTCGACGATTCTTTCGGGCTCATCAACAGGAATACCGGCTTCTATGGACTTTACCGCTATGGCTCTGTACATCGCACCGGTGTCTATATAAGTGTAGCCAAGCCTTTCAGCTACTATCTTCGCGACCGTGCTCTTTCCCGAACCGGCCGGTCCGTCTATCGCTATGATGGGTTTATGCATAAAGACATTATACACGAGGGGCGGGAAACAGGAAACAACAGGGCTTATTCACTAAGCGCCTGCGCGTTTGCGATGAGGCGATCAGGCGTAAAGATAAGCAAAGAGTTTTTGGGCGAAACGATGTTTATTACTCATTACATCAGTTGCCAAAACTCTGTAAAAGCGGCGTTTTGCAGCCCGTCAGTTTAGGGAATAATATAGTAAACGGCTCATCGAGAGTCGGCCATGTGATACTCTATCAAACCAACAGTGCGGGGTAACGCCATGATCACAATAATGCTGAGCATCGTTGGGTTTCTGACTATACTTACGCTAGTCTCCGTCTACAGTGCGCTTGTGTTGGCGCACAGGACGGACAATCTTATCAACCATATGCAGGAAGATAACTCGGGCGCAAACTGGGAGGCGTTCGGGCGGATCTGATTTATACAGTAATACAGTTATCGGTTGGCTAACCTGCGTTATTCACTCTTATTGTGAATAGCACGGGCTAATAATCGACCGAGAGATGGGGCATCCGTGTGATCCCTACCCCACCTAATGCGGATGCCCCATCTGTATGTACGGCACATCCGGTTTTGCATCACCCCGAATAAGACCTATCAGTCCTATTGCCATCGAAAGCCAGGCAAACCAGTCTCCGTATTTCGTATAGATGGTTTTGCCGCCGATCATCGACAGCTTACCCCGCACAACGGATTTTTCGCCAAGCCCCGCACTCTTTATGACCTCCCCGGTCGGGGAGATCAGGCTGGTTATCCCGGTCGCAGCATTCCGAGCGACGTAACGCCGGTTCTCGACCGCTCTGAACACCGAAAAATCGTGGTGCTGGGCAGCGGCGGCGGTATTACCGAACCAGGAATCATTCGTGATAACGAAAAGCACGTCCGCGCCGTTTTTTGTAAACGTCCGGCCTATCTGTGGGAAGATCGATTCGAAGCAAATCATCACGCCGATATTACCATTTTTGGAACGCAGGATGTAATAACCGGTTCCGGGTGAGTAGTCGACATCTCTTATTCTGTAGTTGTTTATGAGCGGCAGCCAGTTTCTCCCGGGCACGAACTCACCGAACGGGACTAGGTGCGCTTTATAGTAGTCTCCGATGATCTTCCCCTTGGGATCGATCAGATACGCGCCATTATACTCCCTGTATCCATGGTCCGCGTGCTCATCGAGTTTTACACACTGCCCTCCTGCAAGAATATGAGCGCCGGAATTCCTTGCGAGGATCGACATTTCCTTTTGTAGAGATGGAGACAAGAGAAGATAATCCGGAAGAGCCGACTCAGGCCAGACGATGAAGTCCACTCCGCGGCCCAGCTTCTCGGTTATCGGCCAGTAGGTCTTGTATATCTTTTCAGACAGACCGGCATCGCGCCAGCGCATTTCGATGCCGCCCTGGACCATTGCAACTGTTTTATCCGGTATTATTCTGTGATGTGTGATGGAGATCGAGACGGCTCCGCCTGCTGCCGTAAGAAAGATAACACCAGCCGTAACAACTAACTGAAGTCTGGCTTTTTTGAAGTCGATAATAGCCAGCGCGATCGCCGTATTCAGCATTACTATCAGAAACGTGACTCCCCACGGTCCCGTAATGCTCGCTGCCTGGATGATCGAAAGCCATCTCGCCTGTGAATAGGCAAGGTCTCCCCAGGTAAACCCGAACATCCCAAGCGACCGCAGATACTCGACTGCGGTCCAGAGAGCCGGAACTGTCAGGACCGCAAAACGCCCGCGCCGCATTGAGAGCCCCGCCAATAATGCAAAGACCGTAACAGACACCGCCTCTATGAGTGCGAGAAGCGCCCAGGGCAGGTATCCGAATAGAGAAATCCAGTAGAGTAATCCTCCGAAAAAGATAAACCCTGTCACAAGCCCCCAAAATAGACTGCTGCGTGGTTTGGTCTTTCTGAGAGCGATCAAAAGCGGTACGAGCGCAACCCATGCGAGGGGGTATAGCCCTAATCCTGGAAAGGCGAGAAAGAGCATTACTCCCGATAGTATCGAGAGCAGCAAGTTTGAACGGAACTGTTTGTGATATAATCTTTTATCTACTTGCATAAAACTTCGGGTGTTGCTATGAACATAAAAAGGTCTGGCCTGGTAATACCAATAATCGCGCTGCTTCTATTTCTCATCGCAGGCTGTGCCAAGTCTCCGGAAGGCAGCGTGGCGCTCACCGGTACCCGGCTGATCGTCACTATGACAGTCGATGGAGAGATAAACTCCAACTATCACTATTACGTTGCTTTCGACACAACCGGCACATCTACTCCCGGACCGCTGCCTGTTGTCGCTCCTCCGTGGGGTAATGGATGGGGCACCGGCAACATCACGCATTACGTAGTCTACGATGCGCTGCAGCCGCAGGGTGGATACGGAGTCTATCGTATTCCCTCCGGTACGGACCTGTTAGGCAGCGTGTATGTCGGCCCGCCCATTTCGGTCTCTATCCCGTCGTCCGGATCCAATAAGCTGCAGTTCACAGTCGATCTCTCTCAGTTGGCAAGTACAGAGATACCCGCCGATGACATCGATGTAGTCAACATCAATTTTATCACAACGGACAAAATACCGCTCGACCCGAACACGCCTGTACAGAAATACTACGATGGATTAGGGCAAACCGGCAACGATTTCATACAAATATCAGTCAGGACCGATCAAACGTATTCGAACTCAACAGCAGAGATAGAGGACAAGGGAGACGTGCCCCTGCCGGACCTGGACATAACCGACTGGTCGGTAGAAGTCCAGGGACGATAGGCAGCTTAAGGTATTCATTAAGAGTTCACTCTTAATAAGAGATCTTACATCAAATTGCACAACCAACACGTCACCATAGATAAAAGCACGTCACCCTGAATAACCAACACGTCACCCTGAACTAAGGAGTTTCAGGTTACACCTGAAACTCTCCCGGAAGATTATCGGCTATAGCCGATAATCCATAGATTCAGGGTCCATTTTCTTCCTGGATGCTGAGTCAAGCTCAGCATGACGTTGT
>JBDKSP010000006.1:0-14431 GCA_039680575.1 Armatimonadota bacterium
AAATCACCGCATTCCGCCATCTTTACTGCTTCGGTTTTGAACTCATTGCTATACTGTTTTCGTTTCAACTGACACCTCCACTAGATTATACTGCTAACTTGGTGTCCGTTTAACAAAGTACAGTCCAATAGTTTACAGAATGCTCGCTTACTACAATATATCATGTATTTTTAGTTCTGCAATAGGCAAGTAAGAGTTCACTGTTGATGAGTATAACATCATGCTGAACTACCGCAACGTCATGCTGAGCTTGACTCAGCATCCAGGAAGAAAATGGACCCTGAATCTATGGATTTTCGGCCATAGCCGAAAATCTTCCGGGGAGAGTTTCAGGTAATACCTGAAACTCCTTAGTTCAGGGTGACGTGTTGGTTATTCAGGGTGACGTGCTTCCATCCATGATGACGTGCTGGTTGTTCAAGGGTGATGTCCTTCCATCTGTGGTGATGTGTTGGTTGTGCAATTTGATGTAAGATCTCTCATTAAGAGTGAACTGTTACCTTCTTCGCGTTTTTTCACCCTTCTGTGATAAAATCCAGATAGATCACCGTTACTTCAGCGCATGCGCCGGAGAAAATAATGCGCCGTTTTTCCCACAAGTTAACAGACATCGACCCTGATGCGTCTAATATGATGAAAGAGATGTTACCGGGCAGCTTAGTAAGTGCTGAGGCAAGCGCGATTGTCTCGGACCAAAACAAATTGTTAGCGGCGGCGCAGCTTGGCGATTCTGATGCGTTCGGAGTACTGTTCGAACAGACAAAAAACGCAGTATATTCGTTCGTACTGAGATCGGTCGGATCAAAAGAGGATGCCGAAGATATCGTCCAAGAGGTCTATTGCCGGGCTTGGAGGTCGATCAACCGGTTCAGAGGCGATTCGAAACTCCTGACATGGCTCTGCCGGATAGCTGCCAACCTGTGCATAGACCATTCGAGGTCGAAGCACAGAAGATCTTATACGGAAACTGAGACCGAAATCGATCTTGAGCAGATGGAATTGACTCCACACCCAGACCAGAACATCGAGACCGGAAGTATCAACAGGTATATGATCAACGAGGCGCTGCAGAAAATCACTCCGGCCTGCAGGATGCTCGTTGTTTTATGCGATGTTCAGGGGTTCACCTGCAGCGAAGCTGCGGAGATAATCGGGTGCTCTCCAGTGAGCGCAAGAGTCAGACTGAGCCGGACCAGAAGAAAGCTGCGAAACCTGTTGCAGGATGAGGCGCTGTAAGATGAGTATAAAATGCTATCTCGTGGCGTTGTGGCTGTCGGCGGCATCGGACGGCGCAGCGCTTCCACGGCTGATCGGAAAACATATTGACGGCTGCGAGCGGTGCCGGAAAGAAGCGGCAGCGTATAAACGCCTTAATACTGCACTGCTGGACGGCATCGCAAGCGATGAAAAGTGCGAACTCACCTGGGCGGAGATAAAGGCAAGCGCAGCTTTCAATAAGAACGAAGCCGTCAGACCGCGCCTGCCGCTCATTCTTAGCGCTTCGGCAGCATGCGTCCTGCTGGTCGCGATTATCGGGACCTGGATGCTGTGTCAGCCGAAGAATGAGGCTAAAATCGCCTGGATTCCCCTGGTCACTACACCTGAAGTCAACGCGGACCAGGACAAACCTCAACAGATCGCATTACCTCAGCAGGAAAAACCGCGTCCGGCAAGCAAGCCTGCAGTTCAACCTGCCCACAAGCCAGAACGGGCTGCAGTTAAGCAGATTATCAAGCCCAGGCGCACCGTTGTGGCTGAGATCAAGAAAGAAAAACCTGTTAAGAACATAGTTCCACAAAAAGAAGAAGTCGCGGAAGCTCCGAATGATACGCAACCCGCGACTGCCAATGTAATTACCAGTAACGATGAAGAGCATGTGATCGGCGTTATGCGCACGACTTCGGAAGTTACTAATAATGATGACTTATACACTCCCGGTCAGGGAGACCAGCCGCGGTTCGTACTGGTAGATCTGTAATAACAAGGGGTGCTGCAGATAAAATGAAGCTCAGATTTTTCATTCTGGCGTTGATCTCTATATGGCTTGCCGCGCCGCTCGGAGCGACGACCATGCAGGATCTGAGCAACGACATAACGGCACTCATAAGGCATGCCGGATCCGCAGTAGTCGAAATACATTCCGTCCAAAAGGTATACGCCTCCAGTACAGACACATCGAATGCTGCCAAGGAACCGGTCGGACTCAAAAAACGGATCGGCTCCGGCTTCGTTATCAGCGCAGACGGCTCTGTCATGACCACAGGAAGCGTCGTAAACGGCGCGGATGCCATCAGCGTCAGATTCACGGACGGCACGGCAATAGACGGGAAGTTAATGGGGATCGATCCGCTGACTGATATAGCAGTCGTTAAGGTCAAAGGGTCCGGTCTCAAGTTCCTGGAACTGGGAGACTCGAACGCACTGGCTCCCGGTATGCTTGTCCTCAGCATCAATAACCAGTCAGGGATGATCAACTCCGCCTCACTTGGGATGATATCCGGCGTCAGCAGGCGAATGGGGCTCAGCGCATCCGGCCTGCTCCAGATATCCGGAACGGTGGGCCCCGGTGCAAGCGGCGGCCCGGTGCTCGACTGCAAAGGAAAAGTAGTCGGCGTAACAGTGGCGATGATGGCTCCTTCCGCGACATTTCTTTGGTCCAAACTTCCGGACGACATTAAGACTGAGCTGGTGGAGCACGAATGGGCAATGCTCGACCTGATGAACCGGCTGGGCTTCAAGATGCGGACGAGCAGTGATACGGTAGTCGATATAGAAAACCTGCTAAACGACCTGACAAATGTCTCCGGGAGCAGCGGGTTTGCTATCCCGATAGACAAGGTCAAACCGGTTATCGAGGATATGAAAGCCGGAAGACCAGTCAAAAGGAGCCGCCTGGGAGTATCGGTTGCCGATAGAGACGGAGAGCTTGTTCTGGTTCCTCTAAAAGACGGTCCTGCGGCTACGGCGGGGATACAACCCGGCGATGTGTTCGTGAATGCCGATGGGAAGACCTTCAGGACCGCTGGTGAGTTTTCGGATTATATTTTGAACCTTGCGCCCGGAGATGTGGTAACCCTCGCAGTCAAACGGGGGAAAGAAACAAAACTCATCAAAGTCAAGCTGGGCGAACGCGCGCTGGACACCCCTCAGCCAACTGTAAGCAAAAACAATAGAATTACCATCAGCTCATCCGGTTCCGGGACGGTCGGTGTGACCGCCCTTACGCTGGAGACTGCAACCGGGGCTGTAGCTGTCGCCAGGTCAGGCAATAGGATTGCACTCGATATCAAAAAATCGACCTTCAAAGACGTCGCACTGGCTCTTACGAAAGCGACCGACAGGAAAATTACGATTACGAACCCGAATAAGTTGAACAGAGTGCTCACCCTCAAAATCGAGCAGACAACCTTTGAACAGGCGCTTGAGGCCACCTGCAAAGCTGCGGGATGCACTTACCGTGTTGCTAAAGGAGCGTATGTCATTATCTCTAAATAGCACCTCCTTTCATTTTTTGTGCTCTCCGGCTGCCCGTTTTCGACCTACCTCACAAATCTACTGCATTACATACTCAACGGTTACAACTTCGCTGTTTGTCCATCCTGTCTTGAATGCTTTGGCCTTTATTGTCATACTCTGACTTACAGTGATAGGTCCTGTATGCTCAGTACTACTTTCTGTAGGGTCTGTTCCATCTGTGGTATAGCGGATAGTTGTACCATCCCCAATCACACATGAGATTATAATCAATTGGCTCCCTGTATAATTACCACCCGCCGGGTTCATTGTCGGGGACGGTAGTTTCAAGGTATATGTTGCCGACTTTACCAGGCTTGATTTATGATCCGGAGAATATGCTCTGGCTTTTAATGTCATAGAGCTATCTACAGTTATCGGGCCTGCGTACTCAGTGCTGGTTGTAGTAGGATTGGTTCCGTCGGTGGTATAGCGAATTGTTGATCCACTGGTCACACAAGTGATCGTTACGGCCTGATTGCTGGTATATGTGCCTTCAGCGAGGCTGAATGCAGGAGTAGAGGTAGTAGGCGGATATACATTGTAATTTTCTCCTGTTATGTCGAATACATCTCCTGTATTGGCATCAACATATACTGTTGCGTAGCCTGCTTCATCTCCGTCAAGTCCTGCATTCACTGCTTGTTCATACATCTGAATAGTGTAGTTTGGTAATACGCTTGCGATTAGCTCAATTCTATAAGCAAGTTTATATTCACCTTGTTCGGTTTTGGTGATCCACACGCCTCTATTTTTGTAAAGGATCACTGTCTGAATATTCAATGGATCATCAGGATCATCAACTAATTCATTTCTGGCATAGCTAATTGCTGCTTGTTCTGCTATTGATGGTGTAACCGAATAACTTGTAGATAAGCTTGGAATGCCCATAAACTCAGCCTCACAGCTTACCACAATGCCTCTCCAGGCATCTACACTACAGCGGATATTGTTTTGATCGTTCCAAACACCGTTCGAAAGCCTTTGAAAGTAATACATTCCCGGAATTTCCGGGTAAGCATTCTGCATATTCAAGGCATCACATTCAGGATATTTCGAGCTAATGAACGAACGTACTATGCCGTTTAATTCTTCTGCTGGTAGCATTGTTTGGATGTTGCTCGGATTACTTTCGTCTTTCCGAGACGCCCGGGACTTGGCAAAATCAATCCACCAAAGGATTTTGCCGGTGTTGCAATCTACATCAAATTGCTGGTTGTTATCTGGTGTTTTAAATGCGTACTTCTTAATCCCCTTATCTTCCTTGATAATGTTTATGCCTCTTAAATCCAATTGAAGATTCGGATCTCCCGCCCAATCTCTGGCTTTTTGCACTGCTTGCTCTAAAGTCACAGTAAATGACATTGTATTAGGATCATATGGAATTATCCAACTTGGTGTTTCTGCAATCACCTTGATGCTGAGCATAAGAAATAACAATGCCAAGCATACTGTAGTATCTCTTTTCAACTTATACACTCCTCTTCTCTTAGCTCGGATAATTTGTGATAAGAGTAACAGGAGCACACTCTGTCGAAGTAGTTGGTGATTAAACAGACTACAAAATGAAGGATGCTCCTGATGAATAATACTGCACTTGACCTGGTTTTTCCTGCTGTTGGCGGCAGAAGCAAGCAGGGGAACCGAATCAAGGAGATAAAGCTGGACTTATCGAGTGTCAGGACGAGTTGCCACACCTTTCTTGCCAATTGACATCCCTCCTTCATAGAACCTATAATGCAGCTGTTAACGCAGGCTCGGCAGCCTTGGATTCAGCGTCGAAACGGAGGAATTAAGGTTATGAAAGTAAGTATAATCGGCGGAGGTGGCCGGGTCGGATCAAACGCGGCGTTCACGCTCCAGCTTGGCGGACTGGTCCGCGAGATGGCGCTCGTGGATGTGGCGCTTGACCAAGCGAAGGGTGAAGCTCTCGATCTCAGACATGGGACATCGCTCGTCGCAGCGCAAAAGATTTACGCAGGCGGCTCCGAAGCCATAGACGGCTCGGATATCGTAGTTATTACCGCCGGCCTCAGAAGAAAGCCGGATGAGAGCCGGTTGGAACTGATGAACCGCAATGCCGGTCTCTTCCGTTCGATATTATCTGACGTTAAGAGCGCAAAGCTCCCTGACGGCGCGATAATCGTGGTCGTATCTAACCCTGTAGATATAATGACGCAGCTTGCCGTCGATACCGGAATCGTCCCGGCGAACAGGGTAATCGGCCTTGGGACGCTGCTCGATACCACACGCTTCAGATCGCTTCTGGCTGAGTATTTCAATGTTGCCCCGAAAGACGTAAATGCATTGATCCTTGGAGAACATGGGGATACTATGGTGCCGGTCTGGAGTTCCGCTGCGATAGGAAGTGTGCCGATTTCCGCGTTTCCCGGTTATGACGAGGAAAAGGTAAAAGCCGTGTTCGACTTTACGAACAAGAGCGGCGCGGAAGTCATCAGGCTGAAAGGCGGAGCAGGCTATGCGGTCGGGCTCGCGATACGCGAGCTGGTACATGCCATAATCCGTGATGAGCAGGCAGTGCTTCCGGTATCGACTCATCAGACCGGTGCGCTAGGCATAGAGGGCGTCTGCCTGTCGCTGCCTACGGTCATAGGACGAACAGGTGTTAAGGAAGTCGTAAGTATCGCGGTCAATGATACGGAACTGAAGGGTATAAAGAACTGCGCGGCTACACTTAAGGAAAGGCTGTCGCAGCTCGCGTAACTTCATATCCGGGAGGGATCATATGAAGATTCAGTGGCTTGGTCACAGCGCATTTCTTATTACATCCGATGCGGGTGTTCGAATTGTCACGGACCCTTACCAGCCGGGCAGTTTCAACGGCGGGTTAAGGTATGCACCGCTCAATAAGCCGGTAGATGTGGTTACTATCTCACACGATCATGCCGACCACAACTACGTTCATATGGTGGCAGGCAAGCCGATTGTCATCAAAGTCGCAGGTATGTACATGGCGTCCGGCATAGAGTTCAACGGCGTGCAGACGATGCACGATACTTCATCCGGATCCGAGCGCGGCAGGAACACAGTCTTCACCTTTACCGTAGATGATATAAAGATATGCCATATGGGCGATCTTGGGCATGTGCTGAGTTCCGATCAAGCCGCAGAGATCGGAGCCGTGGATGTGCTGCTTGTGCCGGTCGGCGGATATTATACTATCGGTCCGAAAGAAGCCCATCAGGTAGCAAACCAACTCGCCGCCAAGATCGTAATTCCGATGCATTACAAGACGGAAAAGGTGGATTTCCCGATAGTCGGGGTTGATGAGTTTGTTAAAGGTATGCCGAACGTGACCCGGCTGGATTCCAGCATACTTGAGATCAGAAAGGAAGACGTGCCCGAGGAGAGACGGATCATCGTCCTGAAGCACGCACTGTAAGAAATTGGCGGACCAAGCGGCGCGGATACTTGAGCAGGTCAGAATCAAGGCCGTGGAATTCAAGCGTCCACTGTTCGACAAAGAAATTATGTGCATCTATTTCAAGACCAGCGGGACAGTCGGAAAAAGTTGATTTTCCAGAAAGGTTAACCAAATGAGACTGAGAAACGAAGAGCAGAGCGAGCTCGTATTCAACAGAATTCTTGCCGAGGTGAAGGGCTTCGGGCTGGATGTAGTCGATCAGGACTTCAAACGCCCGTGGGGAGGGTTCCTCCGGTTCGATGAAGAGTCACTGGGCGCATTTTTCCAGGCTTACTGGCAAGGAGTCGATACAGGCGCGGAAGTAGGGCGGCGGGACCCAAAAGTCCTCGTGGTCGCGCCAGCTCAGAGGCTATCCCTTCAATCGCATCATCGCCGCTCCGAGCTTTGGCGGATACTCGATGGCCCCGTGCTCGTCCAGCACGGCCCGGACAGGGACCACCTGACATCGGATGTCCTGCTCCCGGGTGATGTGATCCATCTCCCCTGCGGACATCTCCATAGATTGGCTGCATCCCTCACGACCTGGGGCAGAGTTGCCGAGATATGGATGCATGAGGACGCCGATAACCCCTCGGACGAAAGTGATATAGTTCGCATTCAGGACGATTATTCCAGATAGAAAGCAGTAACAGGAAGCAGTATGGCGGCTCTGACGGATAATGAGCTTATAGCACGGATAAATGAACTAAGGCAAAAGCGAAACGCCGTAATATTAGTCCATAACTATCAACTCGGAGATGTGCAGGACATAGCGGACTTCGCAGGAGACTCTCTTGAGCTTTCACGCAAGGCCGCGGCGACGAATGCGGACGTGATAGTCTTCTGCGGCGTCCACTTTATGGCGGAAACGGCAAAGATACTCTCTCCGGAGAAGACTGTGCTCCTGCCGGACGCCGGCGCCGGTTGTCCGATGGCGAGTATGATCGATGCGGACAGGCTGAGAGAGTTCAAATCCCAGCATCCGGGGCTGCCTGTAGTGGCATACGTCAACACTACGGCTGAGGTCAAGGCAGAGAGCGATATCTGCTGCACCTCAGCCAATGCGCTCAAGGTCGTCGAATCACTCGATGCCGATGAGTTCATATTTGTGCCCGATAAGTCTCTCGGAGCGTATGTCGCGGCCAAAACAAACAAAAAAGTCGTGCTTTATCCCGGCTATTGCCCCACGCATCACAGGATACTCTCCAGCGATGTGCTGAACGCAAAGCGGGAGCACCCGAACGCGGTCGTTCTGGCGCATCCCGAGTGCGCCGGTGATGTGGTTCAACTGGCCGATGTCGTTGCGAGCACATCCCAGATGATACGGTGGGTGGCCGAGCACGATGCCGAAGAGGTTATCCTCTGCACAGAGCGAGGGATCATCCACAAGATGCAGAAGGACAACCCCGGCAAACGGTTCTACAACCCCTGCAGCTTGAACATCTGCCCGAATATGAAAAAGATTACGCTCGAAAAGGTACTCTGGTCACTCGAGGACATGGTCCACGAGATCACGGTACCGGATGAGGTAATCGCCCGCGCGAAAAAGGCCATCGACGGAATGCTGGCGATTGGGTAGCTGACAGCAGAAAAGGACTGAAGGATGAGGTATGAGTGGTGGAAATCTTCACCATCCATCCTCTATCCCTTGATCCCCATCCCTTAGTTTCATGCCAACACCCTGAATGCCTCTTCAGGAGTGGTAATTCCTGCCAATATCTTCTCTTTCGCATCGTCACGAAGCGTCTTGAAGCCTTTCTGTCGTGCTTCGCCCAATATCTCAGCCAATGTCGCACCGTTGCCGATAATCTCCCGCATATCGCGGTCGATCTCCATGATTTCGTAGATACCTGTCCTTCCACGATATCCAGTGTTCCTGCAATTAAGGCATCCCTGTCCTTTGTAGATTATGGATTTAGCAAGATCGTCTTGCGTAATGCCGAAGAATCTTATGATAGGATCATTGAGATCGGCCTCCACCGGCCTTGCACATTTCCTGCATACTTTTCGCACAAGTCTCTGTGATTCCACCCCTAAAAGCGAAGCGCTGATAAGAAAATTATCCAGCCCCATATCCCGCAGTCTTTGAATAACTCCTACAGCATCATCTGTATGTAGCTGCGATAACACCATGTGCCCCGTGATAGCGGTTTCCACTGCAAGCCGTGCGGTTTCCAGATCCGGAATCTCACCGACAGCGATTATATCCGGGTCGTGGCGCATAAATGATCTCAGCGCGGTAGTAAATGTATATCCTAATTTCTTATTAACCTGGGTCTGGTTAACTCCCAGCAGGGGATATTCCACCGGGTTTTCTATAGTCATAACCTTTGTTGCCGGAGACACTGATCGCATCAGTATAGAATATAGTACGGTAGTCTTCCCGGAACCGCTAGGCCCACTGGTGAAAAACAGCCCCATAGGTTGATGGATAATTCTGTCTAGTACGGCAAGATGCTCCTCACTGAGACCTACCTTGTTCAGGTCGATGCACACATCTGTAGCATCAAGTATGCGTAGCACAACACCTTCTCCGTACACATAAGGTATGCAGGATGCCCTAAGGTCATAGTCTTTGCCATCCAGCTTCCATAGCAGTCTACCATCTTGGGATACGCGGCTCTCTTCGACACTCATATCCGACATCATCTTCAAGCGTGCAAGAATCCCTTGCCGCTGTACGGGTTCGATACGAGCTGCCTCTTGCATTACTCCATCTATACGATAGCGAACGAGCAATGTGTTATCCCGTTGGGACTCCAGGTGGATATCCGATGCGGATGCCTTAATAGCCTCGTTAATGATTTCTTCGACCTTTTTCACTACGGCATCTGTAGATGCCGCTTCCGTCCAGTCAAGCAATCTACGAGCGTTTTCCAATTCCTGTCTGCACGCTGGGCACATTGCCAGATGTTTCTCCAAGCGTTCCCTTTTGTGTACAGTGAGTTCATCTTTCAGGTATGCTATAATCTCGGTTCTGGCCTGATCGCAATTCATTTGAGTATCTCCTTCAGCAAAGATTGCAGCCTTTTTACAGCCGTGAACATCCGTGATTTTACGATTCCTTCCGATATTTGCAGTATTTCGGCTATCTCAGCATATTTCATATCCCGTATATGGGACATCACAAATACCAGCTTCTGCCCCTCAGGCAGCATTTCTATAGCCCGCAGGATACTGAGCCGCCGGTATTCCTCCATCAGCCGCATCTCCGGTTCCACGCGCTCATTTGCTTTGATATTCTCGAATACGCAAAATCCGCTCTGGTCCTCGTGCGAAAGCGACAGATCTTTCGCGCGTACTTTTCGCCCACGCCTTTGGTAAAGATAATAATTCTTGGCGATCTGGAACAGGTATGTAGAGAATTTCCCTGCCGGTATATACCTGTCACGAGCCATATAAAGCCGAATGAATACCTCCTGGACATAGTCTTCCGCTGTGTCCTGATCCCATGTCAGAGAATAAAGAAACTTGTAGATATCCTCCCGATACCTGGTATAGAGCTTATCGAAGGCCGCGAAGTCGCCTTTTTTGACAAGTTCCATCAACTCAGTATCCGAAAGCTGTTCCATACATATCCTCTTCGAAAGGTATCTGTGCTGCTTCTTATATATAGAATGCGTTCAGGTGAAAAAGGTTCGCATTTCGGAGACATAATTCATATGCGGAGTGATGTTGAAGAAAAGGCCGGCGGATGATTAATCTACCGGCCTTCCTGGTTTAGCGTCTTGCGCGATGGTTTTTCGCGTAATATCTCTCTACGTGGTGCTTACCGTTGTAATAACCCCGGCGATAACCGCTTTGGTAAGATTTCCACCTTACTTCCTGCTGGCGCGCTTTGCTATACTGACGCCACGCGTAATACGATCCGGCTCCAAGGGCAAGTCCCTGTGTTCCTTTGCCCTTCGCCAGACTGTATATTGCCGCAGCCGTCACTGCAATCGCTGTGTTCCTGCGGCCGGTACTGCCGGCCATGGCTATCGTAGGCGACAACACAGTCAATACGAAAAGTGATAATATTACGAAAATTCCAGCCTTCCTGGCTCTCATTGTACTGCTCCTCTTTCTAAGGAGTTTCAAGATAACACCTGAAACTCCGCCAGATGATTTTCGGCTAATTACAGCCGAAAATCATCTGTGTAGCAACTGCTCTATCTTCTGCAGTTTTTTGTCACTGTCGTTATCTTTATCTTTGTCTTTGTTTTTCTTGTCCCAGCCTTTGTGTTTACCGATCTCCCAGCCCTTGTGCAGGCCGTTGTCATTTTTGTCTGTCTGCTTGCTGGTAGAACGATAAGTCCGGCTGCTCTTGCTGGTCTTGCTGTTGTCTTTTTGGTCCGCGATACTTGTATCTATGACCGCTGTGACGCCTGCACCGTCTACGCGCTTCATCTTGAGCGGGTTCGATGAATTGGTCGGAACGAGGACCTTAACACGGAACTTGCCGTGGGAGAACAGGTTCTCATACTGCCATACCGCAGCGACTTTATCCACTATGCGGCCCGTGCTTGCCACCTGCGCGCCGCCGATATAGGCTTTTTCGCCGAAACTCGCCATTGGGACGACCGCCGTCACCGCGTTTTTGTTGAATGTGATCGTATTGATGAACTTATCGATCGACTTCGATGCCGCCTTGACCCCGACAGCTACCGCAGCGGCTCTCAGGACCTCTCCGCCTTTGATGCTGCCGCTGTAGTACTCATTGCTCAACCCACCAGCCAGAGCAACATCGATGACAGCCGATACACCGACTTTTTCCACTCTCTTCAACTGAAGCGGGTTCAGGCTGGAGCTGGGAACAAGCGCTTTTATCCTGTAACGCCCGTTATCGAAGTTCTGCTCATACTGAAATACCGCTTTGACATCCTTAATCAACTTTGCAGGGCCTGTAACCTGCGCGCCGCCGACATAGCCCTTGTTACCGACTGAAAGGATCGGCACTACCTTGGTATCCAGCTTACTGGATAAGCCCTTCTGGAACGTTATCGTATTGATAAACTTGTCCAGCGCGCCTGCCGATTGCTTGACCGCATAACCGACCGCCGCGCCCCTAAGAGCCTTCGTCCCAAGCGATACCGCTCCCACCGGTGCAGCAACCGCTGCGAACATCGCGGCAATCACAACCAAAACTATCAACTTTCGTATCATCGAATACCTCCTGCATAGGCTGTTTTTACTTTATTTATAATTTTTCGACTGTACTACAGCCAAAACTCTCCAGGTTATAAGACGCGGCTGCTCGAGAGTCGTTCCCTTGCTACAATTGTTTTTTGTTGATGTCGGTGGACCGCAATTTCTCATGCATAAAGCGTCATATAACAATGGGTGTAATGCTCATTATGTTACAGAGGCAATTACAATGAAGAAAATACCCATGCACATCCTGTTGATTATAATGCTGCTCTTTTTCGCGCGAGCGGCAACTGCCGAAACAACACCGGAATCAGACCAGAAAATCAAATACGCTTCTTTCTCCGAACTGAGCCGCGAGGAAAAGCCTGATGTCGATTTCAGGGTAGCCTACCGCCCCGGAAGAAAATCTTTTCTCTTAACCGCTCCTCACGGAGGTGCTATAGAACCCGGATCGACGGAAATAGCCGCTGCGCTGGCAGGTGATCAATTCGGACTATACACTTTTAACGGGCTGAAGCGTGATTCTTCTGTCCTGTATCTGCCCTCCACAAATTTTGACGAACCTGAGTTGGTACGGGTTACAAATATCTACAGTACGACTATTTCCGTTCATGTTATTAGCGGGACCGACCGCCTGGTATACATCGGCGGACGATACAGGCAGCTTACCTCTCTGATAAGCCAGTCGCTCAAGGAAAAAGGATACGATGTCAAACCGCTTCCCGAAACATCACCGGCGTTCAGTATGTCTAACTTCATCAACAAGACTGCTGCCGGTGGGGTGCAGTTGGAAATATCGAGCGCACTCGCAGAGAAGATGTTCCGTGGACCGATTACCAGCGAGCGCGTACGTCAGGACATGACAAGGCGCACAGTCGATTTCACCAGGTTTGCAGAGGCAGTCCGCCTCGTCCTGCAGCGCGCCGCGCCGAAGGGGCAGGAAAGGAAATAGCTGTTTTTTACCTCCGAAAACTTGCCGATGTTTGCTCGCTGTGCTATATTAT
The DNA here is from genome assembly GCA_039680575.1 of Armatimonadota bacterium. GTDB lineage: Bacteria > Armatimonadota > UBA5829 > UBA5829 > DTLH01 > JBDKSP01. The sequence continues at coordinate 13,072 of JBDKSP010000006.1, forward strand.
AGCGGCAGTTGTTCTGCATGAAGCTGGGAGGCCAAAAGGTATGAAGATAGTATGCTCGCGGAAGGATCTTTTTGAGGGAGTTCAGACTACAGTCAGGGCTGTAAGCTCCAGGTCATCATTGCCTATTCTATCGCATCTGCTCATAAGCGCACAGGATGGAATAGTCAAACTTGCAGCTACAGACCTCGAAATTGGAGTCGAATGCAAGATCAATGCGAGCATAGAGGAGCCAGGCTCTCTTACTGTACCTGCCAGAATAGTCTCCGAGATGCTCTCGACCCTGCCGGAGAGCGATGTAACGATCTCAGTGGACGAGAACAACCGGGTCAGCCTCAAATGCGGAACATCGGACTACCAGATATTGGGGCTCCCCGCAGAGGAGTTCCCGATGCTCCCCGAAGTCAAGGACGAAGTTTCCTTTACCATAGAAAAGTCCGCCTTAAGAAGCACTATCGAGAAGACTATCTTTGCCGTCTCCCAGGATGAGTCCAGAGCATCGCTGACAGGGGTCCTTATCATGCTCGAGGAAGGTGAACTGAGATTGGTCTCCACGGACACCCACAGGCTCTGCATGATGGAATGCCCTATCACTGAAGGCAAGGGGCAGACCGCAGCTATAGTGCCCGGAAGAGCTATGGGAGAGCTGCACAGGATAGTCCAGGATGAGGACGGAGTCGTTACGGTAAATGTCTCGCAGAGCCAGGTGCTCTTCTCCGTAGACGGCACTGTGCTTATTTCCAGGTTGATCGAAGGGCAGTTCCCCAACTTCGAGAAGGTCATCCCCCAGGAGTTCAACAAGCAGTTGATAGTCCCGACCGACCAGTTACTTCAGAGTGTACGCCGCGCGGCTATCGTCGCCAGAGAGAACGCAAACCGGATAGTTTTACGCACACAGGACGCAAAGCTGACTGTTACCGCTGAAAGCAGCTCGGTCGGAACAGCCTACGAGGAAGTCGACATCGTTATCGACGGCGAAGACATCGAGATGGCCTTCAGTGCGAAGTATCTGATGGATTTTCTCGGCGTAATCGGCACTGAAGCAATCGAAATGCAGCTTACCGGCAACCTGAGCCCGGCGCTTTTGAAACCCCAGGACGATGATACCTACAATTACGTGCTGATGCCGATGCAGCTCAGGTAAAAGCGGCTGCTTTACTCTGGATTTGATCTCGATCTCGTCCAATTCGTCTATTTATAGAGTTTCAGGAGATAAAGTAACAGCTTTACAGCTATATAAACAGTTCTCTGATATAGCTTTATCTGTTGATTTTACACTTACACCTGAAACTCTTCCGGAGGATTTTCGGCAACAGCCAACATATGATTGGCCGTTAATTAATCAGCCGAAAATCTATAGGAG
>JBDKSP010000007.1:0-3480 GCA_039680575.1 Armatimonadota bacterium
AGTCCCTGCTGCAATGATGATACATACGGATGGGCCATATAAAGGCGGAGTATGGGCATCATTCGGAGTAGGTGACAAGGAGTGGTACAGGTCGCCATCAGTGATAAAGTGCATAGGTAATATCGCCGGAAGGATGAATGACCGCGCATTTATGCTGGACGGAGGAACTGACTGCTATACATACTTTGAAAACCAGAGCATAAAAGCAGGCGCTCGTGTGGCGAACCTGTCCAAAGAGTCACGGTCCGGTCTTGAGGCCAGAATCATTATAAGTGATCCGTCCGGTAAGAACGTTTATAAGTTCGGCTGGGAGATATTCACAGGACCAGGAGAGATAAGGATAGTGGAAAAGTCATTCAAGCCTGTTAAGTGGGCAAAAGACGGCTTTTCAGTGACTACGGAGCTTGTCTCCAATGGCGAAGTTATAGACCGGACTGTCCATACGGCTAATGTATGGATACCAAAGCAGGTAAAGCATTTCGTAACCATCAAGGACGGTGAGTTCATGCTGGACGGCAAGACCTGGCGGGCTCATGGTGTCAACTATATGCCTTCCTCCGGCATTGGTACGGAGGACTGGAAATATTATGAATACTGGCTTAGTAAACAGTCTTATGATCCCCAAGTGATCCAGCGAGACCTGACACACATCAAAGAGATTGGTTTCAATTCAATAAGTATATTCTGCTATGACAACAGCTCCGATACGCAAAACCTCGCAGATATTCTCCGCCGTGCTGATATGCTCGGACTTAAGACAAATGTTGGTTTGAGACCGGGACTGCCGCTTGATTTCGATTGGCAGAAAATCAAGGGCATCATAACCAATAACAGACTTATCGGGAATGATACAGTGTTTGTCTATGACATAGCCTGGGAACCGAGCTTCAACGGCCATAACTCTCGAACTCGTTGGGATGCCGATTGGGAAAAGTGGGTTGTCGAGCGGTATGGCAGCGTGGGGGATGCTGAAAAGGACTGGAGTTATCCTATCCCGAGAGACAAGAGCGGCAAAATCACGAACCCATTTGCTGAACAGATCGATACCGACGGCGATTGGCGAGTGATGGTTGCCGCGTACAGAAAATTTCTGGACTTTCTGCTGTATAAGCAGTACGGCGGGGCAAGGCAGTTAATACGCTCGGTAGACCCGAACCACTATGTAAGCTTCAGAATGGCGGAGGCAGCAAACCCGACATATTGGTCAAACGGGGAAATACCCTATGATTTCCCATATCTGGCTGCCGCAGTCGATGTGCTTGAGCCGGAGGCCTATGGCCGCAGAGGTAACTGGGAAAGAACGAAACCCGGCATGTTCGAGACAGCCTATGCAAGGTGGGCTGCGCCTGATAAGCCTATGATATGGGCAGAAGCTGGTATAAGTTCCTGGGACAAGTCTCGAATGGAGAATACGGCTGGTAGTTATGAGCATGTGGCTGAGGCATACAGGGATTTCTATCGGATGCTTATCGAATCCGAAGCCAACGGTGTCTTTTTCTGGTGGTATCCGGGAGGTTTCAGGTGCGGAGAGAATAGCGACTACGGAATGCTGGATCCGGACGGCAGTGACCGCCCGGTAACCAAAGTTATACGAGAGCTTGGCCAGAAGTTTATGGCGATAAAAGGTCACAGAAAGCCTGATTACTGGATAGAGTTCGACCGGGATAAGCATCCGCGCGGTGTTCCGGCAATTTATGATGCCGCAAAGCCCGAATACTGGAACGCAATTGCTGACGGCAAGACACCGGGTTTGAAAACTATTGCTACAGGCTCTGATTCCGCAAATTGTCCGCTTACCGCTGTGGGTAACGTGGCTTTTAATGGGTCTAACCCGCTCAAATATCTGGATGGGGCGATAGACTCCGTAAAAGTTATGAATGCTGATGGAAAATGGGTCTCTGTCGATAAAGGCGGAAGCGTCGAGGTAGATCCGAACAAGCCTGTCGTTGCGATGGTCGCGCTTATGAACCTCGGCGAAGCAAAATGGATTGCAGCGAAGGGTAAAGGCAGGGTTTTAGTAGTGGCGGAGAGCGAGAGCCCTCTCAACACCCCCATTCCCTACAGTGTAGGGCATCTGCAGCCTGTTAAAGTTAATAATGTAAAGCTGGTAAGAGCGGGTCTTGATGCACCGACAGAGGTTACTCTGACACTTTTTGCGGATGGCAGAGCCCGGTTCGGTGAGAAGTTCAAACTGACACTGAAACCGAAGTTTTAGTTTAGATATCCAAGGAAGTCGAGCATGTGTTTCTATAAATGGAAATTTGCCATGTATATGCTGATGTTTTTAGCGGTCATTGCTGTTTTCGGTATTCCTGCTTATGCGACTGACAGGAATGCCGCGCTTCTAAGGTCAGGGCTGGAGAAATACGACTCCGCGCTGGTGGATTCTCTTTCAAAAGAGCTTTCATCTGCCGGATATACAGTCCGGGAGATCAGTCTCGATAACCTGTGTGACACAAAGTTCCTATCCGGGTTCGATCTGCTGGTGCTCCCCGATGCAGGCTCATTACCGGTGGGGTCGGCCAGATCGGTAAGCGAGTATCTGTCGCAAGGAAAAGATATTATCGCGCTGAATGCTCCTGCATGGCAAAAGAGCCTGCTTAATGTGAGCGGGCAATGGATGACACTCAGGGATTACCAGATAAAGCGTGCTTCGGTCGAACCTGAAAGCACTTTCCTCAGTTTTGCGCCGGACAAAATGCCCGACTTGTCACGTTCGAGCGGCAAAATGGATACTCAGGCAACGTACGAATTGTCGAATGATTCTCCTGTACCTGGCGGGCATTCACTGCATGTGGCAATTTCCAATTACTCATCCTGGGACACCTATGGTTTTATTCCCAAAAGCAACCCCTTCGCGGGCGGCAAAACCTTGACGATATTTACAGCCAGGGGTGATGAGAGTACTACCCAGTTATCAGTGGAATGGCAGGAAAATGACGGCTCCAGGTGGATTGCCGTGGTGCCGCTTGAATCAACATGGAAACGATTTGTGCTGGAGCCGAAAGATTTCAAATACTGGGAAAGTGCGCCGGGCAGAGGCGGAAACAGCGACTGTTTCAATCCTGAAAAAGCAGCTAAGTTGAGTTTTGGTTTAGCTGAGTCGCACACTAAGGACCTGAAATACGGCAGGCATGAGTACTGGGTCGGCTCATTTGGGACAGAAAAGATGTCACCGGACTACAGGCAGATACTCGATGCAGTCAATCCTTCGCCGCTTGAGATAATAACCCCGCCATATAAATTCTTCGACTGCAAAGATATAAGCAAGCTCTATGTGAGAAAAGACCAGGTCATAGTAACTGTTCAGGATATTCCCAATGCCTCTGTTGTAAGGTCGGTCCAGCCGAGGCCGTCAGGAGGAGGATTCGACAAGGGGCGCTCCTGGCGATGGATTCCACTTATTGAAGCCAAAACAGCAAAGGGAGAGTGGCGAGGAGTCCCTGCTGCAATGATGATACATACGGATGGGCCATATAA
>JBDKSP010000008.1:0-9975 GCA_039680575.1 Armatimonadota bacterium
CGGTCGGATTTTCAGACGGCCTGCGCTGCTGCCGGTCGTACCAGAGCAACCGGCATACAGGGCAAAGGGGCGGCATTACGTATGCAACCACGGACGGAGAGTGTGTGGGTGAAGGTGGAATGATTGCCCACATTTTGGCGTTCTGCCCACCATTTGCCCACCGAATAGGTACATATTGGTTCATAAGCATTCATTCGATCTACTGGCTTGATCTCAAAATCAGTAGGTCATTCATCAACGTTCATACGTGTTCATTGCGCCTCAACAATCTCGAAAACCGTTGTGGCGCAAGTCACCGTGGGTTCGAATCCCACCCTCTCCGCCAAAAAAATAGCCCGCCGATTGACGGGCTTTTCTATTTCTCGATTTCTAAAGCTTCTGCGTTATCCTGTTATCATCATCCACCAGTACGACCTGTCTCGTGACCGGCTCATCGGTCAATACGAATGCAACGATGATGACTTTATCGCCAAGCATACACCTTCTTGCTGCAGCACCGTTCACGCAGATCACACCGGAACCTCTCGAGCCAGGGATAGCGTAAGTCTCGAACCTTTCGCCGTTGTTCACATTCCATACATGCACGTATTCACCGTCGATTAACCCGCAGGCGTCCATCAGATCTTCGTCGATGGTGATACTTCCTACGTAATTTATGTCACAGCACGTGATTGTCGCTCTATGTATTTTACTCTTGCAGAGGTTTAACAGCCTCACTATTATCTTGCCTCCGAACATTATTGCGAGATAAGTATACCAGCCCGATCAATTTAGAATCAACCCTGCCCGTTACCCGCTATTCTTCTTGGCTGCATATATGGTAAGATAGCCTCGCTATGATGACTTACGACGGACTCGTGCTTGCGGCAGTGGTCGCGGAGCTTAAAAAATCGATACAGGGTGGGCCGATACAGAATATTCGGCAGCATAACGATACGGACATTACACTCGACATAAGAAACAATGGGAAGTCACACCTTCTTTTTATGTCCGTGGACGCGAAGTTTGCACGCATCCATACGACCGCGACGAACCTTCTGGTCCCGAAATCCGCCTTGAACTTCTGTATGCTACTCAGAAAATACCTCAAGGGAGCGTTCGTAACATCCGTCGAGCAAGCCGGGTTCGACCGGGTCGTCAAAATCCGCACGGAAGCTCCGGACGGCAACAGAAACACGCTTATATTGGAGCTAATGGGCAGGCACAGTAACCTGATTCTCGTTTCCGATTCGGAAAGGATTCTTGGCGCCGCAAAAAACATCACCGCGTCCGTCAGCCGTTACCGGCAGGTGCTGCCAGGGCTCGAGTATATGCCGCCTCCCGGTGGAACTAAAGCTGATCCTGTAACATTAACGCGGGAGGAGTTCGAATCACTCCGCCGCGACGGCCTTGGAGAGTCTCCGTCGGTTGATGAGATGAAGCGATGGCTGGTAGCGGCGTTCAGCGGCATCGGGCCATTCCTCGCAGAAGAGATAATGCTGAGGTCGGGTGACAACCCGACGCCGGATTCCGTAAGAGATGCGCTTCAGGGGCTTCGCCAGACCGTGACGGAGAGTGATTACTCTCCCAGACTCATAACCGATGGCCGTGGCGCGGCTGTTTATGCCTATCCGATACCCGTCAAGCAGTTGCCTGCCGCGAACCAGCACGAAAGACTCTCGATCAACGAGACGCTGGATACTCTCTACCGTGATCTAATCAAGCGGAACGATTACGACACGGTCTATTCATCGCTTGAGACCGCCATTCGCCGTTCTATTGCCTGGCGGGAGCAGATGCTTAAAGATGCTGAAAAGGCGCTTTTAGAAGGCGAAAAGGCAGAACGGTATAAGCAGTTCGGTGAATTGGTCCTTGCAAGCATAGCAACCATTGAAAAAGGACAGAATAGAGCGCAGGTGACGGATTATTACGACCAGGAAATGCCTGTGATCGATATTCCATTGGATGAGAAGCTGACTCCGAAGGAAAATGCCGAACGTTACTTCCGCCGCTATCGCAAAGCTGCCGAGGGAGCTGATGCGGCCATTGACAGGCAGAAGGAACTGGGGACGGAGATAAAGATACTCAAGACCGCCGTAGAAAAGCTGCCATCGGCAGCATCGGCGGACGCCTTGAAGGCACTAAGGACGATGTTGGTCGAGCGGGGACTCCTCAGGGCTGAACCGCAGCAGGAAAAGGCAGGGAAGCGCGGAGCGCCTGAGTTCGGGACTGCAAAGATCAGAAAATTTATGTCCGTAGACGGCCTGGAAGTACTCTACGGAGAGAACAGCCTGTCGAACGATTACCTCACAACAAAGGTAGCTCGCCCCAACGATTTGTGGTTCCATGCCAGATCGGTAAGGGGGGCGCATGTTGTAGTGAGGACAGCGAATAAACCCGACAGAGTCCCTCCCGCGACTTTGAGACAGGCTGCTGAGGTTGCTGCAAAGAACAGCGATGCGCGCCATTCAAGCCTGGTGCCGGTGGACTATACATTGAGGAAGTTTGTTCGCAAGCCGAGAGCGGCCGCGCCGGGTTATGTGATCTACGAAAGAGAGAAGACGGTAGATGTTACTCCCTGATCAGCGTATATCGCGCTGCGATGATTTTACGTAATCGCGAAGCCCTGGACCTCCGAGTTCCAGTTCGCTGATTACCTCGCGTATACCCGGTTTCTGTCGCAGAATGCGGAGGATCGTTTCCATCTCCTGGTCCAAATCGCTGTCATGTCCTTTGAGTTTTTTCAGGAAACCTCTCAGATACACGACACCATGCATCACTCTGATATCTACACTGGTGCAATCCACGTACCTTCGGCTGATCTCACGTCGAACCATTCGAGTCATCTCAACATCTTCAATAGGCATCCGAATCGCCTCCCTTGCATGGGCAGCTCTTATCCAATCGCATTATACCATAACAACATAAAGGTATAGACGTGTAGATATTCCCAAGGTTTCCAATGTCTGAAAAGTTATTTATATACTATCGATTACCCATTGGAATTTATAAGCAATAAGGAGCCAGCAGCTTGTTTGCGATACCGCTGCTGACTCCTTTGTCTATCGGCTTTAGTCTATTCTTCTGATTCTTCCGATTCTTCTGTTTCCTCTTCTTCGTCGTCTTCTTCAGATTCGCTCATTCCGCCTTTTTTGAACCAGCCCATGATCATCTCTTTGACCTTCATTCGCTGTTCTGGCGTAAGAATATTTCTCATGTCCTGCATCGCCTGTATCATAGCGATATACTTATCGCTTTTGAGCTTTCCGATCTCTTTGATTTTCGCTTCGGCGGTGGGCATGTCGATCTCTTCACGCATCACTGCGTTTTTGACGTCGAGCATGTTCATCTTGATCTGGCATTTGATCTGGATCATCTGCTTCAATGCTTCGATTTTTTTGTTGCGAAATGACTCAATTTGCTCTTCGCTGAGGCCAATTTCGTCACTATGCTTGATGATCTTCCATGCCATCATCTTGAACATAGCCTTCATGCCTTTGCCCCGGCATTTCATCATTCCGAAGCCGCCCATGTGGTGACCATGCCCCATCAAGTGCCCGCAGATAGGGCAGTCCGTTCCGTGATACATAACTCAATCCTCCTTGCGAATGTTTTTGGAAATTGTCCACGTGCCTTTGTCGTGTTACCCTCCGCCTGATTTTCGTAAAACAGCGAAAGTGCTTTTCTCGGCTACTATCGCAAATATCGACACCTGACAGTCTATTAGCTGCAGTTTTGGACAAGCCCGGGGGTTGTATGCCAAATTAGGAATTACAGCATGTGAGACCGGCATAGGAAGGCTTACGCATTAAGCCACGATGAGAAAGCCGGCCAAATCATTAGCCGTGCCTCTGCTGGATATATTCTAAGAAACTAAACTATTTCCTAACTCGTCCGTATTAATATATGGTTGGGCTGAAGCGAGTATGTCGCAAGCATCTTTCAAAGAGGGTAAACGACTCTCGATGTATAATTAGGATAAGTAACAGAACTTTCGCAATGGAGTATTCTGGTCGCGATATAATGGTGGAATTCTTTAGAAGATGTCGAATATTGCTGCCGGCGCTGGTAATCGGCATGGGCCTGGTTCTGGTCTGTGCTTCTGCCGGTTTCGCGGCTGTGGACCGTTCGAAGCTGCTTCAGGAACTGGCATCGGCTCCTGAGTCCGGTGTTTCCACTCGCGCGATTGAGCTTGCCGGGAAGCAGCCGGATGATATAAAAACGCTTGCGCTCGACCTCATTTTCTACCGCTGGGCGAACGAGAAGTTCGAGACCGATTCCTCCTATGAAATATTCGACAGGGTTACCGGAGCGCTTGTCGAGACCAGTTCCGATCCCGCGGTGGGTTGGGCTGCATCGACACTTTGTATGGGCAAGTGGGTGTTGAAAGCCCCATCAGCGGGTACCGAGAACCAGGAGGTCAAGCTCCTGGCCCAAGCCAGACAAGACCTTCGCACAGCTTTAGATTACGGAGACAGATCACCCAAGCGGTCCATAGAGAGCCTAATATCGTGCGCGGACGCTTTAAGCAAGTTGAACCTCGACCTTTCGTCCGCTTTTGTCGCCACCAGGCTTGCGGAGAAACAGCTTTATGCTACTCATCGCTATCGCGATGCCGAAGCGAACTATGAACGGGCTCACCCGGTGTTTACGGCTTACCGCCTGCGCTCACAAGTCGCACGTATATTCGATGATCTTGGTTATCTCCACAAAGAAGTTGGGCGCTACAACGATGCTTATCTGAGTTACAAGGCATCTGCTCAGGAGTGGCAGTCGATTGGTTTCGGTGATCTCTCCGGAAAGCAGTTTATCAATGCCGGACTGGCGCTGGCCTCTGATGGAATGCCTGACCGCGCGCTTTCGACCATGCGGCACGGGCTTGATATAAGCCGGGGATATGCGTATGCTAATAAATCCTTCCATATCCATGTCCAGCTCACTGTTCAGGTGGCATCGTTCTGTACTGCACATGGTCTTCATACACAGGCGTGCGAACTGCTTGATGAGGCTGAAAAGATAGCCGAGCAGGCTGATGAGCCGCTTCTTCTTGCGGATGTGCTGGACAACCAGTCAGTGGTCTGGAAGAACATGGGGCTAGACCCAAGAGTACGCGAGGCACTGACCAAGCGCGATAAGGTGCTCAATGGAGTGGCATACGAAGGCTCGCAGGCGTCGGAGAAATTATCGGACCCTGCGCTGCAGCCCACCCATCAGGCGAGTATGCTTTTATCCGCGGAGAATGGTGCATCCGCGTATTCTTTTTTGGGAAAACATCAGCAATCGGTAGATATTTTAACCCGGATAGCTAAGGTCTACGATTTGCTGAAGCGGGATGATGATTATATCAGAGTGATGAGGAGTCTTGCTTCGGAATATGACGTTCTGGAGTCGAAACAATCGGCGCTTCAATCCAGGCTTCAAGCTGCGGAGACAGCGAAGGAGATAGGAAAACGGACGATAGTAGTAGATATACTCAAGGAGATTGAAGAATCAGCCCTGGATTCCGGTGACAAGCAGACTGCGCTCCAGGCGTTATGGGAACTGGTCGACCTGAGCCAGCAGTCGGAGGATGTGCTTGCGCTGGCAAGTGTGCTTGAATCGAGAGGGACGCTCCGAAACGCAATGGGCGAGACAACCGAGGCAATGAGAGACCTTGAAAGGTCGGCTTCCATATACAGTGAAGAGCTGGGTGAGCCGTGGTCGCAAGCCCGTGTGCTGCAGAAGCTCGCAGGTATTCAATCAGACGCTGGCATGATGAGTGATGCCGAAACGTCTCTCACGAAAGCTATCAAGAGGATGGAAGATTGGGCGTCCAGCGAGGGTGTCGAGCCTGCCGGTGAGTCTGGACGAAGCGATACGCTCTATAAACTGTATTTGCAGATCATCGGACTGGAGTTAGGAGATAAGCAGGGGAAGTCGGACGCTGTCGAGTGGCTTCGTAAGGCCAGACGGTACACATGGTTCAGCAGGCTCCGTGGCATCCTGTCATCCTCAAAAGACCAATCGGCTGCCGCAGCACTTGCGGAACTGGACAAACTGCCTCTAGATCCTATGATCCGAGACACTAAGCCCACCGGAGGTATTCGCAAGATAGCTTCGGGGTGGTCTGCGGTGCTGAGCCAGGCGCTGCAGTTTTCCAGGCTTGTGGACCGCGGTCGGAATGCAAACCGGAGCGGTTTTATCGACGCAGCGGACCTGTATACATCCCGTTCACGGCTGTCGGAGAGCTGTGCCGTCATAGAATATTCAGTGTCGGACACCGGTATCTACGCTCTCATCGCAACGAAGACGACAGCCAGCTATTGGGAACTGCAGGCGACGAAAAAGCAGGTTCAGGAGCAGGTGGATGCGTTTCGTGATGCACTGAGGGAACTGGAAAAGCGGGTCGCATCTGGAATTCCGATCCCGCCTGTCAAACCTGGTGGTTGGAGTGACCCATCACTGCTTCCTGTCCTCGATCCACTCTACAACCTCGAATCTATGCTCATTCAGCCGATACGCGGTGAGCTTTCCAAGAAGACCTCGATTGTATTTGCGCTCCCGAACGAGCTTTCCGGTGTGCCGTTCCACGCGCTGCTGCAGGACAGGCGCGGCAGTGTTAAGTTCCTCATACAGGAATATACGGTATCTTATATAACTCCAGGGATGCTGGGTTCTCTTTTCAGGACTGCATCGAGCCCGGTAACAATCGGAAAGTGTCGAGTAGCTGTCTTTTCCGATGCAAGCGGAGCGTTTCCCGGAGCAAGGATCGAGGCTAACAAAATAAACGATCTTTATAAACAGCAGAACTGCAGACTTTACAGCGGGCCATCCGCTACGGCTGAGCGTTTTGTCAGTGCTGCATCATGGAGCAATATCGTCCATATCGCGGCTCATCATAAGCTGGACCCGAATCCCGCGCAGTTTGAAATGGTCCTTTACGGGAAATCAAACGGCCAGTGTTCGGTGCGGCTGGCTGATCTGATGCGAATAAACAATCCCAATCTTGAGTTGGCTGTCCTCTCGGCGTGTGAGACAATAAGTACATCCGATTCGGAGTCGGTGGGCGCGCCATATACAGCGGAGATATTTGCTCTTGCAGGGTTCCCGTCGGTTATTGGAGGACTCTGGAAAGTTTCTGACGATGCATCTGTAAATCTTATGGGTAATTTCTATCAAAACCTGAGTTCCAGCGGCAAAAAGGGAAATTCGCTTCAACGCGCGCAGAAATCTATGATAGAATCTAGAGATGGTAAATATGCTCATCCATTCTATTGGGCGAGCTTTGCACTTTATGGGGATCCGCGTTAATGAGTGACCCACAATATTATCTGGAACAATACATCAGCCTGCCGCCCGGCAAGTGCGATGCATATCTGGAACCGCTTGCGGAGGAGATCCAAAAGCTGGTTAAAAGGTCGCTTCTGAAACGGGAGACATCCGACCTGGAGGATTTCGAGCAGGACTGCCTCCTTGGGATATGGACCCGGATCGATGCGATCAAACGCGGTGTCGTCGAGACGAATATCGAGAATATCGAGGCATTCGTCCGTCGTGCCGTGCATAACCGCTATTGTGATGCCATCCGGCGTAAGCGTCCGGGATGGTATAACCTCAAGCTGGAACTTCTGGATATATTTTCCGGGAAACTCAATGTTAAAGGCTTTGCCATCTGGAATGTAGACGGTGTTTCGGAGCGCCTGTGCGGATATGGCAAGTGGAACGGTTCGCCGCGCTGCGCGACTGCCAAGTGCAAGGAGATCACGGAAGACTCTCGGGCGTTTACCCGGTATATGCTGGCAAACCGTGACCCCGCTGAAGTCCCGACTGTGGAGTTGGTCTGCAGGATTCTCGATTGGGTAGGCGGCCCCGTGCCCATCGACGATATGGTTTCCTGTATCGCCAAACTTACGGCTGTCAGAGACCCCGATCCGCTGTCCATAGACGCGCAGCCGGACGGCGACGAAGAGTCCGACAGCCCGGTCGACTGGCTTGTAGACTCGGATGTAAATGTCGAGAAACAGGTCGTGGATGCGGGGTGGTTGGACCATGTTCTCGATTGGTTCTGGAAAGAGTTTTTACTGCTTGCCCCTAAGCAGCGGAAGGCCATAATGCTTGGGCTTTCCTCGGAGCAGGTGATGTCCATCATCTCATCTGTAGGCATAAATGATGTTGCTGACGCGTTGGAAGTAACCCCCGACAGGTTGAGTGCTCTTATTGGCCGTCTTCCGCTCCCCGATGTCGTTACCGGCGACGAAATAGGCATCCCCGCGCGTTCCGTTCCGAGTGTCCGTTTCAAAGCCTGGCGCAGAATTCAACGCCGCTCCCGAAAATCCGGCGTTACGGTTGCTTGATCCGTATCAGCTATGGCCACTCAATAAGCACCATTCCACCAGCTCAACTCACTGATAATGCCGCATCAGTTGTTTTTACGCTTACACCCAAAACTTTGTAGTATATCTTCGGCATTGGCGGCAAAACCGCGTCACTGCCGCGAATAGATAATGATACCGATGGGTATGTGGTATGGAGTTGAAGAAATTGTTCCCCAGCTTGTGAGCATTGAGGAGAATCATGTCACATATACACCTGCCGGATGGCTTCCTACCGCCATGGTTATGGGTATCGGGATATGTAATAACGGTATTACTGCTTATGGCTTTGTGGTGGCACGGCAAAGCAACTGCCGATCCACGCAAGTTTTCACTCATGGGTGCAATGGGCGCAATTATGATCCTGATTGCAATGATCGAAATCCCACCTTTCGAGTATCATGCGAATCTATCTGTCGTGACCGGCATCATTTTGGGTCCGCAACTCTTTGTATTGACTGCCTTTGTTGTAAATATCATCCTGGCGCTGATCGGCCACGGTGGACTTACAGTGATAGGATTGAACACACTTGTTCTGTCAACGGAGGCTATAATTGGTTGTTATGCGTTCAGGCTGCTGACCAGTTCCGGATTGTCAGTTGGAAGGTCCACCTTCATTGCTACCATTGCGGGTCTTGCATCAGGTACTTTCGTCACCTTTGGGATAATCGCAGCAGGGAGTTCGTGGATAAACCACGTTTTGGGCTCAGCAGCACTGGGTCCTGGGATGGAACTACCACCGGGAGTTACAGGCGCACACCTCAACCTGAAAAGACTTGCAATCATTATGTTCGCAGTCGGGAGCATTGGATGGGTTGGTGAAGCAATCCTTTCTTCTGCAATAATTGGACACCTCACCAGACTTATTCCGAGCATGGTCAAAGCTGAGGATGATGCATAGTGGACATTTACTACATTGACTACATCTCTGTTTCAAGTAACAGTTGGCTTCACAGAGTTCCTGTCGGGTTGAAGATGGTTATCGTGGCAGTGATGATCGGAGTGTTGCTCTGGCTTAGGTACATTTGGATACTCTCCGCGCTGTTCGCTGCTGTAGCAGTTATTGCGCTTTCCGCGCGTTTACCCATGAGACTCTTTGCAGTTCTGGCCTTATATCCTGTGGTCTTTTTGATAGTAATATTCCTGAGCACTGCCGGTCTGAATGTGTATTCCGCATTGATGATTACACTCCGCGTGCTGGCTATTACTGGAACCGTTGTCATATTCTTGCTGACGACGAGTTACCCAACTATCTTCGGTGCATTAGGCCGGGTCCTGCCGGGAGTTCTGGTAGCTGCTCTCTTCTTTACGTACCGGTCGATCTTTGTGATCTCGCAGAGCTTGAATGATATAAGCATTGCCCTGCACCTGCGCGGGGGGATTGATTGGAAGCATCCTGGCCCGTCTCTCAGAAATTCCGGGCAGGTGATTGGCCACCTTTTGGTCGATACGATAGATAGCAGTGAGAGAAAAGCAGACAGCTTGAGAATTCGTGGTTTTGCGAACAGAATTTACTATCTATAGAGTTTCAGGAGATAAAGTAACAGCCTTACAGTTATATAAACAGTTCTCTGATATAGCTTTATCTGTTGATTTTACACTTACACCTGAAACTCTTCCGGAAGATTTTCGGCAACAGCCAATA
>JBDKSP010000009.1:0-16663 GCA_039680575.1 Armatimonadota bacterium
TTGTCGGATTCACGAGGCTCTCGATATCCTAATGCAGACAGTGGCGGCCTGTATTCAACAGCGAAACGACCAAGCCACTGCCTGCAAGGTAGAAATGTAATGTCATTTACTGGAAAGTGCACTAGCATCAGTCAGTTCTCCGTTTGCATCAATACCGCAAAGGATATTCTGTCGCACTGTGCCTCTAAACCAATAACTCTGCCCAGAAACATATAGTATCTTACTTCGTAGCGCATTGCCCGGAATTAATCTTAACGGTACGCCATTAAGACTAACACCGCCAGCCGTTGGCGGCAATAATCCAGCCATTACCTTCAACAAAGTCGACTTTCCACTTCCATTTTCCCCTTCAAGCCGATATATGTATCCTGTTTCTATTCGCCACGAGATGTTCCGCAGCGCACTAGCAGTTCCATTGTAAGAAAAACGCAGTTCGTCCAGCCCCGTGGACCCACTGGACCACGGGGAGAAGCACGACATACATCAATCTCTTTGGATTGCGGAAGCGGCAGCTTCCGCTTTTCTATCGACATAAACAAAGTGTCCTGGCTAAAATCCCGTATGCCAAGATATGATACCGACCTCGCAGAAGATGGATTATCTTACCTGTCATGGCGACAGCATATAGCTAAATCCTCTATTGAACAATTGCTCAAATACTTGTGGATCATTGGTGAAGTTTGGACTGGCTTCCAGCCGAGATGCAACAATTTTAAGGGTGGCTTCTGAACCAAAGAATGTAAGCCCCATCCTGCAATCACAATCCGACCACACAAGGCTTGCTACTCCGCCCATGTCATTAGTGAGGTCGAGGTAGCTTACAAGGACTGCATCAGACTGAAGAGACGGCTCTGGTGAGTTTGTAAGCCATTTAGAACACAACCAAAGCCATGCCGGACCTTGGACAATCCTTGCCCAGTATGATTCCTTTACGGGATGGCTTCTGGGGATGAAAGAGATAATACAGCCCTGTTCAGGCTCCGAAATCCCAAAACCTGAACCGCTCATTAATACATCAGGCAATATTTTGTATGCATCCGAAGACAATGAGCCGACTTTAGATACTGCGGTCTTTCTTATGGAGCCAAAACTCATAGAGGATTCGAGAATCGTCTCATCAGTCAGCAGATTCCAATTATCAGCCCAGCTTTTAGCCTCATTTTCTTTGTCAGGCACATCCAGATGTGCTATGGCAGACCAGACCACTCCCTTTAGCGGAGCAAATGCAGCAATCAGTTCTTCAAGATCATCAGCGATGAACTTGTCTTCAGTCGAGCTGAGCCACAAGGCATATTTTTGTTTTTTACTTATGCTTGGCAAATATGCCTCATATTCTTGTGTAACCGGATGGAGGCAAAATTGAATCGGCATTGTTGCAACTCGATTTCCAAGTTCGCTGGATTATTAGTTTTTGGACTTCTGCGACTTCTTCCCTACTTCGGCCTCGGTCACAAGATCCGGCCTGAACGGGCCTGCTGTGAAACACCCTGCCTTTGGTGACCAGCGAAACTCTTTTTCGGCAAAAGGATGGCCTGAAAGTGCGTCCGGTTTCAACTCGTGAGCGGTAAGATAAGTGAGCGTCAAAGATTCCAGGTAGCCTTGTCGATCATATTTATACCTGACGTTGCCCTCATGGTGTTCGCCCAGCAGGATATGAAGCTGCTTGTTCGATTTATCTATCTCCACAACATGAACATACCGCCGGGTGTCACCATCGCCTGTAATGACAATGACATCATGATAACTGGAATCAGTTCCATGCAGTTTTGTTAACTTGCATTCAACCGGCAGCTTCATGCCTTCAAGCATAACCGTTGCCTTTTTCTCTTCTTTGCCGTCTTTATCCTTTTCCCATAAAGCCACCTCTGCCCATTGGTCGAGAGCAGCTCCCTTTTTTACGCTATAGACAACAAGCGCCATATTGGTATTTGCTATAGGCAGCTTGATTGGAGGCGAAATGTAGCTACTGCAGTTACCTATAATACCTATTGCGATTAACAATGCTATCATGGCTTACTCTCCAGTATAATAAAAGCCTCAAACTAATGCCGTGGGCTTTTCCGAAGTATATTCTTATTGACTCGATAACACAAGTTAGAAAACACGCGCAATTTTCAGGCCGACTGTAGAAATGTACACTGGCAAAACAAACCGCCCGCTACTTCCCGCCCATCCCCGCCACGTACCCGCTGGACCAGGCCCATTGCAGGTTGAACCCGCCGGAGTTGCCGTCTACATCTATGACTTCACCGGCAAAGTAGAGGTTTTCTACCAGTTTCGACTGCAGAGTCCGGGGGTCGATCTCTTTTGTATCTACTCCGCCTGCCGTGACCTGGGCTTCCTTAAGCGGGCGGAGCTTCGAGACGGTCAGTGTCATATCCTTCATAACTCTCACGGTCTTCAGCCGCTTGCGCCTCGAAACATCACCGGCAAGCTCGGTTTCATCGATTCCCGCGAGTCTTAGGATGATTGGAATCAGACCTTTGGGTAAAATACCTACCAAAGAGTCTTTGACTGCCGTTTTAGCGCCGTTTTGGAAGGACTGCAGGACTATCCGGTCCAGATCATCTTCCGTCAAGTCAGAAAAGAGGTCGATGTGCAGCATCACCTCGGAAGTTTTGAGAAGCGGTGCGATACTCCCGGCTTGTGCCATCACGGCGGGGCCTGATACTCCATAACCGGTAAAAAGCAGGTCTCCGGCGCTCTCGCTGATCTTCCTGTCGCCGCTCGTTGACCAGACAAAAGCCTCGACTTTGATGCCCTGCACCTCTTTAGGCCATTCGTCGGCGGTCTCGATGGGAACAAGCGCCGCATGGATCGGCGTGAGCGAGTGCCCAAGTTTTTCAGCCCAGTAAAGCCCGTCACCGGTGGAACCCAGGTGATGCGCGGCCCTTCCGCCGGTCGCTATTATGAGGTCATCAGCACTGATCTGCCTTCCGTCAGCCAAAGAAATCTTCCAAATGTTCGGTTTCTCGATTTTCACGACCTGCGCACTGAGGAAAACATCCGCTTTGCTGCGGGAAAGAGCCTGCTCAAGCACTTCGACGACGCTCGATGCCTGGTTCGTGCGGGGGAAGACCCTCCCGCCGTCTTCTTCTTTCAGAATAAGCCCAAGATTCTGAAAAAACTCCATAGTGGCGTGCTGGTCGAACCGGCTGATTACGGTTTGGATGAACTCAGGGCTCGCGCCGTGGTAGCGGTCTGCGGTGACGTTTGTGTTGGTCAGATTGCAGCGCCCGTTGCCGGTCGAAAGGAGCTTTCTACCGAGCTGAGGGTTCCTGTCTATCAAAATAACACGCTTGCCGTTCTTGGAAGCGGTGATAGCTGCCATTATCCCGGCAGGACCTGCTCCAATGACCGCTGCATCATATTTTTTCACTTATCAGCCACCTGTTCGTGTTGATCCAAACTGCACGCAATCCATCCGTTTACTATTTTAACTCAACTCGCCCCATTCGCCAAAACTCACTCCTGCCTTATCCATTTGAGCAGTCTGAACCGGCTGCCCTGCTCGCCGGCATCAGCGTTTACCTCATCCATAAGCGCATTTATCAACTTGAAACCGATGGAGTCCAAAGCAATGGTTTTGTCGCAGTCACCGCTGCCGGTCACTTCCATAACGAATGCAGAGGAACTGTACATGCACCGGAGGCATATTTTGTTCGGGTTCCCATCGGCAGAAGCTGTAGATCTCAATATCCGCGCAAGAACCTCCGTCAGAGCCAGCCTTACATCGGTTATGGATCTATGGTTGAGCCCCGACTCCTGAGCAGTGGAAACTCCCAGGTCACGCAGGTGGAAAATCATCTCCGGCTCAGCCAGGACCACCGATTCGGTTATCCTCCAATCCTGCCGGTTGAGGTCCGGTTGGTCCTTGTGAGGCTTGTGCCTCCCCGATTTGACCATCGCAAGCCCCAGCGGCGAGGCAAGCTCCGTTATCTGAAGAATCCTCAGGATTCCGTCGCTCACACCCGAAAGAGTAACCTGCACACCGGCCTTCTGTGCCTGTTCTACAGCTTCGGAAAGCGCCATGAGAGCGCTTGAGTCAAGCAGTTCCGCCTCGGAGAGATCGATCACGACTCTGGGACCTTTCTCAATCGCGCGCGACAGTAATGCAGAGAACTCGGAGCTGTTCAGAAAATCGACATCTCCATTGACCCTGACGACCTGCTCCTGTCCCAGTTCCAGATCGACGAACCAGCCGTTCATCTTCACCTCATTAATGAATTTGTTGGTAATCTATCTCCCACTGCATGACAGCCACGGGTTTATTCTCCAATGCTGCGGCAATGATCGCTATGTCGTCTCTTATGTTGCCTTCCGCGAAGTTTCGTGTCTCTTCACAGATTATTTCGACCATTTTTTCAGGTCCCAGTTCTGCATGCCGGAAAAGAATGTCCTGGAGCCCTTCCGTAGAAAGCACTCTTCCCTCACGCCGAGCCTCTATGATCCCATCGGTGTACAGAAGAAGCAGGTCTCCGGGTGCCAGCACAGCCTCCCTTTCCTCATACCTCGAATCTTCCGTATAACCGACCGGAATGCCGGTGCGGTACAGCATTGTCTGCTGCTTACCTGAGTGTTTAAGAACAATTGCGGGCGGATGTCCTGCGTTTGCGTAGATTATCGACCCGGTAGCGGGGTCGATAACTGCACAGAAAACCGTCACTATCGCAACACTGCCGAAATAATTCACAATGGCACGGTTCAGCATATCAAGCGCTGTCGCGGGGCTCTCCTGCCACTGGAAGATAAACGCGCGGGCCATATACCGCACCATCGCTGTGTGCACCGCGGCCTGGATACCCTTGCCGGAGACATCAGCTATCAACAGCGCGGTCTTTCCGTTCGGCAGAGCGATAGCATCGAAAAGATCACCGCCTACACGGGACTCATCCAGAGCGGATAGATACTTGTTGCCGAGTATCAACCCGCCAAGTTTGTTCGGGATTACGCCCACCAGCATGCTCTGCAGCGTTTCGGCTATCCTGTACTCCCTGCTGAACATTTTCGCATTAGCAATTACAACCGCGGCGTGATTTGCGATGGCTGAAAGCAGGTCTATTTCCCTTTGCTCGGATTTTTCAGCGAGTTTCTTCCAGACTACGACAGCCCCGACGACACTTTCACCAGCCGTAAGCGGGGCATATATACGAGCTACATCACCTTCATCCTCCGGGGTTTTGCCCGGTGGCTCACTGTGTGCATCACGGCAAATTTCTACCAAAATCGAGCATTTCTTTCGGTCCTGCAGTTCCGTCTCCAGCTTTTTCTGCTGTTTTCTGTTCAAATTGCTCGATTCCGCCACAGTGAGCCGCCCACTGCTGTCAACAAGAAGTATGGCGCAGGCTTCCGCCCACATAACATCTTCCGTCGTCCGTACCAGGGCACACAGGATCTGTCTTAAGTCCAGCGACGCGGATATCGACTCGTCCACTCTTCTCAGCGAGTCCAGCGTATCGATCAATTCTTCCGTACGGCCATGGGTGCAGGCGTTGTGAATGGCTATCGCGGCGCATGATGCGAAAGACCCGAGAAAACTGATCCTGTCTTCCAGTTGCATCTTCGAATAGTCTTCGCCGGGAAATGTGGTTATCAGTGCACCTACCGGGCGGCTTCCGACAACCAGCGGGACCGTGACAGCCGGTAATTCCCCAGCTTTCGGGCAGGAATAAGCTGCAGCGCCTGGAGCGGGTATATCACCGAGGGAATCCAGGGCATGCCGGGCAAGCGCCAGCATTGCCGCACGGAACGCATCGTCTACGGGTTCGGGTATCAGGACCGGCTCGATTTCGCAGCTCTCATCACTGACCCTGTAGATAATCACATGCTCCGCCCCGAACTGAGACTTCAGTATG
Source organism: Armatimonadota bacterium (assembly GCA_039680575.1). Lineage (GTDB taxonomy): Bacteria > Armatimonadota > UBA5829 > UBA5829 > DTLH01 > JBDKSP01. The sequence continues at coordinate 5,856 of JBDKSP010000009.1, forward strand.
TCTTCGATAGACGATGCTACTATCTTTACATCCAGACTTGCCGACACGGTTTTTGTCACATCCAAAAGGCTCTGTTGAACACGTGTCGTCAGGCGAAGCGCTTTTTGCTGGGACTCCAGGCTATCAGCCATTTTGTTGAAATTGACCGCAAGCGAATGCAGTTCATCGTTGGTATTTATTTTTACCCTGCGCCTCAGGTCGCCGACAGCCACGGCAGCGGCAGCGCGTGAGAGCTTTCTTATCGGGCTGGCTATGCGATTGCCGATGGTGAGGAATATTAAAAGCGCCAAAGCCATTGTCAGGATTTGCAGCAGTACTATATAAACACCGGCAGTCGAGGTATCGTTTACTTTGGGATGCTCCAGCACGGCGATGCGCCAGCCGGACCTCTCGCAAATAGTTCCCCATCCGCATATATCCGGCTCATCGAATTGATGGAACTGTCCCTCAGCCAGTTTCGGACTGAACAATATTCCATGAATCGACTTATGATCGATACAGCCGCCGGTCTCAGAAACGATACTACCATCGCGGTCCAATACTGCAACACAACGGGATTCATCAGCGTAATCATGCAGCGCGCACGTGACTGTGTCCACAGATATGACCACATAAAAGATGTTCAGACGGCTATCCGCAGTAGGGTCCGGAATGGTTATCGTGAAGACAGGTTGGCCACCCAACCGGCTGACAGAAGAAACGCAGGGAACGGACCTGAGGATGGCAGGTGGGAGTGTGGCAAGTTTTCCGCCTGGTGGAAGCGCAGGATACCGGCATATCAGATGCCCTTTCTCATCCATTAGCCCGGCAGCAATGAAATTATGGTTGCTGTTGACCAGCAGTTGGAGTTTTTGTTTTATGCGCTCGGGCTTTTCATTTTTACCCAGCGTACTGAGAGTCAACTTGAGGCATGCTGAGGAGTTGTCCAGGACACTTTCTACTCTGGCTTGTGCAGCCTTGGCCTGCGTAAGCATGGAATCCGACGCGAGTTCATGGTAGCTCCGGCTGTACTCGTGGCGGATGGCAAATTGAAGCGCCGCCAGCAGCAGGAACACCAAAAGAAATGCAGCCAGGAGTTTTCCTGTGATGCTTCGGAAGCCAAGTCTCGCGTTCATACGTATCAACCAACTCCATTAAAAGCACCCATTATAAACGCAGAGGAAGTATAACCACCTATCAAGCGTTTGTCAATATGCCTGGCTGCCTTTTACATCCTTTTCTTGCCCTCAGCTTGTCATGTAGGTTATAATAAGCTGTCAGCATTGTGACATTTATCTATGGAGGGCTACTTTGCGCGCTGAGATTATATCGGTCGGAACGGAGCTTTTGCTCGGCCAGATCGTTGATACGGACGCTGTGCATCTTTCCCGCCTGCTTGCCGGGTTGGGCATAGACCTCTATCGCAGAAGTACCATTGGGGATAATTACGAGCGCGCCGTGGAAGCGATCCGTACGGCGGTTTCGCGGGCTGATATAGTTTTTACCATCGGCGGATTGGGACCTACCGAAGACGATTTGACTAAGGAAGCTGTTGCCGAAGCGCTCGGCGTAGAGCTTGTTCTGGATGAGGAATCCGCAAACCGCGTACGCGAGTATTTTGCTTCACGCGGGCTTCATATGCCCGAACGTAATATCAAACAGGCGTTTATCCCAAAAGAAGGGCGTGCCATTCCAAATGATTTCGGCACTGCGCCGGGAGCCGTCTTCGAGCATAAAGGGAAGATAGTAATATCTCTCCCCGGCCCGCCGCAGGAGTTCGTACCGATGGTAGAGCAGGGCGTAATGCCGTATCTTCGGGAAAAGACCGGCAGCAGGACGGCGCTTATCAAATCCAGAGTTTTGAAAATTGCAGGTCTTGGCGAATCGGCGGTCGAAGAGCAGGTGCTAGACCTTCTCGGAAGCCAAAACCCGACTGTTGCGCCGCTTGCGCACCCGGGTGAGGTCCATTTAAGAATAACAGCGAAGGCTGAGGATGTAGAATCAGCCGACCGAATGATCCGCGAAGTTGAACTTAAACTTAGAGAGCGGCTCGGAGATGCCGTGTTCGGAGTGGACGAGGAGACCCTTGAGCAGGTAGTCGTCGAGAGGTTAATCGAGAAAAAACTCACTCTCGCACTTGCGGAATCCTGCACCGGAGGGCTTCTTTCGCACCGGATTACAAACATTCCTGGAAGTTCTGCTGCATTATTTGCAGGAATTACGGCCTACAGTAATGAATCTAAAGTTAAGTTCCTTGGAGTGCCTCGGGGAATAATAGAGAAATATGGCGCTGTGAGCCATGAGACGGCAAAAGCTATGGCGTCAGGCGTGAGAATTGCGACCGGGGCAGATATCGGAATGGGGATAACAGGTATTGCCGGACCGGGAGGCGCGACAGCGGCTAAACCGGTCGGGCTTGTGTATATCGCACTCAGCTCGGAGGACGAAGAATCCTCTGTTGAATATCGATTTGCCGGTTCCCGGCTGGATGTCAAGACCCGCAGCGCCCAAGCTGCGCTGGTCATGCTGAGGTGTCACCTACTCTGACCTGCCCCTACTGAGTTTCAGGTGTTGCCTGAAACTCTCCCGGAAAATTTTCGGCAATAGCCAGTATACGATTGGGTGTTAACAGAGCAGCCGAAAATCTATAAATACAAAAACGGAGTTTATCCGTATGCCCGATGCGATACGAACATTCGTAGCTGTCTTGATTTCCGACAGTCTGAAGCGTAGAATATCTTTAGTTCAAGAAGAGTTCAAAAAAGTCGCGCCTAAGGTAAAATGGGTCGCCAACGAGAACTACCATATCACGATTAAGTTCTTGGGTGGTGTAAGGTGTGATCGTATTGAGGCTGTTTTACAGGCTGTTGGGAGTGCGGTGGAAGGAATCGAGCCGTTCGACATCGAGATCGGCGAGGCAGGTGCCTTTCCGAACCCCGGCAGGCCGAAAACGGTCTGGGTGGGAGTGACATCTGGGTGCGAAATGCTCGCCGGAATAGCCGGGCGGGTGGATGAAGCGCTGGAAAAACTCGGATTCGAGAAAGAAACCAGACCATTCAGGTCTCATATAACTATTGGAAGAGTAAAAGACGACTGCGACGCGAAAGAACTCGGCCCTGCGCTCAAAAACGCGGAAATCGGGCAGTTGGGATCTTTTAAGGTGGAATCCGTCGCGGTAATGAAGAGCGATTTGAGAAGAGAAGGACCAGTTTATTCGGTGGTTCGGGAGATCGTCTTCCAAACGCCGGAGGGGAGTAGTCACTGATGGATAAGCAGAAAGCGCTGGATCTGGCGCTTGCCCAGATCGAGAAACAGTTTGGGCGCGGCGCGGTAGTCAGGCTTGGAGAGAAGCCTAAGGTTGAGTCGGATGTTATTCCGACGGGATCGATTGCGCTCGATATGGCACTTGGAATCGGCGGCATCCCGCGCGGTAGAATTACAGAGATTTACGGGCAGGAGTCATCAGGTAAGACCACCCTCGCCTATCACATCGTCGCTGAGGCGCAGAAGGCAGGCGGTATAGCCGCGTTTGTCGATGCAGAGCATGCAGTCGACCCGACCTATGCTAAAAACCTCGGAGTAGACATCGACAGCCTCCTTGTCTCACAGCCTGGAACGGGTGAAGAAGCGCTGGAGATCGTAGACGCGCTCATCAGAAGCGGGGCAGTTGACATAGTAGTCCTCGACTCCGTGGCCGCGCTCGTGCCTAAGGCCGAAATCGAAGGCGATATGGGCGATTCCCACATGGGGATGCAGGCAAGGCTCATGTCCCAGGCAATGCGGAAGATCGGCGGCTCCGTCTCCAAGACAAACTCCGCCGCGATCTTCATCAACCAGATCAGGGAAAAGATCGGCGTCATGTTCGGCAACCCTGAGACTACTCCGGGAGGAAGAGCGCTCAAGTTCTGGTCATCCGTCCGCCTGGAGGTCCGCAAGATCGATACCATCAAGACCGGAAGCGAAGTTATGGGGACCAGAGTCCGGGTAAAGGTGCAGAAGAACAAGGTCGCACCGCCGTTCAGGCAGGCTGAGTTCGATGTTATGTTCAGCAAGGGCATCTCGAAGAGCGGCGGAATTCTCGATCTGGCTACGGAGCTCGGATTCGTCAATAAGTCCGGCACATGGTTCACCTACGGTGAGCAGCGGCTGGGCCAGGGACGAGAGAATGCGAAGCAGTATCTGGAGGAACACCCTGAGGTCATGGACTCTCTTGAGGCCGCGATCAGGGCACATAACGAAGAAAAGGATGCAGACGCTGCTGCAGAACAGGAGAGCTGAGAGTTTTTTATCACGAAAACACGAAAGGGAGAAAGAAAAGGGATTAATAGGTGAATGATCGTGCTTCGGGACGAAAAGCGGTCCCGAAGCATAGGGTATGTCATTTGGACTACCACAACGTCATTCCGAGCTTGACTCGGAATCCAGGAAGAGAATGGCCCTGAAACTCCTTAGTTCAGGGTGACGTCTTTGCTGATAGCTTTGCTGTTCCCTGTTTTCTTAATTTCGTGCTTTCGTGATTGAAAAAGCTTGTCAGCTGAAGGCTGAAGAAGATGGACGTTATAACGGCGATCGAGCCACAGAAAAGGCGCAGAAACAGGCGTTCCATCTATGTAAACGGCGAGTTTGTCGCCGGAGTCGGCGAGGAAGTAGTCGTCGACCTCGGACTGAAAGCAGGCCAAGAGGTCGATGGCGAAAAGCTGGCCGAAGTGCTCCGCGCCGAGGAAGTGAGAAGCGCAAGGGAAGCCGCCTTGACGCTCCTCGACTACCGGGCAAGGACCGGAAAAGAGCTGGAAAGAAGGCTGCTCCAAAAGGGCTATCCTGAGGATATTGTATCCAGGGTTGTTGAGCAGCTTGGGAATATCGATTTCGTCAATGACGAGCGTTTTGCAGCCGACTGGGTAGCAAGCCGAATCACAAACAGGCCAATAGGCCGCTCCCAGATGAAATGGGAACTGAGGCGAAAGGGCGTTGCTCCGGAACTGGTCGAAAAAGCGCTCGAACAGGTAGACGAAGACAAAGAGTTTGATATGGCTCTGGACTTGGCCGTAAAAAAACTTGGCGGCAAAGAGATAGAAGATCCAGAGTCGAAACGTAAGCTGGCTGGGTTTCTCCAGCGGCGAGGATTCCACTGGGAGGTAGTCTCCCGGGTTATAGACAGGCTTTTGCCTGAAGACTGACAAAAATGCATACAGGAGGCGAGAGGAGGACACATCAGAGCGACATCACACGAGGTTTCGCACTATCGAGCAGGACGCCCGGAGTGTTATTAAATATATGAAATCAACATTAGTGTTAATACGGCTGATTAGTATCTTTCGCTCGACCTCACTAATCCCCATGATCGGGAGGTGAGGGAAAGTTGACCCCAATAGTGATAGGTGTAATCGTCGGCTTGGCAGCAGCAGTTGCCGGTATAGTTGTCGGATTTACACTCTATATCAAGCCAAACCAACATAAGGCCAAGGCGATGTTCGCCGAGGTCGATGAAGAAAAACGGCGGCTGGAAAAGGACATCGAGTCGCAGAGAAAGCTCGCTGAGCTTGAGGCTAAAGAAGAAGCCTATAAGATACGTTCTGAAATCGAGAAAGAAAATCGTGAGAAACGTGCTGAAATCCAGAGGCTGGAGCGAAGACTGGCTCAGAAAGAAGAGACGCTAGACCGCAGGCTGGATAATCTCGACAAAAAAGAGCGGACGTTATCCGACAAAGAGCAGGCTGCTTCCACCAAACTGGAAGAAGCGAACGCTCTTGCTGAAAAACAGCGCGAAGAGCTGCAGCGGATAGCCCGGCTTTCCGCTGAGGATGCCCGTGACATGCTGCTTCGGCAGGTGGAACGGGAGTGCGAGCGCGAAGTCGCCCGCCGCATCAGGGAAACGGAAGACCAGATCCGTGAGGAGTGCGACAGGCGCGCACGCGACATCATAACAATCGCAGTCCAGCGCTGCGCGGTCGATCAGGCCGCCGAAACGACGGTCTCGGTCGTCCCGCTGCCCGGCGACGACATGAAAGGCCGGATTATCGGGCGTGAAGGCCGAAACATCCGGGCGTTTGAGACGCTTACGGGCGTCGATCTGATCATCGACGACACCCCGGAAGCTGTTGTTATATCGGGATTCGACCCTGTGAGAAGAGAAATCGCGCGAGCCGCGCTTTCCAACCTCATAGTTGACGGAAGGATCCATCCCGGCAGGATCGAAGAGACTGTAAACAAGGCCAGGGAAGAGATCGAGACCAAGATGCGGGAAGCCGCGGAGCAGGCGGTATTCGAGACCGGCGTCACCGGCCTTGACCCGGAACTGATCAAACTCCTCGGCAGGCTGAAATACCGGACGAGTTATGGGCAGAACGTCCTCGATCACTCGATCGAAGTGGCGCACCTTTCCGGCGCGATGGCAGCGGAGCTTGGAGTGAACGTTCCGCTTGCAAAGCGCGCAGGACTCTTGCATGACCTGGGCAAAGCCGTCGATTTCGAGGTTGAGGGGCCGCATGCGGTCATCTCTATGGATCTCTTAAAGAGGTACAGAGAGCCTGCGGAGGTCATCCATGCCGTCGGAGCGCACCATAACGACATAGAGCCGCATTCCGTGGAAGCGGTACTCGTACTCGCTGCGGATGCAATATCGGCATCGAGGCCGGGCGCCAGAAGAGAGACGCTCGAAACCTATGTCAAACGGCTGCAGAAGCTGGAAACCATAGCCGACTCCTTCCAGGGAGTCGACAAGACCTACGCGGTCCAGGCCGGACGCGAGATCCGGGTCATGGTCAAGCCGGAATCTGTCGACGACGACGGAGCCGCAAAGCTTGCCCACGATGTGGCGAGAAAGATAGAAGACGAGATGGAATATCCCGGCCAGATCAAAGTTACGGTCATCCGGGAGGTCCGTGCGGTCGAACACGCGAAGTAAATTAGAAAACAAAGAGCGCGGTTGTGTAGTACAGCCGCGCTTTTTTTATTTAGCTGCCAGCTTTCAGTAAATGTAGTGGCCGTCCCTCCGTGGCGGCCATCGACCTCGCAGAGGTCGGACCTACCATCGAGATTTGATATATTTCAGCTCAGTAGATGAGGCCGTGGACGTCGAGAAGGAGGTTGTATTGGTGTTATTAGATATACTCAGGTTTTTGGAGGGCTTCTTGATAGGGGTAGCGCTAAGAGCAGGGGTTTATGCTATGGATCGTATGAAATGCAGTGATGACGACTTCGTTAACGAATTTTTTGGCTTGTTAATTGGTTGGGGAGTAGGAGCTCTCTTGGCATATATTTACTTTGAGCTGATACTAGGGCTCAGAAGTGCTCCACCAAGCATTATTCCCAGCATATTCGGTACACTAGCAGGTTCCATAGCTATCGAGTTGATCATCAGGTTCAGAGGTAAGGACGGCAGTGAAGGATCAAGATAAGAAATGCTCGGCAATATACCATTGCGCTTTGGAGTGGGGAATCATAACTTCCGCTTTTCTATCGAGATTTGATATATTTCAGCTCAGTAGATGAGGCTGTGGACGTCGAAAGGGAGGTAGTATTGGTGTTATTAGATATACTCTGGTTTTTGGAGAGCTTTTTGGTAGTGATAACGGGGAGAGCAGGGGTTTATGCTATGGATCGTATGAAATGCAGTGATGACGACTACGTTAACTTTTTTTTTGGCTTGTTAATTGGTTGGGGCGTAGGAGGTCTCTTGGTATATATTTACTTTGAGCTGATACTAGGGCTCAGAAGTGCTCCACCAAGCATTATTCCCGGCGTATTCGGTGCAATAGCAGGTTCCATAGCTATCGAGTTGATCATCAGGTTCAGAGGTAAGGGCAGTAGTGAAGGATCAAGATGAGAAATGCCCGGTAATATACCATTGCGCTTTGGAGTGGGGAAGCATAACTTCCGCTTTTCTATCGAAATCTGATATATTTCAACTTAGAAGATGAGCCCGTGGACGTCGAGAAGGAGACTTCGGCGCAAAAAGCGCGCCGAAGTATAAACCTGAATATTGTGCATTGTCCGCCTAAGGCGGACGCTTCGGCAGCTATCGCGCTTTCCTCGAAAGCGCTGTCGCGGCAGCATCATCGTAGATGATGCGAGAGCAAGCAGTCCGAAGCAACTAAGCGGTCATGGAGGTTCCTTATGCGATGGAAAAGTCTGTTTTTCGTGATTGTGCTGACTGGTCTTGTTGCCGTACTTATTCTGCCGCACTACTTCAGGCAAAATGAGTCATCACAGACACTAATGAAAGCGCCGGCTGTAAACGGATTGAGAGCATTGCTCTTTATCCCGGATACCCATTGGAATAGAAACGGAAAGCCTGATATATACATAGCTTTGCAAAATGAGTCAAAATCCCCAATTACTCTGGATCGGCGGCTTGATATGGGAGGTTCGATAAGGATGACCATTGAACAAAACGGCACTGTAGTCAACTACACACCTTATCATGTAACCATTGCAAGGCCATCAAAAAGCGATCTGGTTGCAGTAAAGCCGGGTGAGTTTTTGGGGCGGCGATTGGTGGTCTCAAAAGAGGATGTCTACAATGAAAAAACGCGCAAAGAAATGGATAGCCTGTCAGCTGGAGCCGCCAAGCTTAAAATAGAGTATACTACCTGTGCCAATGTATACAATCCTTCGCTGGATAAAACACCATATTGGTTTGGTAAAGTAGCTTCAAACAGTGTAACTGTAGAAATTGAGTAAAAGCAGATAATTAGTTCTAAGGAAGGTGCAATGTTGAGAATTTTGATGCTTGGAGATGTAGTGGGGAGACCGGGGAGGACTGCTGTAAGTCATCACCTGCCGCGTCTCATCGAGGAGCATCAACCGGAGATAGTAATAGCCAACGGCGAAAACGCAGCGGGAGGGCTCGGCATCAATAAGGGCACGGCTGTTCCGCTTTTTGATGCCGGGGTCAACGTCATCACGCTCGGCAACCACGTTTGGGCGCAGCAGGGGATGAATGAACTGCTCGGCGGTGAGCCACGGATCATCCGCCCGGCTAATCTGCCGCCGGGGCTTCCCGGAAGAGGGTTCGGGGTCTTCCAAACCAAAGCCGGCAATAAAATCGGCGTTATGAACCTCCTGGGCAGGACATTTATGGAGCCGGTAGACGATCCGTTCCGCGCCGCCGATGCCATTGTCAGGGAAATACAGCAGGAAACACCTGTCATAGTCGTGGACATCCACGCCGAGGCAACCTCGGAGAAAGCAGCGATTGCGTGGTACCTCGACGGCAGGGTAAGCGCCGTCCTTGGGACTCACACACATATCCCCACCTGCGATGAGCGTGTACTTCCGGGCGGTACGGCCTTCTTGACCGATATAGGGATGGTCGGGCCGCGCGATTCGATACTTGGTATGAAGGTCGAAATCGTCGTAGAACGGTTCCGCACGCAGGTAAAGCAGAAATTCGAAGTCGCATCAGGACCGGCGATACTTTCGGGCGTAATAATCGATGTGGACAATCAGACCGGCAGAGCATCGTCTATTTCAAGAGTCAGCGTAATAGAAGATTAATAGCTTCGGAGGAATTGAGCTTGGAAAAGGATCAGATGACACCGAAAGAGCGGTGGCTGGCCGTATTAAGAAGAGAAAAGCCGGATCGGACACCCATGGACTATTGGGGAACCCCTGAGGTTACCGATGGTCTTATGCGCCATCTGGGCTGCGCCGATTGGCAGGAAGTGAAGAAGAAACTGCACCTGGACTCTCCCGTTGATGTATGGCCGGGATATGTCGGACCGTCGCTTCCTGAGGATACCGATTATTTCGGCTGCGTCCTCCGCAATGTGGACTATGGAAGCGGCACCTACAGCGAGTGCGTAAACCACCCGCTGGCCGGGTTCAACACAGTCGAAGAGATAGAGCGCGGCTACACATGGCCAAGCCCGGACTGGTGGGACTACAGCGGTATCGCCAGCTGTATAGAAGGGTGCGAAGATTACCCCATCCGTGGCGGCGGCTCCGAACCGTTCCTCCGGTATGCCATGCTCCGAGGCCAGGAGCAGGCATTCATGGACCTTATCATCAACCCGGAAATCGCCCACTTCTGCCTGGACAAGCTGTTCGATCTCGCATACGAAAGCACCCGCCGGATTTACGAGCAGATACCGGGAAAGGTCACAATATCTTACGTAGCGGAAGACATGGGCGGGCAGTCCGCGCTGATGTTCTCCCCCGCTCAGATCCACGAGTTCCTGATCCCCCGGATGAAGCGCATGATAGACCTTGCACATGCAGCAGGCGCGTATGTATTCCACCATAACGACGGCAGCTGCAGGCGTATCATCCCGGATATGATCGAAGCAGGCATAGACGCGCTGAACCCGATCCAGTGGAGATGCCCCGGTATGGACAGAGTTGAGTTGAAGCAGGAATTCGGCGATAAACTGGTGTTCCACGGCGGTGTGGACAACCAACAGACACTTCCTTTCGGTTCAGCAGAGGATGTCAGGCAGGAAGTCATTGATAACCTGCGCATTCTGGGTGACGGCGGAGGATATATACTCGCTCCGTGCCATAATATTCAGCCGGTCACTCCAATCGAGAACATCCTAGCCATGTATGAAACAGGTTACGAATGCGGATAAGAAAGAACATCGTTCTCTTTGGCCCTTATTTTTCGTAATAGTTCACTCTTGTAAGAATTATATATTATCCTGAACAACTAACTCGTCATTATGGAAGGACGTCACCCTGGACGGCAAACACGTCACCCTGAACTAAGGAGTTTCAGGTATTACCTGAAACTCTCCCCGGAAGATTTTCGGCTATAGCCGAAAATCCATAGATTCAGGGTCCAGTTTTTCCTGGATTCCGAGTCAAGCTCGGAATGACGTTGTGGTAGT
>JBDKSP010000010.1:0-4679 GCA_039680575.1 Armatimonadota bacterium
CAGCAAACAACCTTATAAAGAAGGAATCGTCCAAAGGTCTCAGCATCAGACGCAAAATGAAGAAAGCTGCTTATGATACAGGCTTCCTTACCAGAATTCTGGTTGGCATTTAATGCGTAAGCCCTGATCACTATGATAAAGACAATTGACAGATAGAAATGTTCGACACTTTCAAATAAAAGCTCTTGACAAGCAAGCATTGACATGGTATATATTCGTCGGAGTGTACACCATCGTTAATTTCATTTTATCCGCCGCTGTGTGTGTTATATGAACTTCATTAACGATTAGTTCTGTTTATACTCCGTTTTGAGCCTGATAAGGCTTTACAAGAATTCTGTCTTAAATATTCCGTAAATTGTAGTGGCTGTACGGGATAAAATACCCTGAGGTTGACCGTAACCGGAACCGATTATTGAAGAGGTTAGGAAGAGGCGACCGATGGGACGGCGTTTGTAGCCGTGAATGGATATTAAAAGAGGAGGCGAAAGGAAAATGCGTAGAAATCTACGTCCATCAGCGTATAGACTTACGCTGATCGCATCGATGATGCTGGTCCTGGTCCTTTGTGCAGGGGTATCATTTGCACAGACATTTCCAACCGACTGGCACTATTATGTCGATGTCGATGTAAACACCGGACAGTATGCAAGAACAGCTACTCCGGTGGAACTTCAAATCAACTTCACGAACTATCTGAGTGGTGCTACTCTGAATCCAGACTCTGTAAGAGTTGCAGAGTTTGCGGACAATGGTAGAACAAGCACACCAGTAGAGGTCTGGAGCCAGTTCGACCAAGGTTCCGGCTTCGACGCAGCCACGAATGCAACCGGAGAGGTGGTATGGATCCTAAGAGGAAACGCTACCGATCCTAATGCTACCTCTGGAGCAGTCGAAACCCCTGTTGGAACGACGAGATACTATAGGGTCTATTTCGAATCCAACACCAACATTACTGCTCCTGTATACAACACAGACCTTTCATTTACTACCACGACGGAAAAACTCGGGTCGTATGATGAAACATTGCCAATAATCGAGAACAGTGCTTATAAAGCAACGTACTACATGAGCAGGAATACCATCTACAGGTTTGTAAACAAACTTACCAACTCGACGATGTGGAGTGCTACTGGATATTCCACTTATACCCATTACAATAAAATGGGTATGTACTGGACTATCACCATGTATAGCGGTAACCCAGTAGATGAGCAGATTGACCGGACTGGAACCTATTCAGTTTCTGCCAATAAAGCGGTCAGGATTACCTATAAGACTAATAAGCGCGTTAACAAAGGCAGCGTCTATAATAACTATGCTGCTGTAGAAAAATTCTACTCTGGAGTCCCCTATTTCAAAAGAGAAATAAAATTCACTCAGGAATCCGGCACTAACTATTGGCAGTCAATGGCGCTTCGATGGAATGACTTCGGTTCACCCCAGAGGCCGCTATTCGGTGATGCGCAGCAGGAGGATAATCCTATCTATCCGACTGCAAAAATGCCAACGACCAAGATCTACGACTATGACTCAGTTATGGGAGGCATAGGTCATCTGTTTACTGCAAACACTATGTCCAGCTATTACGGTCAGGATACCGCTACCATGCGTTACTCCGGTTGCTGGTCTACCGACGGAGGATTCTGGAGATATAACAACCCTTGGACACCGATATATTTGAACCATGCTTTGATGGTTCACAATGGAACGGATCAGGCGACTGCCGAAGCTGCCGTAAATAAAGAACTTGCAGACTACGGTTGCCCTGTCCAGATAATGATTGTGGGTACAGGCTCCGTCACTGGTAAAGTGACTGACGCCGGCAACGTAAACAGGACAGTCAAGGGTGCGATGGTAAGACTGTGGGTAAATGACACCTACATCGGGAAGACCTATACCTCAGTACTCGGCGACTATACATTCTCCAATGTTCCCGCAGGAACAGCAAAGATCAGCGTCAAGTGTGACGGATACGATACATTGATTGTAGACAATGTGACGATCACAGCCGGAACAGCGACTACAAAGGATATCTCCCTTCCGTCCATAATCTTCGCAGGCAAATTCATGAACCTGAAGGCGGATTCTGCGAGTGGGACATGGAAGTTCATCACAGACGATGTTATCAGGACAATAAATGCAACTCCTGAGACCACAACTCCTGAGGAGATCGCTGCATTCGCAGGACCTTCTCTTGATCCTACAACAGTCTCTACTGTCAGCATCCCGGTTCCTAACATCTATAACAGCAGTAATGTTGAAACTGAAGGCTGGGATACCATACAGACAACAGATAACGTCTATGGATGGTATCGAACTATAGTCAATATTCCTTCTGAATGGCAAGGAAGAGGCCTTAGGTTAAGAGACTTCAAGATAGATGACGCAATGGAAGTCTACTTCAACGGCGTCAAAGTCGGAAAAGTGGGTGTGTTCGGCACTGGTGCTTCCTGGTATGATCACCCCTGTGACTTTATAATTCCTCCCAGCGCAGTCAATCCGGGCGCAGCCAATGTGCTTGCTATCAAGGCGTTCGACGGCACAGGCGGCGGCGGAATTTACACAGGCAGCCCTATTCTTGAGATGTCTCCTGCTACATCTACAATAACATTTGAAGTCTCAGGACCTCATACTTGGGGTGAATCTCCACTTCCTATCGAGGGAGCGAAGGTAACAATTGGGGGACAGACAATTACGACCGGAACTGACGGTAAAGCTACATTCTCCACAATTCCCGCTGACTACTACACCGTAACAGTCAGCCATCCCAACTACGGGACAAAGACTCTTACAAATGTCGAGGTTCCGGAGACCGGAGATATCACTGTTCCGGTTGTATACGATGTTCTATTCCCGGTCGTGACGGTAAATGTCACAGGACCTCAGGTCTACGGCGGACCGGCGCTTCCTATCGAAGGAGCAAACATATCGTTCGGCAGTTCATTAGGTTCTACAGATGCAAATGGCAACTGCACATTCGACAAGACGATTGCTCCTGGCCTCTACACCGTAATAGTCAGCCATCCCAACTACGGGACAAAGACTCTTACGAATGTCGAAGTCACTGCAACCCCATCAGTCACTGTTCCGGTTGTGTATGATTATTTCCTCTGCAAAGTAACAGGCACGGTTACGAAGAATAACGTACCGCTTGCCAGCGCCCGTGTAGTCCTTGCTAATGACAGTAATTACTATGCAGCTATTACGAACTCCAGTGGCGCTTATACTATGACAGGTGTCGCACCCGGAGATTACAAGCTCACTGCTAACGCGTTGAAGGCTGTCCCGGTAATAGATAAACCGGCTCAGCAGGTCTATGTAGCGCAGGTAGCGTTGGATAATGTCGACCTGCAATATGGTGTTACTCCTACATATGATGACTTCTCAGGAACCTCACTTGATACGAACAAGTGGGAGTTCTACAATATGGCACCTGGTACAACAGCTGATTCAATAACAGCCACCGTGGCTGATGGGGTCTTGAAGATCAGTCCTGTGCCGCAGAGAGGCGGTATCATAAGCACAGCTACATTCCCTGCGAATGGAGCATACGAGGTAGTATTCCCGCAATCGTTCACATATTCGGGAGATGTAGGCAACTCTAACCAGTCATTTGTCATAGTCGGCGTCGATAACAAGGCTGTGAAGAATTATTTGCAGACTGTTGCTCTTGAAGAGCAGCGGTGGAATACCACAGTTCAGCCTCGACCGGGTGTCTGGTTGAATGGATCTAAGGTTTATAACCCTGGAAGCGTAGGATACTATCCCGTAAGGTTTACAATCCTCAGGACGGGTAAATACTACGATTTCTACGCAGACGGTACGTGGAAAACAGGCCTAGGAACAACGGATTATATTCCCGGTGAGGCATACGTCTATCTGTATGGATATGAGAATGCAGATTCCACAGATACTGGTGCTTATTTTGATGAGGTAAAAGCAGGAGCTTCAGTAGCTGCACCACAGAAGACACTTGCTGAAGCAAGAGCTGCTGCTGATGGTTCGATGGTGAGTATCTCAGGCGCGGTGGTAACAGCAAGCTATGGTGACTGCTTCTTCGTAGAGAACACAGACCGCTCTGCTGGTATGAAGGTTATCTCAACCGCCAAACCTGCAGTAGGCAAGGTTGCGTTCATAGCAGGAAGTATAGTCAAGGCTGACAGTGAAGTAGTCATCAAACCGATAGAAGCTACATTTACAACTGATGCTAATGTGACAGTACCCAAAGCTGTAGCAGTAACAGGCAAGGTTGCAGGAGAACTCGACAAGGTCGGAGCTGCTGCACAGGGAATGCTTGTCAAGGTTGCTGGAACAGTAACCGGTGTCCACATGAACACTGAGAATAAGGTAGACGGTTACTTCCTCGATGACGGAAGCGGCATCGTGGGAGACGGAGCCAACAAGGGAATCTTCGTTGAATTAGACCCGGCCTGGGGTGTAACCGACAGTATAGTAGGTAAGTTCAAGACTGTCGTAAGCCCGCTTACAGTAAAGAAGATAAATGACGTTGTTCTTCCTGCTGTAAAGGGCAAGCTCGACGAAACACCGCCAACCTTCCTGTCATACAACGACTGCTCATGGTCGGATGGCCAGGTAAACACCAACATCACTACCTACGGAGCAGGCAGCGGTTTCAGTGGTTCGACGAGTGGATACCTGAAAGAGTATACAACAGG
>JBDKSP010000011.1:0-79984 GCA_039680575.1 Armatimonadota bacterium
CTATAGAGTTTCAGGAGATAAAGTAACAGCCTTACAGTTATATAAACAGTTCTCTGATATAGCTTTATCTGTTGATTTTACACTTACACCTGAAACTCTTCCGGAAGATTTTCGGCAACAGCCAATATATGATTGGCCGTTAATTAATCAGCCGAAAATCTATAAAACAATGAATGATGAAATCGTCGTAGATGTTAAGTGCGTTGAGCATGTATATCCGGGTGGCGGCAGGGTCGACCTGTGCGGAATTGAGTTCAAGGTGATGCGGGGACAGCGCGTAGTCGTTCTGGGAGCGAACGGGTCTGGAAAGAGCACGCTTCTCAAGCATGTGCTTGGTATATTGAAGCCGACGGATGGTGAAGTCTCGGTATTTGGCAGAGATCCAGCCAGGGAATATCCGGAGATCAGATCGAGAATCGGCGCTGTCATGCAAAACGTGGATGAGCAGTTGATCGGTCCGACAGTCTTCGATGATGTCGCATTCAGCCCGCTCAATTTTGGATTCTCTCCGGATGAGACCAGAGAACGTGTTGAGTCGACCCTGAAGAAACTCGGAATATATCACCTGCGTGACAGGTTGCCTCACTATCTCTCCGGCGGGGAACGCAAAAAAGTAGCGCTTGCAGGCGCTCTCGTATTCGGTCCCGAGCTTCTGGTGATGGACGAACCGCTGGAAGGAGTCGACTACGCCAGCCGCCGTGAGATCAGCGGTCTTCTAGAGCTACTTCACAGCGAAACGAACATGACAATGATCAGTACCACTCACGACATGGATGTAGCTACAGACCTGGCGGATGTCGGATACGTTATCGCCCCGGGTGGGAGAGTTGAACTCTATGGTACCCTGAGTGAATTATTTTTCGAGCACGACACGAACTCCTACAATCTTGCGGTTCCTTCGATAGTCAAGCTCATTAAGGAGTTGCGGAGTAGGGGAGTAGATATAAAACCAACACTAGACGAAGGTGTGTTCGTCCAGCAGTTACTGGACAGACTAAGTTAGTGGCTGATTAACCCGGTTTTTGATAAAGGTGTCATTCCAGCTGGAGATTAGTAAGGGTTCACTATTTCAAGAATTATATATCATACTGAACAGAGAGCAATCAGTATTCAGCCGTCAGCTATCAGTAAAGACATCACCCTGAACAACCAGCACGTCACCCTGAACTTGGTTCAGGGTCCATTTTCTTCCTGGATGCTGAGTCAAGCTCAGCATGACGTAGTGATAGTTCAGCATGATGCTATACTCATCAACTCTCCTGACTAACACGGCGTAGCGTGCTAGTTTTTTCGATAACTCGGCGCGCCGGGTGGGACACTGAACTCTTACGGAGATTACATAGACAACTGGCAAGTATGCGTGTTACTATACAATATAATCGTAACACTGCAGTGCGGTAGAAGGAAAGGAGCTGTTAGATGAAAAAGAGCGCTGTTCAGTCCATAATAGTTGCGTTGATTGTTGCAGTAAGCGGCTCAATCTGTATGGCGGATTCGCTGTGGGACTATGAGGCCGTAGATTCGACCGGATTCGGAACTCACCCCGCAATAAGCTATCCTGAAACTGATCCTGCAAGCAAAATTGTTGTAGAAGGAGTGGCTTTGGCCGGTTCGAATGAGATTCTCGACCCTGCTTTGCAATACACAGTCTTCATTCAAGATGATACAAGCGACAGAGGCGGGATACAGGCTTGGAGCGGGAAGTTCCTTTATGGTGATACGATGTGGGCGCAACTGCGGACTACCGACTATATCGACTTTGCAGCCGGCGACCGCCTGCGTATAACAGGTCTCCTCGCAGACATGGGCAGAGGCAAGGTGGTTATAAACAATCGGGGACACGGCGGTGCGCCGTATCTCATTTGGCATGTGGATGTTATAGGGCACGCTGGACTTCCTGACCCGGAACTGATTCCGACAGTCGCTAATTGCAATTATTTCGACTCGATGCGAGCCGATGGCGGCGAGCGTTACCAGACCCGCTACACAATGCTGCACGGCGTACAGATATCCGGCGGCGCATGGGGCAGCGGCAATCTACTTACCATCAATGATGGCACGGGCTCTGTTGGAATGTATCTCTCAGCTCAAGGTGACTTTAGCTCACATTCTCAGCCCAATGGTAAACTCAATGTAGTCGGTATATTCGATCAGGAGGACGATAATGTTTCTCCGTATACCGACGGTTATCGTATCTGGGTAAAAAGGTTCAGTGATATTGCTATTGCTCTCTCCGGGTGCCGTGAAGTAAGCAGCCGGAGGACGGGCGAGAGGGTTGCGCTTGTGAATAAGGTTGTCTCCAGAGTCTACGATGGCTGCTTCTTTATCCAGGACCCGGAGAGAGCCGGTGGTGTCAGGATCATAAGCAATCGTACATTCAACCCAGGCGATGTTGTCTGCGTACAGGGGCTTGTGGACTCAGTCAATGATGAAAATGGGATAAGTCCGACCTATCTATCGCTTAACACCAATGCGCAAATCAGCACAGATGCACCGAAGCCGGTATTTGTTACGAGTCCGACACTCTGGGGCGAGAGAGGGCTCGATGTCAACGGACTGCTTGTTCGCGTGTTTGTTAAGGTCGGCATAGATCAGGGTAATGGCACGTACAGCCTCACTGATGATGACAGCAAGACTGTCTATGTCAAGACAAACGGCGTGGAAATGCCTGCTCCGGGTACAAATGCGATAATTACGGCTATTGCGACGAAATCGGGCGGAATTCCGCTCCTGCTTCTTGCAAACAAACAGGACATTCAGTTTATCACGCCGTGATGCGTAACAGGATTGCCGACAGGAGTAAACGAGGGTTTACTCTCATAGAGCTTCTTGTTGTAATAGCTATAATATCGGTACTTGCGGCGATACTTTATCCGATTATTGTGCGGGCGACTTTGCGGGCAAAGGTCACTCGTGTCCACTCGGATTTGAAGCAAATTGCTATCGCTATCGATATGTATAATGAGGATTGCGGAGGGCTGCCGCCGGTGAGATCGTGCTGCTCGGGAAGCGCGAAGTGGGACTACTATGAAATTCCACAGGAGCTGTCCAGGATGCATTACCTGGCTATTCCCAGGATGTATGATCCGTTCAACCGGACTTGCGGCGGCGACGACCGACTAGGCAGGACTTACAAATATGTCGCCATCAACTGGGGCTACTCGGGCATAACTTTCAATCCAAAAGCTCCGCCATGGTTTTCGATGTGGATCCCACGAGATTACCCAGTATGCAGAAAAGACTGCATCCTTTATTACAAATACGCAGGCCAGATATATGCCTATGATAACGGAAAGACCTATCCCAAAACACCACCGATAATGTGGGCGGTCTGGAGCGTGGGGCCCGGCGGAGACCAGGGGTTAGTCGATACCGGCAACCGGATGCTGCCTCTTCCAAGGGACCAATGGTATCCGGTAAACGAAAACGGAGTGATTGCCAGATTCAGCGACGGCAGAAAATCACCTTAAGGAGCTTACTATATGAGATTGAAAAAAATACCTGCTGTACGGCTATGTGCAGCTTTGATAATGGTCTGGGCAATGGTCAGTTTGCCTGTGGAAGCAGCAGGCAGACTGAATGTGGTCGTCACAACCAGCCTTTTGCAGTCTGCGGTTAGAGAAATCGGTGGAAAGCATGTCAGCGTCAGTACCCTCATTCCACCCGGAAGCTGTCCGGGTCACTATGACATCTGTCCCCAGGATATCCGTAAGCTGTCATCTAGTAAGCTGGTCTTGACTCATGGATACGAAGGTTTTGTCGACAACATACTTAAATCCATGGGCAGGAACAAGCCGAAACTTGTCAAAATCTCCACTTCAGGCAACTGGATGGTCCCGGATGTCTATGTTTGCGGTGCAAAGCGCGTTTGCGATGCGCTCTGTAAGGCCGACCCGAAGCATTCCGCTGAATATCGAAAGTCGTTATCATCGCTCGAAACAAGGGCTAAAGGGCTGGCAGCCCAGTTACAGAAAGAATCGAAAACCGTGGGGACATCCAAGTTTGCAGTATTGTGTTCGGACCAGCAAAAAGCATTCATGAAATGGATGGGGTTCAAGGTAATTGGAACATACACCCGCGCGGAAGAGTTCACTCCAGCCGAGCTTCACAAACTAACTGCTGACGCTCGAAAGAAGCATGTAAAGCTCGTGATAGACAATCTCCAGAGCGGTCCGACAGCAGGTAAAGAGCTTGCGAAGGACATCAGCGCAGCGCATGTAACACTATCCAACTTCCCGGGCGGTTTTGCCCGCACCGACACATGGAGCAAATGCCTTCAGGATAATGTAAACCGGCTGATGAGGGGAATTCGGAAAAGATGATTACGCAGCATCCAGCGGTCAAGTTTGCAAATGTCTGCGCGGGGTATAAGGGCAGTCGTACGCTTAATGATATCACATTGAGCATCGATACCGGGCAGATCATCGGTATTTCCGGTCCGAACGGCTCAGGTAAGACAACCCTCTTGAGAGTCATTCAGGGACTGATTCCGGTCAGTTCCGGTTCAGCGAGTGTACTGGGGCTGGATCTTGTCAGCGCAAGTTACAGAGAAATTCGCTGTAAGGCCGCCTGCGTGTACCAGACTCTGGATATCGATCCCAGAATGCCAATTACAGCAGGAGAGGTCGTCATGATGGGAAGATACGGCCGGCTGGGTCTGTTCAGACACCCGGGAAAGCCCGATAGAGATGCTGCAGCGCGAGCTTTGGAGCGTGTGGATGCCGTACATCTCTCATCAAGGCCGTTCGGGCAGCTCTCCGGCGGCGAGCAGCAGAGGATCAACCTGGCAAGAGCGCTTGCTCAGGAACCTAATCTTCTTCTCCTCGATGAACCGACCACTTTTCTGGACTCCGAATCTCAACGACGTGTAAGGAATATCGTAAAAAGCGTGCACCGCGAAACCGGTCTGACCACGATAGTAGTCTCTCACGATGCAGAAATGCTCGCAGAATTGTGTGACCAGATCATCGTTATGAAACGCGGCTCGGTTGTCGATGTGATTTCGTCGAAGGAGTTTGCCGATGCTTGAGATTCTAAATGATCCATTTCTACAGAGGGCAATACTTGCGACATTCTTTGCCGGGATTGCCTGTTCGGTAGTTGGCGTTCTGGTTGTCACGATGCGTATATCGTTTCTGGGTGTATGTATGAGCCATGCCGCCTTTGCGGGGGCGTTGTTTGGGCTGGTCATCAGTGCAAATCCAATGTGGCTAGCTATTATCGCAAGCCTTGTCGCCGCTGGAGCGCTTGGCCCGCTTGCCGACCGAGGCGATTTCGCGCCGGATACGGCGATAGGGATAGTCTTTTCATCCGCGCTGGGAGTATCGTTCCTGCTGCTTTCGATAATCCCGGGTCCCAAGACCGAGGCGCTCGGTCTGTTATGGGGAAGCGTGCTCACCGTTACCACAGGAAGCCTCTACCTTCTTGCGGCGGTTGCAGCTGGTGCAGTGCTTCTTGTAAAGCTCTTTTTCAAGGAGATTCAGACGGTTATCTTCAATAGAGAGCTTGCA
Source organism: Armatimonadota bacterium (assembly GCA_039680575.1). GTDB lineage: Bacteria > Armatimonadota > UBA5829 > UBA5829 > DTLH01 > JBDKSP01. Next base: position 5,511 of record JBDKSP010000011.1, read on the forward strand.
AAATCGCTCGGCCTGCCTGCGACATGGGTCTTCTACGGGATACTGGTCTTGAGCGGCCTCACCACGACCGCTTCGCTCAATGCCATAGGCGGTCTTTTGGTCTTCAGCCTGATAGTAAACCCGGCGGCAGCGGCTTACCAGCTCACATACAGTCTGAAAAGGATGTTTATAATTGCAGCAGCTTTTGGTGTAGCATCGGGATGGATAGGGCTTATGATTTCTTGGAAACTGAACCTGCCTACCGGAGCGCTCATAATACTTGCGTCATGCATGCTCTTTATTCTTGCGAATGCACTCTCACCCAAGAGGCGCGTCCGGAAATCTACTGTAGAGGAAGGTGAAATATGATAAGTCAGGCAGAGTATTTCGACTCTTATGCCGACAGATGGGACAGCATGGAGTGTGATGATATCCGCGTTCGGCTGGACTGCGTTGTTCGTACAGCAGGTATAAGACCTGGAATGGACATCCTCGATGTAGGTACCGGCACGGGAGTCATCGTCCCTTGCTTGCTGAAAGCAATGAAGGGAATAGGCAGCATAAAGGCCATCGATATTTCCCAGGGTATGCTCCGAGTAGCCGGTTCCAAAGGTTTTCCTGATTGCGTGGAGTTTCAACTTGCTGATATAGAGGAGTTCTCTTGCCCGAACCATTCATACGACAGGGTGATATGCAATGCAGTCTTTCCTCACTTCAATAATAAAGGCAAGGCGCTTTCCCGGATCTTGCGGATGCTTAAGCCCGGTGGAATGGTAGTCATATCGCACCCGACAGGCCGTGAATCCGTGAACAAAGTACACAGCGAAGCCGGAGCGGTAGTGACAGAGGACAGAGTCCCGGATGCCGAAAAGATGCAGTCAATGCTGGAGCGCGCCGGGTATGTCGATGTCGAGGTTATCGATGAGCCTGAGTTCTACCTGGCTATCGGGCACACGAGAGATTCAGAGCAGCTTTTATAATTCCATAGCGCTTTACGGCGCAAATTTACCGGGCAAACATATTGACTTACTACTGCGTTTGCGCCATAATACACAAGATAAAATTGAATACTGTGCGGTCAGGTTTTCCGGATTGTTTCCGGGACTAAGAGGGAAGACGGTATGAAGCCGTCGCGGGCCCGCCGCTGTGATCGGGGACGAAACCGGTAATTGCCACTGCAGTGTCGACAAACTCATAGGACACTGCGGGAAGGGATCGGGAGTAGATTGATCCGAAAGCCAGAAGACCTGCCTGATTGCGGTTTATTTTCACATCTTCGGAGGCTGAGATGCTGGAAGCAAGTGACGCAACAGGCGTATTACGGGCTCCCGTCCAAACAATCCGAAATGGGCGAGGAGTCCGTTTCGGTTTATATGGTTTTTCACTCATAGAACTGCTGGTGGTAATAGCAATCATCGCCATCCTCGCGGCAATACTTTTCCCTGTGTTCATCTCCGTCAAAGAGAAAGCTCGCCAGACTAAGTGCGCCTCAAATCTCAAGCAAATTGCCGCTGCATGGGTTATGTATACGGATGACAATGATGGCCGTGCCTGTCCATCCTATTACTCGTCTTCCGATGGCTGGGTCCGGTCCTGGGACTTCGATCTCAAGCAGACAGGAACCACTTCCATCTGGAAAGAGGGGCTTCTCGGCCCATATTGCAAGAGTGGAGAGATCAAGAGCTGTCCTTCGTTTCACGGCGGCAAATGGGACCGGCCATATACCGGCTACGCTTATAACGCAAGCTATATCGGTGGTGATATTACAGTCGACGGTAATGTTTATGTTGACGATTACACCGACCGACCGCATACAGTTGCGCTTTTCAGTCAGATAAGGCATCCGTCAAAAACAGTCGTTTTTGCAGACAGCGGTTTCGGTAATCCCGTAAGCGCCCAGAACTACCTCCGCGCTCCCAGCGATGCGTATTTCCAGGCTGGAACTGTCCACTATCGGCACAATGGAGCTGCAACGGTTGCATATGCCGATGGACATGTCGTGGCAACTAGAGAGAACCATACCCACTACACCGATGTCCCCTGGTTGAGAATCAATCAAAAAGCGTTCGTCTGTCCGCCCGATACAGGCGGGCTTTCGGAAGATGATTCGGCCTATGATCTGGACTGAAAAGACAAGGAGGAAAAGCAAATGAAATACCGGTTTACAAACCTGGCTGCTGCATTGCTAATTGGAATTGTTTTGAGCAGCTGCGCAGCGGCTAATGATTGGTGGGCTTCCGAGGTGGTGAGCTATTCGCGCCTCGGAAACAGCCCCTACGACAATCCACTCGCTGTACTCGGCAAGCCGTCAACATGGATGAACAGCTCTGGTTCTCCAAATGATACCTATCCATGTGCAGTCTCGATGGTCAGCGCAGCGTGGAATGTGGGACTTACGGGCGAAAAACTCATAACAACAATCAAGACGAAGAGTTCGACCTTGCCCGCCGGTCAGATCACGGTAAAGTTCGCCGCACCGATCTACGACGACCCGCAGAACTGGTACGGCAAGGACTTCATTGCCTTTGGTAATGGTTTCTTCAACTTTGGTGGCTCGTATGTATACAGTTCCACTGATATGGACAGCTTGCCCATCTACGCATACAGCGAGCAGTCCGGCTTCTGGGAACCGATGCCCGTGAGCGTCAGCCAGGACGGCGTCACATGGTATTCGTTCGCCAATGGTCCCTATGCTGACGATTATGCTCCGACTCAGGCATTTGCCTGGGACTGGGTGGAAAACAGGTGGCTCAAAAACAGCGCAGGCACAGAAGTCGAACTAGAATTCACCCGTCCGGTCGATCCGAGTCTGACTGTCACGAGCTTCAACCAAAAGTCTGTCGCTCAAGGGATCGATCTATACAAAGGTTCCGGCGGAGGAACTGCTTTCGACCTGGAAGACTTACCGGATTTACCAGCGGACCCTGGGACGGGACTGAAGTGGATTCAGTATGTCAAAGTCGATGGGACAGGCGGAGAAGTGGATGCTTTTGCACGAGTAAGCCATCAAATTGCTCCAATTTCCATCGGAGAAGCAAAGAAACTCGATGATGGGACAAACATTGTGCTCAGTGATGTCGTTGTATCCTCCGAAACATACGCGACCGGTCGGTCCTGCTATATTCAGCAGGCAGACAGGTCCAGCGGCATCAAGCTGATGGGAAGAATACTCGGCAAAGGGCAAAAACTAAGCGCTGTATATGGCAAAACAGACACAATCGGCGGCGAGCGAGTGATCCTGGCGACATCCGTCCTCGCTGAAGCGGACGAACAGGGTAATAACATCACTGCCGATGTGAGGCCACTCGGTATGACTAATAATGTGGCCGCCGGGACGGGACTCAGCACCAAAGGGCTCCTGGTACGGACCTGCGGCAGAGTAAAGTCGGTCGATTCCAACGCGAAGTCGTTTGTTGTCGGTGATGGTTCCAACCACGAGATCAAGTGCCTTGCGCCAAGGAACACCAAAGCCGCCGAACCGAACAATGGTCTGATACCGGACCCTGACTTCGTTCTGCCAGGAGAGGATGATTTCGTCGTAGTCACCGGAATAAACTCCAGCGAAAACACTGACAATCAACAGGTCTCAATCATCATGCTCCGCAGCAGCGATGATATGCAGATAAAATAATCAGAAGGAGAAAAGAATGGTTAAAAAAGGTGTGGGATTGCTGGCTGCAATCCTGCTGCTCTCGCTGATATCGACAGCAGCGAGCGCATTCTCGTTCGACGATATCCAGCTCTGGGCTGGAAGCGGCAGCAATAAGGCTGCTCTCGTTATAGATTGGAACGACGGCAAAGAGCCGGAATGTTTGGCTTGGGGTTACAGGTGGGACGGCACAGCAACCGGCAGAGATATGCTTAACGCCGTTAAAAACCTCGATGAAAGATTGAACGAGGTAATTGGAACGTACGGACAAGCTGCCGTCCTTGGCCTGGGTTACGACCTTGACAGCGATGGCTTTTCCTCGAACGATTCATCCGATCATTATCAGTCGGGCTGGTCGACATCAGGATTTTGGAGTTATTGGCTCAAATCCACTACTGATGTGAGCTGGTCATTTTCACACTATGGGATTTCAGGTAGAACACTCTCCGATGGCTGTTGGGATGGATGGAGTTTTTCGAAGGGAGTTGCGCCCGATTCTATTACAGCGGCAACTTCTGTTCCCGAACCATCAAGCCTTTTTGCTCTTGTGACCGGAGTTGCTGGCCTGTTTGGGTTCGGCATCAGACGCAAGAAATAATCACAATACTTTGAAGAAGGATAAAAATATGAAAAGAACAATTGCTCTCGCGCTGCTGATTGTATTAGCGGCAGTGCTTGCCGGTTCTTCTGCGAGCGCATTCTCGTTCGACGATATCCAGCTCTGGGCTGGAAGCGGAAGCAATAAGGCTGCTCTCGTTATAGATTGGAACGACGGCAAAGAGCCGCAGTCCATGGTGTGGGGCTATCGATGGGATGGGACCGCCACTGGTAAAAACATGTTCGACGCGGTGCTTGCGCTCGACAGCAGGCTGTACGCCTCTATGGAATACTGGGAGAGCTATAACAGCTACTCAGTCAACAGTATTAATTATGTATCCGATTCCGCCAATCACTATGCAGAAGGCATGGCCTCGAGCTACTGGGCATATTACATAGCTGAGACAAACAGCTCTCTCCCAACGAAATGGGATTATTCAGGCTGGGACATATCAGCGCGCCCGCTAAGTAACGGCTCATGGGATGGATGGAGCTACGCTGCCGATTGGCATTCACCAGAACCGCCAAGTACGCCAACATCTGCCCCGTCAGTACCTGAGCCATCGGGCATTTTAGCACTTGGAAGCGGCGCGTTGGGACTTATCGGCTTCGTGACCAGGCGTAGAGCAAAACCACAACATGATGGTATAGGTGGACTTGTGCTTCGCAGACGAATAGATTAGTAGATTCATCATGCTTCGAAGGGCTGGCGCGAACCAGCCCTTCGGTATTCAAGTCCACCCGTAGTTATGATACCGCGTCTGGGAGGCTATGACAATCGGAATGCCCGTCTCACAGCCCAATATGCCCAAAGCAGCGCGAATGGAATCCATATTAAAATGACAAAAAAGTGTTGTGAAAGCAGGGCTGCTGGTGCTCCAATCAAACTGGCCTTTCGGGCAATTGCAACAAAGTGTGTGAGAGGAAGAGTATAAGCCAAATGCTGCAAAAACCGGGGCATTGCGCAAACAGGCCATGTTGCGCCGGTCAGCATGAAAAGAGGGACGGATAATATAAGCAATACCTGTGCTGACAAAAGTGAGCTTTTACATATTCCTGCCATTCCAAACCCTGCAAGGATTTTCACCACGATGAACACTGCTGTCGCTGTCAGCATTACTGCCCATGCACCATGATATGGACAGTGAAACAGTCCGAATGGAACATAAGATCCGGCAAAAGCCAGAGGAACCATTATCAGCGCATGCGCGCCTGTTTTCCCAAGCAGTGCTACAAATGGACTTTTACATGTCTGCCGGAGTTGTCGACGCCGTTCAGTTCCGTAATCCTGGCATAAGGCAATGGATGCGCCAAGCATAGTAACCTGCTGAAGGGCAATACATACTAAGCCAATCAGTAAAAATGCACTGTAATTGTAACTTGGATTAAACAATGGTCTGAACTCAGCTTGTATGGGAGCTGATTCAGACATAAGGCTGCTTTTTGGTACTCCGCCCATCATCAGGCGTTTCATTCTTACTCTCGTTCCGAATGTTGCGATGACTGTTTTTGCTGATCTTCCGGTCACATTGCTGATAAGCAGATTGCTTCCGTCCATCAAAACAGCAACAGTGACCGCCTTACCCTTTCTTATATCATGCTCGAAATCATGAGGTATGACGAGACAGATATATGCCTCGCCACGCTTGACATATTCTTCAAAATCGCCTTCGGTCTGACTCAATGCGACGATATGCAGGCTATCCGATGCTCTTACATCGCTGATAAGTTCCCGAGATAGAGACGAATGGTCCTGATCTACAATTAGCGTTCCAATTTGCCGGACACGACCGCCTAGATAAACTCCGCCGAAGATCAGCCCGTAGAAAAACGGACCACAGAGCATTATAAGAAAAATGCGCCTGTCGCTGAAAATCGTCTTCAATTCGCGGTGTAACACACGAAGAAATGACTTCATTGCTGTGCCTCCACAGGAACAGTATCAGCATGCATTAATTTTCTAGCGCCCAGATACGCCGCAGTTATTGCAATAATCGACCATATTCCCAGGCCGGTCATCTGCACTCCAAGGTCACTTATCGTTGCGCCCATCATGGTTATCTTACGCACCAGTATCACATAGTAACTTAATGGCAATGAGTATGCGACGATACGCATAACAAGCGGCATTGCGAAAACCGGCCATGTATTGCCGGAAAGCAGATAGGATGGCATTACCACTACCGCGAACACTTCCGTCGTCATCAGGGAATCACCGATCAGTGATGAAAGACCTATTCCAAATAAGATCCAGACAGAAAGGAACCACGCAGTCATCCCTGTCAGCAGCCACAGATCACCGATCATGGGAGCGCCTACCATTAGGGTAGGGATAGCCAGTGCCAGCATTGAGACGGGGAGCATTATGATTATATATGGTATGGCTTTTCCGATGATTACTGCCAACGGTGAATGTGTGATCGACCTGAGCCTGGCAAGTGTGCCATCTTCAAATTCCCTTGCTCCGCATCGAGCTACCAAAAGAACCGTCAACAGTTGGATTGATACGACGACGAACCCGACCAGCATGAAGTTTGCATAGTTGTAGTTCAAAGACGGATTGAACAATACTCTGCTTTCTGATCGAACAGGTTGGACAACCGACATCGCTGAACTCGCGGATGCTCTTCCTCGCAGCAGTGATTTTCTTATATCGACACCCACAGAGTATGTACCGATGATCGATGATGCGCTGTTGATGGCGACATTGCCGATAAGTATGTTGCTCGCGTCAACCCACACAGCCACTTTGCTGCCTCGCCCCGATTTTACATCTCGCTCGAAATGATAGGGGAAGACAAAAGATATATTGGACTTGTCTGTTGCTGCCTGCGCTGGAAAATCATCTGTAGAATCGCTGTACTGCGCCAACCGGAATGTCTCTGATGCCAGAATGCCCCTTGTGATCTCGCGTGACAGGGCTGAATTATCCTGATCCACTATTGTAACAGGGAGATTTGTCACTTTCTTGTTCCAATAGACTGTTCCGAAGAACAATGCGTAAGCAATCGGAACAAGAATCGCAAGGGCAAACATGCTGCGCAAATGAAATATAGCACGAAATTCCCGCAGCATAACATTCCATATTGTTCGTAACATAGCGTGTTCCATTCCCCTGGGCAAGTTATATGAACCAGGCGTATCCGATTGTCAGTGCGGTAATGTTCAGACCATGATTCGGATAATCCGGATTTACATGTTCAACTGCGCTCATTATCTTCCGACTTTCTGCATATATGGCAAACGGACTCGTGCAGTCATGCCGGTTCTCAGTTCAGGACAATCCTCCGTAATGCGGACAACAACTTCTATCGATCTGACATCGTAAGAGTTTTGCTCATTAGTTGCTTTCTTTGTAGCGAAATCCGCTGCTTGCGATATCCGGGCAACTCTACCGCGTATTTTCTTGTTATTCAGGGCTGGGATTATCACCTGGACATCGTTACCCAACTGCAATTTTCCGAACTTGGACTCATCCGCGAATACCTTAACCTTGAAGTCCTTGCTCTTAACCAGTGTAAGCACCGGGAAACCGGCGGATACCATTTCGCCGGTCTCGGACATTTTCTGCGACACATAACCAGTAATTGGCGATACGATCCTGGTTTCATCCTGATATGCCTGGGCTTCATTGAGCTGTCCTTTCGCTGCTGAAGCCTTATATGACGCAGCGACAACATCCTGCGCGCGAAGAGACACTTGCAGTGCACTATCCTGAGCAAGTTGCAGAGCCGCCTGAGCTGCCTTTACGCCTTCGCGTGCCTGTTGGATTTCCTCCGGCCTCGCGCCTTCCTTAACAAGACTCAGTTTTGCCTGCGCAGCCTCCATCTGGGCTTTAGCCGATTTGTATTGGAACGCGATCTCATCTTCTTTTTGCTCAGGAATCACTCCATCCTTATACAGCCCGTTAAATCTATCGTATGTGCGTTTTGCTGTTTCGTAAGCCGCGGTTGCCTGTTCGACTGCCTTCTGAGCCGCCTCGATCTCCTGTTTGCGCGCACCATTCAAAGCCATAGCAAGCTTGGCCTTTGCAGCTTTATAACCGGCTTTTGCCTGCTCGACCTGATCCTGAACGGTTTTTGACTGTAAATCCACTGCAATTCGGGCTTGTGAGTGCTGAACCTGTGCAGCCTGATACATTCCCGAAGCCTGTTCGACCTTCGCGCTGGTCTCCTTCGATTCTAGTACCACGAGCGTCTCACCCGCCCTGACAGGATCACCCTCATCGAGGTTCAATACGCTGATTCTGCCGGGGATTTTCGATGAGACATCAACCTCGTCAGCCTCCAGAGTTCCCTCAAGAGTTGCATAACTGTTCGCGTTCTTTGCAGGAATCGCAACTCGGGGCGAATTGTGTTTGATGAGCGCGATCATTGCAATCAATAGCGCGATAACCAGGGCAATTCCTATGACCGCTGCCTTGAAATTTCGGCTTGCTGATCTCATCACTGCTTCATCTCCTTACTCACCTCGATTATGTCCCCCATATATCGGTGCAGAGTCAGGTATGCCCGTTCCAATATATATGTAGATTGGCATATGCCTAAATCGGCGGATGATAGCGCTACGTTTGCGTCAATTACTTCCAGGCTTGTGCCTGTACCGACTTCGAATCGCTTTCTAGCTAACCTGAGACTTTCTTGGGCCAACTCCTTTGCCTTTCGTGATGATTCAAGTGCGCTTTTTGCGGAATCCATATCGAGGTATGAACTTTGAATAGCCAGCTTGATCTGGTTCTGCGTTTCTTCCTTGTCAAGAAGCGTTTGCTTTTGTTCTGACGCTTTTTGAGCGGCCTTGGCCTTGGTCACTCCGCCATTGAATATATCCATTGTCACTCTTACTCCGACAGTCCATGCCGGGTCTGTTTGAGCTATGTTTCCCCTGAGCAGTTCAGCTTCACTTATGCCGGTCACCTGAGGCTTCGCGCTGGCCTTTTCGAACTTCTCCGCGGACATCTCTGACTGAGCCTTAAACCCAAGCGCTTTCAGCAGGCTGTTTTCGCTCATAGCCTGGTTCTGAGCCTGCGCAAGCGGTAATGGTTCCGATATTTCATATAAAGCGGCATTGAGTTGGATTGCAGTGTCTTGAGGAAGTAATAAAATACTACGAAGCGCTGCTAATGCAAGTTCATGCTGGTTTTTTGACTCTGTGAGTCTTTTTTCTTGCTCCTTTACGGCTGTCTCTGCGCGTATAACGTCGTATTTGGCGACCACACCAGCAGCGTAAGCCTTTTGAGCATCATCTAAATGCTTCTTGTAGGAGTCCAGTGCCTGTTGATTGACATCGATAACCTGCCTGGTCAATAGAGCAGCCAGAAATATCGAGTTGGCTTGATATACTACGTTTGCGGTTGTGTCGCCGGCAAGCGCTTCGTAAGCGCTTACGCCGGCTTCAGCCTGGGCTGCCGCATAGTCCAACATGCCGCTTGTATAGATGGGATAACCAGCTTCCAGTCTCAAATGTATCAGGTCCTGCGGAGCAACTTCCACGGGCGGCACCGCTAATGATTGGCCGCCCAACACCGGCACCTGAGATGGAATAGTTACTGAAGGACTGGCAATAGAGATAATATCATTCAGCCTGAGATACTCAGCCGCTATTCCGATTTTGCCAGCTTGGTAACCCTTGGCTTCCTTCAATGCCTGGCGTCCGGTCTCGATATTCTGTTTGGCGGAATTCACAATCAGGCTTCGGCTCGCCGCCATCTCTGTCACACTGCCGAAATCAAGCACAACAGGGGTATCTGTGCTCGCATATAAAGGCGTTCCGACAAAAAGTGCTGCGCAAATCAATACAATCATCTTTTTCATCATTACAACTCCAACAACAATCAGACGCGAATGCAGTTCTTTACATAGCATGCATCAGGAAAAGTCCTTCAAGGCATCGATCTTCATAAGGACAACCCCTTTTGATAACTGGTGCCTTATTATAAACAGCCAGTCCCCCTCTTTGATCCCGAGTTCAGCTCGCGCCTTGGCGGGGATTATTATCTGTCCGTGTTTTCCTATTCTCGCTGTGCCATAGAATGCTGCAGCCAACCCACTCTCATCCATATTAGCCTCCATCATTAAGCCTGCTTTATGGCCCACAATGTGATGGTAGCACAGCACTAGAAACAAGGCAAATTGCTATTTCATATTGAACTCTATATAATACCGTTATGGAATAGCCAGGAGGCAAAAGGGTGAGAGCAGCAGACCTTAAGTTGAATGAACTAGTGGGTTTTTCAAAAGCGCAGCTCATGTTTCTAGACCGTCGGCTGATAGTGAGCGATTTGCGCGCGTTCGTTCAGTTTGTAAGAGATCTTCTTGATATGGTCGGTGCAGAGCATGCCAGACGAATACTCACAAGGTATGGTTACTTTTGGGGGCAGGTTGATGCTCAGGCAATGAAGCGTCTTTTTCAATGGGATAGTCTGGAAGAGTTACTAAAGGCAGGGATGCGGCTGCAGAGTATGCAGGGGATTGGAAAGGTAGTCGGGACAGCGCCTTTGCTGGACACAGAGAATGGCCGCTACCAAATGGAGGTAATCTGGTATAATTCCGGGGCGGCTGAATACTACATGGACGAAATTGGCATTACATCTCATCCTGTTTGCTGGGTCAACACAGGCTATTCCACTGGATATGTGTCGTGTTGTGTCGATAAACCGGTCTACTTCATTGAGCGTGAGTGCAAAGGCAAGGGCGACGACCACTGCGTGGCGGTAGGAGCAGACGCAGACACTTGGGGTACGGAATTGGAACCTTATCTACAGTACTTCCAGGCTGATGATATTCAAGGGAAGATCAAAAGATTGACTGCGGAACTAATGCAGAAGAATGTCGAGCTTGAAGACCAGCGCAAACAGCGTTCGGATATGCATAGAAGCCACAGCGGAACAGAGGTGCCTCTAGGTTGCAGCGAATCTTACAAAAGGATAATCAAACAGGTAACACATGCTGCACCACTCATATCTCCAGTCCTCATAACAGGAGAAGCGGGTGTAGGAAAGCATTATATTACTCGTATGCTTTGTCGATTGTCTCATAGTGCAGCGGCACCATTGCAGGTTATACACTGCGGTGTCTTGTCGGGAACACTTCTGGATAGCGAACTCTTTGGACACGCAGCAGGTGCGTTTCCCGGAGTTGACCACGAAATAGCCGGTCTGCTTGAAGCCGGTAATGGTGGTACTGTGCTTATTGATGAGATTGAACACACATCTCCTGCCGCACAGCTAAAAATACTGAGAGCCATAGAGTCTGGTGAAGTCGTGCGGTTGGGCGAAATTGTTCCAAGGCAGACAAACGTGAGGATTATTGCTTCCAGTGAGACTGAATTGGCTGAATTGGTCAGGCAGGGGAAGTTTCGCAGTGAACTTTACTACCAGTTGAGCTCGATACAGATCAATATTCCTCCTCTTCGGAACCGCCGAGAGGACATCCTGCCTATGGCTCGCGCAATTCTTAGGGATCAATGCAGTAAGCTTAATCTGTGCAATATGAAACTGGATGTGACATGTCTAGACTATTTTCTGAAATATGATTGGCCCGGGAACGTCCGCGAACTGGAATATGTTGTCACCCGAGCCGCATTGCTGGCCAAGAAAGGTGTGATTACGCCGGAATGCCTGCCCGAATATATGCTGGGAACGGACTTGCGGCACTGCTCAACAAAATACCTGACCCTGGATCAGGTAGAACGCGAACATATTAGGTCAGTATTGAGAAGTGTAGGAGGTAATAAAACACGTGCAGCGGAAGTGCTTGGAATTGGCTTGACAACACTCTGGAGAAAGCTTAAAGATATAGGGGATTAGAACGAACGGTAAACCAACTGCAATCAGACCGTTCATAACAGGAGACTAAGCGTTGATTTACGTCCTCAGAACGAATCTATGAGATAAAATACCGGCGTTCTCTTAGGAAAGACAGCTGCAAGCATCTCCGCGCCGGGCCGCGCTGGGAGAATTTCGGCTGGATTTCGATAACCGAAGACAAGATCTAGAAGCTGATATTGGGTAAGCCCGATCTTCAACTCTGATTGATGTTCCGAAACGGCAACATGACCGGGTGAAATGTCGAGAGTGATGTCACCGATGCCGTCTACCGTGATTGTCAACAGCGCCTCACTTCGTACATTCGCTGCTTGCTTAGAAAGCTCAGGCAGCAGCCGTTCGAACATATTACGCAGGTTCAAAACTTTCAACATCATATAACTGCACGTTTTGGGCTTAAGAGGTAAGGCGATTTCTGCAATAGCAGTGTTGATTGTGCTGTAATAAGACAGACGGCATATGAGTTCTTCAGCATGCACCTGTGTAGCAAGATCCCACACTTTATGCATAAGTGGCCTGAGCGAAGTCTCATGTGCCTCGCGGCAGCAAACCTCTGAAATCTGATAAGAGTTTCTGTAAGCATGTCCTGCAACATAACCCACTATCTCATCATCGCACTCAGCTACCCAAATATCGAAGTGTTCGGCTTCAGGGTTTATCGCAAACCCGCTCCAATAGCCGGGAGTGCGTATTGTGGACAGTGCTATATCGGAATTGAACTCGTTGTAGATAGAAACTACGGCTTTGGCGTCCTTGTTGTCATATGGCCGCACTGAGTACGGCGTATCGGCTGGCGTCAGGCGGGGCTTTGGGCTTGATGCACCGACAGGAAAGTCGATTGTGCAGTATCCGAGGCGCTCGTAGTAGGGATTGATGCCTGTGAACAGCATAGAAAAATCCATTCCGGCATCGAACATAACCTCGATGGCATCTCTCATCGTTGCTGACGAGTATCCCTTTCCCTGAGACCCGGGAAGAGTGCCGACATTACTGATTCCGCCCATAACAAGCGTAGAACTCCCGCACCTGACCTCGCGGCGGACAATCTGAACGGCGCTAACGATGCGGCCTTCATCCTCGCAGACGCGAGTGTATTCAGGAGTAAACCAGGGGTCTCCATAGAAGTATCGTTTGAAGTAACTGCGTGATGTATTTACAAAAGATTTGTCCCATAGATCGAGACATGTGTCGAACTCATCTGGTTTGATGCCTCTGATAATCATTAAAGATCTCCGTCGGGCTTGAAGTCCGTAAACCCGTAGGGCATGTAGTCTGAAAGCAACCTTACGATAACAGAGCCGCTAGTATTTGCAGATATGATAGTCAGAGATTTGCCTGAGGCGAACTCCTGTATTACCTGGAGACATGCGCCGCAGGGGCTAGATGGAGTTCCGTCCGCAACAACTGCTATAGCCTCGATTTCTTGTTCCCCTGCTGCTACAGCGTTCGCTATTGCGACTCGTTCCGCGCAGATCGTAAGGCCGAAAGAGACATTCTCGATGTTGCAGCCGGTAAAGATGCGGTTGCTGGATGTAAGTACCGCTGCACCCACCGGGAACTTCGAATAAGGTGCATATGCGTTCTTTCTTGCCTCTGCCGCCGCACGAATCAGTTTATCGTTCAATCCGCAATCCCCTTCACCCTCAGATAAGCGCCACAATGGTAGCGCCTGCGCCGCCTTCTGCCTGTTCTCCGAGTCTGTATGACTCCACCGCCGGATGGCCCTTCAGGAATTGCCAGACAGCGAGCTTCAGCGCGCCGGTACCCTTGCCGTGGATTATGCGGACCTGGGACAGCCCAGCTCCCTGCGCTTCGTCGAGATACTTTTCGAGCTTATACAGCGCTTGTTCAGCGCGCTGGCCGATCAGGTTTATCTCACCGGAGATATTTGCGGCCTTGGTGAGCGTTACGCTCATTCCGGTCGGTTCAGGAGCATGCTCTTCTTTTTTACTGCCCCTGGATGGCCTGAGGGATGCTTCCGGGACGTTTACGCGCATTACGCCGATCATCACGAGCGCTTCGCCGTCTCGGATATCATCCACAAGCACGCCTTCCTGGTTCAGGTTCGCAATTCGCACATTATCGCCCTTTTTGAAGACCACGCCTTCTACCGGAAGGTCTTCCTCGGGCTCAGGCTGTATGATAAGCTCGTCGCGGACCTTTTCGATGGACTCTCTTGCGTCTTTTTTGATCTGCTCTGAACGACTGCCTTCACGGCTGATCTTCGAGAGTTCAGAAAGTGATTTTTCCAGCTTTTTGGTGTAGCGTTCTATAACCTGTTTGCCCTGGATACGGACTTCATCCTCTGCTCTGGCTCTCGCTGCCTGGAGCTTTCGGATTTCCTCTTCGTAACGAAGCCGGAGTGACTCAGCTTCGTTATAAGATTTCTTTGCCTGGTGCCGGTCTTCCATGGCAGCTCGCTGGTTTTCTTCGATACGCCGGATAATCTCGTCTGTGCCATTCTCGCGGCCGGAAAGCGCATCTTCAGCTTGCTTTATAATATCATCAGGCATACCAAGCCGGGACGCTATCGCAAATGCGTTGCTGCTGCCGGGAACACCCATCATAAGCCTGTAAGTCGGACGAAGGGTTTCCGGGTCGAATTCCACGCTGGAGTTTTGAATGCCTTCGCGGGCGAATGCGAATTCTTTCAACTCACCATAGTGTGTGGTCGCGATCATTCGGGTACCCTTGTCCAGCAGATGCTCAAGAATAGCCTTGGCAAGCGCAGCGCCTTCTGCAGGGTCCGTACCTGCTCCAAGCTCGTCGAATAGGACGAGAGAGTTAGGCCGGATACCCCTTACGACGTCTACGATATTTCGTACATGCGCCGAAAAAGTGGATAGAGACTGCTCTATGCTCTGCTCATCACCGATGTCCGCGAACACTTGGTCGAAGACAGCTGCTTCTGTCCCTACACCGGCGGAAACATGCATCCCGGACTGCGCCATCAGCGTAAGGAGCCCGACTGTCTTCAGAGTGACGGTCTTGCCTCCCGTGTTCGGTCCGGTAATTAGGAGCGCCTTGAACCTGCGGCCAAGCTCGATGTCTATCGGCACTACATCACCATGAAGAAGTGGGTGTCTAGCCTGCACGAGTCTCATCCAGCCGTTTTTGTTCAGAATCGGCTCAGTCGCGTTCATTGCAAGTGAAAGCTTTGCTTTCGCCGTAACGAAGTCCAGATGGCCTATGACTTCGAGCGTCGAAAGCGCATTCTGCGCGGAGGCAGCTACTTCACGGCTCAGTTTTATCAGGACCTTCTCTACTTCCTCATACTCTTTTGAGGCAAGATGCTTCAGGTCGTTTCCAAGCTCGACTATCTGCTCAGGCTCGACAAAGACCGTTGCTCCTGAAGTGCTTGAGTCGTGAACAATCCCTTTGACTTGCGCGCGATATTCGATCTTCACCGGTACGCAGTAGCGTTCGCTGCGCTGAGTTATGACAGGATCCTGGAGAGCCGTTTTATACTGTGCCGATTGGACAATCGAGTTCAGCCGCTCCATAATCTTCGAATGCTTCGACTTGATGTCAGAACGAACACGGGCGAGAGCGGGGCTGGCTGAGTCGAGTATTTCGCCGCCCTGGTTTATCGACTGGGCGACGTTTCTCTCTATATCGTCGAAGGTAGACATCCTGGAAGCGATCTCTCCGAGAAGCGGAAATTCGTCTTTTCTTTTTACAAGGAACCCTCGAAGTCTTCTGCCAGAACCTAAAGTATGAGCCACACTGAGGAGTTCCACCGGCGTGAGCATCGATCCAAGCTCGGCTTTATAAATAGAAGGCCGGATATCCGTTATCCCGCCGAGTGGGATGCTTCCATTTGAAAGGAGTATTCCGCGAGCTTCTGAAGTCTCCGACTGCATTCGTTCGATCCAGTCGACATCCGTCTGCGGGACGAGCGCAAGCGCACGCTCCCGGCCGAGCGAACAGGCGGTGTGCTCCGCAAGCGCGTTCACAACCTTATCATATTCAAGAACCTTAAGTGTATGGCCTTCCATCATTTCCCATGAATTATACCAAAGGGCAGGATAGGCAGCAAGGAAGCAGGCGAAATTTTGTATAACTATTCAGTATGAACTATAGGAGTTTTCCCTTCACTTCTGGCAGCAACGCAACTTAGCTTCAGTGGAAAGCAGTCTGATAAATATTTATATTATGTCTATCTGGTACTGCTGACACTGTTTGTCAGTTGATATATGCTACAATGCCTATCAGATGTGCTTGCAGTCATAAGATATGCGTTATGGAAAAGATGAAGGTGAATATATGGACACAAAGATTACTGATCGCGATATTGTAAGGATACTGTGGGCGAAATCGAACCCGCCTCACCCCCTCTGGTGTCATCTGCTGGATACCGCTGCTGTGTGCGAGCAGCTTATAAACTGCTTTGGCTGCCCCGAAGATATTCCACCTCTATGGACAATGTATCTGGCGGCGCTCCACGATATAGGGAAAGCAGATTCGGAGTTTCAGGAACAGCGTGGCGAGGGATTCAGGCATGAATCGATGTCTGGAGACTGGGTATACAGATATTTGACCAGTGCCGATCTGGACTGGGGCGAATATGCCGCAAAACTCGCAGAAGCGGTGCTTCGAAGCCACCACGGAAACTTTAAGCCGAAGCCTTGCGGTCATCCAGCCGATTACAACACCTGGGAAGGCATTCGTCTGCAGCTTGCCGAGATAGTCGCGGATGCACTTAATTTGCATAGTGAACCGTTTTCCCCGCCCGCTTTCGGCAATTCAAGCTCCACCGGAGTCAAACTGATCGGACTGACTGTCCTGTCGGACTGGATCGCATCAAACGAAGAGCTTTTCCGCTATCATCTCATCGACAACAACTTGAAACCCCAGGAATACTGGCAGAATGCACAGGTAAATGCAGCCCGCGCTGTCGAGACGCTTCAGTTGGACCAGCCGGTCAGCCCAATCCAAGGGAATGAGACCCCTTCTTTTCGTGACATCTGGCCGGATATCCAAGAGCTGAAGCCGTCACAGAGGACTATCGAAGAATCCTGCATAAAAGGTATTCCTCCGGGGCTTGTTATCATCGAAGCGCCTATGGGAGAAGGCAAAACGGAGTCCGCGATATATATCGCCGAGTGCTGGAGGAGAAAATACGGCACTAAAGGGACCTATATCGCGCTTCCAACTATGGCTACAAGCAACCAGATGCACCATAGATATAGCGAATTCCTGTCCAATCGTCGCCCCGCTGTCGGTGCTCCTCGGCTGGTGCATGGGATGGCGTGGCTGATCGATAATACCTCGCCTGATAACGGCCCGGATACGTTCGGTGATGACCCGAATGAAGAACAGTTACTCGCGCGTGAGTGGTTCAGCCCCTCGAAGCGGGCATTGATCGCGCCGGAAGGCGTCGGAACAATCGATCAGGTCCTTATGGCTGCGCTGAACGTAAAGCACGGCTTCCTGCGGCTGCTTGGAATCTCCTCGAAGACGCTTATTATCGACGAAGTCCACGCATACGATGAGTATATGACGGTTATCCTCGAACGGCTCCTCGAATGGTGCAGGACGCTCAAAATACCCGTAATTATGCTCTCAGCCACGCTTTCAAAGCCGCAGAAAGAGCGATTGATCGAGGCATATCAGGGAAAACCGGATGATTGTCCCGCGTACCCGCTCATTACCATAGTCCCGATGGATGGGAGTGAGACAAAATCCATATCTGTCGAAGGGCAAAAGACTCGAAAAGTGCTGGTGGAGCAGCATCCGGGTATGCTGGATGATCCAAAAGCCGCCGCTGATCTGGCAGTTGAGCTGGTAAAGGATGGCGGCTGCGCATGTGTGCTGGTGAACACCGTAAAGCATGCCCAGGCCGTCTATAAAGAGCTAAAGGAACTGCTTCCCGACGAAAAAGAACGCTATCTATTCCATGCAAGGTTCCCTGCATGGAGAAGAAATGAAATAGAAGAACAAATAGGAGGAAGTAAGGACAAGGGAAGAATCGGCTTGTTCGGCAAAAAGGCTGTAGAGAAAGGGACTCGGCCAACGAAAGCAGTGCTTGTCGCCACTCAAGTCGTCGAGCAGAGCATCGACCTGGACTTCGATGTCATGATCTCACAGCTTGCCCCAATCGACCTATTACTTCAGCGGACAGGCAGGCTTTGGCGGCATAGAGAAACCGATGCTTTTCGCCCGCCGCATCTGAAAGATACACTTCATATACTTATGCCGGACCGTACGCTGGGGGACTCGAAATATGTTTACGGAGAATCAGCGCTTCTTCGTACAATGGCGATTCTTGAAAACCGGAATGTGTTCAACCTCCCGGATGATTTCAGGCCGCTGATAGATGATTGCTACGGGGATAGGTGCGTTATAGGCAGTATGGTTTCGGAGCGGATACAGCGGCTGGCTGACGCTGAGGCTGAGATAAAGAAAGAAATGAGCGCAGGAAAAGCGTCCTTATGCCTCATACCGCTCCCTTCTGATCGAGAGTTCTCTCTTGTAAGGCCAAACGCCGCTATATTAAGGAATGAGTCCGATGGAGATACGGCCAGCTACTTCAACACGAGCACGCGGCTGGACAGCAATACCTGCCCGGTTATGCTGCTGGAAGACCCAGTGCTGATTGCAGCGGCGCATAAGAAGAAAACTCCCCCGAAAGATGTGCTTAAAGAGCTGTTCCTTAACAAAGTGGACATTCCGTCTTCCTGGATCAGAGATGCTCAACCGGCGGACGGATATGGACCTCTGTTTTCAGACGCTAAGTGGCTTCGCCGGACAACCGTGATCCCGCTCATCGACAGCAAATGGAGGGGGATACGGCAAGGCAAGAATTTCGAGATAACTGTGGATGATATTTTGGGAGTGGAGGTTGGGTGCCAATGAATAAGACTTTTAACCTACTAAAAGAACCCTGGATTCATGTAGTCCAGGACAATGAGTTAGTGGAGATGAATCTCCGCGATGTTTTGTGCTTGGCGGACAAGATATCGGAAATATCCGATCCGCTGCCGATAGTGGAATTCGGCCTTTCCCGACTGCTCGTTGCGCTCGTTATGGATGTTTTTCACCTCTATGACAGCCGCGACAGTTTCGGCCTGAGGGACCTGCTGAATACCGGTCATTTCGACCCCGCGCAGATAGATGAATATTTCGAAGTAAACGGTCCCTACTTCGATCTGTTCGACGCCAAAAGGCCATTCCTGCAGATGGCTGATGTCGACAGCCCGGTAAAGCCACTTTCCGGGCTTCTATCATGCGTCCCATCAGGGACGGCAGCAACTCACTTTCACCACTACGGTGAAATGGAGTTCAGCGTATCCCCAGCCGCGGCGGCCAGGCTTCTTACTACGATTGCGCCGTTTATGACCGCAGGCGGCGCGGGACTGGCTCCGTCCATCAACGGCGCTCCACCCTGGTATGTGCTTGTCAGGGGAGAGAACCTGTTCGAGACCATCTGCCTGAACTGCTTTGTCGGGAATACCGGGTTATCAGGCGATGCTCCGCCTGCATGGAGGAACCCGCTGCCGCCAAAGACCGACGGCCGGTGCGCGGGTGCAAGCCTGCCGGAAGCATTGACCTGGCGGCCAAGGCTGATACAGCTCATTCCTGGTAACTCTGGAGTCTGTTCCATGTCAGGCGAGGAGTGCGATGTTCTCGTCCAGACGATGAGATTCAAGGCAGGAGCATCCTGCAACTTCGCATGGACCGACCCCAATGTGCCGTATAAGTACTCAGAAAAAGGGGCGCTGGTGATGAGACCGCAGGACGGCAGGGAGATCTGGCGCGACACCGGGCCGCTCGCGCTCTTGAACGATAACGCATATAAATCTTCGGATGCCAAAGTGAAATTCTCCCGTCCGCTGATTGTCGACCAGTTCCAGGAGTTATATAGCCACAAGGATAAACCGTTCTCTTTTGCCGTCTATGGTATGCGGACCGATATGAAGATGAAAGTCTTCGAGTGGCAAAAGGAAGTCCTTTCCGTTCCTGTAGAGTTGGTCATAGGTCAGAACCACGCAATCTTTGCGCAGGACTTTATCGACGAAGCGGACAAGGTAGAATACGCGCTGAGAAAAGCGATAAAGCATCTCTACCCCAGGGACGGCGCGGGCAACTCGAATGCGTTCGAGTCGGTGATTGCCAACGCCAGGCGGCAATACTGGTCGCACCTTCGACCTCACTACAATGACCTGCTAAAGGAGATGGCCAAGCATTCTGAGGATGAATTGGCCGAAGCTAAATATGCGCTTCAGGACGAGTGGCGCACTCACGAGAAAAAGGCCGCTATGGAAGCATTCCATACCGCATCGGAGGATTTGGACACCTACGCAGAGAATATCCGGCGTCAGGCTGAAGCCGGACGGCAACTGCAATCTTCTATAAATGGCGTGTTTTTGAGCCCGGAAGAGAAAGCGGCGAGAAAGAAGTCCAAAACAAGGAGGAAATGAGCAGTGATCGAAACACCGACTGATACTCCGGTTGTTCCAGAGGAAACCCAAAATGATTACCTTGCTTACGATCTGAAGTTTATCTGTGATCTGGCGAAGCATCTGAATGGCGACAGAGGCAAGGCTGCCATGCTTCGCAGAAACGCGGGGAATACAATCGCGGAATCGAGAAACATCGATTGGTTCTTCCACCTGCTTGGCGGACGTCCCATCACACGTCTGAATGATGGTACGTTCAAAGACGAAGAGGCCTATTTCGTCATTTCGACGCTGTTTGCATCGGACAAAGCCAGTATCGAGTGCTTTGCTGATAAAGAAGCTGAGACGAAGCCGGCTAACGGCAATTTCGGTTACACGCTGTACCGGCTTAAAAAGAAGATATGCGATGTGGAATCTGCAGAAAAGACATTCGACCGCAGGTTCGGCATCCTTCTCGATGCCGATTTCGACCCGCAGCTTGGCGGAAGCCTTTCGTTCAGACTCAGGCAGATGACAAAGCGTGTAATCGCTGAGAAAGACCCTGCATTAAGTATCAACTGGCCGCAGTTGTTGCGCGATATAAAGCGCTGGAACGGCAGTAAAAAGCCCACTCAGAAGAGCTGGGCGCGCAGCTATTATGCACCGGTTTTCAAGTCCAGCGACGAGAAACCGGAATCGGACGAAAAACAAGACCACATACAAGGAGATTATTAAAATGCTTATCGAAATTCATATACTTCAGAACCATTCACCTTCAAACCTGAACAGGGACGATACCGGAAGCCCTAAGGAGGCTATTTTCGGAGGTTGGAAGCGGGCGCGTATATCCAGCCAGTGTCTGAAGCGGAGCATCCGCAGGTCCGGCATATTCCAGCAGGAGATGAATGGTCATCTAGCCAATCGTACCCGGCGGCTGCCGGAACTCGTGCGGGAAAGGCTCATCGCAGGCGGAGTCCCGGCGGAGTTGGCTGAAATCGCCGCCAGGAAGGCATCCGGCTTCGGCAACAACAAAAATTCGGAGCAGAAAGCGGATAAAGACGGCAAGTATGCGACGGCTCAGACGATGTTTCTTACTGATAAGGACATCGACGCCGTTACGGAGGTGCTGAAAGAGGCAGCGCTGGCAGCCGGGACGCCCGAAAAGTTCGAGGCGGACAAGACCAGCTATCAGGAGAAGGCCAGACCGTTAGGTTATCGCCCGGTCAGCGTGGATATAGCGTTATTCGGCAGGATGATTACTTCAGAGGCCTTCAGAGACTGCGAAGCCTCCGCGCAGGTGGCACACGCCATCTCCACTCATAAAGTCGAGCACGAATATGACTACTTTACAGCCGTGGACGACCTGAAAGGGACAAGCGAAATCGAGGAAGATGCCGGAGCCGATATGATAGGCGATGTGGAGTTCAATTCCGCCTGTTATTACAAGTATTTCTCGATAGATTTCGAAGGGTTCGTTGCAAATCTCACGGGTGAGTGCGCAGGGAGAAAAGATATTTCCAAAAACGAGAAAGACGATGCCTCCGATCTCGCTGCGCGGGCAGTTGGCGCACTGCTGAAAAGCGCCGTCTTTACGACTCCATCCGGTAAGCAGAACACTTTCGGCGCAAATCAGCTCCCGGCTGCGGTACTTGTCGAAGTGAGGCCATACAATACTCCTGTCAATTACGCTAACGCATTTGCAGAGCCCGCGAGATACGCCGCTGACGGAGGACTCGTAAAAGATTCCATAAACAAACTCACAAAGCACATTTCGGCCTTGACAAAAGGTTTCAACCTGGAATCGAAAGCTCGTTTCCTGCTTGCGCCGGAATACCCGGAATGCACCATCGAAGGCGTGGGTGTCACCAAAGTCTCTGACATGAATGCCTTGTGTGAGCAGGTGAAGGGTGTGATCCTAAATGGGTAGACCGGTGCTTCTGCTCAGGCTGGAGGGGGTTTGGCAGTCCTGGGGGGAGAGATCGCGGTGGGATGTCCGCGATACCGGGACGGAGCCGACCAAGTCAGGTATAGTTGGGCTGCTTGGCTGCGCTCTTGGCTACCCAATGCGCGACCCACGGCTGGAAAATGAGCTCGATGCAGGGCTGCGCTTCGGCGTCCGGGTGGAAAACGCCGGGCGTGTGGTGCAGGACTATCAGACCGTGAGCGGTTTTCTTCCCACAGCCGAAGGCTCTTACCGTCACATGGGGGCAACAGCGAAATCGCTTGACAAACTTAAAAATTCTCCCGATGTGACACCATCGACGATAGTATCTCCTCGTTATTATCTGGAAGACGCCTCGTTTTTGGCGGCGTTGGAAGAAAAAGACGGCTTCAATGGGCTGCTGTCGAAGTGCGAAGCCGCCCTAAGAGAGCCGAAATGGCCGATATTTCTTGGACGAAAGGCCTGTGTGCCTACAAGGCCGGTATTGGAGAGGTTTATTGATGACTACAGTAGTATAGAAGAAGCGTTGGAGCAGTATGAGTGGTCGTGGCTGCGTTCATGCAAGGAAGACCGCAGCGATCTTCGTCCGAAAAAGCTGGCTGTAATGATCGAAACGGCAAATGGCGAGCTTTGGCGGCAGGATGTGGTGCAGATGAACCAGGCAAGGCAGTATGGGTTCCGCCGCGTGCATTCTTACACTGTCAATACCCCGGCAGGAGGTGAGTCCTGATGTATTTGTCCATGCTTCAGCTCAACCCGCGCTGTAAACAGGTGCAGTCTGAGATTTACGACCCTTATCAGATGCACCGCACACTCTGTAAGGCGTTCGGGGATGATGAGGAATCCTGGAAGAACGCGAGAGTGCTCTTCCGTGTAGATGAAACGAACGGAGGCTGCAAACTCTGCGCGTTGGTGCAGTCGAAATTGCGCCCCGATTGGACGAAACTGACTGTTCCCGGCAATTACCAGGTCGATGAGCCTAAATTGAAGGAAGTCCAGTTCGCTCTTGAAACAGGCCAGAGGTTGGGCTTCCGGCTCAGGGCAAATCCGACCGTAAAGCGCGATGGAAAGCGTGAAGGGCTCTATAAAGAGGAAGAACAATATGAATGGCTGAGGAAAAAAGGCGAACACGGCGGATTTACCGTGCTGAACGCGATAGCGAGAGCGGACGGTAAGCAGAAGAGCCTTACGGCTAAGGGGAAAGACGCGGTTTTACTGTCTGTGATATTCGAAGGCATACTGCAGATAACAGACCCGGAATTGTTCTTGAAAACGCTGGAGTCAGGCATCGGTTCAGCGAAAGGGTTTGGGTTCGGGCTGCTTTCCATTGCGCCGGTGAGGTAGTATTATGACTCGTGATACTAAACTCAAAGACTTGCACCTGCTGCCCAAGATCAAGGACTCGCTTTCGTTTCTGTATGTAGAGCATGCGAAGATAGATAAACATGATCAAGCCATAGCTATACATGACGCTGATAGCATGACGCCTGTACCGGTGGCTAGCCTGGCTGTTTTGATGCTCGGTCCGGGAACGACGATCACGCATGCAGCCATCAATGCTCTGGCAGACAATAATTGCCTTGTAATATGGTGCGGAGAGGAAAATGTGCGGTTCTATGCCTGCGGGATAGGAGGCACGAGAAGCGCAAATCGACTGTTGAGGCAGGCAAGGCTCGCTTCAAGCGAAACAAGCCGTCTTCAAGTCGTGAAAAGAATGTACAGGATGCGCTTTGAAGAGGAAATTCCAGAGGAAACCACGGTCGATGCGTTAAGAGGTATGGAAGGCGCAAGAGTAAGACAGGCTTATTCCAGGCTGAGCGCAGAGACCGGTGTTGACTGGAATGGTAGAAATTACGACAGGCAAAACTGGCAAGCTGCCGATGTGATAAATCGCGCAATATCGGCAGCGAATTCCTGTCTTTACGGGCTGTGCCACGCCGCGATACTATCGGCTGGGTACAGCCCGGCTATCGGTTTTATTCATACGGGAAAGCAGTTGTCGTTCGTCTATGACATCGCTGATCTATATAAGGTGGACTTTACTGTGCCACTTGCATTCAAAATGGCGGCAGACCCACCTGCGCAGCTTGAACGAAGTGTAAGGCTTGCCTGCCGCGATGCTTTCAAAGAGATGAAATTGGTCAGCCGTATCATTCCTGATATAAAGCTCGTTCTTGGAGAAGTAGGAGACGAGGACGAGACGAGTCTTTTTGATAGCGATGAGGCGTTACCAGCCGAGTTGTGGCTGCCATCATGGGAAGTTCAGGATAAGGTGACGGAAGATGATGGTACTGATACTTGAGAGTGTTCCATCCGGATTGCGGGGTGAGATCAGCCGATGGTTGATCGAACCGAAGGCAGGTGTGTTTGTCGGGAAAGTATCAGCCATGGTGCGCGATAAGCTGTGGCAGAAAGCCTGCGAGCATTCTAAAGGGGGTGGGGTAACTATGATATATAGCACAAATAATGAACAGGGATATACATTTAGGACGTTTGGTGAAACATCGCGTTCTATTGTTGACTGGGAAGGCTTGATGCTCGTGAGGATAGACAATAATTCGTCATCCTAGAGTATTCCCCACACACGTGGGGGTGAACCGCGGAGTTGCAGCGGCAAATGGCACAGATACAGGTATTCCCCACACACGTGGGGGTGAACCGCATTGGAATCGCGCTGTGCGGCGGCCACAAAAGTATTCCCCACACACGTGGGGGTGAACCGAGCCTCCAGAACCCATCCCACAGCAGTTACGAGTATTCCCCACACACGTGGGGGTGAACCGATGTTTTCATTTCCCCTGCTCCTCCTTCAGATGTATTCCCCACACACGTGGGGGTGAACCGTTTATGCAGGCTACGGCCGATCTTTCCGCTGGGTATTCCCCACACACGTGGGGGTGAACCGGGTCAATTCCTCATTTTCACGCACTAGTGATTGTATTCCCCACACACGTGGGGGTGAACCGGCCTTGAGCACTGCTGTTTCGAGTTCTGCCCTGTATTCCCCACACACGTGGGGGTGAACCGTCCGGGGTGTTGTGGTTTGTATCAACTCAGGTGTATTCCCCACACACGTGGGGGTGAACCGCAGCTCGAGCTTGCGGAAAAGCAGCAGGAGTTGTATTCCCCACACACGTGGGGGTGAACCGTCATCCGCAAACCCGATAGCGACGGTGTCGCCGTATTCCCCACACACGTGGGGGTGAACCGCCGACTGTCCGGGTAGATATGCTCTGCTATAAGTATTCCCCACACACGTGGGGGTGAACCGTTAGGGTCACTGTAGGCACAATTCTGGCCTTGGTATTCCCCACACACGTGGGGGTGAACCGATATATTGTCCGCTGAACCGTGGGACGACAGCGTATTCCCCACACACGTGGGGGTGAACCGAACATACTTGCCGTTGACCATCCCCCAGCCGTGTATTCCCCACACACGTGGGGGTGAACCGAACTGTGCAGGGTATTGGATCGCCGGCGTCACGTATTCCCCACACACGTGGGGGTGAACCGGGGAGACAGAATCATGAACGAGCAAATACACAGTATTCCCCACACACGTGGGGGTGAACCGGTTCGCAGGTGGTTTCACGCATAAACTCAACCGTATTCCCCACACACGTGGGGGTGAACCGGGTCGCCACTCTTTCTGGCATTCAGCCGGTCAGTATTCCCCACACACGTGGGGGTGAACCGCAGTGCTCCCTGAGTTCCAGCGAAGCACCGTCGTATTCCCCACACACGTGGGGGTGAACCGGGAGTGCGGTGAACCCGCTGCCCCTCCAGACTGTATTCCCCACACACGTGGGGGTGAACCGACTGCCGTGAGCACAGAGAACGCTAAAACCGCGTATTCCCCACACACGTGGGGGTGAACCGCGTGTCAGCATTCGTTCGCGCAGCAGTGCAGAGTATTCCCCACACACGTGGGGGTGAACCGATAGTACCGGCACTGAAATACCGGTGCTGAACGTATTCCCCACACACGTGGGGGTGAACCGGACAAGGACAAGTTCCACTGCTTGGACGCTCTGTATTCCCCACACACGTGGGGGTGAACCGATGTAAAGGCGCAAAACAATCTACACGAACTAGTATTCCCCACACACGTGGGGGTGAACCGGACGGCATTGGCTTTCCTAATCCCGTTGTTTTCTTCTCACTATCAGCATCCCGGCTATGAATGCGAGCGAGGAGAAATACAGGATCATTCCGGTCCGGTATGGTGTGTTCACGTACTCCATTCTTATATCATGTTTGCCTTTGGGGAGGTATACCGCCCGGAACAGGTAGTCTGCGCACAGGACTTTTACGGGTTTTCCGTCTACCCATGCCTGCCACCGTGGGTAATATACCTCACTGAAGAACAGGTAGCCGTTTGACGCCATATCAGCCTTAACATCGAGCCTGGTATCCGAGTAGGACGTAATTACTGCCCGGTCTTTTGCCGGATTGCCCGGAACCCGGCGAATTACGTTTCTGTTTTCGAGTATTATCGTCTTTTTTGGATCAAAGTCCGGCTCTTTTATCTCTTTAAGCGCTGCGTCGGGACTTTCCGCAAGTGTCGCGCTGTGAACGGTGAAAACTCTCGGAAGCCAGTTCCTGTTGTAGTAGACAAATGACTTTCCCGCGTGGATTTCCGCAAGATGGCTGCCTGTCAATCGCTTCGTGGATAGCACATACTTTACGTTGAGCAGGCCGACCAAAGGGGAATCATGCCGGGTAATATCAGCGCTCACTCCGACATACGCAGGCGTGTTCTGGATAGCTCCTGCGTAGGCTGCGTAACGGCCTATTGAAGTGGGATAATAGCCGTTGACGCTCTCCAGCCCGTCAAAAACCCCCTGGGCGTATTGAAATGAGTCCGTGTCCATAGGAAGTATGCGGAAGCGGTCGCTGTCGGCTTTGATGATATTTATCGCCATTCTGTCCCCGGAAGTATAGAATTTCCGCGCGTTTGTGGTGAAAAGCAGCGGATCGGCATAAAACCACAGGTCGATAAACGATAATGCGATGAGTGCGGTCGCGGCGGCATTAAGACTGATCCATTTTCGCGTAAGAGCAGTGACTGCTAGAGTCCCTAGCGCAATAAGCGCCGCAGTCCAGGCAAGTCCCGATAGCTGCATCGCATAAAGTCCTGCCAGTTTGCCCATAACGGCTTCGGGGTTGCTCCTGGTAGAGCCGATAATGCGTTCGGCGTGCGATAATATAATGCCTTTTGCCGCCCACCAGGCCACGAGGGAGATAATTACGGCGAGAAACGAGAAAGCCATGACCTTCCTGGCCAGCACAGCCTTGCCTTGTGCGTTTTGCGTCTCCGGTTCGATGGCAGCGAGTCGCGGAGACCTGAGCCTGACCGATGATGAGATCACTATATCAGTTCCGTAAGCCGCAAGCCCCGCCATTGCGAATGTATAGAGGTAAAGTATCTTGCTTGGAGCCCGGATCATACTGAAACCGGGGATTTTGTATATCAATTTGAAGAACGGAGTATAATCACCGAGCGCGATCAGGATAGATAAAATGGCAAGCGCCTTGAAATATCCCGCGCGGGAGTCACGCATACCGAAAAATGCGATGATAGCGAGAATGAACGGCAGAATGCCGATGAACATCGATCCGTCCCAGTAAAGCGCGCCGAAAGCGGAGTTTTCCTGCACCGGGCTGCCCCAGAACGAGGGCGCTATAGCAGTGACGAGCTGTGCAGGAGCGAGCGAAAACGAGGATGCGAAGCTGTAGTCCGTGCCGCCTCCACGGTTGGAAAGCGCTGTTGATTCTAAAAACTGCAGGATATATGGAGAGGATATAAAAAACGTGAAAAGAAAGGCTATTACAGCGAGACCAGCGTAAACCGGGACCAGGTTGAGCTTTCGTTCTTTGGCAACCATCGGCAAAACGCGCCAGATAAAGAAGATGGCCATAGCCAGCCCGGTGTAGTAGACATATTGTGGGTGCAGCCCAAGCAGTTGAAACCCCAGGACCACACCGGTCAGAGCAGCATACCGGAACTGCCTTGTCTCGACAGCTTTGTCAAGGAACAGAAACGTGAGTGGTATCCACACGCCCGACCAGATTGCGCCGCCATGACCCGCGTATATCTTCGAGATAAAGAACGCTGAGAACCCGAAGGCCATTCCTCCGATGATGGAGCCCGTATTGCTGCGTCCGAACCTTCGCATGAGCATGTACATAAAGACCGCGGCTCCGAATATATGGATGATATACCGCCATGTCATCTCTCTTGGGAGCGGCATTGTCAGGCACAACCAGTCCAGAGGGTAAAGAGGTATAGCGGATGTGAGAGGAAAGCCGCTCATCATATAGGGGAACCAGTCAGGTCTCACTCCGCTTTGCACAGCATGGCTGAAATACCAACTGAACGGGTAACCCTGCGTAACGATATCCATTCCGAAAATAGTACCCGGTCTGAAAATGACATTGTGGAAGATCAGCAGAGTCGAAATGGCGAAAAGCACAGCTACGGATGGACCGAAAGCAGCCTGTTTTTTCATCTTGATACACGGCCTCCTTTAAGAGGTTGCAATTACTTATGTGCCGGCTTCAGCAGGCCGAGCATAGTTGCGCCGATTTTGGCGGCAGTCGCGGTATTGAGCAGCATATTGGAGTAGGCCTGGTTGGCGAGAGGACACCAGCAATTGCCTTTCTTTATGTATTGCCGGATTTCATCCGCGCGCGGCGAGCGCCAGATCCTCCAGAAGTCGTAATCATAATCCGAGAGTCGTCCCATCGACTTGTCATACCCCAGTACGCAGCACGGCCATACGTCTCCATAGGGGCTGATGTGAACATTCGATATTCCTCCGTAGCAGGGCAGCACCTGTTTTCTCTCGTGCAGAATACGTACGACGAGATTGTAATAAACGAGTCTCGATGCGCTTATCTGCTTTCCGAGCTTTCCGGCTTCTCTCAAGTGCCTGCGGCTTTCATCGGAGAAAGCCCGAATTGCCTGTTCGTAGTCATCCGCGGTCGGGGTGATCGAGTCTTCCTCGTTGAACATCTCGCTTCTCTGCTCGGCAATCTCGCTTATGTAGCTGTCCAACCCCAGAAGGTGAACGAAACGGGCGACTTCTCTGATATTATGCACGTTATAGCTGGATATGACCGTTCCAGCGCCGACCTCCAGGTTCGAATAGCGCTCTTTCAGCTTTTTCAGCCGGTTTATGGTCTCCAGCAGCTTATCGAAGTTACCGGGGACACCTCGGATCTCGTCATGTGAGTCTCCCACGCCATCGAATGAAGGCTTGACGGTAAACATGACCTGTCTTTTGCTTGCTTTAAGCCGTTTCAGGATATCTTCCGTCATTGCGACTATCCGGTCGGTCAGGATGGCGTTCGTCGGAGTATGGATAACCCCAGGCGTGAGCAGTTCATTAGCGAGTTCCACTATCTGAGGGAAATCTTTTCTGAGGAATGGTTCGCCGCCGCTCATATTGACAAAATAGACGTGTCCCAGGCTCTTGAAAAGCCTCTCGAAGTCTCCGAGCGTCATTTCGTCTTTCAGGTTTGTGCCGCACTCGCCGCGATACATATCCCATATATTACAGGTCTTGCATCTGGACTGGCACATGTTGGTGACGGAAAGGGTGATGTTTATGGGACGGCCCGGAGACACCATACCCAATCGGGCCAGTTTATAGTTCATCGTCCTGGGAAGTATGTCAGTTATCAGCGCTTTAGGGGTCATACCACCAACAGTTAGCCTCCGTTTATTCTTCAGCACCTTTACCCGGAACTGCTGAGGCGTAAACATGCCCGGCAGAAGGATTAAGCATCGATTTTGCTGAACGGTACGATTCTCTATCGAGAGAAACAGCGATGAGCGGATACGCGATAAGCGTGAGTATAGCCGATCCGAGCGCTGTAGCAAGCCCGCTCGGAAGTATGAGTGCTGCAATGGCAAACGAGGCGCCGACAGCGCATAATGAGCTGAAAAGCGGGTGTTTGAACATCTCCGCATATCCGCCCACAGTCATATCCAGCATCTTGACGACCTTCCAAAGCGCCATGCTTGTGCCGATAATGTAGGCACAGGTGAAAAGGACCGCAACACCAGCCGCACCGAACTTTATCGCAACCGGATAGACAAGCGGCGCCGCGATGCCGAGCTGCAGGAAGTTAAGCCGGTACACCCACTTGGGCTCACCCATGGCCATAAAAACGATCCCTGCTGTCGCGCCGATAGACCGGAACATCCCGTAAAACGCAAGTATTCTGAAAAGCGGTATAGCAGGAGCCCATTTTCTTCCGAAAAACCCCAGCACGAAGTCGCTTGCCGCAAGCGCCAGCCATATCGCTGCCGGGAAAGAGAGCATCGAAATGCTCTTCACGGTCCGAGTGTATGCTCGTCTCAAGGCCGGTATATCATTGTTCAGTTTCGAGTAAGTAGGAAACATCACTTTGTTGACGATGTGAGTGATATTCGTCGCGGGCAGGTTGCAGATGGTATAGGCAAGGCTGTAGTAGCCGAGGATAGTCACGCCCAGCCATCTCCCGATAGCCGCGTTGTCGATATAGAAAAAGGCAAGGAACAGGAATGTGGCTGCCATCAGCGGTTTTCCGAAACTGAGTGTGCGTTTGGCGCTTTCTTTATGAAAAGATGCAACCGGCTTCCAACCCGCGACTGTCCAGGTGACAATGGCGGATATTGTAACGCTTGCCAGATGTCCGATTACGAGGCTCCATACTCCGAGCCCTTTGTAAGCGAGCGTGATCGAAACGGCTGCATAGGAAAGACCCATCGCAAGCTCCGGCAGCGCCCGCCTTTTGAACTCAAGGTCTTTTTCCAGAAGAGTCGAAGGGACTGTCGCAAGTGAAGATAAAACGACTGAAAAGCTCATTATCCTGAGCGGCCAGATGAACGCCGGTCCGCCGAACACCATTGAGATAAGCGGGCTCGCTGCATAGATCACAGCCCATGCGCTGAAGCCGAATATTGCGCTCATCAGAAATGTCGTTTCGGCGTTTTTCTGCACATCGGTCTTATGGTAGATAAGCGCCTGGCCGAATCCAAGGTCGCGGAAGAGTGTCAGCGCGGTTACGATCATTGTCCCAAGTGCGAACAGCCCGAATACGGATGGAGCCAGCAGCCGTGCAAGCACGATTGTCACCAGAAACTGCATTATCCTGACGGTAATCGCGCCTGTAAACGTCCAGCCGACTCCGGTAATTACGTTTCTGCCAATAGTTTTTTTCATATAGTCCGCCTGATAGTCAGTGTCGTTGTGTTTTGGAATCTGTTCGATCTTGAGCCGGTCGGCTAACGTCGCCATGAGATGCCGCTCAATGAATCCTGCAGCGCCTGTTACGAGCGTTTTTATTTTCCGAAAGCAGTTACCGCCAGACTCCTGCGGCAACTGCCGACGGCTTGTAGTCCTGCTGTCCCAGGTATACCTTTTCTACCTGCTCTATCATCCTGTCCAGGCCGAAGAGCGCAGTAACACGTTCCTTGCCTGCTCTGCCCATCGCTTCAACGCGTTCCTCTTTGAAGATGCTGTAGATCGACGATGCGATAGCGGCAGGATCATGGACAGGAACGATACAGCCGGTGAAACCATCAATTATCGTTTCGCTGATTCCAGATACATCGGGAGCGACGACCGGCAGCCCTGCGGCCATTGCTTCAAGCGCTGCAAGAGGGTGTCCTTCCCAGAGTGATGACATTGCGAATACATCGAACGCCGGGAGGATTTCGGGTATATCGCTTCTGAACCCTGTAAAGATAACCTTGTGAGCTATCCCCAGATCCTGCGCTAGACGTTTTACCTCAGGCAGTTCTTCTCCATCCCCAATAAGCACGAAAACTACGTCATCGAGCTGTTTATGCAGGATTGTTGCTGCCCTGACCAGATCACCCAGGTTTTTCTGCTTCGTGAACCGCGCCGCTGTCCCTACAACGCGGCAGCCGGTCGGGATCATAAGTTTATTTCTGGCGTGGCATTTACTGACGGGTTTTTCGTATTTGGTAAGATCTACCCCGCTGTGTATGGTAGTTACGCGATAATCGGGGACTCCTTCGTCTATGGTCATCCTCCTGAGATCGCTTGACACCGTGATAATCGTGTCCGTCCAATTAGCAAGCTGCTTGTCTGACCATTTATATACATACTCAACGGGTTTTCGGACTGCGCTATATCCGTGGATGAGGTCGGTGGACATAGAGTGGACAGTATGGACGATCTTCCTGCACCCGGCAAGCCTCGCTGCGATCCGCCCGGTAACACCGGCGCGTACTCCGTTGGTATGCACCACATCGAACCCATTTTGTTTTATGGCTTTTGCAAGGTTGATGATTGTCGGTATGTCCGGGTAGCGATGGTACTCTGCGTGTATGATGGGTATTTCTGCCGCCATGAGGTTCTTATAGAGCTTCTCATGATTGCAGGATACGGCAACCTCATGTCCTTTTTCCCTCATGCCGACCGCCAGATCGTATACATACCTCGCCTGGCCTCCGAAAGCCGGCGCGCCATCTATCTGAAGAATTTTCATCTGGATTTATCCTTCCCTCAGTGCCTGTTTTTGATACCGGGAGCCATGACTGCCGCGATTTTGGATATATCCTCTTTCGTTATTTCACGCATCGCAGCAAGCGCAAACGCGTAGACCGTAAAAAGGATGACGTAAGTCCCTACCAATTGAAATCCTCGTGCAGGCAGTACTCCCGCGGCGAAATAGACCATCATCCCTGATATAATTATTCTGAAAGCGGAGACAGGCGCAATGAGTCCGCCCAGTCTTCCCGCGCAAATCGCGGCGGATGTCAAAAGGCCGACGCCCGCCGTTGATACCGATGCGATAGCCGCTCCCGTTATCCCAAACTTGGGGATAAATACCATATTGAGCGCAAATGCTATTGCAATCAGGATAGTAGTACCCAAAAGCGGCGTTCGTATATCGCCAATTGCCACCGATATGTTATAAAGCGCGTGAAGAAACCCGAAAAGCATCAAGCCGGCTGCAAGTATTGCAAGCGCGGGAGCCGCGGCCATGTATTTATCAGTGTAAAGCATCTCGACTGTACCTGCCGATGTGCCGGACAAGACGGCTGTGACCGGTACCAGCAGCAGCATATGGAGCCTGAGTGCCTGGCGGACATACTGGTGTATCATTTCGTAATTATTTCTGCTTGCTGCATGTGAGATCGCGGGCAGAGTAGCCGTAGCGATTCCGATCAGTACATAAAACGGCGCTCGTGCGAGGGTATTGGCGGCTGTGTAGAAGCCGGTGCTTTCCGGCGTTTGCATAAGCGCCTTTACAGCAAACATATCTATGTTGATCAGGAGTGTAAATCCGATGGAAAGCGCCGCGGTACCGCCTGCGTAACGGATCAGCTTTTTTATAGGATATAGATCGACTTTAGGCAGTGTTCCGGCAAGTATTACGGCTACCGCAAGCCCCCCGACGGATGCGAGTATATTTCCGATGATTGCGCCTCGTAATCCGAAACCGAGCATCACCAGAAGAAGTACCGTCCCAACCTTTGAAATGGCATATGTAAGCATAGCGGCAGATTGCTTCGCATAGTTTCGCTTGCCATTCAATATAGCCGTGTAGCAAAAATAGAACGCATAGACAGGTATATCGAGAGATGCGAGCCGGACAAGCCTGGTGAGGTTCGGGTCATGAAGCAGACTTGCGATCCAGGGAGCCGCGATCATTGCAATAACGAATAACAGCGCGCTGAAAATGAGCTGTCCACGCATCGCGGACCGGGCAATCGAAGTCATCAGGTCTTCCCGCTCTGAGCCGAATTTCCTGATTGCATACGGGAAGCCGCCGGTCAGAGAGACTTCCATCCATATAAGAAACGCCATGACTATCCCGAACAGACCGTAATCCGCCGGTCCGAGCTTACGCCCGAGGTAAAAATGGACGACATATCCACCGATCAGGAATGCTGACTGCACTCCGACAAGTGAGATCGTTCCACGGGCAAGACTGTCTTTGCGGCTGGCAGTTATATCAGATGCTTCGACGGCCATCTGCTCCTCACATCGCAAGGATTGCTTTTATTATTTCTTCAGGGTCCGGCGGACATCCGGGTATGTGAATGATGTTTTTCGGTATCTCCTCGTAATTTTCCAGCAGGTCGCGGGCGCAGTCGCCGCTTATCAGGATCTTCTGGTTTTTCCTGAACTCCGGCATGCGGTTTCCCCGTCCGCGTACGACATCGATCCGTTTGAAAAACATGTAGTACGCCAGTTTCGGGATGAACATCCAGTATTTCGGGGTCCTTCTGGCAAGCCTGAACGCCTTATGGAACGCCTCATCATCCAGATGGCACGCGCGATGGTTTCTCCATACGTATAAGTTG
Source organism: Armatimonadota bacterium (assembly GCA_039680575.1). Classification (GTDB taxonomy): domain Bacteria; phylum Armatimonadota; class UBA5829; order UBA5829; family DTLH01; genus JBDKSP01. The sequence goes on from JBDKSP010000011.1 coordinate 40,217, forward strand.
TGGTTTTTCTTCACGTCCTGCGGCGCGGGATCGAATACGGCTGCGAGTGACTCGATGCTCATTCCCCGTACATCTGTTTCCCATCTTCCAAGTCCCAGACTGATGGCGCGTTTGATGTGCAGGACTTCTTCGGGGTCCGCTCCCATCAGCTTTGCTCCGACGATGTCTGTTTCTACCATATTTTTACCGACCAGGAGCACCCCCATCGGTTTTGGGTGCCCCAGTATCGGTCCGTTTCCTTCCATCGCCAGTATTCCGTCTACTACGGTCATATGCGGTCGAACTGCTCTTGCGAGCTGTGCAATCGGCTCATGCAGACCGAGCCGGTGGTACATCTGCCTGTCTTTGAACGAAAGCAGCCCCCACTGGTTCTTCATAGTGAGCGAAACGGTGGTCCGGTTGTGTGTTTTCAGCTTCGCTACATTGATGTATATGTCAGATTCCAGCATGGGAGTAGGAACGGACATATAGCCACAGTAGTAGTTTTGGAGTTCATCATCTTCATAATAATTAGGCAGGTTCCTATAGCCATAGCCGATACTGACATTAGTTCTGAGCGCGTCGAACAGGTTCAGGAGTCGGGCGTTCTTGCGCTTGGCAAGGTCCGCGTAACCAGTGACTTGAAAAGTCTTTTGGGGGTCGACCCCGAGCGCCGGAGCCTCCGCAATCGTGACATCCCGCACTCCCGAATCGTGCAGAAGGTCGATTATGCTTTCCACAACAACGGGATGAACGACAACACCCGTTTCCGGCGCAAAGGCCTGAACGAGGTTTACTTTGAGGACAGCCTTTCGAGCTCCATCGAAGCTGACCCCGGCTTCCTTCATCCCTTTTGCTATCTCGGATTTGATGGCATCCAGATTGTAATGCGATACTGCGCTTAGATATACCGACATCTCACCCTCCAGAAAATCAGCGCTTATGACTTGAATGATTGCTTTATCGTTACTGCTCCATTCGGGCACATGTTTACACACATAAGGCAGCGGGCTTTGCTGCACTGTCCATAGTCCAGTTTTTCAGACTCGATGTCTATGGCATTCACCGGACACGCGGCTGCGCAGGCATCGCAATAACTGCACCTTTTCCAGTCGATGACAGGGTGAATACCGAACCTGGAATGAAACCAGGGTATAAGGCTCTTCACTCCGAAATTTGATAAGTAATGGTCGCTCGCATAGACCGTTGCGTATAAATGCCGGTACAGGTTTTTGCGGAGTTTGCTGCTTCCGGCTGCTATATCTACCGGCTCGACCTCATCGCCGGCTATATCGATCAGCGGGGAGCGCCCACGGGCTGCGAGCTTTAGGTGCTTTACATCCGATCTTTCAAACCCCAATAACTTCGAGGCGAACAGGTCCAGAGCGAGCATATCTGTCGATGCGGCAATTACACCCATGCTCATATATTCTCCATAGACCGCACCCGAGACCGGAATGACCAGCCCTTCCATTACCGACATTACCGGGCGAAACAGCTTGTAGAGCGCTGCGATTCCGGCATCCAGCCCCTTGGCGTGTACCTCCCGCCTGCTGCTCTTATGAAGCATACCGAAACAGTTCTTGATTGCCAGGCTCACATCGGTCAGCTTGTGACATTTCATCTTTGGGACGTTTACGATAGCTTCTGACTCTACTGCGGTCGCGGCTATCTTCACTCGCCTGATCCTTGGGTGGTCGAATGGGACTTCTATATATCTATCCTCTTCGAAGTTTACGACCTCGACCCCAAGCTGTTGGGCGAGGTCTCTTATTCCCAGGATGTCAAATGTAGTATAAGAATCATATTCAAAACCTGAACAATCGCCTATTACAGGAGTAGCGCCGGCATCTATGATTTCCTGCACCACTGCAGCCAGAACATCGAAGTTGGTTACAGCGGCAGGTACCGGCGCGACCAGATTCGGCTTGACCAACACAGTCCAGCCGGGACGGATATTCTCCTTCAGGCCGCCCGATATCGAGATCGCTTGCCTGCAGGCTGCGACAATATTCTCCGTGCCTTCCCCGACCTTTACAACAGCTACCGTTGCCATCTATAGGTACCCCTGATCTATGTACCATTCGACTGTTTGCTGTATTCCGTCCGAAAGGCTGACCTGTGGTTCAAAACCTAGTGTCTGCTCTGCTTTGGATGTGTCGGATGCATGATCACGGGTGAAAAAGTTTACCTGGTATCTGGTCAGAGGCGGCTCATGGTTGAGAATTCCCGCCGCGGCTTCAGCACCGTAAGCTGCAAGTTTCGCAAGGATAACCGGCACATTTTTGCGTGTAGACCTCAATCCAAGCGTATTGGAGATGACCTTGGCGAGTTCGAAAACCGTAACAGGCCTGGGACCTGCTATGTTGAATATTTCACCGAATGCGGCAGGGTTCTCCATCGTGATAAGGCATCCACTGACAACATCGTCCACATAGGTAGGGTGAAGCAGGCTTCTTCCGCTGCCGATAAGCGGGAAACGGTCTTCCTTTATGGCTTTGAACAGCTTGAGCTTGTGCAGATCTCCCGGACCGTAAACGAAGTCCGGCCTTATTACAGTCACGGCAACATGATTATTCTTGTGATAGGCAAGCGCTGTCTTCTCTCCATCGCATTTGGTGCGCTCGTATAGCGCCGACGGTCTGTAAGGCAGGCATTCCGGCGCAACCCCGGACATACCGACCACACCGGGGGTGCTGCAGTGTATGACTTGCCGGACGTTATTCCGTTGACAGGCTTCCAGAAGGACTCTAACGGCCTGAACATTGACTTGCCGCATCTCATCGACCTTTACCGCCTGTCCCCCGAGTTTCGCTGCCAGATTGAAAACCACATCGACATTCCGGCAGGCTGCAGAGACTGATTCAGGATCGACCAGAGAGCCTTTTTTTATCTCGACACCGTTAGAACTAAGCCTCTCATAGTTGCTGCTCTCACGCACGATAGCACGCACCTCATGTCCCGATCTGAGGAGTGCCTGCACCAGATGTCCTCCGATAAACCCTGTAGCGCCCGTTACCAGGATCAGCATCCGGTACCTCCTGCTTCGCTCACAAGGCTCTCTATAGCCTCGACAAGCCTGCTCCAGGAGAACTCTTCTCTAAAAGCTGATATATTGTCGATGAACTCCCCGGCTTTATCCTCTTCAAAGAACCTGACCACTGCGCGCGCAAGCGCGTATGAGTCCTCAGGGGACACTACGTACCCTGTTTTTCCATCAATGACGGTCTCGGGCAGCCCTCCGACGTTCGTGGTGACGACAGGCCTGTCGAACCCGTATGCGATCTGCGCGATTCCGCTCTGTGTGGCGGTGACATAAGGCAGGACAACCAGGTCTGCAGCAGAGAAATACATCCCGACGGCCTCGTTAGGGATATATTCATCCGTAATCTTGACGCAGTGATCTATCCCAAGGTCTTTTATCAGCCGAACATACTTCTCTTTACCGTCGTAGAACTCTCCTGCTATGACAAGTACGGCATTTACCGATGAAAGGATGGCTGGCATTGCCTCTATCAGATATTTCAACCCCTTATACTCCCGTACGAGGCCGAAGAAGAGTATTACGTTCTGATTTTGGCTCAGTCCCAGTTCGCGCCGGGCAGTATCCTTCGATATCGGCTGCTTCCTAAACACCTCGTAGGTTGGGTGGCGGGCTTTCCGCACCTGCGCATTTGGCAGAATATCCTTCAGGTTTATGGTGTCTTCTTCCGAATGAGTAATGAACATGTTTCCCTTGCCCAGGGCATATTTCGTGAAAAGTCTGACCGGTCCGCTCTTTTCGTGCGGCAGCACATTGTGGCACAGGAACATTACCTTGGTGAATTTGCGGCATAGCGCTGCTAACGACCCGAAAGCCGGTGCAAAAAACGGATGCCACCACTGTATGATGACCAATTCGGGTGAATATTCCCGTATTCTTTTCGCCGCGTGTGACCATGACAGAGGGTTCATTGAATCGACGAGCGGTTCGGCTCCTTCAACCACCAATTTTACTGCGCTTTCATCCCTTTGGGTCTTGCCGGGAAAAAGCAGCCGGGGATACTGGCGTGACATCGACACAAGCTGCACTTCATGTGACTCCGCAAGACTTTTGCAGAGTAATGCAGTGTAGTGTGCGATTCCTCCCCTGAAAGGAAATGAAGGCCCGACAACAATGATACGCAAATCAGTCCTATGCCCCTGTTTTTATGATCTATTTGATTGCTTATACCAACATCGATACTATATCCACGGTCTGGCAGCTTCAGATTCCGGATTTTTCTTGCAGATTGCCTGTGCCGATTTGCCCGTTATCCTGCACACCTGAGATTTCTCGTCCTTGTTCTGGCGCGCGATCATCTCAGCCAGCAACCCATGGGAAACGAACTGTACACCGAGGATCATCAAAAGGACGCCCAGCATAAGGAGCGGCCTGCGTCCTATCGCCGCGCCTCCGATCCAGATTGCGGCGAGGTATATGTTGACTACAGTCCCGGCGAATAGAAGCATCAGGCCTAGAGAGCCGAACAGGTGAAGAGGTTTTGTGGTGTACCGGGTAATGAAGAGTACGGTCAGCAGGTCCAGCAGCCCGCGTGTGAACCTGGCTATGCCGTATTTCGACTTCCCGAACTTTCTGCTCCTGTGGTTCACTTTGATCTCAGCCACGCTGAACCCGCTTCCGAACGCCAGCGCCGGGATATAGCGGTGAAGCTCGCCATAAATTTTGACATTCTCGATGACCTCACGCTTATATGCCTTGAAACCGCAGTTGAAGTCGTGCAGCTTCAATCCGGTGGTCATCGATGCTACTTTGTTGAAGAGCTTGGATGGAAGTGTTTTTGAAATAGGGTCCAGCCGCCTGAACTTCCACCCGGAGACCATGTCGAAACCTTCCGAAAGTTTCGAAAGGAAGTTTGGTATCTCCTTGGGGTCGTCCTGAAGGTCCGCGTCGAGGGTAAAGACAATATCACCGCTCGCTGCCTTAAACCCTTCTGTGAGAGCTGCGGCTTTACCGAAATTACGGCGCATGTATATGGCTGTGACCCGTGGATCAGTTTCACACAAGCGCGTGAGGATGTCGGCTGATCCGTCTGTGCTTCCATCGTTGACAAATATGATCTCATACCTGCAGCCAATGTTGTCCAGCGTGCTCGTTAACTCTTCATAAAGAGTTCCAAGACTCTCTTTTTCGTTGTAGAGTGGGATTACTACGGATATTGCCTTTTCCACTGCAGTTTTGTTGGACTCATCAGCGACGTATCCGGCCTGTCTCTCCACTGCTGTTGCCTCCTTGACATAAAAGAACCCCACCTCTTGATTGAAAACAGATGTGGGGATGTCTTTTCCCCACCATCGCTTCCGAAACTTGAAATACCCACCGATGAGTCGTTAAAAACATCGAAGCCAATTTCTTCATGGCATGAGCTTTCAGTGTTAATCTGCCAAAAATGAACATGGTCACAGAAATCGATTCATAGGTTTTCGGCTGACGGTCAATAACCAACCATTTGCCGGTAATTGCCGAAAATCCGCTGGAGAGTCTCAGGTGTAAGTCTCGCCTGAACCCATAGACCGTTAATCGAGTGGCCGGATTAGGCAGTATGAGTAGTATGAGCAGCGATTCGTCCGTAGAATCAGATAAGCTCCGAAACTTTCCACAAGGAGCAGGCTTAACCATCAAGCTCGGCTTCTGGGGAGCATTTTTGATTGCAACACTGGCGGTATCGGTCGTCGCCAAGCTGCCGTTTACTGCTCCGAGCGCTCAGGCATATATCACGATATGCGCGATGACTTCTGCTGTCTACCTGGCTGTTTTTACTCATTGCCTGATGCGTCTTGCATACTGCCGATGCCCCAGTTGGTTACTCTACACATCCAGTTTTGCGGCCTTATCGATATCCGGGTTGATTGGCGTAGTTCTCAATTTGGGGTTGATAGAAAGTGATATCACGTGGAGGCGGTTGTATCTGCTTAGGTCGGCGTTATTGCCGACAGCTACAACACTCCTTGTTTTTGCGTCACATGCGCTCAAGGCCAGCACCAGGGGATACCGGTTGAGAACATGGAAAATCAGTGTTTGTGCTGTTTTGGTCGTAGGTTTTCTGGTGGTAATGTGGCGTACCGGCGTATGGTATTTTACATGCAGCATGATCCGAAGTTCAAATATGGACCCACTCCTGGCGATATACACGGCCTCCGCTGCTACATCGATAGTCCTGCTGTATAATGTCAACAAGCTGGCGGGCTCCAGTCCGAATGAAATATTCGTTCCGGTATGCTATTGGAGTGTTGCCATGGTTATCGAATCAGTGCTGACGCTTATATCCTGGACCTTTTTGGACACTCTACGGTTCAAGATGATGGGAATCGAACTCGCGGGTGTTATGGCAATGCTGATAGGCCTAAGTATGGAAAATGAGCGGGCGCATAGAGGCGCAGCCCAGCAAATGTCGGATTTGGAAGCGATGCAAAAGGTTTCCTGGTCACTTGTAGGCGCAGGTGATCTGATGGAGCTAATGTCTACTTTTGTTAAAGCTATTTCAGAAGGATTTCAGGATGCGCCGGTCGTGGCGTATCTGGATAAAGAGGATGTTGGAGAGTCACTTACCATCGCCGCTGTGACAGGCATCGATGATCCGGCCATATACTTTGGAAAGGTATGCTCTCTCAGACCGGAAAGAAGGCCGGGGTTCCACAATGGTCATACGGCACGTGCATTTGCGAGTTCCGAGGTCCAGACTGCAAAAGCGGTGTTCTCGGATGTAGAGTTTATGCCCTGGAGAATGGTCGCGCATGAGGACGGAATGGTAGTGTCGGTACCTCTCCCGTATCAAAACAGGGTGATAGGGGTAGTGAACCTGTTCTTAGCCGGAGCGCGGGATGTTTCAGATGACCGTATAAGACAGTTGGAAGCTATCGCGGCAGCAGTATCACCAGCCATAGAGAACGCGCGGCTCAGAGTCAGAATAGCTGATGTCAGCCTGGAGCAGGCCGCATAATATCTTCGAAAAACGACCGCGGATATATCCGCAATTTGCTTACTGCTCATCAATTCGCCTCAAACATCGCAAACCGCAGTTTACTTTAAGTCCGCTCGTCTGCTATAATCGGGTATCTTTTTGGGCAGGATAAAGTTTAGTGTATCCATTATTGTGGGATGCACTTTTTATTAATGAAGATTTGGGAGAATAACAATGTACGATAGTGCTGCAATCGAAGAAGTATACGCGCGTGAGATACTCGACTCAAGAGGTAACCCCACCGTAGAGGTAGAGGTTTTCCTTGACGATGGTTCCGAAGGTAGAGCGTCAGTTCCTTCCGGCGCATCCACCGGAACACATGAGGCCGTAGAGCTTCGAGACGGTGATGAGTCCCGCTACGGCGGCAAGGGCGTTACAAAAGCTGTAGACAATGTAAACGAGATCATAGCGCCGGAACTGATCGCTCTTGACGCAACGGACCAGGTCGGGATCGACAACCACATGATAGAGATCGACGGCACTCCGAACAAAGGCAACCTGGGCGCTAATGCGATCCTCGGTGTTTCGCTCGCAGTAGCCAGGGCAGCCGCTCAGTCAGTCGGGCTTCCATTGTTCAGATATATCGGCGGCGTCGCGGCACGCGACTTGCCGGTACCTATGATGAACATCCTGAACGGTGGCAAGCACGCTGATAATAACGTTGACTTGCAGGAATTTATGGTCATGCCGGTCGGCGCAGGCAGCTTTGCTGATGCACTCAGGATGGGTGCAGAGGTTTTCCATTCTTTGAGGAAAGTCCTCCAGTCTCGTGGTCTGAACACCGCAGTCGGTGACGAAGGTGGATTTGCTCCGAACCTCTCTTCGAGCGAAGAAGCAATTCAAGTCATTCTCGAAGCTATCGAGAAAGCCGGTTATACCCCTGGCGAGCATGTTTTCATAGCTCTGGACCCCGCCGCGAGCGAAATTTACAAAGATGGGGATTATCACTTCGTGGGCGAAGGTGTTGTCCGCTCAAGCGCCGATATGATCGACTATTATGAAGGTCTGGCCAGCAAATACCCGGTTATCTCAATCGAAGACGGACTTGCCGAAGACGACTGGGACGGATGGACTGCATTGACCGAGAGAATCGGAAGCAAGGTTCAACTTGTCGGCGATGACCTTTATGTTACCAACACCGAAAGATTGGCGAGAGGAATCCAGACAAAGGCATCGAACTCTATCCTCATTAAGGTAAACCAGATCGGTACTCTGACAGAAACTCTTGCAGCTATAGAGATGGCGAAGAGAGCGAAATTTACGGCTGTCGTATCCCATAGATCCGGCGAGACGGAAGATTCGACCATTGCCGACATCGTCGTAGGGACGAATGCGGGACAGATAAAGACCGGCGCGCCGTCACGCACAGACCGTGTAGCCAAGTACAACCAGCTCCTAAGGATCGAAGACGAGCTTCTTGGCGCTGCTCAGTATCCCGGACATGCCGCGTTCTACAATTTAGGCAAATAGTAAGCTCGATATAAGCTGATATTAATATACTGGAGCCACAATGGAGTGAAAAGAGCCATGTGGCTCCCTTTGTGTCTTAGGAAGACTAAAATCAATGAGAAAAACAAAGATCGTTTGCACAATCGGACCTGCGTGCTCATCTGAAGAGTGCGTAAAGAACCTGATCAAGGCTGGTATGAACGTCGCACGGCTAAACTTCTCGCATGGGACGCAGGAGGAACATGCCGAACGGATAGAGATGATACGTTCTCTTTCAGCATCGCTCGGCCAGCCAGTGGGGATATTGCAGGATTTGTCAGGTCCGAAGATCAGGCTGGGAATGATTGCCGCAAAATGCGTTAATCTTGTAGAAGGCCGGAAATTCGTATTTACGACCCGGGAGGTTGCAGGCAGCGAAAAAGAAGTCACGCTTCCTTACCCGGAGTTTGTTGAGCAGGTAAAAAAGGGCAGCACGATCTTTGTTGATGACGCGCGGCTACAGTTCAGGGTTATCTCGAAAACTGATACAGACATAGTCACGAAAGTGGTGATAGGCGGAGAGCTGAGTTCCAGAAAAGGCGTAAGCGTTCCGGGTACCAGACTCTGCGCGGCTCCGCTCACCGAAAAGGACATATCCGATCTCGAGTTCGGACTGAAGCATGGCGTGGACTGGGTGGCTGTATCTTTCGTTCGGACCCCGAATGACAGAGCCGCAGCGGATGAAGTGATGAAACGGGTTGGGATCAAAAGGCCGCTTATAGCGAAGATAGAGCGTCCTGAAGCAGTAGCTGCTATTGATGAGATTATCGATGCATTTGATGGGATAATGGTCGCGCGAGGCGATCTGGGCATAGAGCTTGCTATTTATGATGTCCCGATCATTCAGAAATCGATTATCAAGAAGTGCAATGCAGCAGGAAAACCTGTAATTACCGCAACGCAGATGCTGGACTCCATGATATCCAACCCCAGGCCAACGAGGGCTGAAGCATCGGATGTCGCCAATGCAATCCTCGACGGTACAGACGCGACAATGCTCTCAGGGGAGACAGCGGCTGGTGATTATCCTGTAGAATCGGTCAGAATGATGGCAAGAATCGCAAGGCGCGCAGAGCGGTCGATCTCCTATACCGAAGAACTGAGGGAAAGGACTGCTATGCCGGCCAGGAGTGTGACTGAGGCGATAGGTCAGGCAAGCGCCGAACTTGCTGCAGACCTCAAGGTAGCTGCGGTAGTTACCTGTACTGCTACAGGGACAACCGCGCGGCTTGTATCCAAATACAGGCCTTCTTCTCTGATCGTGGCCGCTGTATCGAGGCCTGAAGCCGTTGGACAGTTGACGCTTTCGTGGGGTGTTTTGCCGCTGCCTGTTCCCGCATCGAATAGCACAGACGATCTCATCTATGTAGCGGTGAGGTCTGCGAGAAAAGCCGGATATGTCCGCCCTGGGGATACGGTAGTCGTGACCGCAGGAGTACCTGTAGGGGTTCCCGGCAATACGAGCTTAATACGTGTGATAAGTGTGGAGTAATACGCCTGTTTGCTTCCAATGGCTTAGTGAGTTGTGTTATAAAGAAGCTGTGCGTAATGAGTTTTATGTGAAAACTGAAACTTTCCCGGAAGATTATCGGCAACAACCGGCAAATGATCAGTTGCCGGCAGCGCCGAGGGGTCTAGTAGGAGGAAGCTAGCCGAGGGGTCTATTAGGAGGAAGCTATGAGACGTGTTTCCAGCCATATATCATATTTGATCGTTATAACGGCTATGCTGGCGGTTTTTCTGACTATGCTGTCGATATCTGCATCTGCTCAGCAATCATCAAGCCGGATTTTTGTCCTGGGTTCTGTTAACAAACCGGGTGAATATCCTTTTAGCGCCGGAATGACGGTAAAAGACGCAATAGAGCTTGCAGGCGGACTCCTGAACAACTACGAAAAAACATCCGCAGTGCTTGTGAGTGAAAAGAACGATAGGACTGCCATCAATTTGCAGGCAGTCTTGTCTGGTACAGAGATCGTTACGCTTTCGGCGGGTGATACGGTCATAGTCAGGCCTGCCAGCATACGCGTCGAAGGCCGCGTGAAGGTTCCGGGTGAGTTCAACCTGAAACGTGGGATGACGGCATCTGATGCGCTGACGCTTGCGGGCGGAGTCGATGAGAACGGGGCACGTGAAGCGACCTATGTCACAAGAAACAGCAAAAAGATCAGCGCCAACCTCGATAAGCTGTCGTCAGCACTTCCTCTGGAACCGGATGATGTTGTGACTGTCCCGGAATATCAGGCATCGGTAACAGGCGAGATAAATCAGCCTGGTACATATAGCCTCGTACCAGGGAAAACTGCTAACCTCGATGCGCTGATACAGGCAGCGGGCGGAATTACCGCTAAGGCTGACCTGAAAAAAGTCCGAATATCGCCGCTTGAAGGGATCGACCGGCCTACCCGCATCGTCGATGTGTCCAACGTGAGTGTGAGGCAGGCGACAAAAGTCGAATGTGGAGATGTTGCATTCATCCCGCAAGCACAGATACATCAAAAGCGAAAGATGTCGCTGGGTAATGCTACGCAGATCACATTGATGATTTATACGCTGCTTCAGATATTTAAATAATCACAGTCCCCCGCCAGTATCCTGAGGTTCTGCATAGGTGTCTGATGAGTTCGGACGGACCGGGTCGGATACGACATGCGGTTTGCGGTTGTTATTGTTTGGCACGGGGCGGTTGTAACCCGAATTCCGAGGGTTTTGGTTTTGAGGCGGCACTGGTTGCAGCTGTACAGGCGCTGTCTGTTGCCGTGATGTTGGGGCAGCCTGGTTGGCCTGCTGTGGCGATTCTCTCATAAAGAGCATCCAGTAAGCTATAGCGAATATGATTAAAGTCGCCACGGAGATTATGGCGATCATCATCTTTTGGTCTTTTTCCTGGGTTTTTTGCTTCTGGTCGCGTGCCTTGTCGTCAGCCTTCCGCCGCTTGGCGTGTTCGGTTGCTTCCATTACGTCCTTCAGCAGGTCTTTGTTGATTAGGCTATCGCCATCGTCTAGCTGATTCAGGTCCAGACGCTTGTCATTTGCCATTTATTTTCGCCTCACATAAAGCTTTGTATTTATATTACCCATGCTACCATTGCATGACATAAGGTTCAACCCCTAATTTGGATTATATGGCGTGGGTAACGGTTGCTGGATATGCGCAGGAGTGATATAATTTCTCGATTCCGAAGTATGAACGGAGAACCGAAATTTGAAGCTGACAAGGGAAGAAGTAACCCAGATAGCGTTCCTTGCGAGGCTCGAACTGAGCGATCAGGAAGCGGATAACCTAGGCGGTCATTTGAACAGGCTCCTCGAAAACTTTGAAAAGTTGAAAGAGATCGATACGGAAGATGTGGAGCCGACTTCTCATACAATCCCGGTGCATAATGTGCTCCGAAAGGATGTTTCCCGTCCTTCGCTTCCCCCGGAAGAGGTTTTGGCCAACGCCCCGGAACGCGCTGATGATACATTTGAAGTTCCAAGGATAGTGGAGACGTAGGATATGGTAGACGGACTGTATAAACTGACGGCTCATGAGCTTCACGACCTCATCCGTACCAGGCAGGTGACCGCAAAAGAAGTCACAGAGTCTGTCTTGGCGCGGGTAGGGGACGTGGATGACCGCGTAAAGTCCTACGTCACCGTAACCGGCGAGCTTGCGCTTGCCCAGGCGGATGCCGTGGACGCCAGAGTCGCGGCCGGAGAAAAAATATCTCCGCTTGCGGGCATTCCATTTGCACTGAAAGACAATATGAGCACCCGTGGTATCCTTACCACCTGCTCATCGAAGATTTTATATAACTATAAGCCGGTCTACGACGCTACTGTCGTGGAGCGTATAGCAGGCGCGGGCGGTATAACAGTCGGTAAGACGAACCTGGATGAGTTCGCTATGGGGTCATCCACAGAAAACTCCGCGTTATTTACATCGAAGAACCCGTGGGACCTAGATACGGTCCCTGGTGGGTCGAGCGGCGGGTCATCTGCAGCGGTCGCGGCGGATGAAGCCGTTATAGCGTTCGGTTCCGACACCGGCGGCTCAATCAGGCAGCCTGCGTCGTTCTGCGGCGTGGTCGGGATGAAGCCGACATATGGCCGGGTGTCTCGCTACGGGCTTATCGCCTTTGCGTCGTCGCTCGATCAGATAGGTCCCATCACCAAAGATGTCACGGACTGCGCTCTTGCTATGAATGTGATATGCGGGCACGATTCCTGTGACTCGACATCGCTCGATGTGCCTGTCCCGGACTTCACCAAGTCGCTTGTGCCGGATGTGAAGGGCGTCAAGATCGGTATTCCTGAGGAGTTCTTTGCTCAGGGAGTGACGCCAGAGGTTTCGGATGCCGTTATGAAGGCTGTCGAGGTCCTTAAGGGGCTTGGAGCCGAGTACAAAGAAACCTCGATGCCGATGGTCGAGTACGGCCTGCCGACATACTATATAATCGCTCCGGCTGAGGCCAGTTCCAACCTTGCGAGGTATGATGGCGTCCGCTTTGGTCTTAGAAGCGATGACAGCCCGGACCCGATCACGATGTTCAGAAAGACCCGCGAGGCCGGTTTCGGACCTGAAGTCAAACAGCGGATTATGATCGGCACGTATGCCCTTTCTGCGGGCTATTATGATGCCTATTACCTCAAAGCTCAGAAGGTGCGGACGCTGATCCGCCAGAGCTTCGAGAGACTGTTCGAGGAGTTCGATGTATTGATAGCGCCGACCTCACCGACCGTAGCATTCGGCATCGGAGAGCGTGCCGCGGACCCGTTCAGCATGAAACTTGCGGATATTCTGACGATTCCGGCTAACATGGCGGGAATCCCAGCTATTTCAGTCCCGTGCGGGTTCCATAACGGCCTGCCTATTGGCCTGCAGATCATCGGAAAATCACTCGATGAAGAAACGATCATTCGCGTAGCCTATGCATTCGAGCAAGCAACCGACTATCATCGGCAGAAGCCGAATTTGATGTAAGATGTAAGGATGTAAGATGAATGGTGCAAATCTGCACCATTCTCATCCCTAAATCCTGAATTGATGGTGCGCGGTTTGCAACCGTGCATTTGAAAGAATCCCGCCATTTGTAATGGCTTTTTCTGGATTATAAATCCAGATGTTCTTTTTCGGACGCGATTGCAAATCGCATCCGATCAAAGGCGATTTAATATGCTTCGGGACCGCTTTTCGTCCCGAAGCGCGAGTCTCCACTAATCCGATAAGTTGGCTTCGGTGCAAAATACGCGCGCTGAAGCATCACTGAATCCTGAATCTTATCCTAAGTTGAGTAGATAACAAATGATTGAGTACGAGCCTGTAATCGGTATGGAAGTCCATGCGGAACTCTTGACGGAGAGCAAGATGTTCTGCGGGTGCAAGGTAGCATTCGGCGGAGAGCCGAACACAAGGTGCTGCCCGGTCTGCATCGGCCTGCCGGGGTCGCTTCCGGTAATGAACGAGCGTGCGGTGCATTTTGTCGCCCGAACAGCGCTTGCGCTGAACTGCAAGATATCCGAGCACAGTATATTCCACCGGAAGAACTACTTCTACCCGGACCTCCCGAAGGGTTATCAGATTTCGCAATATGGGGAAACTCCTATCGGTATTGGTGGGTATGTCGAGATCAACGTGAACGGCAAGACCAAGCGGATCGGTATCAAGCGGGTGCACCTCGAAGAAGATACCGGTAAGCTCTTTCATGTAGAAGGCGATAAGAGCCAGATAGACTACAACAGAAGCGGCGTTCCGCTGATGGAGATCGTTACCGAGCACGACCCCGCCAAGGGGTTCGACCAGATCAACTCCGCCGAAGAAGCGCGTGAGTATCTAGTCAGGTTACGCTCGATTATAATTTATCTCGGAGTCTCGGACGGCAAAATGGAGGAGGGAAGTATGCGGTGCGAGCCGAATATCTCCATAAGGCCGAAAGGGAGCAGTGAGTTCGGGACAAGAACAGAGATCAAGAACCTGAACAGCTTCAAAGCCGTCTATGGCGGCGTGCAGTATGAAGTCGAGCGGCAGGCGAAGATCCTTAATCGCGGCGGGACAGTTGTCCACGAGACCCGAAGGTGGGATGATTCCCGTGGAGTGACAGCTGTGATGCGCAGCAAGGAGATGGAACAGGAGTATCGTTATTTCCCGGAACCGGACCTTGTGCCGCTCCAGTTCGATCCTGCATGGATAGAGGAGCAGAGAAAGCTTCTGCCGGAGCTTCCGCAAGAGAAAAAACGCCGGTTTGTCGAGCAGTTCGGGATACCCGATGCCGATGCCGAGGTACTGACGGACTCGAAAGCCCTGGCTGCGTTCTATGAGACGGCTGTTCAGGACTACCATGACCCGAAAGTTGTCGCAAACTGGGTTATGGGTGATTTCCTGAGGATGCTTAACGCAGCCGGTTTGGATGCCGACCAGTCGAAGATCGCTCCAGAGCATATTGTAGAGATGCTGAAACTCATAGACAACGGGACGATCAGCGGAAAGATAGCGAAAACCGTCTTTGCTGATATGTTCGAGACAGGAAAACGTCCTGAAGAGATCGTCAAAGAAAAGGGACTTGTCCAGATAACCGATGAGAGCGCTATCGAAACTGCAGTAGACCAGGTGTTGAAAGATAACCCTGCCGAAGTCGAAAAATACCGTGCCGGAAAGCAGGAGTTGATGGGGTTCTTCGTCGGCCAGGTGATGCGTTCTACCAGAGGGAAGGCGAACCCGGGCACAGTCAATAAATTGCTTAAAGAAAAACTCGCATAATATTCTGGACATAGCACGGAACGGATTGTGTTCAGCTGCAAAATACAGGGAAGATTTGCTTTATTGGATGAGGTGTTGAATGGAATCGATAGGTGAAGCACTTAAAGCTCGACGGGCCGAAAAAGGGTTCAGCCTTAAGGATGTTTTTGAAGCGACCAAGATAACCATGCAGAACCTTGCTGCTCTTGAGGAAAATCGCTTCGATGCGTTCGCCAACAAGGTCTACGCAAGGGCTTTTTTAAGGGATTATGCTAATTTTCTGGGGTTGGACAGCACTGAGATGCTGCAGAACTATGAATCGGAATGGGTGACATCTACTCCTGTGCCGGTGGTTCAGAAGAAACGTTCGCCTGTCGCGGCGGTTATAATCGTCGTATTACTGCTTGCGGGGCTTGGTGCCGGAGCTTATTACTATTATCCAAAATATGTAAATTCGATGGATAAGAAACCTGCCGCCACGCCGGTTACGCAGAAACCTGAACCTAAACCAGATGTGAAGCCAACACCTGTAACTGCTCCGAATGGCACAGCCGCTAAACCTAAACCTGGAAACAACCAGGTCAACCCGGCTGTTCCTGTTGCAAACGGTGCAATTCCAACCAGCCAGCCAGGGAAACCTGCAGCTAATGGCACTGATAAACCTGCCCAGCCTGCCAAGAAACCGGCTCCCGCTGTGCTACCGGGCCAGGTAAGAGTAGAGTTGACGGCGCGCCAGGATGTATGGGTTCACATCAAGACTGATGGTGAGACGGCGATTATCAAGACATTGAAAGCCGGAGAGAAGGCAGCTGTCGCAGGCAAGGTCGTCTCCGTAAGAGCCGGAAGCTCGGGCGCGCTCGATGTAACCGTGAATGGAAAGAAACTTGGCAAGTTCGGTCCTGCTGGCCAACCGACGACCAGAACGTTCAAGCCTTAGTTTAGAGAAATAGAAATAGGATTAAGGGGAATGGTGGAGATTTCCGCCATTCCCTTTTCGCGTTTTTCGTGCTTCCTCGCGCATTTCGCGATTCAAAACTGACTGCTGTCCTCCGATGTTTAGCACTCATACCCCACGGGAAGATAAAAAGAGGGCGAATGGCTTCGCGATACTTTGGTACGTGATGTTCAAGACGCTTGAAACGTCGTAAGCTCCTACCGATCTGAGGAGGGAAGTTGAAATGGAAGATGAGATCCATGTTCAGCGAGAGGAAGAAGCCGGTCGAAGAGGTGGCGCCGCATCAGCGTATGCAGGCGCATATGCCCAGCCGGTTGAGCGTGGAATTCTATTAAAAGATAGAGTTAGGTGGGCTTCGGTCTGGGGCGGTTATCTTGTAGCGTTCGCGCTCCAGCTCTGGCTTACTGTCCTTGGATTTGCCATTTTTGGTCAGGGGTTGGGTGCAGCAACAACTTCAGTGACGACAGGCCTGGTAATTTGGGCTGGAGTCGCAGCCCTGATTGCGCTTTTCGTAGGAGGACTCCTAGCAGCAAGGTTAGGTGGAATCGCTGGAACCGATAATGGCATATACAACGGCGTAGTGCTGTGGGGTCTGTCATTTGTTATCTTGATGGTCCTTGCATCGCTCGGCGCAGGAGGAGTGCTCGGCGCAATGCTTGGACAGACTGGTGGAGGCGCTCCAACAACACCTGGAGCAACATCGACAGCTCTTGGAACAGCTACGACAGGAGCGTGGTGGTTCTTCATTTTCCAGTTCCTGGCATTAGTAGCGGCAGCCGCAGGCGGTGCCCTTGGTGCTCGCCCGGCTCCAGAAGAGGAAGCAAGCCGGTAACAAATAATTATCCTGAATTGAACTTGGTTTAGGGGCGGATCTACAGGGTCCGCCCCTTTTTCGATTCTACGGGTGAATAAGGAGTCAAACAAAAGGAAATAACCATCGGCACGGATAAGTGGTCTCAGGAACAAGAAGATAGCAAGTTGATCAGCAAGAGCGTTATCCATGGGGATCATGAATGACGCTGGTTAGGACGAAAATGGCAATACTTATCAGTAATGACGATGGTATCCACTCAGAAGGGATACTTGCACTAAAAAATGCTCTTCAAGAGCTTGGCAGAGTAGTTGTAGTTGCCCCGGACAGGCCGAGAAGTGCCTCAGGACACTCGATAACGCTTCACAAACCGCTTCGGGTAGAGAAAGTGCGGATGCTCGACGGTGATTTCGGCTATGCCACGAACGGGACGCCGTCGGACTGTGTCTCACTCGGTGTGCTGGATGTCGTAGGCGAAAAAGTCGACCTCGTCGTCTCAGGTATCAACCGCGGACCGAACCTAGGCTGGGACCTTACATACTCCGGAACCGTATCCGCTGCTATGGAAGGCGTTGTCATGGGCGTGCAGTCTTTTGCTATCTCGGTGGCGTCTTACAAAGAGGATGCCGGATACGACTACGCCGCGAAGTTTGCTGTATTTATGGGTAAATTGCTTCTCGAAAACCCGCTTCCTGAAAGCGTGTTGCTCAGTGTAAACGTACCGGGCATTCTCCCGGATGAAATCAGAGGGATAGAAGTCACCCGGCAGGGTAAAAGGCACTACGCGGGACGGATCGAAAAACGGACTGACCCTATGGGGCGGGCTTACTACTGGCTCGGCGGCGATATGCCGCTTGATAACCTGGAAGAAGGCACCGATGTGAAAGCCATCGCGGATGATAAAGTCTCTGTTACGCCCATTCATCTTGATCTGACGGGGTATCCGGCGCTCGATATAGTGAAAGGGTGGGGCGTAGAGTCATTTAAATATCGAACAGGCAGTTGATGTTATAAATATATCCACAGTTAATAACGGAGGAATTGGCAGGTTGGATAAAACAATTCGAGTAACGGTATGGAACGAGTTCCGGCACGAAAAGGACCTGAATGACAAGACTTCGAAAGTGTATCCTGACGGGATACATACGGTTATCGCAAAGAATCTCAGCTCTCAACCCGGGTTTGTTGTGCAGACGGCGACACTGGATGAGCCGGAGCACGGGCTGACTGAGGAAGTGCTTAAAAACACGGACGTTTTGATCTGGTGGGCTCATATGGCGCATCATGAGGTCTCTGATGAGATCGTGGAGCGGGTTCATCAGCGGATTATTACAGACGGTATGGGGCTGATCGTCCTGCACTCAGGGCATTTTTCAAAAATATTCAAAAAACTGATGGGGACCGGATGCGACCTCAAGTGGCGCGAAGTAGGTGAAAAGGAACGGATTTGGG
This sequence comes from Armatimonadota bacterium, assembly GCA_039680575.1. GTDB lineage: Bacteria > Armatimonadota > UBA5829 > UBA5829 > DTLH01 > JBDKSP01. The sequence goes on from JBDKSP010000011.1 coordinate 58,621, forward strand.
TCATCGACCGGGCACACCCGATAGCGGAAGGACTGCCGGACTATTTCGAGCTCCCCCAAACGGAGATGTACGGCGAGCCGTTCGGTATTCCCAGCCCCGACGAACTGGTTTTCATCAGTTGGTTCCAGGGTGGAGAGGTCTTCAGAAGCGGCTGCTGCTGGCACAGAGGCATGGGCAAGGTTTTCTACTTCCGTCCGGGACATGAGACCTATCCGATCTTCTTCAATGAGACCGTGATGAAGGTCATCTCGAACGGTATCAAGTGGGCTGCCCCGACGTGCGGACCCGCGTTCATACAGGGCGAAAGAAAACCGCTTGAGAAGCTGGGCTGAGATTTAGAACCGCGGAGACGCGGAATGAATGGAAGCGCGGATTTAGCGGATTTTGCGAATGGTGGAGATTTACGGCACCTAACCCTATGCTCCGGCATCGCAGTTCATCTACCCCGTGGACCTACTGGACCACGGGGGTATTAACCGTGGACCTACCGGACCACGGGGTAGAAGCACGAGTCTCCCGGAAGGGCAAATGAGGCATCTCTGATGCCGGGTGATCGGTTGAGGTCGAATAACCGGGATCAGAGATCCCTATCCGGCCTATGCGGGCTGGATTGCAAATACGCCCGAGAAAAAGGAACAGGTTCAATGTCAAGTAAAGGTATAGCAACTGTAGGTGAATATCTGTACTGGTCGTACGCCAACTTGGGCATGGCACACGCAGCGTTGTCTAGTGGCGCTCATTCTTATGGCCGGGTTCACTATATAATCCGCAACAAGCTCTATCGTGGGCTGGTCAACGGTACGATGCATCTCGGCTCACTAAAGGAAGACGAGAGGTTGAAGCTTGTTATGCCACAAGCTTGCTGTTATTGTGGTTCCATAACAGAACTGACGCTGGATCACTTGATACCAACAAGCAAGGGTGGAAAAGATACAGCAGACAACATTGTCTGGGCGTGCAAGTCATGCAATAGTTCCAAGGGTGCGATGGATGTGCTGGAGTGGCACGAAAAGACGAGCAGATTCCCATCGGTATTGCTGCTCCGACGTTATCTGAAACTTGTTATCGAGTTTTGCGATTGCAACGGATTAATGGAATCAAACCTAAATGATCTGCTTCAGCTTCCATTTTCTCTTAGGTGCATACCTCAAGAGTTTCCCGAACTTAATACATTGAAGTTATGGGTTATTCCTATCTGCAATGGTAGCTTAGTCTCACCGCTGTAGCAGTGTTAATGTATACCTAAGATTCTGTCAGAGTTTTCACCGCGACAAATTCCCTCCCTCCATGCTAAAATAACCTAAAGAGTTTCAGGCGATTGGCTGCTAACTGAACAGCTGAGAGTCGATAAGTATAACGAAATTAGAGGTTTTGCAATGTCGCATCATCATGATCACGGCTGCGATTGCGGTTGTGAGGAAAACATCAAAGTACTCTTCCAGGGAGACAGCATTACGGACTGTGACCGAAGCCGCGATGACCTGAAATGTTTGGGCCATGGCTACCCAATGTTCATCGCCTCCCGGTATCTGGCGAAACATCCCGAATATCCGGTGGAGTTCATAAACCGAGGTGTCAGCGGCGACCGTTCGCGTGACCTTAAGGCTAGGTGGGACAAGGACTGCATCGAGATCCAGCCCGACCTGGTGTCTATTCTTGTCGGAATCAACGATGTCTGGCGCAGGTACGACAACAATGACCCGACATCTGTTGACCAGTTTGCCGATAACTGCCACGATATCCTTACGAGAACGGTAGAATCGACCGATGCCGGAATCATCCTTCTGGAGCCATTCCTTCTTCCGGTCATGGATGAACAGGATGCATGGCGTGAGGACCTTGATCCCAAGATTCAGGTAGTCCGGGCGCTGGCGCGCGAGTTCGATGCTTCGCTCATTCCGCTGGACGGTTTGTTCGCCCAAGCCTCAACAAAGAGAGAACCCGAGTTCTGGTCTGCTGACGGCGTTCATCCCACCTTTGAAGGTCATGCACTGATTGCTCAGGCCTGGCTGGATGCTGTAGATATTTAAAAGAAAGGCTGCCTGAGTAGAGTATATGCTTTTAGAATACAATCACCCGTCAGTCAGATTGACCGGACGCTGGTACTGCGATTCGGAGAAACGTGCTTCCACCGTCTGCACAGGGTCGAGTATCGATATTGCATTTAAAGGCGGATACGCCCTGCTTTTCTTCGATACGTCGACCAACATCGATCCGTTTCCGCATCTCTGGTTGGAACTCGATGGAAATGGAAGGGTCGAAGCGCCTCTCGACCGTATACTCAGAGTCGAGGCTGAAGGACAGGGACAACATCACCTCAAAGTCATCTTCAAATCTGCCGTCGAGCTTCAAAACCGCTGGAAAGAGCCGATTCAAGCTGTAATTCGCTTCAAAGGAGTAGAGGTAGAAGACGCAGCAGAGCTGTCTTCGGAAGAGAAGCCTGTAATCGAGTTCGTAGGGGATTCGATTACCGAGGGAATTCTTATCGATGTAGAGCACTGCCCAGCAGCAAACTACAACCAGAGAATATATCAGGATGACGCATGCGCTACTTATGCATGGCTTGCAGCCGAGAAGCTTTCGATGCAGCCGGTGATGATGGGGTTCGGCAGAATCGGTGTCACGATAGATGCGAACGGCGGAGTGCCTGTGATTCAGGAGTCCTATCCGCTTTGTTATGAAGGAGCGCCGCTCACGGATAGTAAACCCAAAGCGATAGTCATCAATATCGGCACGAATGATATGTCTGCACCGCTGGATGACTTCAAAAATGGTTATATTGCCCTGCTGAAAGCGATACGTTCGAAAAACCCCGATGCAGGGATATTTGCGTTATCTCCGTTTATCGGCTATTTCGAGGAAAGCCTGCCTGGTATAGTCGCTGAATACAACGATACGTGCCACGATGATGTCAAAGTTATCAGCACGGCAGGATGGCTGCCTAAAGAGCCCATGCACCCGCGGAGAGACGGGCACAAACGCGCGGGGAAACTCCTGGCGGAACAATTGGCAAAATCGATATAAGCAAGAGGCAGTCCTGTAATTCAAAAACGGGGCTGCCTCACATCATATTCTCAGTGGCTGAACCTACTTCACGCCCAGCTTGGCAAACTCAGCTTTCAGTGTATCTGCGCTTACTTCACCGATGAATATCGCCTTGATTACTCCGTCTTTGTCGATGATAAAGGTAGCTGGAACACCCTCGATACCGTAATTCTCGATCACATCGGCACCTGCGTCCGTTCCCGCGAATGCGTTCTGGTATTTGACGGAGTATTCCTTTACGAATTTTTGAGCGCTTTCAATGCTGCCATCTACGCTTACGCCGACAACATTTATTCCCTTGGATTTGAGATCGTCGTATACTTTGTTCAGGATCGGAGCCTCATTCTGGCAGTGAGAACACCAGCTTGCCCAGAAAGCCAGCATGGTGGGTTTATTGGTATAGTCGGACAGCTTAATGGTTGATTTCCCATCGACACTGCCGAGCGAGAAATTCGGAGCCTTCTCGCCCACGGACACGGCCGCTGAAGCCGTGGGGGCGAGGACCAGCATAACAGTTACTACCAGCACTAATGCCGATGCCAAAGCCGACCTGTTATATAGCATCATATCTCACCTACTGCTAACAGCATTGCCCCACTTGTAGTACTGTTACCCGTTTATTGTTGCAATTGCAGCATTTGAATAAATGGGATAGTGCTGACGGCTGAAAACTGAATGCTGATAGCTAACGAAGCAGTTCTCTGAGCAGGAATGCGGCGCCCTGTTTATCGAGAGGTTCGTTGTTGTTACCGCATTTGGGCGATTGGACGCATGACGGGCAGCCGTCCTCGCAGCGGCAGTCTTCTATGGCTCTCAGAGTGGCAGCCAGAACTTCATCCAGCCGGTAATATGCCGTTTCGGATATGCCTACTCCGCCGGGGTGGGCATCGTAGATGAAGATAGCGGGCAGGTTCGATACATCGGGATGAGCCGGGTGCGACACGCCGCCGATGTCCTGCCGGTCGCACATAGCGAAAAGCGGTAATATCCCGATGGCAGCGTGTTCTATCGCATGGATACTGCCCGCGAGGTTGAACCCTCTTCCAACGAGTTTACCGGCAAGCTCCTGTGGGATCGAAAACCAGACCGATTGCGTCGGAAAATCGATCTCTGGCAGGTCGAGCGGCACATGCTCGATCATCTCGTCGGTGAACAGCTTTTTGCGCCTGAAACCGGTCACCTTGCTCGTGACCTGCACATCCCCCTGATAGGCTGTGGTCTTGAAGAAAGGTTTTTCGCCGAGTGTTTCTTTCTTCATGATCCAGGTCATAGAGCTTGGCACGGTGTAGTAGTTCAAATCGGCGGGATGCACATACGCCGTTCTTTCGCTTACATCCAGCTTTTCGACGATGTAGGACTCGCCGCCGTGAAGGTAGACCGCTCCCTGGTGGATAGTCTCGAAGGCGTTGGTCGCGTCGACCGTTCCGAGGAAAGTCATGCGCCTCACGTCGACAATATTATAGCTGTCGCTCGATGTCGAACGGATGTTGACCTCTTTGGCCGGGTAGGTGTCTCCGGTCCAGTACCATCTGCCTCGATACGCGAGCTCACCGGCTTCACCGAGCGTTGCAAGCACTTCGTATAGCCGTTCGCCGAAGAGCGCCACTTCATCATTTTCGATAGGCAGCTCATAAGCCGCGCAAAGAGCGTGCGCGGCAAGAAGATATGGGTTTTCCGGGTCGATTATCGCTTCCTCATGTGTGTGTTCGAAGAAATAATCGGGATGGCGCATCAGAAACTGGTCAATAGGGTTGTCGATGGCGACAAGGACTGCGAGCGATGATTCTTTGGTCCGCCCGGCGCGTCCGGCCTGCTGCCAGGTACTTGCTATAGTGCCGGGATAGCCCGTCATAATCGAGGCGTCGAGGTTACCGACATCGATCCCCAGTTCGAGCGCCGTTGTGCTTGTCACTCCGAGCAGATCGCCTCTGAACAGCCTGTGTTCGATCTCCCGCCGCTCTTCCGGCCTGTAACCGGCCCTGTAGGACATGATTTTGTCCGCTGCAGGCGAATGGTGGTCTTCCAGCGACTTTTTCGCGTATCGGAGGATTAGTTCAGCGCTTTTGCGTGCGAGAGTGAAGACTATTGTCCTGACTCCGCTTTCGACCAGCTTGATAAAGATGTTGACGGCTTCCGTATTGGCGCTTTTTCGCTCGCCGTTTTGCCCGATAAGCGGAGGGTTCCAGAATATGAAATACTTTTCGCCGGATGGAGAAGTGTCCTCATCTATGACTCTGGCTTCGAGCCCCGTCAGAGATCTGAAATGATCGCTGGGGTTGGAAATAGTTGCCGATGCGCTGATGAACTGCGGGTTTGTGCCGTAGTGCGCAGCAATTCTTCTCAGCCTGCGGATGATATCCGCGACATGCGACCCGAACACACCGCGATAGGTGTGAATTTCATCAATTACCACGTATTTCAGGTTCCTGAAGAACGATGCCCAGTTAGTGTGATACGGCAGAATGCTGACATGGAGCATATCCGGGTTGGTGAGTATTATGTGTGAGTTCCGCCTGATCTGACCTCGCAGGTAAGACGGAGTGTCGCCGTCATAGGTAGCTGAACGCTGCGCTGCTTCGATGGGATACCTTTTGATTTTGCCCAACTGGTCCTGAGCGAGAGCTTTTGTTGGGAATATATAAAGCGCGCGCGCATTTTGGTCATCAATGAGCGTTTCCATCACTGGGATGTTGTAGCAGAGCGTCTTTCCTGAGGCTGTGGAGGTGACGACGACCACGTTTTCGCCACGGCGTGCAGCATTTACCGCTCCGGCCTGGTGCGCGTACAGCTCGAGCACCCCGTCGTTTTTGAGCGCTCTTTCTATTTCATCCGGCAGAGGATCATCCAGATTGCCGAAAACAGCGGGTCTCGCGGGGATATGCTCGATGTGGACTATCTGTCCGCGATAATCGGGATCATTCTTCAACCTCTCGATAAATTCGTACGCGCGCAAGTAAAATCGCTCCAAATAATATGCTTCCGGGATAACATCCTACCACGTGGACCCACTGGACCACGTGGAGAAGCACGATATTCACTAAACTAGGGTATTATGCCCTTATCGAGGGTGGAGGTCAAGCGGAAAAGCGAGGTTCAGGGGGTAGGGGATGATAAGAATACTGGAGAAAACCGGTATATCTAGCAGTTGACATTTCGCTATGCTGATGATAGCCTTAGCAAGCTGCCGCTAAATGTGGCAGAAACGAATGCAGCTAATTTTCAGACACCGCATATAGTATTTTTATGGGGAACAGGAGTGAATCATGGTATATTCTACTTTACGCTCAAGATTGTGCAGCGTGGTTATCTTAATTTTCATACTGCTTTGTTTTACCGCACTTCCAGTTAGCGCCGCGCAAGTATACTGGGCGGACTGGATTAACGGTACGGTGGGCAATAACGGGTCTGTATCCGGTGTAATCAATTTACCCGGCAAGACATTGAGCTTGAGATATACTGGGCAGTCATACTTCATCACGACATCCGGCGGCACGAATTACTGGAATCCTTCTACGCCGTACGTCAGCGCTATGGTCGGCAATCCGCCACCGGCGTCGGATATCATCGCCATAAGCGACACCTCTATGAGGACTTTGACATTCTCTGAGCCGGTACAGAATCTATTCCTGGCGTTCGTGAGCCTGAATGGCAATGGATACAAGTTCAATCACGATTTCGAAATCGTAAGTACCGGCAGGGGATATTGGGGCGACGGAACAGTCGTCAGAGAAGACTTGGGCGGAAATCTATATGAGTTACGCGCGACAAGTAATGAACCGCATGGTGTGATACGGTTCAAGGATCCTGTATCCTCACTGTCATGGACATGCAATGTAAATGAGAATTGGCACGGCTTTACAGTCGGTACATACAATGTGCCTGAACCCGGCTCGTGCGTTGTGCTGGGAGGCGGCTTAATGAGCCTGCTCGGATACGCTCTACGCCGCAAGAGAAGCTAATCCCTTCAAGGCAAAATACAGATCTACACTAGCCCCAGGTTTGCAGGAATGCATGCCTGGGGCTATTATCATGTTCACTCTGTAACCTCAGCTATTGATTCCACGTCATTACTTAATATATATTAAGTATATAGAGAAGTGATTATGCATTAAGTATATAGAGAAGTGATTATACATTAAGTATATAGAGAAGTGATATGGAGATTTGTAGATGAAGAGATGGTTGAGCATTGTAATGCCTGTTTTTTTGTTAGGTTCGCTTGTCACCTGGCGGATTGCACAAAAAAAGGCTGAGAACGCCTCCCAGTCACAGCAAATGGGTGCAAGGATGAAGGGACCGGTATCGGTTGCTCTCGGAAAAGTCGAAATCAAAGACCTTTCAAGCACATTTGATGCGATGGGCTCGGTTGAAGCGCCTATGAGCGTAAAAATTGCTCCGAAAGTTACCGGACGCATAGATTATCTTGATGTCCATGAAGGCGACCGGGTGCGAAAAGGCCAGGTCCTGGTGAAGATAGACGCATCGGACGTGGAGGCTCAAGTTCAACAGGCAATGGCTGCGGTGGCAGAAGCGCGCTACCGCCTTGCTCAGGCACAGATGACTCAAAACCCCACAGATGTTTCGATAAACACCCAGATAACTCAGCAAGGATCAGCGCTCGCAAGCGCCGCTGCCGATTACGATCAGGCGCAAAAGTCCGCCGATGCGCAGATTTTGGCAGCCGAGGCCAACTTAAAAGACTCTGGATCGAAAATAGAGAACGCAAAAGCCGCAGTAAACAGTGCTCAAGCCAATGTAGACAACGCGCAGACGAAATTTGATAGATCCCAGAGATTGTATGAGAAAGGCTACGTAGCCGCTCAGGATGTGGATGACACCAAAGCTGCTCTGACTGTGCAAAAGTCAAATCTGGAAATCGCAAATGGACAGCTCAAATCAGCAATTCTCCAAAAGGATGCCGTTGCAGAGCAGCTCAATGTGACGAAAGCTAAAGCGGTATCCGACATAGCGGCAGCTAAAGCCAAGCTCACTCAGACGCAGGCATCTTTGAAATACGCTACGGCAAACACATCGCAGAAGAGCGCATATCGGCAGAGCATCGCTGCACTGAAAGCCTCTGTGGATGCTGCTATGGCAGGTCTCAGAAGCGCACAGGCTAAGCGTCAGGATACCATTCTTAGATCGCCTCTTGACGGCTTCGTTACCGGACGCTACGCCGACCCCGGCGCAATCGCTTCGCCCACTCAGCCAGTGCTCGCAGTGCAGTTCACCAAGCAGATATGGGTGTCAGTATCTGTCCCGGAAGACATCTGTTCAAGAATTCATATAGGCCAACCATCCAAAATCAACTTCGATGCTTTTCCGGATAAAACATTCAGTGCGAGTGTGATACAGATCAACCCATCAGCCGATTCGATGAGCAGGCAGTTCACCGTTCGCGTCATAATGGCTAACCCGGACAGCATGTTCAAGCCGGGAATGTTCACACATGTCTCTATAGAGACTGACCGCGTGCATAATGCAGTAGTAGTGCCGCGCGAAGCCGTACAGACTGACCGTGACGGCAAGTACGTGATGACTGTTGGGGCGGACAAAACGGCCAGACGTGTTCCTGTATCACCGCAGGGTGGGGACGACAGCTTTATCAACATAGGAAATGCCCTGAAACCCGGCGACAGCGTAATTATTATGTCTGCGACGCCGGTTAAGGACGGTCTGAAGGTTAAGACCGGAGAGCAGCGCGGCAAGGGAGGCTTTGGGAAGGCAGGGCGTAAATGAACATAGCCAAATTCGCAGTCAGCCGCCCGGTCGCGGTCATAATGCAGATCGCGGCACTGGTCCTTCTCGGCATCGTATGCCTGATGCGGCTTCCTGTAGACCTTTTGCCTGATGTCACAATGCCGACAGTCAGCGTGACCACACAGTGGCCGAACGTTGCGCCAGAAGAGATCGAGGCGCAGATTACACGTCCTATCGAACGCGCGGTTTCGTCAGCACCGGGAATGAACCAGGTCACATCTAGCAGCGTTACGGGCACTTCACAGGTGCGGATTCAGTTCCGATGGGGAGTCGATATCGGCCAAGCCGCGGTAGATGTTCTTCAGCAGGTGCAGCGCGCGCAGAGGTCGTTCCCATCCGACCCGACCATACAGAACCCGACCGTACTCAAGATGGACCCTAACCAGATGCCGATTATCACCTACGCGGTGTCAGGTATAGATGATCCTGTAAAACTGCGCTCCCTGGTTGATAACCAAATCACCCCGATGCTGGACTCGGTGGATGGGGTCGCGTCCGCGACAGTCTCAGGCGGCCAGCAAAGAGGCATCATAATAGATGTAGACCCTTACAAGCTGAAGGCGCATCATCTGTCGTTTTCGGACATCTCTAAACGAATCTCTCAGGAAAATGCAAACCTGCCTGCCGGTATCGCAAAAGAGAGCAACACAGAGTACACTATCCGAAGCATTGGTTGGTTCAGGAGCATTAATGAGATCGGCAGAATCCCGCTCAAGTCTATCGATGGGGACCTGGTGCACTTAAGCGATGTCGCCAGTGTCCGTGACTCGCATTCAGAAACCAGGCTTTTCACCCGCATCAACGAAAGACCGTCCGTTGGTATCTCCATCACCAAACAAAGCGGAGCTAATACCATCAGTACAGCAGATGCGGTATTTCAACGGGTGAAGCAGATCGAAAAAATCTACCCGAACCTGAAATTCGGGCTTGCGAACGACCAGTCGCAGTTCATCAGGAACTCCGTCAATAACGTGAGAGACAGCGCCATCATCGGCGGAATCCTGGCTATACTCATACTCCTCTTTTTCTTGAGGAATATCCGCAGTACCATTGTTGTAGCGCTTTCGATCCCGATTTCGATTATCTCGACGTTCGCGCTCATCTACATGTGCGGTTTTTCTATCAATACCATGTCCCTTGGCGGCATTGCGCTTGCTACAGGGCTTATTGTCGATGACGCAGTTGTTGTTCTAGAGAATATATTCCGACACATAGAACGAGATAAGAAAACCGCAGCGGAGGCGGCTGTCAGCGGCACATCAGAGATAATATCGGCCGTTGTAGCGTCCACCTGGACAGTAATGGTGGTCTTCCTGCCGCTGCTTCTCATAAAAGGCCAAGCTGGGCAGATGTATACGCAGTTCGCTCTTGTGGTCATCTTCTCTCTTGCTGTTTCGCTTCTGGATGCTGTTACAGTCGTCCCGATGCTGGCGACAAAGCTGATATCCGGTGAGGCGCACTCGGAGAACCTTGCGAACGCAGCAGATCATCCGAATATTCTGATGCGGATGTTCCATCGCTGCGGAGAGTGGCTGAGCGAACTGGACAATGCCTATTCCAGGGGACTCCATTGGGCGATTCATCATAGATTGTGGACCGTATGCGGCGCGCTGGGGATTACTCTTATCTGTCTACTGTTCGCTACTCAGGTTGGCACGGAGCTTATGCCGAAAACTGACAGCGGCAACTTCAACGTAAACGTCAAAATGCCTATCGGCACCGCACTTTCTCAGACTAACAAGGCAATGACAGCCGTTGAAAACATAGTCATGAAGAACCCGGACGTCGAAACGACAATGACGACGGTCGGTTCTGGCGGAAACTTCAGAGCAGGCTCGGAAAGGCCGTATCAAGGCTCGGTTTCAGTGAGCCTAAAGGATAACCGGAGCAAATCTACAGCCGATATCATCAAAAGCCTTCGGAAATCACTGGGGCGGATACCGGGCGTAAATGCCCGGCCATCGCAGAACGACATTGTGACACAGATGATGACCGGCGGTTCTCAGAACATAGAAATCGATATCTTTGGCGATGATCTGACCACACTATCCTCAATCGCAAAAGAGATAATGGGGCGGCTCAGAGGCATAAACGGGCTTGAGAACCTGGACATTAACTGGCAGGAAGCAATGCCGGAAATCCAGTGGCGCATCGACCGGGATAAAGCCCAGCAGCTTGGTGTCAGTTTCACAGATGTTGCCGATACCCTGAGCACCGCGACAAACGGTGATATCGCAAGCTATTATCAGGAAAATGGATTCCAGTATCCGATAATTGTGCAGTTGCCGGAAGCTGAACGGAAAACTGTATCGAAGATGAGCGATATCATTGTGAAAGCCAATGAAAACGCGCCTGATATAGTCCTGAGTCAGGTCGCTGCACCAGAATACGCGATGGGACCCAGCGAAATCACCCGCATGGACCGGAAACGCTATGTGGCGGTTACTGGAATGCCGCAGGGACGCTCATCAGGCGAAATCAATGCCGACATAGAGAAAGCTATGGAAGGAATCGGTCTCCCGACAGGCTACTACTGGGACTGGGGAATCCATCAAAAAGAGACTGCGGAGGAGTTCGGCGGAATGACACTCGCTGTATTTCTGGCTATCGCTCTCATTTATATGCTTCTTGCGTCCCAGTTCGAGTCGTTCATACACCCGCTTACGATCCTACTTTCTGTCCCGCTGGCAGGAGCCGGCGTAGTGCTCGGTCTGTTCCTTACGAACAGGGCATTCGGATTGACTTCGTTTATCGGTGTATTGATGCTCGTGGGAATCGTCGTCAAAAACGGCATTTTACTGGTCGACTACACGAATAAGCTGAGGGAGCGCGGGATCAAGCGTGAGGAAGCGCTCATTACTGCAGGGAGGACAAGGCTTCGGCCGATCCTTATGACCGCTTCCGCAGCAATTCTGGGTATGCTGCCGCTCGCGCTTGCACTCGGCGAAGGTTCCGAAATTCAGGCTCCGATGGCAACCACTGTCATAGGCGGTCTTATGACTTCCACAGCGCTTACATTGTTCGTTGTGCCGGTTGTTTACTCGCTGTTGGATGATCTCGTGGGAAAACGGAAAGATAAGGAGCAGGCGGATGTCCGACAGTGACATAATACAACAGGCGAATGAACTGGCATCGCTTATTTCCAAGCTCATACGCACGCTGTATACACTCGAAACCGGCGATATGACCGGTGGACTCCCAATAGCGCAGCTTCGTGCTTGTGGTACTCTTCTGGAGAAGCCAAGGACGATATCCTGCCTCAGCAAAGAGCTCGGTATATCGGCAAGCGCCGGCACACAGCTTGCCGATCGCCTTGAAAAAGCAGGACTTGCAGAGCGTTTTGCCGAACAGGGCGACAATCGATTAAAGCACCTGCGATTGACGGACCACGGGCGGCAGATGATAAGCGCCCGTCGTGAAAAACGTGTCGAACATATAGCAAAAGCACTCAATGAGCTCTCTTCAGAAGACCGTGAGAGGGTCATCTATTTCATTATGAAGCTCTACCAGGCAGGAAAATCAACAAAAGAGAAGCCGCCGGTTGAGGACTCACTGGCCGCTGTCGTAACATCGTTGGATTAATCCTGGGAATAATCAGCACTGGAGCCTATTTATTTCTTTTTGTCGATCAACGTAATTACGCTTTCTTCAGACATCCTAAGTACAGCCGACAGCTCTTCAGTAAGCAGCTTTTTGGCTCGCTTTAGTTGCTGTTGCTGGGTTATCTTGGGATAGCGTGATTTAGGCCCTATTATACCGCTTCGGATAGCACGTGCAAGGTCAATAGGATCACCCCAATTTATTGTAAGTTCTTCATCACAAAGGTTGGTATCATCGGCTTCGCCGGAGAGGATACTTATAGCTTGTTTGAGTGTTTCTGCTGCAGCCAGAGGCCGCAGCCCAATTTGGTCTGCGGTGTCTATCGGTACAAGGATTGTTGAGGCCATAGATGGTTTAGGAATAACATAATAATCTCTGGACATGCCATCTTCAGAACGTTCCTCAATTGATTTTATAATCCCTACACCATACCTGGGATGTAAAACTGCGTCGCCGATTTCCATTCGAGAAACCGCCCCCTTTCAAGGTCTTTGTCAGCGGCCGGTTGATAACGATTACTTCAATACCGGATTGCTCTCTGTGAAACTCAGTTGGTAGCCTCCATTTATGCTATTGATATGAGGTCACATCAACGGATTGACACTTATATTATATAATTATATAGTATAAGTATACAACATTATGAGGTAAAAAATCAAGTATGGTAGACGATATAATTGACGCACTTGAAACAGCAAAAGAAGCCTGCAAACTTTTGCCGCCATCACTGCCGAATATGAAACCGGTCCATTTTCGTGTCTTGAACGCGATTTACCGAATCCACGATGATTCCGCCAGTTCACGCATATCAGATATCAGCAAGGTATTGGGTTTTTTGCTTCCCAATACAACAAAGTTGATAAACGAAATGGTTGAGTTGAATATCGTCGAAAAATATACCATGCCTTCTGACAAACGTGTTGTATTGGTAAGAACAACCGATGTAGGCGAGAAGTACCTTAAGGGATGTGTCCTTGCATTTCGTAAACATCTGCAGGAAGAGTTTTCAAAAATCGATGAATCTGACTGCATGACGATGATCGAAACCATTAATAAAATCCACAAGATACTGAAGCAAATCTATGAAAGTAAAATGCAGTGAGAAATGATCTCTTATCCCGGATAATCCGTTTGGTGATTAGTCAGACTACAAAATGGAGGATGCTCCTGATGAATAATACTGTATTCATGCTAAAATGTATTATTCTCCGGTATGTTTTGATTTCAATCGCGGGGATAATGTAGACTGCTCGATAGTCGAATAGATCACGAATATGTACTCTGCGGCTCTATCATGAAAGTCAGAGACATATATACAATGAAGGAGAAAACGTGGTTATTGAGCTTGAACCTGAAGCATTCAGTAGTGTAGCTCCACTATTTGATGCACCTTATCTGGAGTTTGTCATTAGTGCTCTGGTGGCAGGAAATTGTCACGGTAGAATTTGGGTAGATGATTTGTCTAGTCCATCTTCCGCTTTCATATGGAATAAAGGGCCGCAGTATTACTTCGCCGGACGAGAAGAAAACCAGCAATTCAATGATGCAGTAAAGCAGATAATAGCCGAACAAATCGCACCTGCGCCGGATTCTTATATGATAATCTATTACAGTCCTGATTCCTGGACAGAATATCTACCGGGCATTTTTCCAAGTCGCACTTTGCAAAAAGCTCCCCGATGCTTATACAAACTGAAGACCTTAAAGATACCAAACTGGCGCGCATCATTACATCAAGATTTTTCGATTATTCCTATAGATAGACAACTGCTCACAAAAAAACATCTATCCAACCTCGATCAAATAATAGACGAAATCCAGTTTATGTGGCCGTCTATCGATTTGTTTTTAGAAAGATCATTCGGGTTTTGTGCATTACATGGCGATAACGAAATCGCCTGCTGGTGTACTGGCGAGTATCGTAGTGGAAACCATATTGGAATAGGTATCGAAACTATTGAGAGTTACCAACGCAAAGGTCTTGCGACCCTCACTGCTTCGGCTTTTGCAGAGCATTGCATTATGAATGGCATTGAAGCACATTGGGACTGCTGGTCAAGAAATGTTCCATCGGTTCTGACGGCAGAGAAAGTAGGTTTCCTAAAGACTATTGATTACGATGTATTTTGGGGCAATAGAGAATAAGGAAAAACACTACACTGTCCAATACGCTTCTGATATTCGATGTTATTTGTTGAAATCTTCGGCGCGCGATTTTTGCCCCGAAGCTAATATATCAGGTACGCAATATTGACATCGAAGAAACACCATAATGTGTATATAGATGATGCAGCTTGTTGCTGGGCCGGTTCGGTAGTAGAGTTCATACCTGGTAGAGCAATGGGACAGGTCCTTTAGTAATAGACAGTGTAGACGGATGGTAGTCACAGAACGCTCGGGCCGTGGATGTCGATTATGAGGGCTTCGGCGCAAAAATCGCACCGAAGCATTTCAACCAGTGAGCTAGATTGCCCAGTCCGGCCACTGCGGATAAATATTCTATAATTTTTGCTATTTATCGTTGACATCTCGGTGGTGGCTGGCTATAATACAATCAAATGGACACTTATTACCCGATAAACAACAGTAGTAATATATGGTGGTGGCGCTACTCCAATTAGATGGAGCCGGCGCGCTTGTTATCGGATAAGTAAGAACTAAAATATTAAAGTCGCGACCCGCTCCAGGGCGGGGTTCGCGGCTTTTTTGTGGATATAGGCTGATTTTAGGCTGGGGACACCCGTATTAGTCCCCGGCCTTTTTGCATTACAGAAGCTAAATCAGAAAGGCAGAAGGGATAAGGACCGTAGCAGTTGCGAGGTTAGTAAAAGAGTTTCAAAAGTAGTATCAGAGGAGGATGAAATATGACAAAAGGCAGATACGGCATCCACGGAGGGCAGTATATCCCAGAATTGCTTATGAATGCCGTCCTTGAGCTGGAAGAGGCATATAACCGGTTGAAGGATGAGCCGCAGTTTACATCGGAACTAGCCGCGCTGCTGAAAGACTACGCCGGGCGGCCATCGCTGCTCTATTATGCCGAAAAGATGACCAGAGACCTGGGCGGCGCAAAGATTTACCTGAAACGGGAGGACCTCAATCATACAGGTTCCCATAAGATCAATAACGTGCTGGGACAGGTGCTTCTTGCCAAGCGTATGGGCAAGACCCGCGTGATCGCCGAAACCGGGGCAGGACAGCACGGTGTAGCCACAGCTACCGCAGCTGCGCTCCTGGGGCTGGAATGCGAGATTTTTATGGGCAAAGAGGATACCGAACGGCAGGCGCTCAATGTTTTCCGCATGGAAATCCTCGGCGCGAAGGTGCATGCCGTCACAAGCGGTACGCAGACGCTGAAGGATGCGGTCAATGAGACCATGCGCGAATGGACCCGGCGGATTAACGATACCCACTACGTTCTTGGTTCAGTCATGGGTCCGCACCCATTTCCAATGATCGTTAGGGACTTCCAGAGCGTCATCGGACGCGAGGTGAAGAAGGAGATGCTGGAAAGAGAAGGGCGTTTGCCGGACGTGCTGCTGGCTTGCGTCGGCGGAGGAAGCAATGCCATGGGGCTGTTCTATGAATTCATAAAAGAACCGGATGTGCGACTCATAGGCTGTGAAGCGGCAGGTCTCGGAGTCGACACGGACAAGAATGCCGCCACTATCACAAACGGCAGCATTGGGATTTTTCACGGCATGAAGTCATACTTCTGCCAGGACGAGTACGGGCAGATCGCGCCGGTCTATTCAATCTCCGCGGGGCTGGATTATCCGGGAGTCGGTCCCGAACATGCCGCGCTTTTCGACTCCAGCCGGGCTGAGTATGTGCCGATTACGGATGCCGAATCCGTAGATGCCTTCGAATATCTCTCACGCATGGAAGGGATTATCCCTGCCATAGAAAGCGCTCATGCTGTGGCTTATGCCAGGAAAATCGCATCACAAATGGACAAGGACTCGATCATGGTAGTCAACTTGTCCGGCAGGGGAGACAAGGATGTAGCCGCAATCGCACGCTATCGGGGGGTGAATATTTATGAATAAGCTGAACAGAGCATTTTCCAGTGGTAAAGCATTCATACCGTTTATCACAGCGGGTGATCCGACGCTGGAAGTGACGGAAGAACTGGTATATGCGATGGCTGACGCAGGAGCAGACCTGATCGAGCTGGGCATCCCGTTTTCCGATCCGGTGGCGGAGGGACCCGTCATCCAGGAAGCGGATAACCGTGCGCTGTCCGGCGGTACGACTACGGACAAAATCTTTGAAATGACGAGCCGTATCAGCAAAAACCGCGATGTTCCGCTGGCCTTTATGTCTTATGCCAATCCTGTCTTTACATACGGCGTGGACAGGTTCATGAAGCAGTGCCGGGAAACCGGAATCGATGCTGTGATCGTGCCGGACGTGCCTTTGGAGGAAAAAGAAGAGCTGTTACCTTTCTGCACACAACATGGGGTTACTCTCATCTCGATGGTTGCTCCGACATCCAGAGAGCGTATCCGCATGATCGCTGAAGAAGCGCAAGGCTTTGTCTACTGTGTCTCATCCCTGGGCGTAACCGGCGTACGGAGCGACATCGGCGGTGACGTGGAGGAGATGATTAAGGTTGTAAAGAGTGTCAAGGAGATTCCCTGCGCCGTTGGTTTCGGTATTTCTACACCCAAGAAGGCAGCGGAAATGGCCGGGTTTGCCGACGGAGTGATCGTCGGCAGCGCCATCGTAGAGATCGTGGGGCGGTACGGCGCGCAGTGCGTACCTCATGTCGCGGAATATGTGCGTGCAATGAAGGATGCTATTGTATCGGAGGAAGTGAGGAAAGGTTAATATGGTTAAGAGTGTTTTACGGAAACTTACGACTAAGCAGGATCTGACTGCGGAGGATGTCTATAAGCTGATCGTGGCTATTAAGAACGACGAACTGAGCGACGTGCAGATAGCGGGGTTTCAGGTGGCTCTTTTGATGAAAGGGCCGACGTTGACGGAGATTACAGCCATAGCCCAGGCTATGCGGGACAACTGCATAAAAATCGACCCTAAGGTCGATGGAGAACTCATGGATACCTGCGGCACTGGAGGCGGCTTAAGCACCTTCAACATTTCGACTGCGGTAGCCTTTGTTGCTGCAGCCGCCGGAATTCCGATTGCCAAACACGGCAGCCGTTCCATCGCCAGCCTGTCCGGCAGCGCCGATGTGCTGGAGGCGTTGAATGTAGAGATCAACCAGACACCCCAAACGGTTGAAAAACTGATCGAAGACATCGGTATAGCATTTCTTTACGCTCCTCTGTTTCATCCTGTCATGTGCAAGGTGCTCCCGCCGGAAAAAGATCTGGGGATAAAAACGATTTTCTATACGGTCATTGGGCCGCTGATTAATCCCACCAAAGCAAGCAGGCATGTTATGGGTGTCTATAAGCTGGATATTCTGGACACAGTCTCCCGTGTTGCCGCGTCGATAGGGTATGATAGAGCGCTTTTCGTACATGGATTGGACGGGATGGATGAGATCTCGCTTCTGGGCAAAACAAGGGTCAACGAGCTCAAAAATGGTGAAATTACAAGTTATGAGATCAGCCCGGAGGATTTCGGCTTGACGCGCTGCTCACTGGAGGAGATTGCCACTGGAACGCCTCAGGAGAATGCCGAGATGATCGGAAATGTTTTCTCCGGCAAAGACAAAGGCTCGCGCCGCCAGGCTGTCATCCTCAATGCTGCTGGAGCGCTGATGATCGGCGATAAGGCAGCTTCCTTCAAAGAAGGCATCAGTTATGCCAGCGAGATAATCGACAGCGGCCTGTCACAGCGCAAACTGGAAGAACTTATTGCCGCTTCTCATGACTACGCTTCGGTGAACTGACATGGCAGGCAGGTATACAACGGCGCTGTGGCAAAAGCAAAATACGGGAAAAACCCCGGTTATCCCTGATATCAAGAGTAAATCACCCGGAGAGGGTGATCTACTCTTAGGCCGGGACCCCGTCGTGCTGGCGGGAGAACTCGTGGCAGCAGGTGCACCTGTCCTTTCGGTGGTGACGGAAGCGGAGCATTTCGGAGGTTCGCTGGAGATGTTCAGCCGCGTTGTGCAGTCGGTAACGGTCCCAGTGCTGCGTAAAGACTTCATTACGACTGTGGACCAGGTGCAGGAGAGCGCTGAGATAGGTGCTGCAGCCGTGCTGCTGATTGCGGCAATGCTGGAAAAAAGCGTATTGTTCGAATTGTTCGAGAAGGCTTTATCGCTGGGATTGGAACCGCTGGTTGAGACCCATAATGAGGCGGAGATAAGGATCGCCAATGAACTGAAGCCCACTTTTCTCGGGATCAACAACCGTAATATACTCGAACTGGAAAGAGACGGCGGGGATGTCTCCAGAACTGAATATCTCGCTGCCCTGGCACAGCCGGAAGCGTTGATTGTCAGCGAAAGCTCTATAAGCTCCCCCGATGATGTCCGGCGGGCTGTAGCGGCGGGGGTGCATGCCGTGCTGGTAGGGACTGCCATCCTGCGTGCAGGCGACCCGGCAGCGATGTATCGGAAACTCAGCGAACTATAGGAGCAGCAGGTATGATACAGGTCAAAATCTGCGGTTTGATGAACAAAAACGACGCCGATATCTGTGTAATGGCGGGGGTGGATATGGTGGGATTCGTCGTGGAATACCCGCAGCCGGTACCGTGGAACCTGGCTGCAGGTGAGGCAAAAGAGCTGATCATCCAGGTCTCAGCTCCCGTAAAAGCCTGTGTCGTTACTGGCGGTCCTGTGGGTAAAGTCCTGGCTCTGGCCGAAGAATTGCGCCCGCACATCGTTCAGTTGCATTACCGTGAAACGCTGGCGGATGTGCGCCAGGCGGTAAAGGAGCTAAATACCCTTGGCATCAGGACGATCAAGGCACTGCGGTTCGATAAGAACGGTAATTGTGATTTCGAGATCAGCGACCCTGTCCTCGCTGCCAGGGAACTGTCCCGAACAGGGGTAGCAGCCATCGTTGTGGACTCCTATACGGAGGCCAGACCCGGTGGTTCAGGTGTAGTTGTCGATCTTTCCACGTTCAAGGCTGTGCAGCGGGAGAGCAATGTCCCGGTTATCTTAGCCGGAGGGCTGAACCCGGACAACATTGCCTCCATCGCCGCCGCTGCAAACCCCTACGGCGTAGATGTGCTAACCGGTGTCGAAACGGCTCCCGGACGAAAAGATGAAGCGAAGATCGCCCGGTTGATGGATGCTCTGTCCCCGTAAATATGCTAAATGCCGGTGATGTCGGAAGATTGGGCCACCCTTACCGCCGGATAATACTTTACCCCGGACTTGAAGATAGACGATGATCCCTGGACTTTTACACGATCACCGACCTGTCTTGACTGCGCGTTTATACTCCCGACAATTTTGATGCCCGAATGCTCTGTTCCATTATCACGGCGCGAGCCGTCGTCAATCGTCATCCAGGTGAAATCGGATGCAATATCGGTAATTTCGCCCCAGATTGTCACATCCAGACCGATATTATTGAGTCCCATTCCGCCGTCGCACCCGATCTGAAAACCCGCGGGTGATCCTCCACCGACCGAACGATTGGTCATTCCAAGCGGAGCGGGAGTGCCGAATTCAGGGTCGTATTCATCTATCAGGTGTATCAGGTTCAAGACCCGCTCGCCTTCAGCATTGCACAGTAGTTCACCAAAGGCGGATATTTCCTTACCCCTGGTGGCGCCGCTTCCCATTATGGCCAGCCCGCAGGCACGATCCTGGGTTTCCACATTGAACCTGTCGGAATGTACTCGCGTAACCACTATACCCGGTATCACCACAGCCTGAGGCTCGGATGATTTTGCTTGAGCAAGATTGAGCGCTTTGACATCCGCAGCAACCGATATATCATCCACATTGAAGCTGAATACGGCTGCCGGATCATTGTCGGAGTATAATTCTATCTGGTCAAAAGCCTCTTCAGAGACTATTCCCAGGAAGTATGTCTCATTACCCTTGCTCAATATTTGGAACGGTTCTGTCGCGCTCAGGGCGTCGAATCCGGAGCCTGTATTCGCGTGCATCCGCCAGAATGGTACGGCAGGAGTGCCGGTCGGGCTGGGATTTCCTATCAGCCGCACTCCGAACGCGTTCACCGGATGCGAGAGATTGAAAACAATCTTATCCCCATTTCCCGCAAGGAACTGGTCCCCGGAGCCGGACGCTCCAATCGCATTTTGACCGCTTGTCGTACTATATGTATCGGTGACGACCAGCTGAACTGCAGTGCGAGTTGAGCCGTCGGACTGAAGCCCATCTGCAGTTATTTTCAGCATACCGAAGCTGTTGGCACTTGATCCCGAAGCCTGCGAATCAAGACATATCACAAAATTGAGACCTTGTTCCGCAACGGCCGCGGTAAATGCAGTAGCATCGGTATATGCTGTCGCAGCCTGTAGGGCAGATGCAGTTGTGAGCAGGCATAACGCCGCAAATACGCATATTAATATTCTCATAACCGATTTCTCCCGGCTGAAGCGGATTAGTTGACCATGTACACCCATGCTTCTCCAATGTTTAAATCTGTAGTCCTGTTATTTACTATTTCGATTAACGCATAATTGCTCATAACAGGAACAATCATAAGCGCCACTGAGCTGGATTGCGTGAAATTGGCGTAAGATATCAGCGGGGTACTTGGCGTAGCGAAATTGCCGCTTCCAAACAAAAAATAACCACCGCTGATAGGAGTCATAAACCGAACATTGATCCGAATATTCGAAGTATCAGACGTCGCTGAAGGAAGCGTCGCTGCTATCCTTAGCTCTTTGTAGCCAGTGCAGCTTAATATGCCAGACGATATTGGACTGGCTCTTCAAAAACGGACACTTTGTTAGGCTGCTTTAGCTGCTGCATCTTCAAACTCTACGGGGCTCATGTAGCCCAGGTATGAGTGAATGCGCTGCCTGTTATAAAACACTTCGATAA
>JBDKSP010000012.1:0-6655 GCA_039680575.1 Armatimonadota bacterium
TGCCGCCCTCAGGAGTAAAGATAATCTGGAAGCCGAAGATCGGGTCTCTTTTCGCTCCGATCATCACTTCATGTCCGCTTCTTCCTTCCTGCAGGATAAAGCTTATGTCTTTGTGCCCGTTCTTCTCCGCAGTCTTGACCATCCTGTCCCAAGCCTCGGCTAGAGACTCTCTGGATGTGACCTTTGCAACATACCCGAACTCTGTCTTGTGTGTAGCATCTTCACTTGACGAGACCAGCTTCAGAAAGTATGTTTTCCCTCCTGATATTACCTTCTCTGCCTCAGGAAGAGTATTGCATTCCGTTCCTTCCAGCTTGATGCTGTACCTATCGAACAGCCCCTTTGCTTCCGAGTGATTCAGCATAAAAGAAAACCAACCTTTCGCCTATTTGTAATGCTCTAAAAATGTGCAATCAGCCTGGAAACCCAGGTTTTCAGTTTCAGATGACGTCTGAAACTCCACGATAATCTATTTTAACACATAATGTCCGTAAGCATCGAGTCAAAATTCCCACTATCCCGGATTGATTACAATATACAGCCATATTACCGGAAACAGGTGGGTTAAAGTCCTTCCGTACTGGTAATATCAAATAGGTTTCAGGTCAAAAACTGCCAAAAAGAGCAAATCAGGAGGAATGGAGTAATGCCGACACGAACTGCATACGCTTTATGGGAAGGCACCCTGCGGGATGGCAGAGGTAAAATGAGCTTAGGAAGCGGCGCTTATGAAGGAGCTTACTCTTTCGCGTCCAGGTTCGAGGAAGGGCCGGGTACAAACCCGGAGGAATTGATCGGAGCGGCACATGCCGGATGCTTCAGCATGGCGCTTGCCGGGGAATTGAACAAAGCCGGCTACAACCCGGTATCGATACGCACCGCAGCAAAAGTAAGCGTCGAGAAGATAGACGGAGGCTTCGGAATTACCAAAAGCGAGCTCCACTGTGAAGCCGAAGTCCCAAATATAGACGAAGAGACTTTTCAAAAGCACGCGGAAGCGGCAAAAGAGGGCTGTCCTGTCTCAAAAGCGCTTACCGGAGTGCAAATGAGCCTGGATGCGAAGCTGTTGCAACCTGTGCATGATTAATATCTGACCCGGCGCGCTCCCCAGTAAATCTCTTTATATCGCGGCTCATCCAGACTGCTCACAATCACGCCTGCGCCGCCGCCGGAAGCGTGAATAAACCGCCCGTCGCCCATCGCCATTCCCACATGAGTGATCTTTTCGCAGTCCGCGCCGCCTGCGAAGAATACCAGATCGCCTGCTTCGAGCTCATCCTTCCCGATAAGTATTGCGCGTTTGTCTTCCGCCTGCATCCAGGCATCACGGGGAAGGTCGATATTGTGGATATGGTAGACAATCTGCGTGAACCCGGAGCAGTCGATTCCAAATGGCGTCGTTCCGCCCCAAAGATATGGGGTACCGATGAATCTTTTGGCTGTAGCGATAATCTCATCGCCGGTCGAAGCTGGAATGGTTACCGATTCACTCTTCAACCAAACGCACAAAACAGCCAGATACCCTTCCCGACCATCAGGAAGCGCCGCTTTGACCCATTTTTGATCGTGCTCTAGCACCTCAAGCTCAGTCGTAATGACGGCCTTTGTGAGCATGTCAGAATGAGGGTCAGGGTTGGCGTAGACGGCTGCAAAAAGGCTGGTAACGACAGCTATGTCCTTATTGCCGGAGTCTTTGTGGAGTTGCACCCACCGAGTCCTTGCCCAGCCGTGATAATCGTCCCAGGTTTTGATGTACATCCACTCGCCGTTCTCCTCTTCAACCCACGCTGGCTGTCCCAGAATCACCTGAGAAACCTGTGCAGAGTCCGAGACCGGCTGGGAATACAGGTTGACGACATTATTCGTGATAACGGCCTTTTGTTTGTCCATAATTGAAAGATACGTCTTCTCGGGCGGATTTATAATCCAGCCCGCAAAGGCCGGATAGGGATCTGTGATCCCGGTTATCCGACTTTAACGGTCACCCGGCATCGGAGATGCCTCATTTACCCTTCCGGGAGGAATTGCAAATTCCTCCCGAGTGAGATGAACTCTGGATGCAAGCTGTAAATAGTATGGGGCATGGATGCCCTGGGAAAATAGGACCGAGGCATGGATCCCTCGGTCCATCATAATCGATTTTGCTGACCGCTGTCGACTGATAGCTGATTGCTAAAAAAGGCCGAGACGATACCGCCCCGGCCTTCAATTATTAGCTGTCGGCTGATAGCTGACAGCTGATTGCTTTCAATTACTCTTCTCCAGCGAGCTTCTTCAGTTTCGCCCACTCGGAATCTACATGAGCCTGGATCTCAGCGATTGCTGCTTCGTTGCCCGGCTTGAACAGATGGCGATAGCGGGTCTGCTGTTTCATATAATACTCGACCGGCTTCTTCTCGCGCGGCTTGTATGTGATCTTGTAATCGCCGTTCTCGACTTCGTAAAGCGGCCATACGCAGGTATCGGCGGCGTCGCGGCCGATCTGGATAGCCTTCTCACTCGGGACAGCCCATCCAAGTCTACAAGGAGCAAGCACGTTCACGAACGCAGGTCCATCGACTGCAAGAGCCTTCTGGAACTTGGTGATAAGGTCGTTCCACATACTAGGAGACCCCTGCGCTACATAAGGAATACCGTGCGCGGCCATGATCTTGGTAAGGTCCTTCGGGAACTGCTTTTTGCCGAGTGATTCCGTTCCTGCCGGGGCAGTCGTCGTTGAGCTGTACTTCGGTGTTGCGCTCGAGCGCTGGATTCCGGTGTTCATGTAGGCCTCGTTGTTGTAGCAGACGTAGACCATATTGTGTCCGCGCTCCATAGCTCCTGAAAGCGACTGGAAACCGATGTCATAGGTCCCGCCGTCGCCGCCCATTGCCACGAACTTTACATCCTTGTCCGGGTATTTGCCCTGCTTCTTGAGTGATCTGTAAGCAGCTTCTACGCCGGAGACCGACGCCGCGGAGTTCTCGAAAGCGCTGTGGATGAAGTTGCCCTTCCACGCGGTGAACGGGAAGATCGTCGTTACGACTTCCAGACATCCCGTTGCGCTTCCGACCACAATCGGGTTCTCCCCGGCGGCCATCATAAGCATCCGAACGACGAGCGGAGCGGTACAACCGGCACACGCTCTATGTCCGGAGCTGAAATTCTCTTGAAGTTTAGATAGTTCTTTGATATTCGCCATTCTTAGTCCCTCACTCCGAGGTAACTTACGAGCGTCCGTTTTCCGGTTGCGGCGATCTCCTGGAGATCTTTGTAAACGCTCTTAATCATCTCGATATTGATGTCACGACCGCCGAGGCCGTAAACGTAGTCTACTGTAAGAGGCTTCTTCTCGAGGTCGCAGATAGCGCTGCGGACTTCTCCGAAGACTGGGCCGCCGAGGCCGGCAAGACCATCGGAGCGGTCCATAACAGCCACAGCCTTGCAGCCTTTCAGCATATCGGCTAGCTCTTCATACGGGAACGGCCTAAAGACGCGGACCTTGATCAGACCGGCCTTGACGCCCGCTGCCCTCAGTCCGTCGACAACGACTTTCGCTGTTCCTGCGGTCGATCCGAGCACGACGATTGCATACTCGGCGTCGTCCATCTTGTACTCTTCGAACAGCCCGTATTTTCGCCCGAACTTCTTCTCGAAATCGGATGCGACTTCGAGGATGACTTTCTTCGCGCTGCTAAACATCGGCTCGGCCAGAGCTCGCCTGTGCTCGAAGTAGTAGTCCGTGAAGTCGAGTCCGCCCATTGTGATAGGATTATCGATATCGAGGACTGTTCTCTCCGGCTTGTATGTTCCGACGAAGCTCTTGACATCCGCATCCTCTAGGACATCGACGACTTCCATCGCGTGACTGATGATGAATCCGTCCATTGTGACCATTGTCGGGAGCGACACTTCAGGATGCTCTGCAATTCGGATAGCCTGAATCAGGTTATCATAGGCTTCCTGCGAGTTTTCGCTGAAGATATGAAGCCATCCGGCGTCTCTTGCGCCCATCGTATCGGAATGGTCGCCGTGGATGTTGATCGGAGCGGATAGCGCGCGGTTTGTGACCGGCATGACTATCGGGAGCCTGAGACCGGCTGCGATGTAGAGCATCTCCCACATAAGGGCAAGCCCCTGTGAGGATGTTCCGGTCATAGCCCTTGCTCCGGCAGCGGATGCGCCTATTGTTGCGCTCATCGCCGAGTGCTCGCTCTCGACCGCCACGAACTCCGTATCTACAAGTCCGTCTGCGACGTAGCTCGAATAAATCTGTACTATTTCAGTTGCCGGGGTAATCGGATACGCTGCGACGACATCCGGGTTGATCTGCCTCATAGCATAAGCTACGGCCTCGTTCCCCGTCAGCGCCTTTCTTAACGCGCTCCGCCCCTGTGCGTCATCTAGAACCTTTGCCAATTATTTTTCCTCCGTGCGGTACGCTCAGCCTGACTAATCCGACTGCACCTCGTTATATGCTCGCTCTATTGCTTTAAGGTTGCCCCCAATGACTTCGGGCTTGTTGCGGAACTTCTTCTCGAGCTTCTTCTTTGTGTCATCAACGAGAGTCTCATGCTTTATCAGCCCTGTGACCTTGGCGAGTGCGCCGAGCATAGGCGTGTTCGGGATATCCCGTCCGATGGTCTCTTTTGCAATAGTCGAGGCATCGAGTGTATAAAGTTTGCGGCCATCGAGGTTCAGTTTCTTCTTCATCTCTGCAGCCGTAAGTCCAGTATTGACGATAACGATTCCGTCAGGTGCAAGTCCTGCTGTCACGTCTACCGGACCGATAAGTGTCGGGTCAAGAACCACGACTACATCCGGGTTCTTTGCGTGGCAGTGAATTGTGATAGGCTCTTCGCTGATACGATTGAACGACTGCACAGGCGCTCCAGTTCTCTCTGGGCCATACTCAGGGAATGCCTGGATGTATTTGCCCTCTGAAAGCGCGGCATCGCCCAACAGAAGCGCTACGGTCTTAGCGCCCTGCCCACCTCTTCCATGCCAGCGGATTTCTGTGAGTTTTGCCATTCTCTAGCTCCTTATTTTGGGGTGGTGGATATGAGGTTTCTGTTCCATGTCCCCTGTCCCCTGTTCCCTATCTCTATGTTACATCTCCCGCCGCCACTCAAGCGCCTGGATGAGCGTTGCCTGATCGGCATAATCAAGGTCGCCGCCGACGGGCATCCCGTGGGCTATTCTCGTCACCTTTATTCCGAGCGGCTTTATCAGCTTGGCCAGATACATGGCCGTAGTGTCGCCTTCTATAGTCGGATTGGTGGCGAGGATGACTTCCTTTATCTCATCCGTGCTGAGTCTGGACGTCAGTTCGCGTATTTTCAACATCTCGGGCTCTATTCCGTCCATAGGGGAGATGACTCCGCCGAGAACATGATAGACACCTTTGAATTCATTAGTTTTTTCCATTGCCACGAGGTCGCGTGGTTCTGCTACTACGCAGAGCAGCGAGTGGTTGCGCTTCGAGTCGCGGCAGACATCGCAAGTATCTTTGTCTGTGAAGTTAAAACACACCGGACAAAGCTTGATATGCGCCTTTACATCGTTTATTGCATCCGCAAGCCGTCTTGTCTCTTCTTCCGGCGACCGCAGGATGTGAAACGCAAGCCTCTGCGCGGACTTCGGGCCAATACCAGGGAGTTTTTCGAATTCTCCCACCAGCTTTGCGAGCGGTTTTGCGTAATACATCGTAATTTCTCTCTTGTACAGGACAAAGGGCCGCGTGCAAGTACGCAGCGGTCCTGAATGCCGGTTCAGCTCTGATAAAACCAGACACCAAACAACCCCAAGCCGGCTTGTTCGGGCTCAGGGGAGACCTCCTCGTCAATCACGTATATTATATCAGAAAATGGACAAAGTTAGAAGAGGGTAAGAGTTCACTCTTGGCTAGAGTAAATTGGAAGACAGTAGCTTGTGGCGCTCAGTAAAGGTATCGAGCCCCCGCAGTTTCCAGGTGCCGAAAATGCTCATCAGGACCATCCTGGTCTTGGAGCCTTTCTCTGAGCGAGTTCCTCCGCTTATCTTTCTTGCTATCACCGAAGGTCTTACGGAACGCTCCGCTGCGTTGTTGTCGGATGGGACTTCAGGCTCCTCAACAGACTCTCTATACAGATGGACCCAACGATGCCTTGCTCGACAGCCACCTTGGCTGCCTCTTCAAGAGTCCAGACCCCGCTTTCTATTCCATAATCCGTGGGCTTGTGGCGTAAAAGCTCTACGATCTTGTCTTGTACGTCTGTACCGAAAGCTCTGAGCCGGCCGGACTTGGCCTTGGAACTGATGGAATCTATCCCATTCTCATTGAAACTCCTGATAACCAGACGTATCGAGTTGGGGTGCAACCCCACGACCTCGGCAATCTCGTTTGCGCTCCTCCTTTGTGCCGAGAGGAGTATGATACGGCTTCTTCGGTGTATAATGGTCTCATATGAGCGGGATAGCTGATGGAGGCTCTCTACCTCCTGACTGCTGAGCGTACGTGTGAATAGCATACAATTTGCACTACGTTCCCGCTCTTGTTTTTAACAACTAATTTAATGTATGGGGAAAACTGGGCATCATTGCAGTGTTTGTTGCTTGTGTGGCCTTTTATATAATCACATTAGCTATGCGGACTACTGGATCCGTTGTAGAATCATCTATGTGTAAAAACAACATA
>JBDKSP010000013.1:0-8196 GCA_039680575.1 Armatimonadota bacterium
CCTTTTTCAAACAAATCAGCAGCAAGGTAACGAACTCTTTGTCTGTCTGAAAATGATGCATGTCTCATAACATGCATGTATACGTCTTTCGTTGGCTTAACGTCTCAACGTAGAGCAAAGATCAATACACGGTTTCTCTAGTGTGAGTCCCAATGTTTTAACAGGGCGTTTATCTATGTGGGTCACGAACCAAAATGTAATTATTACGGCTATTATAGCTAAGATGAGCTCAACGAGGGTCATCTTAGCTGTATCATTAAGGTGCAGAACGTTTGAAATGGAAAATGCCGAAATACCAGTAAAAGCAAAGCCGCCAAACAACGCGATAACATAGATGACTATTCGCACCACCGGATCGAAGATCCGGTGTTTTCGATCTCTGACAGGCTGGGCTTCTTGCGGCTCGTTATAAGTTGGTTGTTCCAATGAAAAATGCCTCTTTACTCAGCTCAAAGCGATAACAAGAAAGCCGGAGGACAAGAATATCCCCGGCTCTTATTACTAATCGCGATTTTTCAGCGCTCACCTAAGCCGCTCTCGATATTCGCGGATCCGGCGTTCCATTTCGTCTTCCATGTCGTGCCGCATCTGTTCCACTTCAAGGTCCATTTCTTCGTGCAGTTGCTGTATCTTGTCCAGCAGATCAAGGATTATCTCTACGCCTGCAAGGTTGACACCCATATCCTGCGTGAGCCTCTGAATCTGCTGCAGCCGGTCTATATCCGCCTGGGAATACATCCTGTTCTTGCTGCCCACGCGTTTAGGACGGATTAGCCCGAGCCGCTCGTACAACCTCAGCGTCTGCGGATGAACCTCACAGATTTTCGCGGCTATTCCTATCATATAGACTGGTTCATCTTTATTTACCGGCGGCATAATCTCACCTAAAGATTCCCGGCTGATTACTGACATCCAGACCCAGCCGGAAATCATTCCTGACTTTCAGGCAATGCCCGAAAGTCTATAAGCTGCTAGAGCTTCAACCCTTTACTTGCCTGCCTGCAGGCTGGCGATCTCCTTCAGGAGTTCACGTTCTCGGTCTGACATAGATTTCGGTACTGTTACTTTCACCCTGGCGAACAGGTTACCTTTTCCTGTTCCCTGTAAATGCGGCATACCTTGCCCCGCCAGCCGGAAAGTCTGTCCGGAAGATGTCCCTGCAGGGACTTTCATGTTAACTCTTCCCGATAATGTCTGCACCTGAACCTCTCCGCCAAGAGCGGCGGTCGTGTAGTTCACAGGCACATCGGTATAAAGGTCGTCATCCTTTCTTTCATATTTAGGATGAGGACGCATCTTGACGATCAGATAAAGGTCACCGCGCTGGCTCCCTCTGCTCGGTTCGCCCTGTCCAGCAAGCCTGATCCGCGATCCGTCCTTGACACCTTTAGGTATTTTTACCTCAATCCTGCGTCCGTTTATAGTAAGGACTTTAGTCGCACCCGAAAAAGCCTCTTCGAGTGTCACTTCGATCTCATATTCAAGGTCACGGCCTCTGGTTGGTGTCCATGTCCTTTGATGTCTGCCTTGTGTCGCGGCGCCGCCGCGTCCTCCTTCTCCAAAAAGCAGGTCAAAGAGGTTTCCAAAACCGCCCTCCTGACCGCCCATGTCGAAGTCGAAGCCGCCACCCCAACCAGGTGGAGGTTGTCCGGCTCCCGGCTGACCGGCCTGCTGCCAATACTGGCCGAACTGGTCGTACTTAGTGCGCTTGTCTTTGTCCGAAAGCACCTCGTAAGCTTCGCTGATCTCTTTGAACTTCTCCTCAGCGGTCTTGTCTCCCGGGTTCACGTCCGGGTGGTACTTACGGGCGAGACGACGGTACGCCTGTTTGATTTCTTTTTCGGCGGCGCTTCGCTCGACACCCAATATTTTATAATAGTCTTTATAACCAGTTGCCATTTAGTTGTCAGCTTTCAGCGATCAGCTATCAGCTTTTATTTTTGGTTCTCATACGCTGCGGGAACGGCAGGTATCCACAATATTTCGGTTAATATCCAGTTAGTTCCCGCAGCGTAATGTTCGCTAGTTTACTCAGTCTTGAACTCTGCGTCAATTACTTCTTCAGCTTCACCGCCGCTCGGCTGCTCCTGGCTGGGGGCTTCTCCGCCCGGGGTCTGAGCATCCGCATTCTGCTGCGATACCTGCTGATAGAGCCGCTCTGAGAGCTTGTAGGACTCCTGCTGCAGCTTTTCCGTAGCAGACTTTATCTTATCCGTATCATCCGACTTGAGCGCTTCACGAAGCTCAGTCATCGCTGATTCGATAGAAGACTTTTCGTCTGCCGGGACTTTATCCCCGAGATCTTTCAGGTTCTTGTCGGTGAGGTATATCAACTGCTCAGCCTGGTTACGAGTCTCTGCAACATCCTTTGCGCGCTGGTCATCAGCAGCGTGCGCTTCGGCGTCGCGTACCATCCGATCGATGTCGTCCTTGTTCAGCCTGGTCGAGCCTGTGATAGTGATCGACTGGCTCCGGCTTGTCGCAAGGTCCTTGGCAGAGACGTTTACTATACCGTTTGCGTCGATGTCGAACGTAACCTCGATCTGTGGAATGCCTCTCGGCGCCGGCGGGATCCCCGTAAGGTGGAACCTGCCGAGGCTCTTGTTAGCCTGTGCCATCTCTCGCTCGCCCTGAAGGACATGGATCTCGACTTCACTCTGTCCGTCAGCCGCGGTAGTGAATGTCTGGCTCTTTCTTGTCGGGATAGTCGTGTTCCGGTCGATTAACTTTGTCATAACGCCGCCCAGAGTCTCTACACCGAGCGAAAGCGGTGTCACATCGAGCAGGACTACATCTTTCACCTCGCCGCCAAGGACTCCAGCCTGGATTGCGGCTCCGACTGCGACTACTTCGTCCGGGTTGACGCTCTTATTCGGCTCTTTGCCGTTTGAAAGCTTCCTTATAAGGTCCTGAATCATCGGCATCCTGGTAGAACCGCCGACAAGGATGATCTCATCCAGTTCTTCCGGTTTGAGTTTGGCATCTTCGATCGCTCTGTTGAACGGGCCGACACACCGTTCAGAAAGATCGTGAGTGATCTCCTCGAATTTTGCCCGGGTGAGGTTGACATCCAGGTGTTTAGGCCCCTCGGCATCCGCCGTAATGAACGGCAGGTTGATATTAGTGCTGACAACAGATGAAAGCTCGACTTTAGCCTTTTCCGCTGCTTCACGAAGACGCTGCAGAGGCTGTCTGTCCTTACGCAGGTCTATTCCCTGCTCGCGCTTGAACTCGTCGGCTACGTAGTCGACTATTCTCTGGTCCCAGTCGTCTCCACCGAGATGCGTGTCACCGGCAGTAGACTTTACTTCGAATACGCCTTCCCCGACCTCAAGTACGGAGACATCAAAAGTCCCACCACCAAGGTCCCAGACAAGGATAGTTTCCGAGCTCTTTTTATCCAGCCCATAAGCGAGAGATGCTGCAGTCGGCTCGTTGATAATCCTCAGGACATTCAGCCCTGCGATCTCTCCGGCAGTCTTTGTAGCGGTTCTCTGTGCATCGTTGAAATACGCCGGAACGGTAATAACTGCACTTGTGACCGGCTCACCGAGATAAGCCTCAGCGTCGGTTTTCAGCTTTTGCAGTACCATCGCCGAGATTTCCTCAGGTGTATAATGCTTATCATCTATCTTCGTCTTATGATCGGTTCCCATTTCTCGCTTGATCGATGCGATCGTGCGCTCTGGGTTCAGGATAGCCTGACGCTTGGCTGCTACTCCAACCAGACGCTCGCCGGT
This sequence comes from Armatimonadota bacterium, assembly GCA_039680575.1. Taxonomy (GTDB): domain Bacteria; phylum Armatimonadota; class UBA5829; order UBA5829; family DTLH01; genus JBDKSP01. The sequence goes on from JBDKSP010000013.1 coordinate 3,741, forward strand.
CTTTGTAAATGCGACGACTGAAGGAGTAAGCCTGCCGCCTTCTGCATTCGGTATGACAGTCGGCTCGCCGCCTTCCATAACAGCGACCACCGAGTTGGTGGTCCCCAGATCGATTCCTACGGTTTTGGCCACTTAAATCCACCTCCTGGACCTATCGTTACCCATGAAACTTATGAGAGTAAATCTATTGCAATATACCCTCAGTCAATTATTTATATACCACTTGAGTGTATTATTGTCAAGTGAAATTTTAACAGCAAAAAAGTTGAATTGTGATTTTTCTTCTAGTCCACATTCACAAGCTCACATCTATGGTAATCGTCTGGTGGGGGAGGGCCGGGCTTTGTAAAGAACCGCCTGCGCGTTTCGTTTCCATCTATTTGCAAGCGAAATGACGTCCGTGTTGTTAGCTCTTGCATCTGCCGGTGTTACCGTGAGAAAAAGCTCTTTTCCCACCATGATCACCACTTCACCGCCCAATCTGGAGACGCGAATGTTTTCGGGGCTAAGGTTCTCGTAGCTGATGATTCTGGAAAGCCGGTCATTGATACAGTCGATCCGCTGGTGAGTCGATAATCCACCTGCGCAGCATCGCGCTACCATTATCACATCATCTCCCACGACGATCTTTTCCGACATGGTGAACGCGTATACTGTTTCAGCGAATACTAGAATTGCCAATAGGCTGAGCCCTGCTGCAACTATCAACCAACGCATAAGCATCACATTTCTGATGAGGATTGTCTACAGTAGAATACCCGGCAGCGATCAATCCGCAAACGCAACTGGTGAATATCGCATCTCATGTGTTAAAGTTAGAGTATATTGTTCAGATACTCATCAATTGAAGCGTTTATGAAACTATTTCATGCCCGCTGATCGTCTATACAGATGAGCCCAATGCTGTGGCCGCGGAGGAATGTATGATGCGCAGAACCCGTATTCTTATATACATAGCTGTGATGTGCCTTAGTGCCGTCATTCCAACCTATGCTCAAACTATGAGTGTTAAATACGCCTCGAATGGAGAGTTTAATGCTAGTGACAAGAGTATTCACAGGTGGAAGGTAGATGGCGCGCACACACTGATCTGGGATGGGCAGCCTTATATCCCGGTAGGCGGAGTATTCTATTCCAGTTACATCTGCATCAGCCAGACAGAAGAAAACTGGCAGGCAGATATAAAGTCATTGGAAACGATAAAGGCCTCCGGGATCACAGACCTGCTTCTAAAGGCGATAGGTCCGGCTACCTGGACAAAACCGGCAGCATGGCAGAGGCTCATGGACTATCTTGATGCTAACGGTTTTTCTTATGGAATAGATCTTGCCGATGGTCCAAAACCCCCGCTGAACGGTTATGTAATAGAGCCTGCCAAGTATAGAGTAGCCGATATTACGAAGGATACGACATTCACATTTAATATGCCCGATGTTGTTTCGGCGCTCTGGATGCTTTGCAGTGCGGACGATGGCGCTGTTCTGGCAAGCGGAGGCGCGTCCGTATCCGGCGGGAAAGTCCGGGTGGACATAAAGGGTCGTTCTGATCAGAGCTGCGTGCTCCTGCTGTATCCTGAAAAGGAGTTCTCGAACGGTGGACAGCCCGGTGTGGAGGATATATGGAGCGGATTTGATGAATTTCGAGACAGATTGCTTGCATTTGTTTCCGGGTTGAAATTCGGCAAAGGATTCCGCTTTTTCGTCGATCCGCTTACCAGCAAAATGGACTTTATCGGAGAGTTGGATAATATCGTCCCGGATTCTTCCGATTACAGGCTGGAATTCGAAGCGTATCTATCGAAAAAGTATCAGACCATAGGTTCGCTCAATACCGCTTGGGGGTTGATCGGCGCTAACATGACTTCGTTCCAGGAAGCTGCCAGGATGATGCCGCTCTGGCAAGGCATGCGAGGGGTCCCTGAGATTTTCGACAGAGCAAAAGGCCAATGCTACAAAATAGATACTCCAAGGTCTAGAGTATGGGACGATATACATGGTTTCCGCGATTCATCCACACAAAATTACCTTAATACTGCTGCCGACCTGTTGAAGAAACATGCAGCGGATGTTCCCGTGATATACAGGGCGTCCCGTATGCACCGCATTTTCGCTAATTCCAGACCGCGCGGCGGGTTTGACGGTCTTGGTGTCGATTGCTATGGCCACGGACAGAACCTCGTTATAAATACAGCCGGTCCGGTATATTCGAGTGCTGAAGAATCGGTGTGTTCAATGTGGTTTGTGGTAACAAGCACGATGGACACCGCTGCAAAGGAAAAAGCTAGTCCAGGATATGAGAGCAGGGATGCCATGTTCGCAGACCTTGATTCTCTAGGTGAGATCGGCGTGAAAGGGCTTTTTGTCAACGGGCTGCAGATACTGCCGGGTGATATATGGAAAAACCATTCGCTCGTCCTGATACCGGAGCAGTTGGGTTGGCTGAAGGAGTTCAAGGACAAATTCCAGGGCGGGCAGCGTGCCGCATTTGCGCCTTATGTCATATACTATCCGTCCGTGCCGGTCATGGGCGCAGAAACAAAACGGCTTGGTCCGGGAAAGTGGTGGCTGCCAAGTCTTCGCTATGGGACCGGTTACAAGTTCGGTGATATGCTTGCAGGTTATACGATACCCAGCCAGGATGGAGTGTGCCTTTTCAGCAGGGTCGGTAATACAACTGCCACTTTTCCTCTGCAAAAGGAACAGAAACCTGCAATTGTTTTTCCACAGGACCAGAGCGGCATACTCACATTCAACAAAAAGGGCTTTACTGTAACACTCGGTGATACTCCAGTCCTGATTTCGGGGCTCGAAGAGCGGCAGATGTTCCCGCTAGAAGTTGTGGACAAGGAAATGGCTAAACTGGGGCCGCTCGTAGCTCGCGCAAAAGCAACCGATAGCAGAGTTCCGGATGCGGAAACGGCGACAAACCGCGCAAAAGGGGTGTTGAAGAACGGTCTTCCTGCCGTAGCGTACGATATCGTGCATACTTTTGTGGAGCAGATCGGTGTGGAGATTGGAACTTATTCATGGATAGAAGGAGAGAATACGGTATCCAATAGTTTCAACCGGGTCGTTCCATCACTTCGCGCTAGTAACGGAGCTTATCTGTCGCTGGACACGAAGTTACCGCCTCCAATGAGTCCCTACACGGCATCATACGTGGTAGGAATTACAAAAGATGCGTTACACGATGTATGGATAGCCGCTTCAGGTGTCGAAGCCGGTAGTGCAGCGATTAGTTTTTCATTCGATAACGAACCCTGGCAACAGGCAGCCTGCTCTGTACAGGGAGTTAGTTCTCCGGGGTTTCATTGGGTGCGTATAGGCAGCGTTGACCTTATGAAAGGTACGCATATGATTCAAATTCGCCTGGATTCACCGGACTCTACCGGAAATTATAAACTCGATTTAGACGCGATAGTAATATGTCCGGGTGAGTTTAGACCGGATGGGATTGTTAAGCCGTAAAAGCAGGGAACGGAGTAGCTGTCAGCAATCAGCTGTCAGTTATCAGTCCTATACCCTATTGTTGTATCGGACTGCTTGATCTGGAACGATAAAATTAAATAGGAGTATTGTGTTGCAAGGTTTGTTTTCTCTTTTGGTGGTCGCGGTAGGACTGGGAGCCGATGCGTTCTCGGTCGCAATATGTGTAGGAATGGCAGGCGCGACAACAAAGCAAAAAATGAGGCTGGCTTCGGGGTTCGGCGCATTTCAGTTTATCATGCCGATCATCGGTCTGGCACTTGGAACAGTTTTCGGAGAGATTGTCGGTTCATGTGCAAGTTATATAGGTGGTTCACTCCTGCTGGTTCTTGGAGGTGTTATGGCGTGGAAGGCACTGTCAGAAGACGGACTGAAGTGCCCTCCTATGATACACAGCATCTTCTTTGCGCTCGTGGCAGCTTCAGTCGGGGTCAGTATAGACGCGCTCGCCGTCGGTGTAGCGTATGCGCTTAGTGTAAAGGGTATCAGCATAATTCCAGCAAGCGCGGTGATAGGTGTCGTGGCATTTGTGATGACTGTCGCGGGTGTCGAAATCGGCGGGCAGGTCGGTAAAGTGCTGCACAGGCGCGCACCATTAGTCGGAGGGATGATACTGGTCCTGCTTGGGATTATTATACTCGTAAAGCGGTAAAGAAAAGGGAATAGGATAAGAGTGTAAGAGTTCAGAGTTGATTAGTATAACATCATGCGGAATGTCCACAGCGTCATTTCGGGCTGCCACAACGTCATTCCGAGCTTGACTCGGAATCCAGGAAAAGAATGGACCCTGAATCTATGGATTTTCGGCTATAGCCGAAAATCTTCCGGGGAGAGTTTCAGGTAATACCTGAAACTCCTTAGTTCAGTCTTAGGAAAATATAGCTCAATTTGAGCGTGAAACCTCCCATGCCGATAATAAGAGTATGGGAGATGAGAGTAGTCTGTTAAGGACAATCATAGCTGAGCATTGG
>JBDKSP010000014.1:0-39943 GCA_039680575.1 Armatimonadota bacterium
ACACAACTTGCTAAAACTAAAGCAAACAACAGACAACAGAAGCGTAAGACGCAAGATTAACCTGTGCTGCTGGGACAATGACTTCCTGGCTTCCGTAGTTGCTGGATTTTAGTGCGTAAGCCCTGCCTTTAGCCCAGCCGTTTATTGACTTTTACTACGGCTGGGCCTAAAATTTCGTCAGTAAATATCGGTTCAAGGAGAGATAACAATGCTCAAACGAGGCGTGTTTTGTGCGTCTGTGGCCTTGCTGTTCACATTTATGTTTTCCTTCGGCGCTCTTTGCCAACCCAAAAGCCCTGGAGCCGACCACTTCAACAAGGCACTGGGTCTACATAAAAGCGGTAAAATTGATGCTGCAATTGTCGAGTATAAACAAGCAATCGAGGCTGACCCAAAACTTCAATCCGCCTTACTGAACCTGGCAAGTATCTACCTGGCAAAAAACAGCCCGGATGCAGCCCTTCCGCTGCTCGTCAAGCTGTCCGGGCTTAATCCCCGGAACACTCAGGTGCTGTCGGAAATCTCCAGGATTTACCTTTCGAAAAACCATCTGAGCGACGCAGAGAAATATGCCCGAAAAGCTGTAAAGATAGATCCAAGGGACTCAACAGCGATCTTTACACTGGGGATCATAGCCGTAAAAGAAGAAGACTATACCGGCGCGGCAGTACAATTCAAAAAATCTGTTGACCTGAACCCCAAAGACCTGGTTGCGCGGCGTAACCTGGCCTGGTGCTATCTCAAACTCAAAAAATACGATCAGGCGCTTCCCCAGTACAACCGTATACTGGCCGCTTTACCCTCAGACATAGAAACCCGCCGCGTTGCCGCGGATATTGCCGCAAGGCTGGGCAAGTCCGATGAAGTCATTAACCACCTGAAGATCATCCGCAAGGCTGATCCGAAAGACTCTATGGCGCTTGTAGGACTTGCAGAGGCCTACGAACGCAAGGCCTTGTCGAGCAGGGATACCAAAACCAAAGCCACTTATCAGGAAAAGGCTGTCAAATACTGGAACGACCTGCTGGCTGTAGATGCGAAGAATTTCAGCGCCTTGTCCGCGCTTGGAAGATATGCATACGAAAAAGAGGATTTCGCATCCGCCAAGAAGTATTTTTACAGCGCCTGCATGGCAGACCCCAAAAGTGCGGGCGCGAAGTATAACCTTGCGCTGGCCGAGACCCAGCTAAAAGACTTCGCTGCAGCTGAGAAGCATTATATGGCTGCCTTGAACGCTGACCCGAAAAACTCTTTCATCGCACCTGCGTTGGCGGGTCTCTTTGAGCAGCAGGGGAAGTTCGAAGACGCAATAAAGTACCTCAAGATTGCGGCTGATCGGAATCCAAAGGATGAGAGCCTGCCTATTCGCATCGCTTCCGATTATTCGGCGGCTGAGAAGTACCCGGACGCAGAGCGCGAATACCAGGCGATCCTCAAGAAAAACCCCAGGAACCAAATGGTCATGAGCGCCCTGGCCGGCATTTACCGGCAGCAGAAGAAGTATGATGAAGCCATAGCGGAACTGCGGCTGATTGCAAAAACATTCCCGGATGACAAAGCCGCCGGTAACCAGCTATTCGCTATGATGTCGCCGGTCGACCAGATCGCCGACATCAGGATAGAACAGGGCAAATTCGATGAAGCGATAGCGGAATACAAGTCACTTCTCGCCAAAAACCCGAATGACCGAAAAGCCCTCGAGGGTATAGCGCGGGTCTACCAGAGCCAGAACAAGTTCGATGAAGCGATTGGGGAGTGGCGGAAGATCGAAGCCATCTCTCCCAAGGATACGGAAATCAACCATAGGATCGCTTCGCTTTACCTGTCGAAACCGGACAAAGGCAAGCAGGATAACGCCATAGCCGAATACAATGCTGCCCTAAAGAAGGACCCCAAGGACCGGTTCGCCATGAATGAACTGGCGCGGATATACCGTGATAGGAAAGAATATGACAAAGCCATAGAGCAGTATCGGCAGATGTCTGCTGATCTGCCGAAAGGGGTTCTTGAACCGTCCGGGTTTTCATCGCCGGAAAGCCAGATCATCAATATCATGATCGAGGAGAAAAAGTTCGACGAAGCCGCTGCGGAATGCATCAAAATGCTTGAGCAGGATCCCAAAGACGAGATGGCATTCCAGTGCATAGACCAGATTGCCAATCAGGTAAATGACCCGGATAAAGCTGCCGGCTACTGGCAGAAACTGATCGAACTGGACCCCAAGAACCCGGAACCGCGCAAGCGCATGGCGAACTATTACGCAAGACAGAAAAAATACGACCTCGCTATCGCGCAGCTTGAGGATATTCTGAAGGTAAACCCGAAAGATGCGACCTCGATCGACTGTATCGGGAACCTGTTGGCGAGACAGGGCAAGAAAGAAGAAGCTATTGCCAAGTATCGCGAAGCGGCGGAGATCGATCCAAAGGATATTCAGCCTCACATTCTCATTGCGAATGCGTTCGAATCGATGGGTAAAATGGACGAAGCCCAGGCGGAGCTTGAAAAGACATGCGAGGCAAACCCGAAGAACCCTGCAGCATATGAGGCTCTGGCCGGGTTCTACGAAAAACGGCTGAAGCCGGATGAAGCGATCAAAGTATATGAAAAGATCCTTACGTTCGACAGCAAAAACCCGGATGCACAGCGAAGCCTGATCGAACTGAATAGGCGTGCCGGACGGTATGACAAAGCTATCGAGTATCAGAAGGAATTATCGAAGTGGCATCCGCAATACACCAGCCCGACTGATCTCGGGAAGCTGCTGGCAGCGGCCGGAAGGACGGACGAAGCCATAGCCGAATACAATAAACAGATCAGCCAGAACGGCCCCGGCGCAGCTTCGCTCAAGATGGAGCTTGGCGCGATGCTCCTGGGAAAACAGCAGTTGGATGAGGCACTGGCGGTCTACACCGACGCTTCCAGAGACCCGCAGACAGCGGCTGAGGCACTTTCTGCGATGGCCGATATTCATACAAAGCAGGGTAAGGTAGACCAGGCCGCAGATGAGCTCAAACAGGTGCTCAAGCTGCAGCCGTCTAACGGAACAGTGCTGAATCAGCTCGGCAAGGTCTACAAGGACAAAAACCAGGAGAACGAATGGCTGGAGCTTCTCAATGAGACGGTAAAAAACTCCAGTCAGATTCCGCTTTACAGCTTTTTGATGACGGAGTACAAGTCCGCAAACAAGGTGAACGAAGGAATAGCCTTCCTTGAGACACTCCTCCCTGAACGGGATAAGGACCGCGGGCTCAATCTGACACTCGTATATTGGCTGCAGGAAACGGGTGAGCACCAGAAAGCCATCGATCTATGCAAAAAACTGATCGATGCGGACCCAAACGGCAACTGTGACGTCCACTCCGTGCTCGGCGATATCTATGAGAGTCAAAATAAACCGGAGGACGCGGTTTCCGAATACAAAGCGTTCCTCGGCAAGTTCGATAACCCCGTATACCGGATGAAATACGCCGCGCTTCTCGAGAAATGCGGCAAGACTGCTGAGGCGCTTGACGAGTACAGAAAGATAAAGAAGACAGACCCGGCAAATGAGGAAGCTGCCAAGGCAATCAAGCGGCTGGAGCCACAATCGAAGCCTGCTGAACAGTAATTCGTGAGTAATAAAAGCCTCCCCCTGGACCTGCCGGTCCAGGGGGAGAAGCACGAATCTCCACTAATCCGAAAAGTTGGCTTCGGCGCGAAATACGCGCGCGAAGATTCAAGTGATTCATGGACTTACGTTATACTTATTTCAAACCTTATCTTAACAGCCATACATTTATCTTCCCATGGTTATCCCCAATGGCTAATAGCTTATTATTCATTGAATAGCAAGCCTTCGGATTATAGGGGTTGCAGTTTTTCCCAATTCCCTGCCAGCGCTTTTCCGATTTGTTCTGGCTTACATCCCATAGCTCCAGAATATCTGGCTTATTTCTATTCAGAAATAACATCAGCTTTCCTCCCTTTGAATATAGTCCGATCGATGTCATTTCTTCATCTTCAAAGAATGACACAAATTTACCTTTAGGCGCTTTTAAATCTAGGGATAACTCACCCCAAACAAGTACATCGTTATCAAGAAAAAACATTGGCCCAAATGGAGTCGTTTTCATATCATCACCAGAGTAATATCTGAGTCTCCTTGTTGTTCGTACATCCCAGATACTCAAGTCTGCTATGCCAACCTCACCAGCTACAGATTCTGCTGCAATCAATGTCCCATCTGGTGAAAACGCAATTTGAGAGATATGCCCGCCTTCAAAGCCTTTCAGAACATTCTTTTGTTTCCAGGTCTTTATGTCATATAAAAAAATAACTTGCCCTCTTTCTCCACCATTGATAGAATCTCCCACAGCAAGGGTTTCTCCATCAGGTGAAAAGGCTAAGCCTGAGTCATTGGATGGGTAATGATGGATTGTATGCTTTAGCTTGCCTGATTCCAAATCCCAAATCCGTACATCCGATTGTATTTTATCTTGTTGCCGGGAAGGATAATATGCCTGATTTGAACTTGCAATAATTCTACTATCGGGGGAAATTGCAAATGACTGTATCTTTGTTCCAATTGGAATACGATGCAGTAGCTTATCGTTTTTTATATCCCAGATACTTAGTGTGCTTTTTGATTCGCAATCTTTAGCTGAAGTTGCTGGATTTGTTCCTCGCGGCCAGTCATAGCTGGCAGATACCAATATTTTGCCATCCATAGAGAATGCTATTGCATTTATCCCGCCTGGGTTCTCCAATATATGCAAAGGAGAGCCCAAATGTGCAGTTTGCACCTGCCGTGCGAAAACTAAGTCTGTAAGGACTAATAACATAAACACTGATGCATAGAACCATTTATGCTTAATATACATATTCTTCACTGTTATCACCTTTGTATACTTCGGGCGCGGTTTTTACGCGCGAAGCATCACGATTCTTTATCTCAGTTTCTCGTCCATATGCTGTTCCAGATCCTCAAGAGCATCCTTCACTGCTCGCGTCCTATCGGTTGAAGAAAGCTTCTTATTACCAATGTCAATTGTGTCCACCTCAACCACAGCCTCGCGATCACTTATCGGAGGATTCGTTTTCGGAGCGAAAGCTACTACCACAAGGCATGGCAGCGGGAGCATAGAATAGATACGCCTTCTTACCGGGGTTGGACCTAACCTCGGCAGTCCGTAAAGACTGAGATATAGAAAGCCACTGGCGTACTTTGGGAATATCCGCCCTGAAGCTCCAGTGTCCATATATCTCATAGCTCGACGCGCCACCTGCGTATTTCGCATGTTCGGGGACCTCATCCAATCCAATCTTTCGGAACTCCCTACTCCATTCAGTACGCGCATGCTTCGTGAGTTCGTGTTTATCTGGGCCGTAGTAGATCGCGTAACAAAGCAAGAGCAACAGGATACCGAGTGCACCTGCACAACCAACAGAGACTTTAGCCAGATTTCTCCAACTCACTCTACTCAACATTCCACTCCGGGTACCAATTAGTATAAAATAGATGACTGTCGGACTTTATATAAGTCCTGTCTCTGGATTGTAATACCGCACCTTTAGGTATGTTAGCCCGGTCGCATCAGTATAATAACGATAATCGCCCACATATCCAAAGTTTGGTGCATTAAGAGAATAAACCGCTGCAACATTACCATAGGCATTATAGATAGCTGCTTCGATCTGTTCAAGATTCCGAAGGCAGAATTTTCATTGACTTAGCAGCCTGGGTGTGGTAAAATAACCTGCAACTGAAATGGCGGAGTACCTCAGTTGGTTAGAGGACCCGGCTCATACCCGGGGCGTCGTCAGTTCGAGCCTGACCTCCGCTACCATATGGCAACAAAACCTGCTTTCAATTAAGCTGAAAGCAGGTTTATTTATTTTGGGGTATATTGCTCTAATTCTTCGATGCAACCGGGACTGCGACGACTTCCTGGCCCAGTTCCTTGCGCTCTTTTTCATCCGTCAGCCGAACTGAGATCAGCTTGGATATCCCCGGTTCCTGCATCGTGACTCCGTAGAGCGTATCCGCAGCCTCCATCGTAGCGCGGTTGTGCGTGACTACGATGAACTGGGAGTTAACCGTGAACTCCCTCAGTACATCGGCAAATCTCTCGACATTCGTATCATCGAGCGGAGCATCGACCTCGTCGAACATTACGAACGGGCTCGGCCTGACCATAAGGAGCGCGAAAAGAAGCGCGGATGCCGTGAGCGCCCGCTCTCCGCCCGAAAGCAGCAGCAGGTTTTGCAGTTTCTTGCCCGGAGGCTGAACGATGACCTCAACCCCAGTCTCGAGCAAGTTGTTCGGGTCAGTCAAAACCAGCTCAGTCCGTCCTCCTCCGAAAAGCCGCTTGAACATCTTGTCGAAGTGCTCGCCCACCGCGTTGAAGGTAGTCATGAACAGGTCTTTCGTCCCGGCGTCTATCTCTTTTATGGCGTCATGCAGCTTCACCCTAGCGTTTTCGAGATCGGTCTTCTGGGTCGTGAGGAACTCCCACCGCTCGCTCACCCGCTCGTATTCCTGAATTGCGCCGGTGTTCACCGGTCCCATCATCTTGATATCTCGTCTAAGCCTGCCGACTTCAGTGGCGGTCCCGCGTTCCACTTGCTCCGGTTCCTCGCGGGCAAGAGCTTCCTCGGCGGAGATCTCATACTCCTCCATCAGCCGGTCCGATGTCTGAGTCATCTGTATTTCCAGTCTGGCTTCGCGTACATCGCTGTCCCTGAGTATCTCGGCGGCCTCAGCCCTGGCTCGATGGAGCGATTTCAGCTCGGAATCCACGTTCGACACGGACTGAGATATCTCTGTCCGCCTTGCGAGCTGAGCGTCGAGCTCCTTTTGAGCCGCCGCAAGCGCAGCCTCGGTCTTTTCCGCGTCCGATAGCAGCGTTCCCTTTTCTTCTATGTTCGATGCGGAGTCTGTCGAATGTCTGTCTATCTCACTCTTTATCGTTACAAGCTCGGTATCCATTTCGGAAAGTGATACAGTGGTCTGGCGGATCGATTGCTCGAACCCAACGCGGCGTTCCCGGATGGATGCCAGAGTGACCGACATCTCCATCAACTCTTCCGAAAGGGTCTCGCGTCTTGCCGTAAGCTCCTCGACCCGCTTCTGAGCCGCTGCAACATATTCATCCAGATCGGTGTTTTCCTTGCCCGCGGCTGAAAGCCCGACTTCGAGCGACGCGAGTGCCTCCGAATCCTTAACGAGGGCGGCCTCGACCTCTCCTTTTTCGATCCCCACTACCTCGATCTGCCCGGCAAGCCGTTTCTCTTCCTGCGTAAGGAACTCGAACTGCCTTTCAGCCTCGACAAGCGCCAGCTTATCGGCGGAGTAGGCTTTTTCAAGCTCGTTTATCCTGCCGCCGGCCTTAGCGAACGAGTCGGCTGCCTCCGACGCCTCTTTTTCTGTCCTAGAGCGCGCGGAATCGAGCGACGAAAGCTCCTTTGTGAGTGTATTGATCTCCTGTTTTCTTCCGAGGAGGTTCGGTCCCTTACCCTGCCTTACACCGCCTGTCATCGCGCCCGTCGGGACGATGACTTCGCCGTCGAGCGTGACTATCCGCCCCCAGCCCGACGCATTGCGCGAGAACTGGACCGCGTTATCGATGTTATCGGCGACAACCACCCGCCCCAGAAGCACATTTATCGCCGCGTCGTATTTTCTGTCGCAGGAGATGATGTCGCTCGCGATCCCCAGGACACCTTTTTGCTTGAGACCACCCGAAACGGACGCCGCTGTCGGTCGAACACCGTTCAATGGCAGGAAGGTCGCGCGTCCTGCCCGGTTTTCCTTGAGAAACTGTATCGCCTCTTTTGCGTCATCGACTGTGTCTGCGATAATGTCCTGGATCGAGCCGCCGAGCGCGACGTCTATTGCCATTTCGAACCCTGCGGGAACGGTAATGACATCCGCTACGACGGCGAAGCCTCCGCCGATCTTATGGTGCTTTTTGGCGGCCATCACAGCCCGGACACCCTCATAGAACCCTTCATGCGACTCCGCCATCTCTTTCAGGGTCGAAAGCCGCGATGATTTTCCGACAGCCTGCCGGTTGATATCGTCGAGCCGGTTTTTGGCGGTTGATATTTTCGACTGAAGCCCCAGGTACTGCTCCTTAAGCGGCGGAAGCTCCCTGTCTCTGTCGGCCTGATGCTTTCTCAGCTCATCTGCGCGGGCGGTGACCTCGGACAACTTGCGGGCTGCGTCGTCCCGGCTTGCCGTAAGGGACTCAAGCTCGGCTCCGTACTTCGCAAGCGCCGTTTTAAGCTCTTCCTGCCGTGTCTGAAGTCCCTCGAACTCGGTGCGTTTGGCCGCCTGCTCCCTGGCGAGTTCCACATAAGCTGATTTGCGGTCATCGACGATCCTCGAAGCCGATTCGAGCTCTGCCGTGACCTGCTCCAGCGCTTTCGACTTCTCGGACGTGTCGGATGCCAACCTGGTCTCACGCTCCGAACACCCGGCCTTCTCAGCCTCAAGCCGCTCGAGCCGCTCGCGGGCTTCGGTTATCTTGCGCTCGAGCTGAACGATTTCTGCGTCGAGCCGGTGGCGGGCTTCCTCTGAGGCTCGCCCTCTCTCTTCGGCCAGGGCGAGCCTGCTTTTGATGCGCTGCGCCGAAGTACTCGCTTCCTGATGGCATGCGCGTGCCCCATCGACGGCGCGGTCAAGCTCTGTGAGCTGGCCGGAGAGCTTTTCCTTCTCCCATTCCAGGTCGGAAATCCGCTTGTCCTGCTCTTTTACCCGCTCGGCTTCGTCTGTTTTGGTCTGGCGAACCTTATCGAGCTCGCCGGTCCAGCGTCTGAGGTCGTTGATCAGGAGTCCTGTCTCTATCTCCCTTAGGCGCGAAGTCAGCTCCTCGTAACGGCTGGCGATCTCCGCCTGTTCTGCGAGCGGTTCGACCTGTCCGGAGAGTTCCGAGATTATGTCGTTCACCCTTCTCAGGTTGGTCTCCGTGTTATCGAGCCTTCTCGCGGCTTCCTTCCGGCGGAACCGGTATTTTTTGATCCCGGCGGCCTCCTCGAAGAGCGACCTGCGGTCTTCGGATTTTACCGAAAGAATCGCGTCGATCTCCCCCTGGCTGACCATCGAATAAGCCTCGCGGCCCATCCCTGTGTCCAAAAACAGCTCGAAGATGTCTTTCAGCCTGCAGGACGACTTGTTGATGAGATACTCGCTCTCGCCGGAGCGATAGACGCGGCGGGTGACGGTGACTTCGGAGAAATCTATGGGAAGCGACCCGCAGGTGTTGTCTACGGTGAGCGAGACCTCCGCCAAGCCGAGCGGTTTCCGCCGCTCGCTGCCTGCAAAGATGACATCCTGGGACTTCGAACCGCGCAGGTTGCGCACATTCTGCTCTCCCAGCACCCATGAGATGGCGTCGGCTATGTTGCTCTTCCCGCTGCCGTTCGGCCCCACTACGGCGGTAATCCCAGAAGTGAGTTCCAGCTCGGTGCGGTCGGCAAAGGTCTTGAACCCCTGGATTTCGAGTCGCTTGATATGCATATCAAAGATTATCTCTTATTTTATGGCTTCCCGGCAATAGTTAACTTTGGGTTTGTATGGGGAAATGTTGGTCGGGGATATCGCTAAAGGGGACTCAGGTGCAAAAGACCCGCGTAAAGCATGCCTCTTCAAAATTATTGCAGATATTTTCTATTTTTCTGTCAATTTGGGTTGTAGTCAGATGCTCATAAAGGTAGAATCACTGTACTTGCTGCCGGGCGTACGCGCGGCATTAAAAGTCTTGTTGCAAAGTTGGGGTATTTTCTTGTGAAACGGGCACACAGCAGCTCAAAGTCGAAAAGGTCTCGGGATAATTGGCGGCTCATACGCCGCACTTTTCCGATGCTGAGAGTGCATCGGTGGCGCTTTGTGGTAGCCGGGATATTCACGGCGTTTTCGGCATCGACCGTTCCCACGATGCCGATGTTCACGAGATACGTGATTGATAACGCCATTCCTAAAAAGAACATCAGGCTGGTTATTTACGTTATGGTATTTTTTGTGGTGCTGATGCTTTTGCGGATCATCACTTACTACATAGCGCAATCTCTTCTGCTGTTTGTTCGGGAAAAACTGATATTCGATCTGCGGAAACTGGTCTTCACGCGTATGCAGGAGCTCTGCCTGCGTTTTCACCAGCGCTATACACCTGGGTACCTGTATGACCGCACACTGGGCGCAACCTCGACTTCTATCGGGATATTCCTTAATGCGTTCTTTCAAATTGTAGTCAACTCAGGTTCAAGTATGGTCATTTCGATCTTGTTCTGCTGGCACTTGAGTCCGTTAATGACGCTCATTGAGCTGAGCATGAGTATAGTCTATGTCTTCATCAGCAAACACTACGGAGGAATTATCCGGTCACTCAGCAGGGAGTTCAATGTAGAATCAAACGAGCTTGCAGGAAGACTCACGGATCTGCTTCGCGGCATAAAGACCATCAAAGCATTTACTATGGAAGGCTGGGTGATTGAAGAGTTCGAAGAACGCACCTGGCCGCTCCAGATGCGGAGCCTGGATATCAACAAGACGACATTGAGATTGGGTCTCTCCGGGGAGTCCGTCACCTATTTTATTACCGCTATCATAACGGTGATGAGTGCGCATTTGGTAATTCAACAAGAAATTACGATTGGAACGATGGTCGCATTTCTCGCCTATCAGACAATGCTCATGGGCAGTGTTGCATCGTTATCCAACACTGCTGCAACCTATGGTTCAGCCATAGCCGGTCTTGAGCAGTTGTTTGAGGTCGTAGATGAAAAATCCTCGGTGGCGATAAAACCGGATGCAGCTATGCCGGACAAGCTGGACGGAAGACTCTCGCTCGATGATGTCTATTTTGCCTACGATGACAAGCCGATAATAGATGGACTGAGCGTAGATTTTGAGCCTGGGCAATCTGTGGCGATTGTGGGGCCGAGCGGCGGAGGAAAGACTACGCTTATAAACCTGCTGCTTCGTCTATACGACCCTGAAAAAGGCTGTATAAGGCTTGACGGGCATGATATACGGGAACTGCCGCTTTCGGGCTATCGCAGCCTTTTTGGAGTGGTCTTACAGGACCCGTTTCTGTTCAACGATACTATCTATAATAACCTGCTGGCCGTCAAGCCGGATGCGACTCATGCGGAGATCCGTGAAGCGTTGGAACGCGCGCATGCGTGGGAATTCGTCAATAATCTGGACGGCAATTGGTCTTTCAATGTCGGCGAGAACGGCGGCCAACTCTCCGGGGGACAGCGCCAGAGGATCGCCATCGCGCGCTGTATACTGACAAACCCTCACATACTCTTGTTTGATGAGGCAACATCCGCGCTGGATAACCAGTCAGAAGCCCTTGTGCAAAGTGAGATCGAGGAGATAATGCATGACCGGACGGTCTTTATAGTGGCTCACCGCCTCAGTACAGTGCGGAAGGTAGACCGGATACTAGTCCTGGAAGACGGGAAACTTGTACAGGATGGGACTTACGATCAGCTTGCAAAAGAACCCGGGCTATTTCACGATCTTGATGCTCTGAGCTTGCGATGACCAGGTGTATCTATTCGCGACCGGGCATTGTTTCCGTAAATCCTGATAAGTCATCTTCCCGCACCGAAAAAGATGCAGGAAGATTCGTGATAGATGTGGAAAGGGTACATGTTCGGTAGATGTGGTGGCCTATGAGGCTGCGACTCGGCGTTTGGGATGAGGAGATGCGGGACTATCCTCTTGGCGAAAGCCTCCCCCGACTCTCCATCGTTTGAGGCGTCGAAGATCAGCATCAAGAGAGGGTCCATTTTGGGCCTGCGGGCTAGACCACGAGCCCCATATCCTCTTAAAGATGGGACGCCGGATGTGAGCCGGGCACGGGAGACGTTCGGGGTAACTTCGAGTCTTTCGCGCCGGGCTCTTTATTGTACCAGACCCTTATGGAACCCCGAATAGAGACGATTACAGTTGAAGACGGAGCAGGCGAACGCATCGACGCGTTCATAGCTGCAAGAATACCGGAACTCACCCGGTCCGCGGTCGGCCGTCTCATAGATGAGGAGCGGGTCACTATCGGCGGCGCGCCGGTCAAGGCCAAGCACAAGGTGAAAACAGGCGATGAGATAGTTGTCGAGATCCCCCCACCCGCGCCAACGGACATCAAAGCTGAGGAAATTCCTCTCGAAGTTGTCTACGAAGACTCCGATATAATCGTAGTTAACAAGCCCAAGGGCATGACGACCCATCCCGCCCCCGGTTCTCCCGCCGGAACGCTCGTCAACGCGCTCCTTGGCCGCACTACCGGTCTTTCCGCTGTCGGCGGAGTACAGCGGCCTGGAATAGTCCACCGGCTGGACAAAGACACATCCGGTCTGATAGTCGTTGCAAAAAACGATGCGGCTCATACGAGCCTCCAGTCCCAGATTCAGAAAAAAACGGCTGGCAGGAAGTACATCACGCTCGTCTGGGGCGACACGAAGTTCGAAAAGGCGGTAGTAGACGCGCCCATAGGACGCCATCCGGGTGATCGAAAGAAGATGGCAGTCGTCATGAACGGCCAGGCAAGACCGGCTGTGACGGACCTCAGGGTGATGGAACGGCTTTCCGGGTTTACGCTTCTTGAAGCCTCGCTTCGGACCGGCAGGACACACCAGATAAGGGTCCACTGCGCGTATATCGGCCACCCGGTGGTCGGCGACCCCGTCTACTGCGGCAGGAGGCATCCTCCCGGCAGGTTCGGTCCCAAAGACAGGCTGGAGTTCGAGCGATTAGTCGAAACTCTTAAAGGGCAGGCGCTTCACGCATACAGGCTTTCGTTCGACCACCCACGCACCGGGGAACCGATGTCGTTCGAGACTCCCATCCCCGATAATATGGCCTCGCTGATCGACTGGCTGAGAGCGCGGACGGGGAGCAGCGGGAAGTGATGAGCAGAGAAGAATCTATTGAGTTTTGGCTGAAATGATATTGCTTACTCGTTACATCGACTGCCAAACTCAATAAACCCTGCTTATGCAATAACACCGAGAACTCGGATGACGCTGGCGGGATTGCCGGCGGCTACTACATTCGGCGGAATATTTTTCGTCACTACAGCGCCGGCTCCTATTGTGGTGTTCCTGCCGATTGTTACTCCCGGGCAAATTATCGCTCCGCCGCCGATCCATACATTCTCTTCTATTGTGATTGGTTTCGCGAGTTCCGGGCCAGCAATTCTGAGGACAGCTTCAACCGGGTGGGTCGCGGAGTAGATCTGGACGTTCGGACCGATCATAACATTATCACCGATCCTGACTTCCGCACAGTCGAGTATCGTGCAGCCGAGGTTCATATAGACACAGTCGCCCAGATATATATTTGAGCCGTAGTCAACATAAAAAGGGGGATTTATCGAAACACCTGCGCCCATCCGGCCAAGGAGGTCGCAAAGGATGGCAAGCTGTTCATCCTCGTCATCGGTCGCATTGAACCGACGGTACAGGCTTCTAGCCCTGCGGCGGGCTGAGACAAGCTCCGGGGCATTTGCGTCGTACAGTTCCCCGGAAAGCATCTTCTCCCGCTCAGTCTTTTCAGTCATATCTACAGATTTCCGGTTGCTCCGTTAACAACCAATCGTATACCGCGAGAGATCAGAGCTTTTCTTTCTCGCCGCTGATATCGAACAACTGGTCCAGCCCCACAAGCCGCATTATGCGCATAACATTAGGCCGAACACCCACTATACGCGCCGGACCATTGCTGTTTGTTTCTATTATTCTTGCGTCGACAAGGGCTTGAACACCAGAGGAATCGAAGTAGGTCACGCCGCCGAGATCGATAGTGGGCAGGCATCCGGTATCTTTTGCGCATGCGACCAGAGCATCGTAAAGCGTAGACGCTGTGTTCATATCCACCTCGCCGCTTACGTGCACTGTCCCATCTTCGACCGTGCAGGTAAAGAACATATCAGAGTAATCTAAATCGAACACTCCTGAAGTCTCCCATCCCTGACAACAAAACGCTTGCCTGCGTTACTGACCACTATAGCGCGACAGGCGGCATAGGTCAAGCAGATTGTTTCTAAATTCGCATAAAATATCGACTCTGATCTTTGATGAAAGAGAGGGGTGGACTATTTAGCGGTCTTTTTATCTTCTATAATTACGGAAACCTCACCGGGACGGACGTACCCGAGCTTGCGAGCTTCCGCTTCGGAACCTGACGGAGTAAGCAGGTAGCGGCGTTTTCTGCGAAGGGCTGCATTTTCGGCCTTATCCTTAGCATACTGGGCTTCCATCCGGCGGACCTCGGACTTGCCTTCACAGAGAAGATCTATCGGGCGAATTGCTTTACGAATGACAGCGAACGCGCAAAAGACGATGGCTGCGGCCAAAATGCCGCAGACCACCTTCTGCAAAACCGTCAATTTTCGCCTTCTACGCCGCTCTCCGGGAGCGGGGTATTTCTTTCGAGCCATACCGGAAATTCCTAAAGGGCGGAGATGACCGCCTGATAATAATCTTAGGATGCTTTCGAACAAGCACTTACACGTTCATGCTAGTTGAGCTTGGCGTACGTGTCAAGTGGGTTCACGCAGCAGGACAATTGTAAAAAATATCAAATCTCTGCTGCAGTAACTATATATAATATTCTCAGCGGACATAGATGATGAATTATTACGAGCGCATACAAAAGGCCATAGATTACATTGAAGACCACCTGCAGGACGATATCGAACTGAAGCATGTCGCTGCAGAGGCTTGCATGTCGTTGTCCAGCCTATACCGGCTGTTCTTTTCAATGACGGGATATCGGCTGAAAGAGTATATCCGGGCCCGGCGCATCAGCGAAGCTGCGCTGGAGCTGATCGGAACGGACCGCCGGATTCTGGACATCGCGCTCGATTATAGTTTCGAAAGCCATGAGGCTTTTACTCGGACTTTCAGGCAGCTCACCGGCCATACTCCGCTGGCTTGCCGACATCAGCGTGCCGCGTTTCGCATTGAGAGGATGAATATAATGGAGATGTACTTTGAACAGCAAGACCCGCAACTCGTATCCAGCTACCCGGAGATCAAGGTGCTGAAGGAACTCTCTCCGATGCGTGTGGCTTTCTACCGCCACATTAGTAACACTCCTGAACTCGATGCTCTTGCCGTGATACGTGAGTGGACGGCGAAGGCCGGTCTGGATGCCGGACAGGCAAAGACACGGTATTTCGGATTCAATAACCCAAACCCGCCCGCTGATTTCACTCCCGGCGTAAGCGAATACGGATATGAAGTGTGGGTGACTGTCGACGACGATTTTAATATAGCCGATGAGCGTATCCGTGAGAAGGTAGTATCCGGCGGAAAATATGCAGTGATGACCGTCAACGCAGAAAACGGTAAAAGTATCGAGGAATCATGGCAGCGATTTTGTGCATGGCTGAAAACCAGCCCGTATGCGCTTGGCAGCCATCAGTGGCTGGAAGAACACCTGGACTTCGGTGATAATCAGGGACACGATATGAAGCTGGACCTGTATATGCCGCTGAAGTGAGCTTTTTGCAAGAAACTGCTATATCATCTGACAGGCAAGCTGGGTTTTAACCCAGCTTGCCTGTTGTACAAGCCCTAAAGCTTCGAATTCTTCTTTATGAAGTCGATCAGTTCGTCCACCTGCGCGAAGGCGAGACCTGTGACCGTGTCGGCACAGCCATAATAGATGGCAATGCGGCCGGTTGGGGCGTCCACAAGCGCGGCGCATGGGAATGTGACGTTCGGGACATCTCCAACGCATTCGTAGATCATCTGCGGGGAGAGGATGTAAGGCTCGGCGCGGTAGATCACCTTCCAGGGCTCATCTATATCCAAAATAGCGGCTCCGGCGCTGTAGGTGAACCCGTTGCAGGAGTTCAGCACGCCGTGGTAGATCAGGAGCCAGCCTTCTTTTGTCTCTATCGGGATCGGGCCGGCGCCGATCTTTGTGCTCTCCCAGCAGCCTCTGGTCCCCATCACATGGCGATGCCGCCCCCAGAACGTCAAGTCCGGGCTTTCACTGTAGAAAATATCTCCGAACGGGGTGTGGCCGTCGTCGCTCGGGCGGCTCAACATCGCGAACCTTCCGTTTATCTTTTTAGGGAACATCACTCCGTTCCTGTTGAACGGAAGATAGGCGTTTTCGAGCTGATGGAATGTCTCGAAATCGTATGTGTAGCCGACGCCGATGGTCGGGCCGTGGTAGCCGTTGCACCAGGTGACATAGAATCTATCGTCGATCCAGCAGACTCTCGGATCGTAGCCGAATTTCCAGTTGTTGATCTCCGGGTCATCGCACTTGAAGTGGATTCTCTCGTGATTGATCTGCCAATTGATCCCGTCCTCGCTTTTGCCTGCGTAGAGCTGCATCCTGCGGCAGGTGTCATCGCAGCGGAAGACTCCGGCATATTTCCCCTTGTAGGGCACTACCGCGCTGTTGAAAATGCTGTTGGATGTAGGGATCAGGTCGCGCGGGATGATCGGGTTCTTGCTGTAACGCCATACAACGCCGTTATAACCTTCCGGTTTGTCCTCCCACGGAATATTAGGCAGCGCCGAGCCGATTATGGTCGACGAAGTCGATACGACACTCATTAATAGCTGTCCTTTCTAAACTAACGGAATATATAGACCCCCGCAAAGAGGTATTTACACACTTGCGGCTCAACAGTATTCTATGGTGGTAAGGATGTGCTTGTCAATCGAGGTAAGACTCAGGGCCAACGCATCTATATATAGAAGGGGCAAGTTTGCGAATAGAGGTTAGTGTGAATGGTGCAAGTCTTCACTAATCTCTTTGGATTGCGGAAGCGGCAGCTTCCGCTTTTCTATCGGCATCCACTATCCGTCATTTTGAAACGCAAATTACGCGGATTTAACGAATTAACGCGAATGGTGGAGACTTGATGAACCTGGGGATCATGCCCAGGTCTTGTTTCTTGGGCATCCATGCCCCATGAGTAGTATCGATAATGTTGGGCTGCGTGTATTATTTTATGCTTCGGGATCGCTTTTCATCCACCCCGTGGACCCACCGGACCACGGGGAGAAGCACGACATTCACCGATCTATTTCGCGTCTTTTGCGCTTCTTCGCGCATTTCGCGATTCAGAATCTTTGGTAACGCTTCGAAATAAGATGCGTTCGCCCTCGCTTAAGCCATCTTGACCGGAAAGCTCTGCTATTGTTAATATTTATTGATAGAAAGGGCTGGAGTTTATGAAGAACAGATCGTCGAAAAAGCAGTTCAGGAACAGTATTCCACCGCGAGATGTCATAAATGACGATTTTCGAGAGCTTACATCGAAGGTCACGATGCGCACGTCTTGGGATGTCCAGCATATCGTGCTCATAGACTCGGTCACTAGTCACGCACATATGGGGCATGGTATCTTCCACGGCCGCCAGTTCAAGAATACAACGGAAGACGATATCGTCCGGGCGCTCAGAATGAACCCGGACATAGTCAAAAGCGACCGCCAGTCGCTTATCGATGAAATCAAGGACTACATAGACAGGACCGTCGCCGGAAAGACGGACAGCTCACTTTCCAATGCCGACGGTGAGCCGCTTTTCCGGGTCGGCACATTCAGATATTTGCAGGTAGATCCGAAAGGTGTGCTGCAGGGGCTGTATGTGGGTGGACTGCGAGACGAACCATCCGTCAGGCTGGAAACGGAAAAAATCTACGGAGCTGAAATCGGCTCCGGACAGAATTATCCCGTAAACAAGCAGGTCATGCATGAGATGGGGCTGACGGGAGACGTGCTCGCTCATGAAGCGCATGCAAACAGGCTCAATAAGTTCCGCGAATGCGGGCTTATAGCCGATCATCCCGATGGGAACACTGCAAATATGTTCATCAGGCACACCGGCGGGCCTGGACAATCGGACGACGCAGCAATCGTAATAGCAGGAAAACTCCACGGGCTCTCAGCCGCAGTCGGAGCGTTTCTTTCAGATGCGATAGATACTATCGAAAAATTCGCCGGTCACAACGGCAACCAGGACGGACAGTTGGCCAGGTACATCGAAACCAGTTATCCCGATCTCGGAATAACCAGGGATGATGTGTACAGGCTTACATTCCTCGCAGCAATCCCTCACGAGTTGAAAGGCAAGATCCCCGATAGTTCGCTTCGCAGCCTCCTGGAGATCGACAGAAAGTACGATCTCTGCGCCCTCGAAAGCCACCTGTTGTATGTCATGAACAGGCCTATGCCTGAGATCGATCTCGATCATGGGGAGTCTACCAACCTCGAATTCTATGATTACATAGAAAACAGGCTTTCAAAGGAGTAGGCTCCATCCAGATATTTCTACTATTCTACTGTTTTTTTAATCAAAGCCCTAAAGATTCCTGGTAAATTTACTGAATAAACAAACGGCAGCAGCCCAACAAGTGTTTACCCAGCGAAGATGATGGATTGCACTGTATCACTATACACATTACACGCAACCGCTGTAATACAATAAAAATCTAAAAGGCTTTAACTAAATGATAATCGAGACTACGCGTTTTGGACAGATAGAAGTCGATGGAAAATCGTTGATCCACCTGCAAAGGGGGATCATCGGCTACGAGGATGCTGCGGAGTTCTGTATTCTGCGCGAGCATCCGGATAGTGTATTCAATTGGCTGCAATGCACTACCCGTCCAGGCCTTGCATTCATGGTCGTGGACCCCTGGGAAGTCGCGCCCGATTATCACATTGAGTTAAGCCCGGTTGAAGCCGATTATCTGGATGCTTATAATTCAGAGGACATTCTAGCCTTGACTGTTGTGGATGCTGGTTCGAATGATTGCGAAGTGACCATCAACTTCGCTTGTCCGATAATTATAAACAGCAAATCAATGACCGGCCTCCAGGTAGTGTTAGATGCCGAGCGCCAAAATACTGGCCAACCAAAGCCCCGGAAATCTACGACCGGAGCAGCGAAACATGCAGCAAAGGCGGCCTGAAAGGACAGCACAATGTTGGTCTTAGCCAGAAAAGTAGGCCAATCGATCATCATAGGCGAAAATATTGAGCTTACCGTCATCGAAGTGCGCGGAGAACAGGTGAGAATCGGTATCAATGCGCCGAAGGCTATCTCCGTACATCGCAAGGAACTGCTGGAGCAGATCAAAGCCGAGAACATCCGGGTCGCTCAACAAACAATCAACAGCGAAGAATTGCCGGATGTGTTAAGGAAATAGATTCATATACAAAGTTTCAGACCTGAACCATTTCTGGAAATTTGTGAAAATGAGCCGGCGGTCCCGCCGGCTCATTTTTCGATGCTGCGCTCTCGCTTCCTGCAGTTGTTTGGCGGAATAGACATAATCGCTCTACATATACATTCCTATCATATCTGGGCCATCAACAGGCCATCATATTTGGCATTGACCACTCCTTAACGGCAAGCTATACTAGCCTTGGGATAAGGAGGCACAGTGCATGATGCTAAACGACGTGCCGAGACTTAAACTCGGGCATTTACCCACTCCACTGGACGAAGCGCCGAGGCTCGCAAAAGCGCTGGGACTTCGGCGGCTTCTAGTAAAGCGCGATGATCAGACCGGGCTCGGACTTGGAGGAAACAAGGTCCGAAAACTCGAATTTCTGATGGCGGATGCCGTCCGTAAAAATGCTGATGTGGTCTTGACGATTGGCGGCCCTCAGTCGAACCATGCCCGCCTTACCGCCGCCGCAGCGCGGCGTCTCGGGATGGATTCCGTGCTGGTGCTCGCCGGTCCTCGCTTCAAAAACTTCGATGGAAACCTTCTACTTGATATAATCTTCGACGCTGAAATCCGTTATCTCCCTGATGCCGGTGTGGCTCCGATGGAAAAAGCCATGGATGAGACGGCTTTGGAGCTGGAGCAGACTGGCAGGCGGCCGTATGTCATCCCGATGGGAGGATCGTCTCCGCTCGGCGTGCTCGGCTATGCGAACGCCGTGAAGGAGCTTGCCGGACAGCTCGGAGATGAAAAAGAACCTCAGATAATAGCCGCCGTCGGATCGGGCGGCACACTTGCAGGGCTCACTCTCGGCGCGAAGATGTTTTTGCCGGGCGCGAGGATAATCGGAATCAGCGTAGCCAGACCGATAGAACCATTTGAAGTAGTTGTGAGTAGAGTTGCAGCCGGCGGCGCGGAGCTTATCGGGGAAGACACGGCGTTCGATTCGGCAAAAATAGAGATCAGCTGCGATTATGTCGGGGATAGTTACGGTGTCCCATCCGAAGCCGGAGTAGAGGCGATACTTCTTGCTGCTCGGACGGAGGCGCTCGTTCTCGACCCTGTATACACAGGAAAAGCCATGTCCGGGTTGATCGGTATGGCGCAAAAAGGCACAATCGACCGTGACAGGACCACGGTTTTCATCCATACAGGCGGGTCTCCCGCTCTCTTCGCAAACGAGCGGTATTTTCACGAGATGGCGAAATATACGGAAGTCAAATAGAAAATAACCAACGGGGGAAGGATTGTTATGAACAAATACGATGAAGTTATCGGGAAGTGCGGGATGTATTGTGGTGTATGCGAAGTCTATCTGTCACAGAAAAACCCCGAGTGGAGACAGCGAGTCGCGGAAAAGCATGGAATGGATGTCGAGCAGGTCAGGTGCTACGGCTGCGGCGGACTCAGCCCCAGGTGCTGCGGGTTCAACTGCGAGATACTGAAGTGCCTGCATGAACGGGAATATGAACACTGCTACGAGTGCCCGAACTACGACACAAGATCATGCCACATGTTCGAAGACCTCGTAAAGAAATACTTCGAGCGCGGCATCGACATTAGAAGCAACTATGAGATGATCCAGGACGACAAGACCGAGGATATGGTCAACCGTATCGAGCGGTATTTTGCCTGTAAAAAATGCGGCAAGCTCCTTTCTACCGCGTCATCTGTCTGCGAGTATTGCGGCGCTGAACCGGACCATAGTCACTGATTGCTGAGTTTGGCTGTCGAATAAGGTTTCTCCAACCGCCGGACTGTTTTGCAGCACTTCATTAAGGGCAAAATAGTTTGGAGAGTTGCATTTATTGAACGAGGAGGGACCACGATGACGTTCGAGGACATGTCGATCACGGCCAAGGTGAAAGCCGCCCTTGCGCGCGCGGAAGACGTAAGCGCGCTGGATATCAATGTCGACGTCAATAGAGGTGTCGTGACATTGAAGGGAAACGTAAGCCGAAAGGCACACGATAAGGCGCTCCAGGTAGCCCAAGGCATTGACGGCGTGGAGTCCGTCAACGACGATCTGAACATCACATCAAACGAATAGGTTTTCAATCGTAAAGGCCGCTGCGGTGATGCTGTCGCGGCGGCCTTTTATCACCTATTACACGTGGAAATCTTGCGTATCTTTCCCATTATCTCCCTGCACTTCGCTTCATCCACCTGGCGGCGTCTTTGGCGTGGTAGGTAAGGATCAAATCCGCCCCGGCTCGCTTTATGGAGGTCAAAATCTCCATCACGGCGCGCTCTTCGTCCAGCCAGCCGTTCTTCGCGGCTGCTTTGACCATAGAATACTCACCCGAGACATTGTAAGCCGCAACCGGAACGTCGAAACGCATCACGGCGTCGCTAATCACATCGAGGTACGGAAGTGCAGGTTTCACCATCACGATGTCCGCGCCTTCCTCTATGTCGAGTGCGATTTCCATAGCTGCTTCGCGCCGGTTGGCGGGGTCCATCTGGTAGCCGCGGCGGTCGCCGAACTGCGGAGCGCTCTCTGCTGCGTCCCTGAACGGGCCGTAGAACGCAGACGCATATTTAGCGGAATAAGCCATGATCGAAGTCTCGGTGAAGCCGTTATTATCGAGAGTTTCGCGGATAGCAAGCACGCGGCCGTCCATCATGTCCGAAGGCGCAACGATGTCTGCCCCGGCCTCGGCATGAGAAAGCGCAGTGCGAGCGATATATTCCAGCGTCTCATCGTTTAAAACGTTCTCATCCTGAACTATCCCGCAGTGGCCATGTGAAGTATACTCGCACATACACACATCCGTGATGACCACCATCTCCGGTATACATTTTTTGATCTCACGGACTGCACGCTGGACTATCCCATCGGATACGTAGGCCTCGCTCCCGACCTCGTCCTTATGAGCCGGAATTCCGAATAGGAGAACGGCGGGAACACCCAGCTCCGCCGCTTCGTTGATCTCATGGCAGATCGTATCTACCGAAAAATGATACACTCCGGGCATGGAAGCTATTTCCATCTTCACATCCAGCCCGTGCGTTACGAAAAGCGGGTAGATGAGATCATCCGGCGTGATTTTCGTCTCGCGGACCATCCGCCTGATGCCCTCTGTTCTCCTAAGTCTTCTGCCTCTGGTTATAGGAAAGCTCATTTTTTACCTCGTTATTTAGGATATAGGATTCAGGATTTAGGGATGGGATTCTCTCGGGCTGTATTTGCAATGCAGCCCAGAATGGCCGGATAGGGATCTATAGATCCCGGTCAATTAACTATAATCGATCTCCTCGTCCGTCAAATAACATGCCGGGTCCGGCGCCCAAATGTCGTTATGCACCGCAATTGCGCGGGAGCGGAAGTTGCCGTTGCAGATGTCGGCCCACTTGCAGTTCTTCTCGGCGCACCTACCCTTCAAAAGCGGCCTGCGGTTCTTCAGCCCGGCCATCACGGGGTCCGATGTGTCCATCCATATCTCGCTGAACTTGCGGTCCCGGACATTGCAGAAGGTGTGACCCTGCCAGAACTGGTCCGGGTGGACATTTCCGACATTGTCTATGCACCCGATTCCTACCCCGGACTGGTTTCCGCCGTTCCACTTGAGGAGCTGCATGACCTCGTCCAGCCTCTCGGACTTCTCCCGCTGCATCCTCATATAGAGATACGGTCCGTCGCAGTGGTTGTCGACAGTCAGTATGTCTTTGTTTAGTCCCCGGCGGTGGAAGTCCATCGTGCGGTCCATAATCAGGTCGACGGCTTTTCTCGACTCCTCATGGGTAAGGTCTTCTTTCACCATTTCGCTTCCCCTGCCGGTGTAGGCGAGGTGATAGAAGCACGCGCGGGGGATTCTTTCTTCTTCTATGAAGTCAAAAATGGCGTTAAGGTCGTTATAATTGCGGCGGGTCATCGTGAGCCGTAGTCCGACCTTCTGACCGGCATCTACGCATGACTGAAACCCTCGCATGGCAGCGTCGAACGCGCCTGTCACCCCACGGAACTGGTCATTGATCTCTCCGATGCCGTCCAGGGAGATTCCGACATAGCCGAACCCGGTTTCTTTGATCTTTTGCGCGACTTTCGGCGTAATGAGCGTCCCGTTCGTCGAGATTACCGGTCTGATTCCGAGTTTTACAGCGAGTTCAGCCAGTTCGAACAGGTCTTCCCTCATTAAAGGCTCGCCGCCGGAGAAAAGGAGCACCGGAACGCCGAATTCACTGAGGTCTGCGATCATCCGCTTCGCTTCTTCGGTCGAAAGCTCGCCGTCATAGCAGCGGTTTTCGGAACTAGAGTAGCAGTGGACGCATTTCAAATTGCACCGGCGGCTCATGTTCCAGACAATTACCGGTTTTTTGTCCGATGAATACTGGAGCAGGCGCGAGGGCATCTTCCCGCTCTCCCTGCCGTAGCGCAGAGCATCACCCGGCGTCGCCGTACCGCAGTATAGTTTGGTTATTCCGATCAATTCTCTATTCCCCCAACCAGCCCTTTCACCAGCCCGTCAATCGTATACTCCTCCGCCACGACCGTTGGGTTCAGACCGAGTTCGCGGGCGGTTTGAGCAGTTATGGGTCCGATACAGGCGATGGTGATGTTCTCAGGCAGTGTTGCACGGCCTAAAAGGCTTATAAAATTCCTGACAGTAGATGAGCTGGTGAATGTGATCGCGTCGATCTTGCCTTTCTCGATCATATCCCGAACAAAAGCAGCGTCTGAGTCCTCAATTACGGTCTCATATACGGCTGCGACATGCACATCCGCACCTCTTTCCCGAAGCATATCGGGAAACACATCGCGCGTTTCTTTCGCACCTGGAATAAGGACCGTCTTATGTTTAAGGTCAACTGGAAAGTCACGGACAATGGCTTCAGCAACATATTCCGAAGGAACGTACGCTGCTCTTAACCCGTGTTCCCGAAGTGCAGATGCTGTGGACGGACCAATCGCTGCCAGGTTAATGCCATATAAAGAGCGGACATCGAATCCGATCTCAAATAGCCTCTTTACAAACAAATTCACGGCATTCACACTGGTGAATATAATCCATTCAGTCGCATCCAGATTATCAATCGCGCTATTGAGCGCAGATACATCTTTAGTCGGAACAATCTTGATGACAGGAAACTCTATAACCTCTGCCCCAAGCGCTTCCAACTTTTCCGAAAGCACGCTCGCCTGCTCGCGGCTGCGGGTGACGATTACTTTTTTACCGAAAAGCGGGCGGTTATCGAACCATCTGAGCCCGTCACGCAGGTTTACAACTTCACCGACGACCGTTACGGCTGGAGATTTAAACCCTGTCTCTTCCACCTGCCGCGCTATTGTCTCAAGCGTCCCGATCAGAGTCTCCTGCTCTGCCCTGGTTCCCCACCGGATGAGCGCAACCGGTGTTTCCTTCGGTCTTCCGTGCTTCATAAGCGCCGAGGCGATATTCGGCAGGTTTTCGACACCCATCAAAAAGACCAGCGTGTCGATTCCGGTTGCAACCTTGTCCCAATTGATTGAAGACTCGGTCTTTGATGGGTCCTCATGGCCGGTGATTATCCCAAAAGTAGAGCAGAGCTTTCGATAAGTGACCGGAATGCCAGCGTAGGCCGGGACAGCGATGGCCGATGTGATGCCTGGGATGATCTCGAACTCTATCCCTTCCCGCGACAACTCTTCGGCCTCTTCGCCGCCTCTGCCGAAGACAAACGGATCGCCGCCCTTCAGCCGCGCGACGGTCTTCCCTTCCTTTGCCTTATCGACGAGCAGCCGGTTTATCTCTTCCTGCTTCATCGTGTGCCGGTTCGATTCCTTGCCGGCATAGACCAGCTCGGCATCGGGCTTCGCATGCCTCAAAATAGCCGGATGGACCAATCTGTCGTAGACGATGACGTCCGCATGCGCGAGAACCTCCGCTCCTCTTATGGTAAGGAGCTTGGGGTCCCCCGGACCTGCGCCTATAAGATAGACTTTAGCAGTAGTTTTACTCATATCAGCCTGAACAATATACCCGGCATATCAAAAAATCACACTCGGAACTCATTATAGCATACGGTCTAACGGGGATGGGGGCTGGTATAGAATAGTAACAGTTCACTCTAAATGAGAATTATATATCACCCTGAACAACCAGCACGTCATCATGGATGGGAGCACGTCACCCTTGAACTTGATTCAGGGTCCATTCTTTTCCTGGATTCCGAGTCAAGCTCGGAATGACGTTGTGTCAGCCCGGAATGATGTTGCACTCATCAACTCTGAACTCTTACTAGAATAGTAACAGTTCACTCATCCATAGCATGTAAAAAAAATTAAGTATTGTACGAATAGAAGAAGGTACAAATTGATGGCTTGCCGAAGTAATATGTGTGGATATAGAATACTCGATGTTTGACTGAGCACTACTGGCATGGTAGAATCTGGCGTGATTGATGACAAATCCCTCAGGATTTTCCATATAGTCAGACGCGCCGAGGGCGGAATACGCAGGCATGTGATTGAACTTCTCTCAGGACTTCGAGGGCAGTTCAAACACATGCTCGCGGCTTCTCCTGAATTCTATCAGTCGCTTCCTGATGAAGTCCTGCAAAATGTGGATTATATGCAGTTCGACGTCGGGGATGGAGCGGGAATAGGCTATATTCCGCAGTTGTACCGGCTTGCAAGCTACGTGAAACGCAGAAAGCCGGACATCATCCATTGCCACGGCTACAAGACCGTTTTGCCCGGCATCATCTGTTCCAGGCTCTTTGGAACAGGCCTCGTTATCACAGGCCATAACATGTTCCCGACAAACGCGCCGAGGCTGGCCAAAATCCTGATCAGGCTTGCAGGCAGGGTTTCGAACCGTATGATTGCGGTATCCCCAAGTCTCAAGGCTTCTCTGGTCGCGGCAGGGGTCGACGAGCAAAAGATCGAGGTTATTCCAAACGGGATTAACCTGTCGGACTACGGAAATGCCGGAAAAAGCGTAAAATACATGGTCGATGAGCTCGGGATAGATGTATCATCCAAAGTGATATTTACCGCTGCCAGGCTGACGAAGGTGAAGGGTGTCGAGACGCTTATCCTCGCCGTCCCGATCATTGCTGAGCGGCGCCCGAACGTCAGGGTGCTGATCGCGGGCGACGGCCCGGACAGGCAGTCGCTTATGGAACTGGCGGAAAAGGCCGCGGATGGCCGGGTTGTCTTCCTCGGCCATCGGCGCGATGTGCCGCGGCTCCTCGCGGCAGCGGATGTCGTTGCTATCCCGTCTCTTTCGGAGGGACATCCGCTGATTCTAGTCGAAGCGATGGCATCCGAAAAGCCGGTGGTCGCGTCCTCTGTCGGCGGACTTGCCGATACGTTGAGAGACGGAGACACCGGGATTCTGGTCCCGCCTGCCGATCCGAAAGCGCTTGCCGAAGGGATAATATCCGTGCTGGATTCGCCCGATCTGGCATCGAGACTCAGCCGATCAGCCCGCTGTTACGCTGAAGAAGAGTTTTCGGTAGAAAAAATGATCGCTGATATAAAAGAGGTATATCTTTGCGCCGCAGTATAATCATATTCGCCGCTTTGGTATTTATAATTGCTATATCAGGAGCTACAGCCGCCGGAGGAAAGCTGGTCCTGGTCGTAATGGGCGGTGTTTCTCTGGATGAAATCGCAATCCCGGAGCTTCACAATATTTCTTTCCTTGTCGAAAAAGGGGCAATAGGAATTATGAATGCCCGTCCGGCAAGCACCAGGTCATTTTCCGACGATACCGCTGTGGGGCGTTACTCGATGGAAGGCGGATGTGCGACCATCGGAGCAGGAACAAGAGCCGCGGTTACTACGGACGCAAGAAAAGCGCATAACATCTCGGATGTAATCGATGGCCGTCCGGCAGCCCAGCTTTACGAAAGCCTCTACGGCGCTGCACCCGCCCGCGCGGAGGTGCTGCATCTTGGCATGAACCGGCTTCGGTTTATCAATGAAGAGGCCAGATACCCTATCGAGCCAGGCGCGCTTGGCGGTGCACTCAGGAAAGCCGGACTGAAGACTGCTGCAGTGGGAAACAGCGATACAGCGATGGA
This sequence comes from Armatimonadota bacterium, assembly GCA_039680575.1. Taxonomy (GTDB): domain Bacteria; phylum Armatimonadota; class UBA5829; order UBA5829; family DTLH01; genus JBDKSP01. The sequence continues at coordinate 27,212 of JBDKSP010000014.1, forward strand.
ACCGCGCAGAGAAGCGGCGCTCACCGCAGCCGATCCCGAAGGGATCATCGATTTTGGTGATGTCGGGGAGAAAATGATCCTGCACGATCCTTCAGCTCCCTATGGAATCCGCACCGATACCGGCGCGCTCCTAAATGCGTTTCGGTCAGCCATAAGGCATGCTGATTTCGTAGTCGTGGATGTTGGAGATACGGCAAGAGCCTCGAGTTACGCACAGCACTGTGTGGACATACAGGGTGCGAAACACCAGCGGCGGGCGTTGATGTCCGCAGATGAGATCGTGGGAGGCCTGGTTCAGAGCCTTGACCTGTCACGGGACCGCATCATTCTCGTTTCCCCTAATCCTTCTCCGCTGGCCATAGATAATTTCGATTTTCTGCCGCCTGTCATCATTGCGGGCAGCGGCATCGAGCATGGTTTGCTTTCGTCCGGCTCGACACACCGGACGGGGATCATCACTAACGCCGATATTACGGCTTCTGTTCTAAATTTCTTTAATATTGAGCCGCCATATTCGTTTGTTGGCAGCCCGGTTATGGTCTGCAAAGGGTCAGAAAACAACCTGATCGATACGAACAAACACATCATGCTGCAGATACAGCGCCAGCCGATGATGCGCGGCTTAGCGGTCTTTCTGGTGGCCTATGTTATAGTTCTTTCCCTTTATATACTGAAACACGGACAGAATGCGCCCGGACGGCTTTCATGGGCGGTGCTCCTGCCGGTCTCGCTTATGCTTGCTGTCTTGTGGCTGCCCGCGATCACCAATCTTGAGATGATAGGTTCCATAATAGCGCTCGTATGTCTGGTCGCGGTGATACTGGGCGCGCTGAGGCTTGTAAGCCGTTCGCCGGTGAAGGCATTCGGCCTGGTTTGCGGCGCTGTGGTGGCTACAATGATCGTAGATATACCTAGAGGAGCCATCCTGCTGCGTGATTCGATCCTCAGCTATACTCCAGTCGATGGCGCGAGGTATTACGGCATAGGTAACGAACACATGGGGAGTATGATAGGGGCTGCCATGATCGGCGTGGGGTTTGTCGCGGCTATGATGGACAGGAAAGCCCTCAAAATGCCGCTTATTACCGTTTTGCTCGGAGTAGTCGTAGCCGTTATCGGGCTTCCCCCACTTGGAGCCAATGCAGGCGGAGCGATGTCCGCCGTGGCTGCCGCAGTAGCAGGGTTTATTTTGTGGAAAGGCCAGAAAATGGACAAAAAGCGCATAATCATAGCTGCAGCCTCAGTACTGGGTGCGCTTGGCCTTCTGGTAGTTGTGGACTCAATTCTTCCCGGATCGACACAGTCGCATGTGGGCAAGGCTGCTCACCTTATCGCCACGGGCGGGATAGGTGAGATTGGCACGATCATTGGACGCAAGCTGGTCATGAACCTGATGCTGCTTCGAAACAGCACCTGGAGTAAACTGCTCATAGTTTCCGCTGCAGCGGTCATTGCATTTCTCTCCGTCCGGAACAGGGATGCGCTTACCCGGCTGAGGGGGATGCCCCATATCCACTCCGGGGTAATAGCTGCGACGGTTGGGACGGCCGCGGCATTTCTTTTGAACGATTCCGGTGTAGTAGCGGCAGCAACAGCTTTTATCTACGTGTGGACCTTTGTGGCGATTATATATCTAAAGAGTTTCGGGTGTAAATGTTGATCCTGCACCTGAAATTAAGTAACATCCGCTAGATAATTCTGCCTCGTAAATACCTCATCAGGCACTTCTTGTTAAATTCCGCAGGCTAAGCTCTGCAGCACCAATTGAATGGCATACTTTTTGCAATAATAGGTAATTGAGAAAGTATTTCAAGAATAGCGCACTTCCGAATAAAGATTGCCGTGTCATAATGTCCGGCATAGATAGCGCGCAAGCCCGGTAGTGGAACAAGCGGTTCTTGCAAAGAGTTGAGTGGAGGCTCCTGCAGGATGTTAAATAAAGGCAGTATTTTAGTAGTTGACGATGAGATAAACCTCTGTCGCATAATCGGTGCAAAGTTGGCCAGGAACGGTTACAGCGTCGTGGCGGTTCATGACGGCCAGCAGGCTATCGATAAGGTACGAGAGTCGAGTTTTGACGTCGTGTTGCTGGACCTGATACTGCCAAAGGTGGACGGACTGTCCGCTCTTGCGGAGATTCGGAACCTGGATAGAGACCTCCCTGTGATAGTTATGACGGCATGTGAGAGTTCCGAATCGCTTGATAAAGCCCGCAGCCATGGTGTTTCGGCTTATGTCAATAAACCGTTCGACCTCGATAACCTGATCGACCTGGTGCGGACTACTTCAGCCGGTTCTGCTAAACGAGAAGAAAAACAATCGCAGAACAACAGCATCCTCTTTGGAAAGAGCCAGCCGATATCGCTCGAGATATTGAACGGCAGTACGAGCGGGGTTTTCCCCACTATGATAGAAAGCAGGGATGATCGAACGCTTTCGGTCCTTGCCCCGGTCTCCGGCGGCAGGATAATCGAAGTCGCTCCGCGCACGCCGGTCCGCGTCGGCCTGTCGGCTAATGATGCATATTATAGTTTTAATAGCTATGTCCTCGCCTTTAAACCGGCTGATGTGCCTGTCCTCCTGCTCGACAAACCGGGTGTTATCTACAGGACACAGAGACGCCAGTCGGCACGTGTTCCCGTGAGCATGGACCTCCGCTATGGTAAAATCGACAGCGAGGATGCACGTCCTCAGGCGTTTGCGGAAGGCAAGTCCTGCGATCTCAGCTCAGGCGGGATCAAAATAATCGCCACGACCCGGTTGGAACCATGCGATCTGGTATATATAGAAGCCGATCGGTTCGGCTCATTCGGCCCGATCACCGCAGTTGCTGAGGTACTCCGCTCGGCGTCGGGAAAATCGGACTCAGAGTACGAGGTCTCGATGCGGTTCAGGAAACTTGACGGAAACCTGGGCGATTAAACTGTCGGAGATTGAAAGCAGCAACTGTATGAAGATCAAACTGATAGCTTGCGAGGTGCTTACACGCGAGCTTGGCTTAGTCGCGGCTGAAAGCAGGCACATATTCGATAACACATTCCTGCCCTTCGGGCTTCACTGCACCCCGGATAAACTCAGAACCACGATTCAATCCGAGATCGATTCCGCGGAAGGCGGCGGCTACGGTTTTATCGCGCTTGGCTACTGTCTTTGCAGCAGGGGGACTGTGGACATTACCGCCCGTAGCGTACCGGTCCTTATTCCGAGAGGTCACGACTGCATAACCATGTTCCTCGGCTCAAGAAAGCGTTATGCCGGTGAATTTACGTCTCATCCGGGAACCTACTACTACAGCTCCGGCTGGATAGAGCGGAGCGACGGCGACGTCGAGCAGGGTAATATCACCGCGAAAAAAGACCGCGAGACCAGCGAGCGTTACGAGGAATACGTCCGCAAATACGGCGAAGACAACGCCAAATTTCTGATCGAACAGGAAACCCTTTGGCTCGCCAACTACACCCGCGCCGCGCTGATCGATATGGGGATCGGGGACATCGAGGCTTACAGGAGCTTCGTCAATAATGTGGCATCGACTCACAGCTGGGAATGCTCCGAGTTGAGTGGTGACTGGTCTCTGATAAGAAAACTCGCCGACGGCGAATGGAGCGACGAAGATTTTCTTACCGTCAAGCCCGGCGAGCGAACTGTGGAGACATTCGACGACCGGATAATGACTTCAAAGAACGCTGGATAACTCCAATACGGCATAACAGCCCTTTGCAGGTGATTTTCTTCGCGTAAATGCCGCCAGAGTCCAACAAAAAAGGGGCGGTCACTGGACCACCCCCCTTTTAGCTGCTTCAAATTACGTTCTTATTAGAATTTCTTCGCTACACCGAGTGTAAAGAATCTCGGCGTTGTCCAACTACTGGCCTCTTTGCTGCCATCGGGATAGACGTAATATTGGGTGGCCTTACCCGTATTGAATATATTCCAGATATCCAGGTAGACCTGATCGCCGATGCTTGAGCCCTCCGGCAGTTTTTTAATTATATTCCAGGAGACTATAGCTCTGCCGCTCGCATAGTCCTGATACTGGGTGTTGGATGCTGTTACGGAGTCTGCAAGGCCGCTTCCATAGCTGATCTGCCAGTTATGTTCCCAGTCATTATGTTTATAGGCTAATACGACGTTCAGCGTGTGGCGCTGGTCCCAATCGCAGTAGCTCCAGATCGACGGGTCTATCGACGAGGTTAAGCTGGAAGCATTTGCCCTAGCGCGCTGCCATGTGTAGGAAAGCCAACCTTCCCAGTTGTTACTCATCCTCTTGGACACGTACCACTCCACTCCGGTGCTCTTGCCGTCGCCCGAGTTCACGTACATTCTGGCCATCGAATCGGGATCGTTAGGATTGACTGCCTGGCTTTGCAGGAGATCGGTGTAAGTCCTGTAGTAGGGAGTGATCCTCATAAGCGTGTCGTCGTTAAGCTGCCGCTCCCAGGATATGTCCCAGGATATGCTTCTCTCCGGTTTGAGGTCGAGGTTGCCGAGTCTGTAATCATTCCATCCGGAGTTGACGTAATTTCGCTCGATTACGTAGCTCGGAGGGAACTGGATAAACCTTCCCCAGCTTGCCTTGAGGACGTTTTTGCTGTCCAGTTTATAAGTCATGCCAAGTCTCGGGCTTACCTGAGATTCAGCAGTATCAGGATTTGCGACCTTGTTGAACTTCATCCCATCATAGCGGAGGCCGAGCTCGGCATGCCACTTGTTGCCCAATCTGGTCTGGTCCTGTATGAATATACCGGTCTGGGTTGTCTTGACGTTTGAATTGTAATGATAATCGCCCCACTCAGGATGCCCCAGCATCTCGCCGAGGTCAGGCATCCAGGCCATGTACCTGTTTTTGCTGGAGACTACGCTCGCACCTGTCTTTAGAAGGTGGTCTTCGGAAAACTGGTTCGTATACTCCACCTGAAGCCCCCTCTGGTTCGTACCATAGTCCAGGTAGGTTCCCATCGGGCTATCGGGTGCCAGCGCGTCGGTGATCGCCCGGGTATCATACATGTACGGCCGGACCGTAATGAATGACGATGAGCTGAAGTTTCGGCTCCAGGTGAGACTGGTGATGCCGTAACCCTGATGACCGTGGTCGTTTTCGGGGGTCACGGACTGTCTCATATAGGTGGTATCGTGTATTGTGGGGAGTATATACTTGGCGCTGCCCTGGTTTACGAGCAGAGTCCACTTGTCTTTTCCAATGGGGTACACGAATTTTCCGATATTGTCGGAGCTTTCGCACCCTGAGAAGAGCATTTTTTCGAAATCCGTCCGCCAGAGGTAGCTTCCGACGTAGTAGTCCAGCCCTGAGGGGCTGACTCCGCCATATTCGTAGTAGCTTCCCTTGTAGTTTTGCGCGCCGCTGGTCATCTCCAGCCTGCCGCCGGGCATTTCGCTTCCGGTTTTCTTGATCTCGTTGAAAACGCCGGAGATGGCATTGCCGTACTCTGCGCGGTATCCGCCCGTGTAGATCTGCATTTTGCTCATTCCGACAGTAACCGTATTGGTGCCGAAGGCATTTGTCAGAGGCTCGGTCACGGGGATTCCTTCGAGCATGTAGCCGATCTCATCGTTACGGCCGCCCCGGATGTGAGGAGAACCGTTACCGTCGATGGTGATTCCCGGCTGAGTCCCTACGACTCCGGGGATCTGATAGAGGTTGTTAGGCTGGTTCTTAACCATTTTCTCCTGCCGGGCTGGCACCATATAAAGAGTTGGCGCCATATCCGGTTGAAGAAGGGTCTTTTTACCGGTAACGACTACCTCCTTTTCATCTATCTCAACCTTGGAAAGGTTGATGTCGGTGGCGCTGGTCGCATCCATCATGACCTGCACATCCGCTCTGGAGGCATTACCGTAACCTACCAGGCTGGCTTCTACCTTGTAAGCGCCTGGAGGCACATTCGTGATAACGAAGTAGCCTCTGGCATCGGTCACCGTAGTCAGGTTGGTGCCTTTGACGACGATGTTGACGCCGGACAATTTGGCTCCGGTCTCGGAGTCCGTCACAGTGCCTGAAATAATACCGGTTGTGCTTGCGACTGCCGGCATTACCATTAACGTCATTATCGTCACGATAGCCAGCAGCGTGAACAACTTAGTTGCTGAGAAACTCAATCTAACGTCCCCTCCCTTATGCCAGGTACGCCCTCGTAAGTCCATTAAGGCATGCATTTCGGGCGACAAACATGCACCTGACATTGATTGATGTATGGCTTGCAGCCATACTGAAGATTCTCCAGTCAGAGATTATCGGAGAAAACAGGTAATTTCCTCAGGTCTGTGATCCTCTCAACTCTGGCATAAGCTTTATGGAAGTTGAGATAGTAAGTGGTAGAGCTTAAGATAATGGCAAACTCGTCGAAAGGCGGGGACGCAAAGCCAATGGGGCTAAAGTCCGGGAACTGACCCGGATAATGCTTGCCAGGTTGCCGAAGCTGATATGCGAACATCCTCAGGTCACGCCAATGGGCTGCAGGCGGTTGTACAGAGAATGTTCGTATGCAAGCCAGGACAACCTGGCATATTTTTTTGGGAGGTGCGGTACGGTGTGGGCGTTGTATAGTCCATTAATACATCCGGCGCAGGCGAAAACCCCAAAGGCTGCGCAGTTGAGATCGTCTGCCGGTTCATCACACGGCAAAATAGCTGCGGCAACGGTTGAAGGATCACGGTATTTTCTTGATCTATCTAACCTGTTTTCCTGTTGCCTCAGCCGGACTCAGAAATGAGCTGAGCTGAAGAATCAGCATCATACTGAACGACCACTATGTCATGCTGAGCTTGACTCAGCTCGTGGAGGGGGTGGTTATCCCAATTTTTACTGCTTGAGACCTTTTCTTTCAGTCGGTTTTAGCCAATTATTCCTATAAGCAAGGCTGGGAATCATGTCCGCCGCTTTTCGTTCGCGAATTGCGGGTGGAGTGGTTATGTATGAGGATAAGAGGGCAAGGAAGGGACATTCCATGGCTGCCTGATCGGTCAGGCGCGGAAAGACGTGAACACCATGACGACCCTTTGCAGAAACAAAAAGGTTCGCGGGTGCCCCGCGAGTTTCTATTTATCCTGCCCGGCCTACCTTGACAAAAAAAACTGTTGGGAGGTTCAAAGTAAGCCGTGCTGTCCTGTAGGGAACTTGGTGCAGTGCAGCGGGTGTGCAATCTTCACCAAGGGGCATTCCGGAAATGGCGCCAGGATGCCTTAGTTACTGTGTTTCAGGTGACACCTGGAACTCTCCCGGAAGATTTTTGGCTATAGCTGAAAATCTATATATTGGGTTGTGCTGCAGGCTGGTAAGTGTTCAGAGTTGATGATTACAACATCATGCTGAATTATCACAACGTCATGCTGAGCTTGACTCAGCATCCAGGAAGAAAATGGACCCTGAATCAAGTTCAGGGTGACGTGCTTTCATCTATGGTGATGTGTTGGTTGTGCAATTTGATGTAAGATCTCTCATTAAGAGTGAACTGTTACGCAGGCTCACAGCCTGCAGCTAATGACTGAAAATGATACCTGAATCGGTAAACTATATCAAAAGTAGAGTGTCTGTCCGGCCTTTAGTGCGGATAACCGGGCTTCTCGTCCGGGCAGCCGGGTTTTACCTGATCGCAGCGTTTGCATTGAGTGGCTACATAGACGCTGTAGTCGCAGCGTTGTCGATTATTGCGTTCATAGCTGGAGGAATCAGGGTCAGCCTGGGGTCTCCCAGCAACACGCGGAAGGTAGAGATAGACGCAGGAAGCGCGGTTGTGATTGGAGCTGCGCTTGCCTGCGGACCGGTCTCCGCCGCAGGTCCCGCCGCGATGGCTGCTCTCGGCAGTATACTTCTGGATTTCAACCACCGTGACTCACTCGCCAACTCTACTTATACCGTAGCCCGGATGCCGATCTCGGCAGCCCTGGCTTCGCTGGTCTTCGGTTGGGCGGGCGGAAACACGGTATACACGGCAGGCGCCGAATCGCTCCCCGCCGCACTTGCCGCCGCGGCAGCATACATCGTGCTGGACAGCGCCCTTGCAGGCAGCATCAGGCTTGTAAAGACCCGGTGGATTTCAGCGGGACTCGGTTACGGGCTCGGCTGCGCTGCAAGAACGATGCCTCCGTTTGTCATGCTCGCAGTGATTCTCCCGGCAGCTCTGGCTGTTCTCGGCCTGCTTCGAGACGCACGAAGAAACAGTAAGATCGAATCAGAGCCGAAGGCGGAGGAAGATGAAAGCCCAACTGAGGTTGCAAAGACGTCGTTCACCGATCCTTTGACCGGACTTGCCAACCAGCGTTATCTTGAAATGTTCCTTCGGCAGGAGATCAGCCGGGCGGAACGCAGCGGGCATCCGATATCTGTTATCCTGATAGACATAGACAACTTCGAGCAGTTGAACGAGTTGGACGGCAGAGAGTCCGCTGACCGGTGTCTCGTGGCTATCGGCGCGGGAGTTAAGCGGATGCTTCGTGAATATGATGTTATAGCCCGCTACAAAGATGATGAGTTCGTTGTAGTGCTTCCCGAGTGTGATATCACGGCGGCTCATGATGCGGCTGCAAGACTGCACGCGGCGCTTTCCGGCCAGGTGCTGCCGCTCCGGGCCCATTTCTCCGCTGGAGTTGCTACATATCCGGCCTACGGCACATCCATCGATGATCTGCTCTCCTCCGCCCATCATGCACTAAACCGAGCCAAGTTCGCCGGAAAAAACACAATCCGGAGCTGCCACGAACTCGCCAAAGCAGGATAAACACGCCTAAATGGGGTCAGTTGACGGCAGCGGAGAGATAATCCATCACTTCCTCATCCGTCAAGTCGTGCCATGTGAGGTAATAATCGGCGACCGCGAAAGGCAGCCTGTGGCTTTCTACTATGCAGATAATCTCGTCTGCTGCTTCTCCGAGCAATCGCATCGCTGATTCCGATGCGACCGGAACGGCTACTGTCACTCGTTCTGCTCCCGACTGCCTTGCGGACTGTACCGCCGCGAGCATCGTATAGCCGCTTGCCAGCCCATCATCGACGATAATTACCTGCTTTCCGCGCACGGTCTGTTTCGGAATCCGGTCTCTCAACACGTGCTCCCGGTTCTGGATGTCCTCCATAACCCGGTTGGCTATCGATTTTATCAGCTTCTTGCTGAGTCCCATCCCTTTGACGATAGCTTCGTTCAGGACCAGCGCGCCGTCGCTCGTCACAGCTCCGAATCCGGCTTCGGGGTTCCATGGGATGGGCAGCTTTCTCAAGATGATGAAGTCAAGCGGTAGCCCCAGGCGGCAGGATATCTCGACGGCGACGGGAACCCCTCCCAGTGGAATAGCAAGGACTACGGCATCCGTCGATCTATACTTTTCCAGACGTTCCGCGAGACGTCTTCCCGCATCAGACCTGTCTCTGAATAGCTCTGACATAATCCGCCGTCGCTGCTTGCGATAACTCGTATCACAAGAGCGGCTCCTCATAAGCGCTGCCCATTAATACCATCTATGGGACTGATGCTAAACAAAATGTGGGTCTATAAAAAAATAAGCTCCCCTGCATTCCGCAGGGGAGGATAAAAGAGGGTGGGAAGGTTTGCTATATTATTTACGACTGAAAGCTCCATATTGTTCCAGCAAACAGGCTAATTTTGTTATTTCCTGTTGTAACAACCATGTAACAATGCAATCCGGCACACATGTACGGCTGAAAACAGGCCGCCTGCTATGAAACGTTTTTCATCGATGTCCGTCTACTGACTCGGATATAGTGTTCGGTTGCTTTAGTTTAGCCCTTGTATTGACACGGGTAGTACCCGGATGCGGTATATCCTGGCTTTATATGTAGTCCGGAGATATAAATGATGGAATTAGGGCGTTTGCCTGAATTACGTATTAAGCTGGCCCGGTTTAGAAATATCAGGCCTGCAGTTGAGAAATATATGCTGTTTATCACGGTCCTTGTTGCGGCGCTTGCAGTGGCCTGCTCAGTCGTTGCCTTTTCTTCGAATAATGCCGCATCGGCGGGCACGGTTCGCGTGACGGTCCACCAGGGTGACAGCCTGTGGACTTTTGCCAGTCAGTATGGCAATCCCAACGAGTATATACTCAAGAGAGTACACAGGATAGCGAGAATAAACAACATAAAAACGAGCCGCCCGCTTGAACCAGGCGAGGAACTGATCATCCCATGCGAGCGGAAAACAGTCTGTGCTTCAACAAACAGGCAAATGCCTTGAATAGTATTCAGCTATCAGCTTTCAGCCGTCAGCAGGAAAGCTTTTGGAATGTTTTAGCACGGATTTTGTTTGCATGATAAAAAGCTGATTGCTGAAGGCTTGAAGCTCCGGAGCGAAGATTGTGAGGGTTTGTAACCGGCTAATGGCGGCTGCGATATTCAGCGCGTTTTTTGCGCTGTATATCGCCACTCCTACCAGCAGCTATACCTTCGACGCGGTCAACTATGGGCACATGATCCGGCTTTCGCAGACATCCGGGCCGCTTCCGCTGTTTCATCCGCACCACATCCTGTTTAACAGCCTTGGACTCATTACCTGGAAGACGCTCGGTTTCCTGTACCCCGGTATCGATCCTCTGATGGCGCTTCAGGTAATGAACTCCTTCACAGGGGCGCTTGGGCTTGCCGTTCTCTTCCTGGTTTTGAGGAGGCTGCTTGCGGATACAGCGTCGGATGGCTCCGCATGGTGGCCGTCCACTGCTGTGGCGGCAGCAGCCACGGCTGCGGTCGGGTTGACCTTCGGCTGGTGGGTGGCGAGCACTGACGGAAGGCCATATATCCCCCCGATGACTGCGGTTTTGGGAGCGTTTTATTTCGCTTACCTGACCGTACGGACCGCCTCCGGCTGGTCGGCTGCCGGAATGGGGCTAATGATCGCGGTTGCCACACTGCTTCATCAGAGCCACGCGCTTTTTCTTGTTGTCGGCGCTGCGGCCATTATAATCTCTCCCACACTGCTCAGGGAAAAGCTTAGGCTGTCGGTTATCGCAATTGGCGTGTTCCTGATCGTAACACTCATCCCCTATACCGTGGTTTTCAGGCTGCGGGAAACGCAGACGGTCTCGGAAGCGGTAAACTGGGCGCTCACTTACGCCAAATTGGGAGTCTGGTGGAACTTCGATGTCCTGGGCAACATCGATGCCGATCTTTCGGGCTTAAGACATGCGTTTTTAGCCGATATAACCGCAAAATCGGCCTATATACCGTTTTTATCCGCCCTAATAGGGCATGCGGTGATCCTTTTTGCATCTGCATTTGTGGTTCTCGGACTGCTGGACGGAACGATGGGGCATATCCGGCGCCACCATACACCCAGGACGAGGCGGGTCTACATACTCGACGGCATCAAGGGAGGCTCATTCGGCGCACCGCCCAATCCGCTTTATGTGTTCAATGTGCTAGCGCTCGTCTGGGTCGTCAGTTATTCGGCGTTCTTCACGGTGTGGACTCCGGGTTATTTCGTATTCTGGATCCCCGTAGCGGCGGCATGGGTGATGCTCCTTACAGTGAACGGCTCAGCGCGGCGCGATAGAAGGTTTACGTTCGGATTGGCCTCACTGGCTGCTCTCTGCTTCGCCGCAGCGAACCTTTGGCTCTACGTGCTGCCCAGGATGCCGGTGGAATCCAACCCGTCGATCGTGATAGCGCGGAAGATACGGGAAAGTACGCCTCCCAAGTCGCTCGTGATCGTCACGGGGATGGGTTACATCGCCGATATGGAGGTCTATATCCCGTATTTCGGCAAGCGGGAGACCATATCGCTCCACCAGACGATGCTCCGTCACGGCGGCGAGGGCATAGACCGGCTTCAGCGGAAGATACGCGGCGAGCTTTCGGAAGGAAACCATGTGTACGTGCTCGGCGAGGTCTTCGATTCCCCGAAAGCCTGGCGGGAGTTGACTGGGCGCTACGGACTGAAAAAGCAGGATGTCCGCGCTGCGCTCATCCCTTTTCGACCGGTAAAGCGCTTTCGAGTCTCCGACCAGCCAGTCTACGAGCTGCGGGGCAGCCGCTGAATTAATCATTGCGTCGTCATTATGGAGCGCAATTGCAAATCGCGCTCCAACTACATTAGGCTATTCGTTTATGGCACCTGCCCTGATAGGCCGTTTATCACTTTCTGTTACTTCTCTTGGTTCTGGCCTCGGTGGCGGAGGTGATGTTGTCGATGGTGGCGACTGGACTGGTTTCGGATTTTCCTCTGGACACACTATGTTTATTCACCTCCTTTTGCTCTATTCCGACTAAATGCACATTCTGGATGTCGGAACGCGATTTCTCGACTCTGTAGGCTGGATAGGATATCAAAAATATGAAAACTATTGCAGCCCAAATAGTAAGCTTCTTTGTTTTGCTCAACCATAGAACCTTATCGTCATTATGCTTTGCATTAATGCTTGCACATTCAATAAAATGACCTGTCAGAGTTTGTCGCATTTCCCTAATAAGCGAGTACTCTATGGCAGAACCTGTGTTTTGATTGCACCATTCCTTCCAATCATCCGAATACTTTGCCAACTTTTCAGCATAAGGCAAATGCCTATACTTGCGATCGATATAATAAGCGCGCCTAAGAGCAAACAGTGCAACTACTAGTGCTCTGTAAAGTTAATTATATATCATTGCTGGATAGAGCCTCTTGAGCTTGATTCTTGCGTCTTTTGTTCTGAACTGCCAGTCAATGGTCGTAGGCGACTGATTCCGATCCCGGTTGTATGCAACAACTTCCCGGGTTAACGTGTCTATATCAG
>JBDKSP010000015.1:0-8701 GCA_039680575.1 Armatimonadota bacterium
TTGACGCGATAGATCCGGGGCTGCCAGGACAACCGGCGACTTTTCAGTGTCAATCCTGTCCTGGCATTATGTACCCGCTGTGGTGGATTCACGCGGAGCGTGCCGCGCCGTAGGCGCGATTAGTTCGCTGTCCAGGAGTTTTCCTGCCTGGCCTACGAAAGGGCGGCCTGCAGCCTCTTCCTTATCGCCCGGCGCTTCGCCTACAAACGCAACCTCCGCAACTAATGAACCTTCGCCCCAGACCAGCTTGTGGTGTCCGGTGTCGCACACCTCCGGCGACATTTGCAAGGCGCGTTCTTTCAGATCAGCCATCAATGACTCTTTTTCGGCAATGGCCGACTGTTGCGATTCCATTTCTCACCTCAGCCAAGTTATTACCTGGCTTAATCACGAAAGCACGAAACTGGGAAATCACGAAAAAAAAGAAGGATAGGATTGGGAATATTCCCTTCTTAGTTATCTTTCATTCCCTTTTTTACTTTCTTCCTTTCGTGCTTTCGTGATAAAAAAAGCTGACAGCTCTTTAGACTGCTTCCACACCCTTTATTTCGGGTACGTCTTGTTTCAGCTTTCTTTCTATACCCATTTGGAGAGTCATCTGAGCCATGGGGCAGCCGTGGCAGGCTCCCTGCAGTTTCACTTTGACTACGCCGTCTACTACGTCGATCAGTTCGACATCGCCGCCGTCAAGCTGCAGTGCGGGTCTGATCGCAGCCAGGGACTCTTCAACTTTTTGCTTCATATCTTTCTCGTCTGCCAATTTAGATAGCTCCTTTCAAGTATGGATTTTCGGCTATATCTGCTATAACACTGGTTGTTAAATAATCAGCCGAAAATCTCTCAGAAGAGTTTCAGGTGTCTCCTGAAACTCAGCAGGCATCGCCTTGTCCATGTCCGTGCTCGTCCGAATGCGGTTTCAGATCGAGACCCTTGCCGGTGGTCTTCTTCAGATAATCATCTATTGCCGACTGAACAGCCTCTTCCGCAAGGACAGAGCAGTGCATCTTCACCGGCGGAAGGCCGCCGAGTGCTTCCGCAACGGCTTTGTTCGTGAGCTTGAGCGCTTCGTCGAGCGTCTTGCCCTTTATAAGCTCTGTAGCCATGCTGCTTGTCGCAATGGCTGCGCCGCATCCGAACGTTTTGAACTTAACGTCGGTTATGACGTTGTCGTCCACCTTGATAAACATCTTCATGATGTCGCCGCAGACGGGGTTTCCGACTTCACCGACTCCGTCCGCGTTTTCAATTTCGCCGACATTGCGAGGGTTGGCGAAATGGTCCATAACTTTTTCGCTGTACTGAGTATTGCTCATCTTAAAGCTCCTCTCCAGGCTTACACTGGAACCGTTTCCGGTTCATGACAAGATACCACGCTTGTCCTGCCCGCGACCTTTCGGGCTATTTCCCGGAAACTCTCCGCCTGCGCGGTTCCCTGTCTTGCTACTACCGTCGGGATCCCAAGGTCACTGTCAACAACTATTCCCGGCTCAAGCGGTATCTGCCCAAGCATCGGAATATTCAGCCGTTCCGCAGCCTGTTCGCCTCCGCCGTGGCTGAAAACGTCCGTTCTGCCTCCGCAATGAGGGCAGATGAAGTAGCTCATGTTCTCGATTATTCCAAGCACCGGGACTTCCATCCGTTTGAACATCTGCGCGGCCTTCGTAGCGATCATCAAAGCCATATCCTGGGATGTGGTAACTATGACGACACCCGTAAGCGGGACCGTCTGAGCGAGAGTGATCTGCGCATCTCCAGTTCCTGGAGGAAGATCGACCACCAGGTAATCGAGTTCGCCCCAAAGAACATCCGACAGCATCTGTTTCACTGCTCCAGCCACAAGCGTGCCTCTCCAGATTACGGCAGTATCTTCCGGCATCAGGAATCCGAGCGACATCAGCTTGATTCCGTGCTGCTCGACAGGTACTATCTTGCCATTGGCTGCTTTCGGGTGCTCGTTCGTGCCCATAAGCCTCGGAAGGCTGGGACCATATATATCCGCATCCAGAAGACCGACCTTTGCGCCCTCCAGAGAGAGAGCGAGAGCCAGATTTACCGATATGGTCGATTTACCGACACCGCCCTTGCCGCTTGCAACAGCGATGATGTTTTTTACGCCAGGAAGAACCTCGTCTTCCTTGGCACCCGGCATTGATTTTACTTTACTGTCCAACTTGACCTCGACGCTTTCGACTCCAGGGACAAGAGCGACGGCATCCCTAGCCGCGTCCTTGATCTGAGACCTGAGCGGACAGGCAGGGGTCGTCAGCATCACCGTAAACGATACTTTTCCGCCTTCGACATGCACATCCTGGATCATCTCCAGGTCTACCAGGCTTTGGCCCAGTTCCGGGTCATTAACTTTCCGCAGAGCGTCGATTACATCTCTGTCAGTTACCATAACTCTCCTTTATATAAAGCGGCTCGGATGTGGATTCAGTACTCTCCGAGCGGCTCGCCAGTCTTCGATATGCTTGCTCTGTTGACCACACAAAACGCCAGATGGTCTATCCCGCACATGACACAAGCCTCTTCGATGCTCTCTCTGGTCTCAAGTGCAAGAAGTATAAACTCTTCGAGGTTATCCACGAGCGTTTCACGTCTGTCATCCGGTATCTTGTCGAAAATATCCCTCAACCACCTGGAACGCGCAGCTCGTGCTTCCATTACGACCGATCTACCCTCATCAGTAAGGTTCACGCTGGCAAACCGCCGATCCTTCTTGCTTTCTTCACGAGTGGCAAGCCCTTTACGGACCAGTCTCTCCACGAGTTGGCTTGCAGCAGAGAAAGTTATGGAAAGTCCGGTCGCTATTTTGCGTATGGATGATGGTCCATGCAGATAAATGTGCTGCAGGCACTGGATGAGCGATGGCGTAATATCTTCACTCGCTTCAGGTTCCCGTGCTGATGCGGCTTTCCGCACCAACTCGGCAAAGATGGCAGAGAGTATCTCAAGATATTCGACAGAATTTTTAGATAATGTATTCTTGTTCATTTTAGATGTAAGTTGCTTATTATATAAGTTGCTTATATTATACCAGCAATACTCCTGTTGTCAAATGAAAGAAAGGGTTCAGGAGGAAAGATTTCAGGATATGAATAAAGCGTAGATATCGTAATGGTTCTATTTGACTGAACGGGTTATTATATGACACAATCTCTATGGCAGCAGGCTATCGGAGGATGAGTAAAATGGTGAGTTCATTACACCTGACTACAAGCCAGAGGGTAGAAGCGCTTTCTATCAAGGTAACGGAACTGCAGAAAGAGATTTCCATGCTGAGACGTGATGTGAGACAGGTGCTGTTCCTTCTCCAGAAAGATCAGGATGGTAAAATTGACGATCATTCCGGTATAGAAACTGCTCCAAATAGTTGAATTGAATGTAATCTACAGAGTTTTGGCAGTTGATGTAACGAGTAATAAATATTATTTCAGGTTTTACCTGAAACTCATTGATTGTGCTGAAACCACCGCCTCATTTGCAACATTACAAGTAATCGCAAAGTGTTATCAATGCCGTTTTTCCAGCTAAACGATATTTTCGATCAGACTGTAGCGCTGCTTCTTCTAGCCGCGGTTATCGGTGCTGTCGCCCTGAAGCTTCGCCAGCCGCTGATAGTCGGTTTTATCGCGGCAGGTATACTTGCGGGTCCGTCCGTATTCGGAATCGTTCGGACTGCGAACCAGGTGCACTTTCTTGCCGAGCTTGGACTCGCTCTGCTGCTTTTTGTAGTCGGCCTCAGGCTGGATGTCGGTCTCATAAGGAAAATGGGAAAAGTGGCCGTGGCTACCGGGCTGGGGCAGGTGATTTTTACTGCTATCATAGGGTTCGTCATAACACTGGCTCTTGGAATACAGGTTGTTCCAGCCATATACATAGCTGTCGCGCTGACTTTTTCGAGCACGATCATCATCGTAAAGATGCTTTCGGACAAGCGCGAGACGGATTCCTTGCATGGCCGGATCGCAGTCGGGCTTCTTATCGTTCAGGACATAATTGTTCTATTTGTGATGATCGCGCTGACGGCGTTTTCGGGCGGCCAGAGTCAGGATATCGACCTGCAGATACTTTTGATAATAGCCAAGGGAGCAGCGCTTATCGCAGGTCTCGGACTTCTGATGTACCTGGTGCTGCCGAGGCTTCTTGCTGTACTGGCCAGGTCGTCGGAGCTTCTGGTATTATTCTCCATAGCCTGGGCTGTCGGGCTTGCAAGCCTCAGTGAATCGCTTGGGTTCAGCCTCGAGATTGGAGCATTCCTGGCAGGCGTTTCCATTGCCTCCACGAACTATCGAGAGATAGTCGGCGCAAAGCTTGTCAGCCTCCGCGATTTTTTACTGTTGTTCTTCTTCATCGACATCGGTTCAGGACTCGATCTCAGGCTTCTTGGCCACCAGGTCTGGGCTGCGATACCGCTTTCGATATTCGTTCTTGTAGGAAATCCACTCATAATGATGGTGATTATGGGGTTTATGGGTTATCGAAAGCGTACCAGCTTTCTTTCCGGCGTTTTTATCGCTCAGATAAGCGAGTTCTCGCTTATACTTGCCGCTCTCGGACTCAAACTCGGGCATATAGGTCCAGATACAGTCGGTTTGATAACCCTGGTCGGGCTGATTACGATAGGACTTTCCACCTATATGATCCTTTATTCCAACCTGCTTTACGAGAAGATGTCTCCCTATTTGAAAATATTCGAGCGGCAGGTTCCGCATCGTGAACAGGCAGTAGACGCAGCGGAAGATGAAACCAGGCAGGCGGAAGTAATCCTGTTCGGTCTCGGAAGATACGGCGGCAGTATCGGAAGCCATCTTGTTGAAAACGGACGTACAATTCTCGGCGTAGATTTCGATCCGCGTGCTGTGGAGAGTTGGAATAATGGAGGGCAGACGGCTGTTTTCGGCGATGCGGAAGACCCGGAGTTTCCTGCAAGCCTCCCACTGTCTACCGCAAGGTGGGTGATAAGCTCGGTTCGGGAACGTACCATAAACAAGGCGCTCATTCACGCTCTGGAACAGCATGGATATAGGGGAAGCATTGCTGTCACAGCGCATACGGTCGAAGAAGCGGAAGACCTTAAATCAGCCGGTGCGGATGTGGCTTTTATTCCATTTTTGGATGCATCCTCGCAGGCGGTGGATATAATTATGGCGGTAGACGAAGAAGAGAGAAGGAAAAAGATGGATAATGCGATTGCAAAGATGAGCAACCACTACATAATCTGCGGGTATGGGCGTATGGGGCAGCAGATAGCCGGTGATCTCCGCCATAATGATGTGGAGTTCGTCGTTATCGAAAGGAACCCTGCCCAATTACCGAAGCTAAAGGAACAGAACATCCCATACGTCGAGGGTAATGCCACAGAAGACAGGGTTTTACTCGACGCAGGCATAGAGCGGGCATCAGGGCTCATTTCCGTTGCCGCGACAGATGAAGAAAATGTCTTTATAGTCCTCACAGCGAGGGGGTTAAACCAAGACCTCTTTATCGTAGCCAGGTCGATTCTGGAAGAAAACGAGGATAAGCTGAGAAAAGCCGGAGCGAACAGGGTAATGTCTCCCTATGTCCTCGGCGGAAGGCGTATGGCGGCATCCATCCTAAAACCCCGCGTCATGGACTTTCTGGACATTGCGCTTCATGCCGGCGGTATCGACATAGAAATAGGAGATATCGTGGTTCCGGAATCAGCTCCTTTCGCGAACAAAACGATAAGAGACAGCGGTCTTCGAAAATCAGCCGGTGTGATAGTACTTGCCGTGAAGCGGCGGGATGGGCGGATATACGGGAACCCGGATGCCGATCTGGTGATAGAACCGGGAGACGATCTGATCATTATGGGAACATCGGAACAGCTTGCCGCTGCCGAGAAGATGTTATCAGGCTAAACTGAAGGCTGCTCTTCCGAAAGGTGGAATGCCAGGATTGCCAACTCCTGCACGAAATCGACATTTCGGACTACTACATCGTCAGGGACCTTCAGGATGGTCGGAGCAAAGTTCAATATGGCTTTTATTCCGGCGGCTACCAACTTGTTTGCGGCGT
The DNA here is from genome assembly GCA_039680575.1 of Armatimonadota bacterium. Lineage (GTDB taxonomy): Bacteria > Armatimonadota > UBA5829 > UBA5829 > DTLH01 > JBDKSP01. The sequence goes on from JBDKSP010000015.1 coordinate 6,043, forward strand.
CCTGTCCGGCATTAGATGGGACTGCTATAATCCCGATCCTTGCCTGAATATCCTTGTTTGTATTCGGTATGTCCTCGACATCGCATATCTCCAGGTCCCAGAGACGCCTGCCGATTTTGTTGTAGTTATTGTCAAAAACAGCTACAATGTGGAAGTTTTGGGCTCTTAAGCCCGGAAATCCCACAAGCGCGCTTCCCAGGTTACCTGCACCGATCAAAAGGACGGGCTGGGATCGCTCGACTTTGAGGATTTTCGCTAAACGCTCCCGAAGTTCTTCTACATCATAGCCTATTCCCGGCCTTCCGAACTCCCCAAAGTAGGACAGGTCTTTTCTGAACTGCGCCGCATTGATCCCGGTCAGCCTCTCGATCTCATTGGATGAAATTGTTGCCATTCCACGTTCAGTTAGGTCGACCAGGGCTGTGAGGTATGTTGCAAGCCTTTCGAGTGTGGGCATAGGCACTTTATGAGAGTTGTTCTTAGGCATAAGAGTAGCACCTCTGGAAAGAAGGCTGTATTTCAAGTCAAGATTGTGAGCTATTTCACAAGTGTAAGTAAATTATAGCATTCGTCTTCGATCGTTTGCAAGTATACGCGTTGCCCCAAATCCTCCACCAAGTAAGATAGCTGTGCTCTGTTGACCGGATCAGAGTCGTTTTTCGACGAACAGAGGGTCGATAGCACGACTTTGTGGTCGAGAATCGGCCGGATTTCGGGCCGTTATGCAGGACCGCCTTGTTGCTGAACTTGTAATCTTCTCATTTTCGGAGGAAGTGGAGGCTCAGTACAGAACCGTAGGTATACTGACATATATCAAGCATATAATACAGAAGCAGACTCGGTTTGCGAGGTTTTAAGAAGGCCACAAATCAGGACAACGCATCTAAACAAGCATAGGGACAGAAGAGCTAGTGAAGACTTACCTCTAACCAACAGCCCCACAATTTATATAAGCCCCATACGCAGTTTTACTTCAGCCATCGTTCTTGCGGCGATGGCTTTTGCCTTATCTGCGCCGGTCCGGAGAACATCATGGATGTAATCGGGCTTTGATGCAAGCTCATCGTGAGCTTCCCTTATGGGAGCAAGTTCGCGGATTACATCCTCGGCAAGCGCTGCTTTCATTTCTGAATAATGGATTGTTCCCGCCTCATAACGGCTCATAAAATCCCTGTAAGTTTCAGGCGGCGAGAATTCGCGCATCATCATAAACAAGTTTGCGATCCCCGGACCGATTGGCGCGCCCGGCTCAGGACCGGCGTCCGTGACGGCTCTCATTAACTGTTTTCTTATTTTCTGAGGCGGATCGGAGAGGGCTATGTAGCTGTCTGGGATACTTTTACTCATCTTTTTCAGCGGATCGGAGAGTGCCATGACGCGGGGAGCTGCGGATAGTTGAGGCTCGACCTCCGGGAATGTCTCACCGAATGTTACATTGAACTTCCTGGCAATATCCCTGGTGAGCTCTATGTGCTGGATTTGATCCTCACCTACAGGAACGATCGTTGCTTTGTAAAGTAAAATATCGGCAGCCATGAGCACAGGATAATTGAACAGTCCGGCGCTCACTCCTTCCGTGAACACCCTCGATTTTTCTTTGAACTGGGTCATGTGAGAAAGCCGTCCCATCGGAGTGATGGTGTTCAGTATCCAGGTAAGCTCCGTGTGTTCAGGCACATGCGATTGAACGAAGATTATCGACTTATTAGGATCGAGTCCCGCCGCGATATTGATAACGGCTGCCTCGAAGATGTTCTTTTGCATTTCCGCAGGTTCGTAGGGGATTGTTATGGCATGATAATCGACGATGGAGAAAATGGACTCGTGCTCATGCTGCAGTTCGACCCATTGCTTGATCGCACCTAAATAGTTGCCGATATGGACCAGACCGGTCGGCTGTATCCCGCTGAATACCAGTTTGCTCATAATATCATTTCATATACCCCATCTGGCACATATATTTACGTTGAGTGGTATTGAGCTAACCATCTTTGAGGGATATAATCTGCCTCCGGCTCCGCCAAAGGTTACTGACTCAGTTCAAAGCTAACAGTTACCCTGGCTGTCACGGCGATCTGTCCGAGTGAAAGTGCCGTGTTGTCATACGACGAGGATGGCTCATCTGAGATATTCTGGACAGAGTTTGCTGAGGAGGAATATCCGCCTCCGCCGCCCCACCAGCTTGACCCATAATAGTACCAATCCCGCCCATAGGAGGGCTGCTCTGATATACTCTGGGGCTGGCCGATTTTACAGCCGAGTTCACCGGCCATAAGGGCTGCTTTTTCCTTGGCGGCCTTAATCGCCATCGTGCGTGCTTGGTCGCGATATTTTCGCAGATTTGAGGTCCTGAAATTCACCCCCACAATTCTGATCACGCCGGCCTCCAACGACTTAGTGAGCAAATCCTCAAGGATGGACACATCTTTAAGGGTGACCCGGATCATCTGTCTCGCACCGTACATTCTGGACTCATCGGTCTGATAGCACACTCGCCAGTCATAGGACTCAGGCTTTACCAGGTCCATTTCGATACTAGTGGGTCAGTTGTAACGTTTGGAGCCATAAGCTCGTAATCTCCAGTGTATTGTATTATCAGGTGCGATAGCATCTGTTGGATGGAGAGTAATCGAGGAATGTCCCGTAATCGTAAAGACCC
>JBDKSP010000016.1:0-7523 GCA_039680575.1 Armatimonadota bacterium
TGAGAAAGCAACTGTCTAGCTGGCAGAAACTGTCCCCAAGGGGCTTTCTAAGAGATTTTGGAGCTCTATTCTCTACGCTGACGCTTAAAAACAACCGCTTGACTGCTGCATTTTACAGTCATCCCAGCAATGCTCTGCATCTATCTTTATGCATGCTTGTTTCAATACTGCCAAAGTAAAGACAGCCGCCAGCTATCAGGCTGGCGGCTGTTTGATGGCTAAAGGAGCAAAGCTCCTCTTAATCCTGCTCTTTAGGAAGACAGCATTTCTTGTATTTCTTGCCGCTGCCGCACGGACATGGGTCGTTCCGGCCAACTTTTCCGGATGACCTGTGCGGCGTTACTTTCGCAGCCTGCCCGTTGCCGCTTGGGCTCTGGCCGTCTCCGGAACTGCTTTCGACTACGTTATAATACCGTTTTCGACGCTGCGGTTCCGGCTTTGCCAACTGTACGCGGTATACCCAGCGTACCATGTCTTCCTGGATGCTGTGCTGCATCACCATGAACATGTCATACGCTTCTTTCTTGTAGGCGACAAGCGGGTCCTGCTGCGCGTAACCTCTCAAGGAAATCCCCTCGCGGAGATAGTCCATCGCCTCCAGGTGGTCCATCCACTTGCTGTTTATGAGCTGAAGCGAGATGTGGCGCTCGACGTCGCGCATAGCGTCTTCGCCGATCTCCTGCTCCTTGTCCTGATACGTCCGTTCCGCTACCGCATCGAGGAGATCGGTGAGTTCTTCGCGTTTTTTGTTCTTAAGATCGGCCGGTTTGGCGTATACTTCAAGCGGGAAGATCTCGTTCAATGAGCGGAAGAGGGAATCAGTATCCCACTCACTCGGATGAACGCCTTCGGCGCAGAAAGAGTCGATATTTTCGTGAATGGTCTTCTGCAGATAGTCCTCGATAGTCGGTCTGAGGCTGACTCCTTCCAGAATCATCTTCCTCTGGCCGTAGATAGTCTCGCGCTGGACGTTCATTACATCGTCGTAATCGAGAACGTGTTTTCTGATGCCGAAGTAGTAAGCCTCGACCTTCTTCTGGGCGCGCTCGATCATCTTCGTGAGTATGCCGGAATCGAGCGGCTGGTCTTCCTGCCATCCTCGAAGAAGCGGAGACTGTGTCTTGTCTCCGAAGAGCCTCCAGAGCTCGTCTTCGAGCGATACGAAGAACTTGGCCGAGCCTGGGTCTCCCTGTCGTCCGGATCGTCCACGCAGCTGGTTGTCGATACGGCGGCTTTCGTGCCGCTCCGTACCCAAAATATGCAATCCGCCCCGGTAGATGACCTCTTTCGCTTCGTCAGTCATCACATTCCATTTGTCACGGTTCTGCTCAAACCACGTTTTGAAATCCCAGGATGCGCCGGCAGGGTCGAAATCCCTCTGGGACTGGAATGCCGTCCCGTCAGCTTCCGCTTGCTTTTGGACCTCCCGGCTTCCGCCCAGGATGATGTCTACACCTCGTCCGGCCATGTTCGTTGCAATCGTCACCGCGCCTTTTCGACCGGCTTCGGAAATGATCTGAGCTTCCGACTCGTGATACTTGGCGTTCAGGACGCTGTGGACTATCCCTTTGCTGAGTGCATCAGCGAGTACCGGCAGGTCGGATTCGGCTATACCGAGGACAGCGCTAAGGTCGGTGAGGTTCTCGGGCCGCAGCATGTCCGTATTGAAACCCACGGTCTTGGCAAGCCCCTGAAGCCTCGGTATTGTAAGCTCATCGAACTTTTCGTTCAGGAGCGCATGGTACTGCTGCTTTTTCTCCGCGTCCATGTCCTTCGCTGCTTCGAGCTTTCGCCTGAGCAGGATAGTCGCTCCCAAAAGCTGCAGCCGCTCGGAGATCATCCTGTCGCTCACACGCTCGGAGACTTCGATAGACCTGGTTCCGACCAGAACAGGCTGCTGTCTCACGTAGCACCTTAAAATCTCTTCGGCTATCCCTCGGAACTTGGCTTCTTCCGTCTTGTAGAAGACGTCTGCGTAGTCCTTGCGGATCATCGGGCGGTTCGTGGGGATCTCTACGACATCGAGAGCGTAGATCTTCCTGAACTCGTCCTCTTCGGTCATAGCGGTACCGGTCATACCCGCGAGTTTCTTGTAAAGCCTGAAATAGTTCTGATAGGTGATCGTCGCAAGCGTCTGGTTTTCTTCCTGAATCCTGACGCCTTCTTTTGCTTCGACCGCCTGGTGCAGTCCGTCGCTCCACCTTCGGCCGAACATCAACCGCCCCGTGAACTCGTCTACGATATGCACCTGGCCGTCTTTTACCACATAGTCGATGTCCCGCTTGAATACCGCGTGGGCTTTCAAAGCGGAGTTCGCGTGCTGCATCAGCTCCAGGTTTTCGGGATCGGTAAGGTTGCCGCAGCCGAAAGCCTCCTCGATCTTTGTGACACCTTCTTCGGTGAGCATCGCGGTCTTGGCTTTTTCATCGACTGTATAATCCGTTTCCTTGCGGAGCCGGGCTACCACGCGGTCCATCCTGTAATAAAGGTCGGTCGATTCACGCGCCTGGCCGGAAATAATGAGCGGTGTCCTGGCTTCATCAATCAGGATGCTGTCCACCTCGTCCACGATGGCGTAGTTTAGCCCCCGCTGCACGAGTTCATCCCTGCTGAAGGCCATGTTGTCGTAGAGGTAATCGAACCCGAACTCGCTGTTCGTGCCGTAGGTGATATCCGCCTGGTACGCAAGCCTTCGTCCGGCCTTGTTTGCAGGGTCGTAGGGGTTGTCATCATCCCCGAGCGGGAGGAGATGCTCCCACTCATCCGGGTCATCCGGCTCGTAGGTCGGGTCGTAGATGTAGGATGCGCGGCTTGAGCCCGATTCCGCGCTCTGTCCCTGGATCGCTGCGACTGAAAGGCCGAGGAAGTGGTAAATCGGCCCGTACCAGCGGGCGTCTCGTTTAGCCAGGTAGTCGTTTACCGTGACCAGGTGAGCGCCTTTGCCCTCAAGGGCGTTCAGATAAAGCGCAAGGGTTGCGGTAAGTGTTTTGCCTTCACCTGTTCTCATCTCAGCGATGCGTCCCTGGTGAAGCACGATAGCGCCGATCATCTGCACGTCGAAGTGGCGCGCCTTGTCCGGCCCGAAAGTGCGGCAGCCTGCTTCCCGGACGACAGCGAATGCCTCCGGGAGAAGATCGTCGAGAGTCTCACCGTTCGCAATCCTCTGGCGGAACTCATCTGTCTTGCCCCGAAGTTGGTCGTCCGTTAGTGTCTTCATAGCAGGCTCGAAGGCATTGACCTGCTCTACGACTTGTCTGAACTTCTTTATCTCGCGCGCGTTAGCGTTGAATATCGTACCAAGGAAGCCCATGTGTATCTCCGTTGTCGAGGGGGAATGCGACGAAAGAAAAGGGAACCGTGGGGACTGACAGCTTAATCAGCTTCCCGTAGTTCCCTGAAATTCCCTCACCCATATTGGTTAAATTATGAATTAATGTTACTACGCGAGCGTCAGATTGTCAAATTCCCGCGAAGCTCCATGCTACATACTTACCAGCACTTCAACGTGGTCTCCGCTCCCTTATCATCGCTTCAACGCGGGTGTTTGCGCCGTCGGCGGCTATCATTGCTCTTAATACCATCGACCTGCCGATGCCCGTTATGCTCAGATTGAAGGAGTTTGCATCTTCAGCAGGCCGGATGTACTGTGATGCATCGATCCCGTCCACTATCAGTTTTACCGAGCTTACATCAAGCTTTCCGCCGCCGGCTGTCTTTTTGAAGACTACATCGTATTGTGCTGCGTTTTTACAGAGAGGCCTCAGATCGATCTCGATGTACGAGCCGCTCTTTTTGATTTCATCGGCGCTCCATTCACCGGCTTTAAGATAATCCTGCTGCCTCGTTTCTACTGCCGGAGCTGAAACAGCGCCGACATTATATACAGCCAGACGCCTGATAACCGGCTGCGCGACGGACTCAATACACCTGAACCGGACCCCGGAGACGGTCACCGGACTGAACCGGTCGATCTTCTTGTGGCCGATTGCGCTGCCCCGGCAGATTTCAGCCCATCTACCATCCACCATGCCTTCTATGACGTAAGATCGGACGTGTTCACCATCCGTTATATCCTCCATAGTTATCACATGATCGATGCAAAGCGGCCTGCTGAGGTCGAGCGTTACTTCGTCTCCCGTCCCTTCCGTTTCAGCCAGGGATTTGCCGAACCGTTTCCTTATCTCAGCGCCGAACTCAGCGGTCCGCTTTGCATCAGACTCGGGTATGGCTCCTGTGGTGTCAGGGGTGTTATTCAATAGCAGAACTCCGCCATGACCGACCGATCCATAATACATACTCATAAGATCGTCGACACTTTTCAGCGTATCGGCATTGGTCGTATTCCAGAACCAGTCCCTGCGGATTCGGGCATCGCACTCTATGGGAAGCCACACGTCGCCGTCCGGATTGCTGTGCTCGGACGTCGCGTTGTGGGTATCGGCATCCGCCCGCGAAACGGCATTCCAGACCGGATAAGGAGCAATACCCTCTTCGTTGCCGACCCACCGGATCGAGGTGTGAGGTCCCTGGAAGATTACCGCATTGGGAACGTACTGCTTGAGTATGTCGCCGACTTCCGTCACTATGCTGCCGTCGAACCAGACCTCCATTATCTCGCCATACCGGCTGAGAAGCTCGGTCAACTGCTCGCGGTACAGCTTGTCATAGGCTTTTTGCTCTTCAGGGGTTTTGCATCTTCCTCCCACCGTAGCGCCGTGCTTTCCGTCGGCAGGAGACAGGTAGACTCCGAGCTTCATCCCCCGCTTCGCGCACGACAGAGCGAGGTCCGCCATGACATCGCCTTTGCCGCCTTTCCACGGTGTGTTCTTCACGCTGTAGTCCGTGGTTTCGGTCTGCCACCAGCAGAAACCGCCCGCATGTTTGGCAACAAAGACGATATACTTCGCGCCGAGGCTCTCCGCTACGCGCACCCACTCGTCCGTATCGAGCCGGGTAGGGTTTATCTCCTCCAGCGGTGTAGAAAGATCATCTCCTTCTTTATCCTGCCAGGTGTTTGGTGCAAAATGGATAAACATCCCGATTTCCAGGTCCTGCCATGCAGCTTGTTCTGGAGTAGGTCTTGCCAACATAATAAAATTACCTCTTTCATTCTGCCGGAAGCAGGGGTAAATGATAGTTATAGCTGTTTTTGCTTAATCCAGCGCCTATAAGGTTGTTCCAGAGTCGCTTCTGGTCTTCCTTCCCTAGTAAACAGGAATTTTTGCATGTTTATATACTGCGGGAACGGAAGAAATTCGGCTGGGAAGGATTACAGCAGGCGGTGTCGAATACTGATATAGCATTCAAACACAAGATTGGAGGCTCCTTAAATGAAACCGTTTCTGACACTTATGTTGATCCTGCTCACCGTAGCATCGGTGATAGCCGCGGACACCACAGCCCCGGCGGTTGCCCCCGCGAAAGACAAAACTGTAACGATCGACGTGAAGGACAAGCCGGTGGCGGATGTGCTGAAGGACATAGCGGCGTCCACAGGGCAGACGATCCTCGTCGAGAAGCTGGTCGACGGCAAGATAACTGCCAGCATCAAGGATACGACGGTTGAGAAGGCGCTCGACTCCATAACAAAGATCCTCGGCATCGAGTGGCGCAAGATCCAGGTCGTGACGGGATCGTCGCTTGCTAAGGATGCGGACGCACTCGCAGCTCAGATGAGGACAGTTCTTGCCCTGAAATTCCCGGATATGTTAATATCCCCGGCAGGCGCGGGTGGATCGTTTGTCCACGTCCAGGGAGAGACCACAGCCAAAGAGATTACAAAGACAGTCCCGTCTCCGGCCGGGTTTACAACAGTGTACCTCGTGACCGATGACGAAATGGCCTACAAACAGGAGTTGAAGGACGAATCTCAGAAAAAGGTCGCAAAGTACGCGGCAGCTTGCAAGGAAATGATGGAGATGTTCCTCTCGATGACCGCGGAGGAACGCGCAGCAGCGCTGAAAGAGAGCATGGGCGTGATGAATCAGCTCGGGCCGGAAGCTATGGTCGATATGATGAACTCGATGCAGGACATCGATCCGAGTTACATGGCTGAGATGAGCAAAGCGGCGATGCAGGCGATGCTCAGCATGGACCCCGAAGCAAGAAAGAACATGCTCAGGTCTCAGATGCAGCAGCAGATAGAGATGATGAAATCGCTCAGCCCCGAACAGCTTCAGCAGTTCCAAAAGGATGCCGCCGAGGTAGCCACCGAAATGATGGGCGGAGGCGGAAATTAGAAGAAATAGCTTTCAGTAGGGAATAGATGCCAAGGGTAAAATCTTAGCTTTGCAGAAAGACTATAGCAAAATGAGTAAACGTCAATATATAATACTAGTCCCAAGCCTTCTACTGGTGTTTTTGTTCTTACTGCAGCATGGATGCAGTTCAACCCCGAGCAGATTATTGGCTCGTGGTCCCGAACTAATCCACGCAGCGTATGCAAGAAAAGGAAACGCTGTCGTATATCGAGAAGGCAACAATATCATCGTGGCTCAAGCAAAAGGGAAGCAAACTACCTACAAAGTTCCTGAACGTGCAGTATCGGAATGGACGACTTGTCCATCTACAAGAGTGTCACCCAGTGGCGATGCGATGCTTTACTGTATGAATGCCACAGAACAAACCCGATCAAGTTCCCGATCTGCATCTTTATATGAGCTAGATCTCCAGAATGGGGTAAGTAGAAAGCTGTTCAGCACTCCCGGGCGAATCCAGGATGTGGCATACTCCAACGATGGGCAACAAATTACGATTCTATCCAAAATCAGCCCTAATAAGATGCACCTTAGTATCTTGAATCGTGATAGCAGTAATTCGGAAGTGATTGCCCGGATGAACTCTGGCTCAATAAAACTGCTGAGATGGAGCAACGATGCAAAGGGTATCTACTGCATACAAAAGTATGATTCTGAGAAAGCGCTAGTCTCTTATCCGGTAACCGGCGCTCGTCCTTCCATACTTGGTCATTGTCCGAGAACTGAGATTGGCAGCATTGGGCTGATGGTTCTGCCGGACGGCGATGAGACGCTGTATGTTGATTCGTCTGGCAGAGTGTTCATCGCAGACCTCTCCTGTAATGGTAAACGTCAGATTACTACGATTCCTAAAGCAACGAATTTGGTTGGTGCAGAATTGTCACCTAATGGGCGATATTTAGCGGCTGGGTTCTTGGATGCGGACACACCTGGCAAGAGCGCGGTGATGGTATTTGACTTGAAAACTGATCGACGTGCAAAGATCGAGGTATCAACCGGAGAGAGGCATATACCAAATATCGAGTTTCTCGGGTGGCATCCCGATGGTGAAAGGTTTATAGCTCGCTATGTAATCAGCCGCAACCATCGAGAGTTACGCGAGTACAACGCTAAGGAGTTGACTAAGTTTCGTTGAATACCTACAGAGTTTCAGGAGATAAAGTAACAGCCTTACAGCTATATAAAAGTTCTCTGATGTAGCTTTATCTGTTGATTTTACACTTATACCTGAAACTCTTCCGGAAGATTTTCGGCAACAGCCAATAT
>JBDKSP010000017.1:0-6585 GCA_039680575.1 Armatimonadota bacterium
ATATTGGCTGTTGCCGAAAATCTTCCGGAAGAGTTTCAGGTATAAGTGTAAAATCAACAGATAAAGCTACATCAGAGAACTTTTATATAGCTGTAAGGCTGTTACTTTATCTCCTGAAACTCTGTAGAAAGAATGGAATGCTAACTGGCCTTATTGATGATCCATTACTTGGAGGGGCATCTTCGCTGCACCCCGTGGTCTTGTAGGTCCACGGCTAGATGGCTCGCTACCAAGACGGAATATTACTTAATCTTCGATGTCTTCGCCAGATGCAGTCGTTGATCTTTGCCTGCGGAAATATGCGGATGCATCCGGGGCAAAGAGGATTACTATAAAAATGAGATAGGCTACAGTGCCGCCCACGATATTTGGAACAAGGAAAAAGCTTGTCCCGATGAAGGCTAATGCTGCAATTCTGAACGGCCAGAAGGCCAATAGCAGAATTCGCCCCCAACTAAAGCCTTTAAGAATACCGAGCCCCGATATTACCAGAAGCAGACCGGAGATTATCGTAGTATAAGGATTTTGTCCTGTCTCTTTAAGTATCCTCGATGCACCTTCCGCATAACCAGGCGATAAAAGTATAGGAATTATACTGACCGGAGAAACAATACCGGCAACCAGTACAAAAATACCAAGCAGAGTAACACTTACGGGCCGCTTATTCCCATTCATAAAGCACTGTCTCCTGCAGTCTATGTTAGATTGGTTGTTTACATACTATATCTTGCGAACGCGACCAAATGCAATATAAAGAGGAAAACCAGCTCGAATTTGAGTAATCATACATGGCAGTTGTTTTTGCTGTAAGTTATTTATCAAAGGATTTCTCATGAAAGATAACGAGAAACAGGGAGGGATGCTTGGTCTTTCTCCCGTTATAGTAGTACTTGGGATAGTGAGCCTTTTGACCGACCTGTCGTCAGAGATGCTTATACCGATCATCCCTGTGTTTCTCACGACAACACTCGGCGCGCCGGTGCAGCTTTTAGGCATCATCGAAGGCGTAGCGGAAAGCACAGCAAGCCTCCTTCGGGTTTATGCCGGATGGCTCGCAGACAAATTCGGCAGGCCGAAGCTTCTGGCTGTTTGCGGCTACGGGCTGTCATCCATAGCCAAGCCGTTTTTGGCTATTTCTACCTCATGGCTCCACGTATTCGCCGTTCGGTTCACGGACAGGTTCGGAAAAGGCATCAGGTCCGCTCCGAGAGATGTAATCATAGCCGAATCAGCCCCGCAGGAGATCAGGGGCAAGGCTTTCGGGTTCCATAGGATGATGGATACGACCGGCGCAGTGCTCGGACCACTGGCTGCATACCTCATTTTGAGCATAGTCAAAGGCGGAAGCGGCGCGGCTTACCGCACTGTCTTTTTATGGGGCGCTGTCCCGGCGCTTCTTGCCGTAGCCGTCCTTTTCAAATACGTGCCGGAGAAGCCGAAAGAAATCAGGCCGGTCACTCCTCCGAAAATCAAGTGGGGCGAGCTCAGCACACATCTAAAATTGTTTCTGGTCGTTGTCGCAGTGTTTCAGATCGGCAATTCGAGCGATGCGTTTCTCATCCTGAGGGCGAAAAATGTGGGAGTGAGCGTTGAGCATGTGCTCCTGATCTACGCGCTTTTTAACGTAGTTTCGGCGGCGTTTTCCATGCCTGCCGGAATAGCATCGGACAAGATCGGGCGCGGGCCGATCCTGGTCCTCGGACTTTTGGTTTTTACAGCGACATATTTCGGGTTCGCGATAGCGTCGAGTCCGGCTATCATCTGGCTGTTATTCGCCGTTTACGGGCTATATGTGGGACTGACCGCGGGTGTATTGAGAGCATTTGCCGCCGATCTCGCGCCTGCCGAGCTTCGAGGGACAGTAATCGGAGCTTATTTCACGATTGAAGGGCTTTCCCTTTTACCTGCAAGTGCTATAGCCGGATTTTTGTGGGACAAGGTAAGCCCGGCTGCGCCGTTTTACTACGGTGCTGCAACAGCGCTTATCGCCGCGCTGATGCTCATCTTCTTCCTGCCTTCACGGAGAGCAAGGCGCGAAGCGGTATAGGGCTTTTTCTCACGAAAGCGCAAAATGGAGAAAGGAAGAAGCGGTTCAGAAGAAAAGTCAGTGAATGCCGATCGAAAAGCGGAAGCTAGCGTTTCCGCACTCCAAATATCCCATATCCTACATCTTACATCCCTTGCTACTTCGCCAAGAGTTCATGCACCGGATTAGCTTTCAGCTTCTCCAGCTTTGCCTCGCCCGGCTTGTTGTCAGGGAAGACATAATAGACCCCGCAGGTGACATCGCTCAAGGTCAGTTCCAGTGCATCTTTCGCCTCGACCCGGTTGGTCTTGCCGGTCAGCATGTCATGTACGATGTATTTGCCGGGTTTGGAGACAGGCACCCTTACAGCCGCGCTGAAGCCGGGGTTGGTGTAGAAAAGACGTTGTTTGCGGTTCATATCGTAGACGAAGTCCCAGTCATCCAGCGTTTTTTTCGCCCAGAGGACATGGACCGTGCCGCCGTCTTTCATATCGTAACTGTGGACCAGCACATCATCTACGGTGTTTGCAACTTTCTTCGCTCCAAAGCACTCAGCCAGCGCTGCAACCACTTTACGGTCGAGTGCGAGAGTCTCCGGTTCGCCGGAACGGTAGTGGAGATAGACAGTCCTGCCGCCGGAAGGGAGCCGGAACTCGCTCACAAGCGGGTGGCCTGATGCCGAGAGGAGCACTTTTCCGCCTTTTGCTTCATAGAGGTCATTCGGCAGAATAATTGGTTCACCTACGCTGAAAATTCCACAGAATGGCTTTCCAACCTTGTCGATTACGGCTTCTTTTGGAGCAGCGACCTGTGTAATCTTCGGCAGTCCCCACGGTTTGCCGCCATTCGGATCGCCAATCGATCTCTGCTCCGGGAACCAGCGCAGGTTGAACATAAGGCCGTTATTCCTCCGCGTTGGCTGAGAGCTGTGGCACACGAGCACATACGATGTGTCGGATGAAAGCCATTTTTTTATTCGTTCAACACAGGCCGGCGGGACTTCTGTGACTCCCCAGAAGATCGCTTTATAATCCTCAAGCGGGGCGTAGCGGATCGGGTCCATGAGGTCGAATGACAACCCTTCGGACGCAAGGGCTTCCGCCGCGCAGCCGTCCCACTGGTCTTTTCTGGCGGCGAAACCGTAGAAAATATCTCCCCTGTATCTGTTGATATTGCGGGATGTGACGACTGCTACCTTCGACTCAGCCTTTTTCGGCTTATCAGCCTTGTACTGGTCGAAAGCGTATACTTTCGACATAGTATCCCTGAACCGGTCGAACGGCGCGGCGTTTGCAGTATTATCTATTTGATTGATCGGCGCTTCATCCAGAAAATCGTTCTTGATTATATTGGTTTCGAGCGACGCGCACACATCATAGGCTATAGCGTAGCTGACTTCTGCATCGTAATAGGGCTTGCCGTGGCCGCATACGCCTGTCTCGAAACAGGGTCCGACCAGGTTTCCTGCTTCACGAGCATTTCTTGCAAGGTAACGGCCGCTTCGATATAGGGCATCCGTCCATTTCGGATTGCCGAAATACTCAGGGAGGTTGCACTGAATCCCCGCCATCCTGGCCGCATAGACATAGTCCGCTGCATCTCCCAGGTCTTCCGGGTTCGGGATAATCCAGAGGTTGCCGCCCTTTGGCTTCATGTAAAGGCCGATGTCCTGGAGGAACTTCAGCCATTCGTAGTGGTTCAGTGTTATAAAGATAAACATGTTCCGGCGTGCGGTTTCGCCGCCCTTTATAACTTCCTGTTCGGTGGTTGGAGTATATTCATCCCAGCTTTTATATCCGAGGTCTCCCGGTTTGAATTTGAAGCCGGAATAGTCCTCGAAATAGTCCCAGAACATGGCCGTCCTGGTTTTCTTTCCTTCGACTAATTTCAGCCCGCCATCCGTCCCGTTAAGCGCTTTTCTATATGCCTCGATATCGGACTTGCAATATCCCCATCTTCCGCCAAAATACGGCCAGACGTAGTCTACCAGGCAGAGAGTATTTATTCCTGAAGCCATGATTGCGTCGGCACGGCGTTTGTTCATATTAATGAAATCAGCGTTGCAATGGCAGGCTGAATGACCCGTATCGAACTTGTTTGGCGTGATATTATTGCTTTCGCCGTCCCAGCGGGTGCACCAGGCCTGTTTTTCGGTCAGTTCTACTGCGAAGTCATGCCCATCCTGATGCTCCTCAAGGAGCGGCCGCCCAAGTTCGACCAGCCTTTCGCTCAGTTTTCCTGCTCTATCGTATCCGTCGAACCCGCAGGAGGCTATTGCGATAGACGGTGATAGCTTGCAGATGTCATCCAGGTTGGTCGGACGAAGCCTGCTCTCCCAGAAATTCATACTCCCGGCAAGAAAGGCAAAGCCTGCCGGGCTTATATTATTCAGGAGATTGTGCTCTTCAGGCATGTCAGTATACAAACGGGGGAGATTGGCCGGGTCGAGGAGGTCTTTTTTGCCCGCCGGACCACTCATGAAGATATTATCGAGGTAGAAGGTGATTTCTCCGTCTTTCCCGCCGGGCTCCACAGTGACCTTATTGATAATGTCCCAGTTATCTTCCTTATCTCCCAGCCTGTACATGGTAAAGTCGGGCTTTTTGATCTCGAAGTGATGCCATACGCCGGGCTGCAGCTTTTTCACATCTATGCTGGTGAGCCACCTGTCCCCGTCAGTCTCCGTGAGAAAGATTGAGACTCCTGCTTTGCCGTTGTTTTCGGCTACCATAAGGTCCAGGCTCAGGGTGTCATAGCCCTTCGCAGGAGCGGTCCAACTGTTGACCCAAAACTGGTCGTTGGCGTCCGGTTTTGAGCGCCAGTGGATCTTAAGACTATACGGACCGCCGTTATTCGGTTCATTTACAACTGCCAGTTCTCCGCTGGTCCCCCAACCGCTGATGGCGCTCTGCATTGCTGCCTGGCGCGGAGTTATACCCATTGCGGATAATGCTGAGATTATAAGAAACGTAATACTCGCGGTTATCACGTTCAAAACGCAATCCTCCAAATGATTCGATACCATCTATAATAGACGCTGCGCGTTTATTGCCCTTGCCGGAGACGTTATAGCTGCCTTTCAGTGATAATATTGTGTAAAATGAGTTGACTCGGACAATTTCAGGTGGTATATTACCCATGACAAATGAGGAGGTGGTGACTAATTATGATTAATAGTCGACGAGGTGATTTTGCGGGCTAAAAGTTTTAGCCCAAAGAGTTTTGCCTGAAACACTTGTTGCATCAGATGCAAAGCTCTTTAGGTCACTTGTGACCTCCGGGTCATGAACGTAGCCCTCACAAGCACCTCAACTACCTGTGAGGGTAGGAAAATGGCCGCCGTCCTCCTTCGGAGTGGCGGCGGCCACCTTTATTTTTACCCCTCCATTAACGATTTCCGAAGATCTCGACCCTCGTGCCGATGGGAGTTATATCGTACAGCTCCTTTGCATCCGTCCTATCCAGCCTGATACATCCCGACGAGGCCGGATGTCCAAGCAGATGGTATTCACTCGGATATGTCCCGTGGATAAAATGTCCGCTCCAAAACCGCATAGCATGTGTCATCCACACCTGGTACTCATTCGACCAGTACATGGGGTTCTTGTAGGTTATACGATAGACCCCTACATGGTCGTGGGGCTTGGAACTGTCTTCCGGCTTGGTAAGAAATACGCCGGACCTCGACCCGGATGTCAGATAGGCGTTGGTAACAACATTATTATGCAGCCGGTACAGCCGCTGCCTGTCAGGGTTCCGTAGATCGACATAAATACCGTTTGCGGTCCTGTTTCTGAGTATTCCCGGCCTGAACAGGTAGTCCTTGGAATCCGTCACCATCAGTTTGCCTTCGCTGCTATAACCATTCACATAAACAGTGAATCGGATTGTATCGAGAAACGGTATCGTCCACGAGACTTTTCCTTGTTTTGCGGGTACGTCTTTGTCGATAACGATGTCGAACCTGTCTCTTGGGACGCCTGGCCTCGATATATGGTTCCCTATGGCTTCCACGGAAACCTTACTGAGTCCATCGCTGGTCCACGTTATATCATAGGTTTTTCCTTCCGCCAACTGCCGCGGCACGGGCTCGCCGGGTTTCAGATACAGTACATCCGCTGCCGCAGCCGTGACGAGCAAAACCATTGCCGCAACCAGGAAAATCGCAGCTGGTAACCTGCCTGGTATCACTGTTTTTCACCCAATATCCTATCTCCTCACTCCGCCTGAAAGGCGAAATGAGGCAGCTATTATAAGTTCACAAGAGAGGCAAAACCCCTCTATTCTTGGTATACCCCAGGCAATTTTGAGGCAAAACGGGGGGTAATAGCTGTCAGCAATCAGTCATCAGCCGTCAGCAGGAGAAGATTGGTGGAAACTCGTGCTTCGGGAAGAAAAGAATCCCGAAGCATAGAAATCATCCACCATTCCCCTAAGTAACATCCTGTCTTAATAGCAGGCCAGCTTGACGTAGTGGCCGGTCTCCGTGCCGGCCATCTACCCCGTGGACCCACCGGACCACGGGGAGCTCTGCAAGAGCCGGACTCTACCATAGCTGC
>JBDKSP010000018.1:0-15509 GCA_039680575.1 Armatimonadota bacterium
CCTTTTTCAAACAAATCAGCAGCAAGGTAACGAACTCTTTGTCTGTCTGAAAATGATGCATGTCTCATAACATGCATGTATACGTCTTTCGTTGGCTTAACGTCTCAACGTAGAGCAAAGATCAATAATAATGCTTTTCTTGTGATTGGACGTTGCTTTCTTAAGTAATGTAAATGGAACCATTTTATTTTTCTAAAGTCCTCTCCATCCATCTTTATGGTATTCCACCAGGAACTTTGCTATCGCTCATGGTAAATTGCCCATTCCATCGCAAGATCATATGCACGTCTGAGTAGCGGATGCTTAGTCCAGTCAGTAAAAAAAGACCGAAATCTAGGCTCCTCCAGAATGTGTTCTAATGCACCCGTAACTATAGCAGTTTGTAGTTCAGGATTATCTGATAAATAACATTGGACTAGTAAATCCTTTAGCTTTACCAGAAGTGCTTGTCTTTCAGGTTTTTTGTTAGGTAACAATGCTTGAAACCTGCTTACTATAGCTGCAGCAGCTTCATAACGACTAAGTGACCAATCTCCCTTGGGATCTTCATATAAACACCTCTTGTAAAAGGACAGCAGAAAAGGTAAAAGATCTGCTTCACTCAGCGGAGGATCTATCCGCTCCCAATAAGGAGAATACGTTACAAGCTCATGAACAGCCCCTAATACCTCCAAGCTAGAATTACACATCCAACGTTTTACTGTGTCTCCAGAAACCGAACCATTCTGCTTGAGTGTTTTTTCTATACACTCAAGAGTTTCCGCATCAGTCATTTCTACATCCTCTTCATCCAACACAGCACACATTCCCCCAGACATCATAACTGTATGTGTCTGTTGTAGCACCATTCTCGTCGGTTAAAGCTATTGTACTCCCAAGCCCATCGAAGTGATAGGTCCTGCTGTACTGATAAACTCCACCTGTATACTTATCTCTACTTATCAAAGAACCATCTGGTTCCCTGGTATTCAGATAAGCAGTAGTGCCTACAGCCTCATACACCACTGCAGGGATGGATGTAGTAGGATCATAGACGAAGTAGTAGGCACTTCCGCTCTTGGTTATCAGCTTCACTCTGTTTCTGCTGTTATTATAGAAGAACCTGGTGTCATTGCCGCTTGCGCCGGATGAAATGATCCAGATACGCCTAAAACCAGCTCCCTGGCACATGAAATTGGACCACATCCTGTGCCAGGGAACTATTATCGTCAAGCCTTTTCTGCCTTAAGTGCCATAACAATATGGTGGATGTCGATAAAAAGCGGAAGCTGGCGCTTCCGCACTCCACATTCTGTTTCCTGTCCCCTATCCTACCGGAAACACCGTCGTAAAGAGCATAATGGCGCTGAATGCAATCAGCGCGGCTACAGTCAGCCAGACTATTACATTGTAGAATTTGGAGTTCGTATGCTCGCCCATTATATCTTTGTTGTTTATAAGCTTGAGCATAAAAACTAGCACAATCGGCAGGAGCAGCCCGTTCACGAACTGGGACCAGATCATTACCTTGACAGGGTTGAACCCTGGTATAAGCGCGACACCGGCGCCGATTACTATTGCGGATGTGTATATGCCATAGAAAGCGGGAGCCTCCTGCCAGCGGCGGTTAATCCCGCTCTCGAACCCAAAGGCTTCATTAAACGTATAAGCCGTAGAAAGCGGAAGGACCGCTGCAGCCAAGAGAGACGCTCCCAAAAGCCCCAGCGCGAAGAGAAGTGTAGCGTAGCCGCCGGCAAACGGCTTGAGTGCCACAGCAAGCTGCTCGGCTCTTTCGATCCTGATCGGCGCTCCGGCTATGTAGTGAAGCGACGCGGCGGCGGCGATCATTATGAAGACCGATACCACGTCAGTAAGTATCGACCCTACAATGACATCCGCCTTCTGATACTTGTAGTGACGGATATCGATGCCTTTATCCACGACTGTCGCCTGAAGGAAGAACTGCATCCAGGGTGTAATGGTGGTCCCGATGACAGCGATGAGCAGAAGCAGGTATTCAGGGTCCGGTTTGATGGACGGCTTCAACATGCCGCTCGCGACTTCTCTCCAGTTCGGGTTTGCAAGGATCCCTGAGATGATGTATGTGACATAAAGGACTGTCAGGACCAGAAATACCCGCTCAACGGTCTTGAAATTGCCCCTTACGACGAGGAACCAGACTCCGATTGCGGCCACGGGAATACCGATGTAGCGTGTGAGCCCAAGAATCTCTACACTTGCGGTTATACCTGCGAATTCGGCGATAGTGGTTGCGAGGTTAGCGACTAAGAGGACGCTCAGAGCAAAGAGAGTCCAGCGGACGCCGAACTGCTCCCTTATCAGCTCTCCCAGGCCTTTCTGTGTAACCGTGCCCATCCGTGCAGCCATCTCCTGCACGACAACCAGCACGAAGGTGACTATTACCATCACCCAGAGGAGTTGATACCCATAATGCGCCCCGGCTACGGAGTACGTAGTTATGCCCCCGGCATCGTTGTCCGCAGCAGACGTGATGATACCGGGCCCCATGACCGCCAGAAAGGCCAGGATACCTCTTCGACTTATCCTCCTGATCGGACTCCTCCATAACCTGATCCAACTCTCCGTGTTTCACAAAAAGCGCGGATGAATGACACATAATCGCTACTTGTTCCACATCCTCGTAATACGCCGCCGCCAGTCCTCCGGCAGCACCTTCTGAAGCGCGTCGTCTATCGTGACGATCCCCTGCATGCGGTTCTCGTCGTCCACAACAGGAAGCGCAAGCAGGTTGTAGTCTTCCATAGTCTGCGCTATATCCTGAATCGAGGCATCGGTATGAACGTGGATTACGTTTTTCACCGTAAACTCCTCGATTTTGGTCTCCGGCTGCGCAATTATAAGGTCGCGGAGCGAGATAACCCCTACCAGCCTCTCATGGTCGTCGAGCACATAAACATAATATATAGTCTCTGCATCCGGACCGACTTCGCGGAGGTGGTTGATCGTCTCTTCCGCGGTCATACCCGGTGAAACAGCTATAAACTCCGTAGTCATAAGCCCACCGGCAGTCTCGTCCGCATACTGAAGGAGCTCTTTGACGTCTTCGGCCTCGTCGGCCTCCATTTCGTTCAAAATCTCGTCGCGCCTGTCGGCAGACAGATCGCCCAGGACATCGGCAGCCTCGTCCGGCTCCATCTCTTCCAAGATATCGGCTGCTCGTTCTTCATCCAGGCTTTCTACGATTGACACCTGAACCGCAGGATCGGTCTCAGCAAGCGTTTCCGCAGCGGTCTCAACGTCCAGCGACTCGAAATACTCTGTCCTTTGAGCGGGATCAAGTTCATCGACGATCTTTGCGATGTCCGCTGGATGCAGGTTTGCCAGCCTCTCTGCCGGGACCTTAAGTCTGATCCGGCCTTCGCTTCGCTGGAATGTCTCGACATCATTCCATGCGATAATGTGAGTGTGCGGGCGCCATCTGGAACGCTTTGTAAGCCTGTCCACCAGGCCTTCCAGCCCCATCCTGCGGAAGAGCCCGCGCATGCCTGTATCCACTCCTACCAGAAACAGAGCGTTTTCGGACTGCTCCAAGCGAACATCGTTTACACGGACGACCCTGTAATCATGGACATCCACGATCTGTTTATCCAATAGATCGCGCTTCATCCACAAGTCGCTCTCTTTTACCTGATATGTTCTGATGGCATCCCGGCTGCCGGGCAGCTTCACCCCACGGTCGGTCAGACTCACTTGTTCCCAAGGGACAATAATCCGCTCATCTTCACCGCGAGGAGAAATGACTATCGCGGTTACGGGAGGGAACTGCACACCAGGGGTCACGATGAGGTCCTCAAACGTGCCGACCTGTGAGTCCCCCTGATCGACTACCGGTTTACCGAGCATCTCGGAAAGAAACATTTTTTCAGTGTATCCTTCGAGTGTATCCTATAGAATATACTCCATACCACATCTAAACAAAGAACAGGGAGGATAACACTATTCCTGCCTGTTCTTACTACACTTTATCCGTTTATACCCTTCATGTCAAGCTCTTGACTCAACTCAACCGCTGGTGTAGACTTTCTCTTGGTAAGTAATGTTTGTAGCTACAAACATTGAAATCGAGGAAATCATTTGGCTTGTGAAAAATCAGGAAAGTTTACCTGCCGAGCCCTTGTACTGGCAGCAGTCTGGCTTTTGTCGCTGTCACTAACATCCGGCTCTCTGGCTGACCCTCCGAAAACGAAGAAAACACCGGATGTAGTCGTCCTTATAGTCGCAGACCTGGACGGCGTCAATATCCAGTATAATAATGTAGTCAAGAAATCCGTCGCTGAGTCCGACTTAAGATCGCTTCTTGGCGCTACCAGGTGGCAGGCAAGGAACGTGCACATATCGTCAGTAGATAACTCCACATCCGTAGACTTCCTGTCCGGCAGGACTGTAAACTGGCGCGGAGGAGGGCTGCTTGTGGGACCTTTTGCGCAGACATTCAAGCGTTTCGACCTCATCGCAGTGCACTACATAGCGCCCAGCGGGTATACCTTCCGTTCGCTTAGAGACTATTCTGACCGGTATGTAAACATAGACTGGTCCAATACGAACAACACATATTCTTATCTGATTAATATAAAGAATCACAACTTCGACCGATTGAACCTGCCGCTTATAGTCGATCCTGCGAAAGATGATCAGAACGGCGGTTCCGGCAGGAAGATGCAAGTCGGGAGGGGAATACTGCTTGCATTTCTCTTCGCGCTTGCAGCCGGTGCGATTGTTGTTATCGCAGTCAATCGAATTACACGGAATGAAAGGAGCAATCGAGCCTAAATATGGATCTCAGAGAGCTAGCTAAACTTGCTGCCGACAGAAGGGCATCAGACCTTTTCATAAAAGTCGGCTCACCACCTGCACTACGAGTCGATGGAAAGATCGCTATGACGGAACTGCCCAAGCTTACGGACGCGGAGACGCGCGAGTTGGCTTACGGTGTTATGTCCCACGAACAAATAGGGCGGTTCGAACGGCGGCATGAGATGGACCTCGCGTTTACAATCGACGGCGTAGCCAGATTCAGGGCTAACGTTTACCAACAGCGCGGCACTATCGGCATGGTCCTCCGCGTTATCCCGCTCGATATATATACCCTCGAGCAGCTCGGAATGCCCCAGGTAATCGGAGACCTCTGCATGCACAAGCAGGGGTTGGTCCTGCTTACAGGGCCTACCGGCTCCGGTAAATCCACAACACTCGCGGCTATGATCGACCTTATCAACAGGAGCCGCCGGTGTAACATCATTACTATTGAAGACCCGCTTGAGTTTGTCCATGAAGACAAGCTCTCCATTATCAACCAGCGCGAGATCAGCATCGACACGGACTCATTCAGCGAGGCGTTGAAATACGTCGTCCGCCAGAGCCCTGATGTCATCCTGATCGGTGAAATGAGAGACGTAGAGACGATGAACGTCGCTCTGGCTGCCGCGGAGACCGGACATCTGGTCTTCTCCACGGTCCACACCACCAGCGCCGCCGGGACTATGGAACGAATCATCAACATGTTCCCGCCTCACGACAAGCCTCAGATATGCCTTAGGATGTCGGACTCCCTGAAAGGTATTGTCTCGCAGAAACTGCTGCCGCGGGCAGACGGTCCCGGACGAATCGGCGGCATCGAGATTATGATCGGCAACCCGACCGTAAGTAAACTGATCGAGGAAGGCCGCTCAGGGCAGCTTTATCCGGCAATTGCCGAAGGTGGGTTCTGGGGCATGCAGACGATGAACCAGTGTCTGCATAAATACTACAAGGCAGGGCTGATAACGGAAGATATTGCGCTCCTGAACGCAGGAAACGTGACAGAACTGAAACAGATGATCCGCCGGCCATAATCATGGCTGAACATGCCGGGGAACGCTCCGGCATGTTCACCTTACTGCAGACTACGAATACACTCCCTGGTCCCAGGAGTCGTAATCGGACTCATCTGTTGAGGTGCCGGCGTTTTCCAGTGAACCTAAATAGACTCCGCCGGACATTGTTCGAACTCGGTATTTGACCGGACCGGCAGTGTCGATCTTCTCGATACTGGATATATACGATGTCTGGCATTTCTGTCCACGAAAGATAATATCAGCCGGTTCGTATAGTCTCGGTTCGTCAAGAAATACTGCTTCCCATTCGGGCATGATAAAACCACCTCAAAGTTTGGCCTCACATTGGCGTTTCTACTGCTGTTATTATTCCATATAAAGAGACAAGGCTGTGAAACCTTGTCCCTTTGCATATTATTGAGCTTGAGATCAGCTTTTACGGCGTAATTTCATTGCACCTGCAACAGAGCTTAAGCAGGAAAAGATGACAAGAAGCCCACTTGGTTCAGGAACGGCGGCTGCAGTTGTTTTTATAGTCAGCTTAACACCGCTATTGTAATAATGACAGTCCGGGTCAAAACCAAATCCGAAATTGGCCTTATGATTACCTGGTTTCGTATCCGCAACTCCACATAGATCGTTAAGAAGCCCCAACGAACCGAACTGGTATACCAAATTCTCGGTATAGCTGTTTTCATCCGTATATGTTGCGACCAGAGTTCCTGTAAGGCCTAGAGCATTCCTATTCTTGTCTGCCCAATTATCTCCATGCCCTTGGTTATCATACCAACTGCTAACACCTTTACTGGGGTTGTCCAGGAGATGCATATAGAGCTTGTCGTTTGATTCCTGTGTCCAATCGTTGATGTTATCGATAGTCAGATATGCGTCTACGATCTCTTCTCCGCTCGGAACCGACCAGTCTATACCCCATGAATAATAATAGTAATGATCCAAGCTGCCAAGGCCGTTATTACCCGGCGTAAAAGTGTAATCCTTGGCCTGTACGTTGATTGTTGGCAACAACAACACACCCACACACATGAACAACATAAAATACTTCACAACATTTTACCTCCCATATTGTTTATATTTGGTTGTATATATTGCTCGCAAGATTCATGCCAACCAAATTATTTCATATTTCCTGCTAATATCTTCATCCTTGTGCTATCAGAATGAGCACTGCTGCCTGCAATCGAATGTTTTGAGCTATTTAGCTTGAAGGTTTCTGTGGCAGAATATGCCAAGCGACTACCGATGATTGTTTCGGATTATATGCGTTTTTACCATATTACCGGACTCTTCTCTTTACCCGATTGCCAAGCTCGCGCGCACGACCTATAATGGGGATTGGCTGACTGCTTCTTACATTAATCAGCAGCTCGCCGGTGCAAAGAGGCATCGGACAGAGAGTCTTAGGTAAGCGAATAAGACGCAGCCTACAATTATGTCAACCGGAGGCTACAGAATCATGAATCTCGCGGAACGCTTTTCACGCCTGGGAACCGAGACTGCTTTTGCCGTATCAGCGGAAGCGGCTGCCCACGCTGCAAAAGGCAATACCGTTTATCCGTTCCATCTTGGTGATATGAATATTATCACCCCGCGGAATATTATGGACGCAGCTATAAAGGCAATGAAGGACGGCAAGACCGGCTATTGCCCCAACTGCGGCATAATGGGGCTGAGAGATGCTCTTGCAGAGGATATAAATAAGTCCCACGGCACATCCTACACCGCTGCAAACGTTGCGATCCAGCCCGGCGGCAAGCCTGTCATCGGAAAGTTCATACTTGCGCTTATGAACCCCGGCGACGAAGTCCTTTACCCGAGTCCCGGCTACCCGATTTACGAGTCTCAGATCGAATTTCACGACGGAAAGGCTGTACCTTATACATATAGCGAGGGAAAAGAGAATTTCGAGCTGGATATCGACAAAATGGAGCAATCGATCACTCCACGGACGAGATTCCTCATATTCAACAACCTCCAGAACCCCACAGGAGCGGAATCATCGCCGGAGGAACTTGAGAAAATCGCAGAACTCGTCAGAAAGCACGATCTTTTTGTACTTTGCGACGAAGCCTACTTCGATATGCGTTACGAAGGCAGATCACAGTCGCTCGTAAGCCTGCCAGGAATGGAGGATAGATGCGTCATACTCTACACATTCTCCAAAAAGTTCGCCATGACCGGTTGGAGACTGGGTGCGGCCATCGCTCCTGAACCTATAGCTGATGCAATAGCAAAACTGAATGTAAATGACGAGTCCTGCTCCAACCATTTCATCCAGTATGCTGCTATCGAAGGACTCAAGGGAGATCAGTCCGGCACGAAGCATATTCTTTCCGTACTTAAGGAGAGACGTGATAAAGCCGTTGAGATATTGAATTCTATCGAAGGCGTAAGCTGTTACAGCCCGAACGCCACATTCTACCTTTTCCCGAACGTGACAAAAGCGATGCAGAACAAGGGCATCGAGGACTACAACGAGTTCCGCGTGAAAGTGCTTGAGGCCACAGGCGTATCGTTCTGCACAAGACTCCACTTCGGGCGCGCGCTTCCGGGCGAAAAGGACTTCTATGTCAGATTGGCATATTCCGGTATCAACACCGACCGGATTGTAGAAGGTCTTGCGAAGTTGAAAACCTACCTGGAGAGTTAATTCCAGCGCAGTTCCAATCTTTGAGGAGCACTTGATGGATACAATAGAGATAAAAGATATTAACACTGATGAAGTGACACGATTAGAGGGCATAGCGGCGGAACTTCGCGCTTACAACCTTGCCTCCATATATGCGGCCAACAGCGGACATCCAGGCGGCACACTTTCCATAATGGACATCGTTGCAGTGCTTTATTTCCATGAGATAAAGCACGATCCGGGCAACTTCTGCATGCCCGACCGCGACAGAGTCTTCTGGTCAGCGGGTCACAAAGCCCCAGCGCTTTACTCAGCTCTTGCGATGGCTGGTTACATCACGCTTGAAGAAGCAATGTGCCTCAGGCAGTTGGGCAGCCCGACACAGGGACACCCAAATTCGCTTGAATGCTGCGGCGTAGAGCTTTCCAGCGGATCGCTCGGCCAGGGACTCGGAGCAGCCATAGGTTCAGCGCTTGCCGCACGCATGGACGGTTCCGACTACCGAGTCTACTGCATTATGGGCGACGGTGAGCAGCAGGAAGGCAGCGTCTGGGAAGCCGCGATGTCGGCCTCACAGTTCAAGCTGGATAATCTCTGCGCTATCGTCGACCGAAACAGGCTGCAGATCGACGGCTGGACCAAAGATGTTATGAACATCGAGCCGATAGCCGACAAATACCGCGATTTCGGCTGGCAAGTGATTGAGATCAACGGCCACGACATCGCGCAGATCATGGCGGCGTTCGACGAAGCCAAGATAATTAAAGGCCAGCCGACCATGATCATCGCAGACACGATCAAGGGCAAGGGCGTCTCCTTCATGGAGGACCAGGCCGGATGGCACGGCGTCCCTCCGAAGAAAGAGCAGTTCGAGCAGGCGATCAAGGAACTCCTTCCTCCTACAATCCCGATGCCCAAGCTGAATGAGCTTCTTGATTATGCAAAGAAATACGCTGCAGAGGCTAAAGTCAAAGCCCAGGCATGCGTTCCGACGTTCTCAAAAGACTACTGGTGGAACGCCGGCGACAAGATGAAGGTCGATATGGACCCGACAAGAATGGGGTTCGGCCGTGGTCTTGCAAGCTGCGGCGACGACAAGAGAGTCTGCACGCTTCATGCCGATATTTCCGGTTCGATAAGGATCTCAGCGTTCGAAGAAAAGAACCCTGAGCGCAAAGACCGCGTATTCAGCGTCGGAATCGCCGAACAGAATATGATGTCCGTCGCAGCAGGGCTTGCGAAAGAGGGCAAAATCCCGATTACCGGAACTTACGGCGTTTTCGCAGCCGGTCGGGCTTGGGACCAGATCAGAACAAGCATCTGCTACCCGAACCTGAACGTAAAGATCGCCGGTGCTCACGGTGGAATCTCGGTTGGACCTGACGGAGCTACCCACCAAGCTCTGGAAGAGATCAGCCTGATGTCGATCTTGCCTAATATGAACCTCGTAGTCCCGTCTGACAGCATCGAGTCAGAGCGAGCCACAGTGGCATCGATCCTGGACATCAATGGCCCCGTCTACATGAGGTTCGCAAGAGAAGCTACCCCTATCGTGACCACAAAGGACACACCTTATGTTTACGGTAAGGCAAACGTTATCAGATACAGAGGCGCAGCGGACAAGTTCGCGGATGCTTTCGAGACGACTCTTGCATCGGAATACAAGAACGAAAACGAGCAGTTGACCATTATAGCCTGCGGACCTATGGTCCCTGAGGCGATGAGAGCAGCATACATTCTGAAAGAAGAGTTCGGTATCGAAACCCGTGTTCTGAACATACATACCGTGAAGCCTCTCGACCGCGAAGCAATAGCGAAAGCATCTTCAGAGACCGGAGCTGTGCTTACCGCTGAAGAGCATCAGGTCGGCGGGTTCGGCAATATCATCGCCGGTGTTATACTGAGCGAAGTAAAAAAACCTATATCCTTCGGTATGATCGGAATCGAAGACAAGTTCGGCGAGTCCGGCCAGCCGTGGGAGCTTATGCAGGTCATGGGACTGACCGCCGAGCACCTGGCAAAGAAAGCACAGGAGCTTCTGAAATAGGATTCTGGGATTGGTGGAAAGTATGCTTCGGGATGAAAAGCAATCCCGAAGCATACATCAAACTAGTGCAGTGGCCGTCCTCTGTGGCGGCCATCGTGCCCGAAGGACACGAACATTATGAGCGGCATTGAAGATCGCAGAGTTCTCAATATATCAGAACGGCTAGGCTGGGTAGGCATAATACTCAGCGCGGGAGTCGCCTGTGCAACAGTTGCGGGATATCTAATCACGAAGTGGTGGGCATGTGGTACGCTAGGCATCTTATTCGCCGCAGAATTGTTCTGGATTGGTGCGTCGGAAATATGGCGGCGATATCTATATGTGTCCGAGGACGGTTTGTGTGTAACCCGCCCGATTGGGAAGACTTACATAAGCTGGAGAGAGATAAGCCGCATTCGGATTTCTCGAAACCGCGTTGACCAACGCATAAAGACGATCAGTATAATTGCTATCAAACCGAGCCGTTCTCCAATACAAAACAAATTGCATGGTGGACAAGCAAAAGTAATCGCAATGTCAGGTAGAGCACCAGATATTGAATATGTAATTAACATATTGGAGAAACATGCGCCAAATGCTATCCAAGAAAAACTGGTATAGTGGTTCACTGCGTTTGGGATATCGTGTTGTTCTGGGGTACGTAAGTAAAGGGCAACCACATCTTATTTCTAAGCGGTACCAAAGATTCTGAATCGCGAAATGCGCGTAATTCGCGTTTCAAATGCCGATGGCTGACGGCTGAAAGCTGATAGCTCCCCTACCACATATCAGCCAGGAGATTGCGTGGCGGGACGAATGGGTCTTTGCCGGATTCGGGGTGGATTGCCTGGCAGTTGTACTCGGACTTGCGGCATTTGCGGGCCATACGGCACTCGAACGAGACTTCCTCTTCCTGCCAGGTGTTGTCGATAAGCATCCATTTGTGGATGACAAGGGCCGCATCCACATAATCTTTGATAAAATAGCAGAATTTCCGCTCCGTCCTGCGTTCGTAGGTATCGTGCATCTCCGCCTCTACTTGGGGAAAGTTACCAATGCCTCGGTAAATTCGCCGCTCGTAAGCTTGAGTTTACCGGACAGGTCATTATGGACAAGGGTTTCCACTATCTGAAGCCCCATCTTCTGGCTGGTACGAAGATCAAACCCCTCAGGAAGAGGTTCACCGTCGTTCTTGACGGATATTTTAATATCGAACTCGCCTACAGTGGTATTCAGGATAATTGTCCCGACCTTATTGTCCTTAAACCCATGATCTATCGCGTTCTGCAGCAATTCGTTCAGGATCAGCGCGACAGGCGTGGCCTTTTTAGCCGAAAGAGTTATATCTTCTCCTTCGATCCTTATGTCGATCTTTCTGTCAGGCGTTAACATACTTGTAGCTGCAGCGGATAGTATCGCTTCTGCCATACGCCTGATGCTCACGTTATCGAGGTTGTCGCCGGACAGCAGTTCATGCACGGATGCGATGGCAAGAATCCTGCTGATGATCTCTTTCAACACCTGCTCCACGGACTCAAAACTGCCGTACCTGAGCTGGAGGCGAAGTAGGCTCGCAATAGTCTGAAGGCTGTTTTTTACCCGGTGGTGCATCTCCTGGATGATCGCCGAGCGCACCATGAGCTTGGAGTTTTGTATAGCCATAGCCGCATGGCTTGCAAGCGCGGTCAGGAGCGTTATCTCTTCATCGGTAAAGACATGCGGTTTGGCTGTGTAGCAGTTGAGTGCTCCGATTGCCTTACCTTTCACTTTGAGCGGAATGGCAATGAGCGAACAAAGCCCTTCCTTCTCCGCAAACTCGCGCTGAGGATAAGTTTTGTCCTTACGGACATCCGAGATTATGATAGGCTGGCCTTCAGCCACCGCCGCGCCGGTCGGACTCTCCCCCAGTTTCACATTCGCCCGCGACCGGTAAGCCCTGCTGCTTGCCTGCGTAGCTTTGATGACCAGTTCCTGCCTCTCCTCATCGAGCAGTACTACGGAGCAAATCTTCAGGTTCAACGCCTCGGCGGTCATGGCCACAATCAGATGAAGCACTTCCTCCAGATACATATCGGAAGTGATGCTGCGGCTTATCTCGGAAAGTGTGGTCAGGTGAGAAGCACGTCTCTTCATCTTCTGATACTGCGAAAAGTTCTCTATTGCCCCGCCTACCTGGTCGGCGATACTCATCAGAAGTCCGATTTGGGTGGGAGTGTACTCATGCGGAGGGTCGGTACTGACGTTTATTACACCAACGAGATTGCCCGCTCCCATCAGCGGGACGGACAGCATGGACTGGTAGGAATCCGGTTGAAATTCAGGGATCGGTTTGAACCTTGCGTCACGCCATGCCTCACGGTCGAGAACCGCAGGTTTTCGTTCTTTAGCGACCCAGCCGGTGATGCCCTCCCCGACCTTCACGCTGATCTTTCCAATCGCGCCTGATGCCGGACCGCTTGCCGCCCTAAGTACAAGTTCCGACCTTGCTTTATTAAGTAGATATATCATGCAAAGATCGGTGCCTGTCACCTGGACTATGACTTGGCATACCCGTTTCAACATCTCTTTGATATCGAACAGAATACCCATCGCCTGCCCCACCTGGCGAAGCGCATCGACCTCAAGTTCCTTGTCGCGAAGCTGAGCTTCCAATTCACTTATCCGAGCGGTAAGCTCACTATCAACATCCTTTGGGGGTCTCATGCTGCTCATACTTCCTGCGCGATGATAACGGCTTCGGCGATCTCTCTCATGCTCCTCCGAGTGTTCATGCTCTGCTGCTGGATCCTGCGGAACGCATCATTCTCGGTCATCTTGTATTTATCTATCAGGATTCCCTTCGCCCGGTCGATTATTTTGCGGGTTTCGAGTTTTTCCTTAAGCGACCCTACCTGAGATTCGAGCAATTGCATCTTGTTATAGCGGGATATTGCCACCTCGATCGCGGGCGCAAGATCGGACTCCTTGAACGGCTTGACCAGGTAAGCGAAAACCCCGGCTTCCTTCGCCCGGTTTATCAGGTTCTGCTGGTTATAGGCAGTGAGCAGCACAACCGGAGCGATCTTTTCTTCGTCGATCACTTTTGCGGCATCCAACCCATCCATAACCGGCATCTTTATGTCCAAAATGGCAACATCCGGTTTCAGCGAGCGAGCCAGTTCGAGTGCTTTCTGTCCATCCGCTGCCTCACCTATCACTGAATGGCCCATATCCTCTAGCATTTTCTTAAGGTCGAGCCTTATCAACGACTCATCATCAGCAATTATTATCCGAAACTGCGACATGCACGTCCTCCGGCAATGGGATTATATTAAGCTGCATCACAGCAATATTTGCACTTGCCCGCTACGACAGCTCTCAAAAACACTTTCGGGCGGCCGTTCAATAAACGACCGCCCCGTCTTCAGCTTTATTTTACAAGGTGGTATAATCTTTGTCAAAGAGGATTTACGCTAATATCGACCGGGGTGAACTGTGAAAGACAAAAGACTTGCCTATCTGGCGTTGAGCTGTGCCGGGTATATAGCAATCTGGCTCGCCGTGCCGCACTTGGGGGTCTTTGGACACCCTGTGATGATGCTCTTCTTTGTCGCGGTCTTTATGCTTGCGCAGCTTTCGATCACCAGGTGGTTTACAAGCCTCAGGTTAGGTCCCGTCTGGGCTGCAGTCGTAATGCTGGCTGCGTTCTCTGCAACCCTTGCGATCATGCTCTTTGTAAGCGCGCCGTATGTGCGCTATGTGACCAAAGACGGCCCGCTTCCCCCGATAAAGATGAGACCCGGAGTCAAGCCCGCCTCTACTATAGAGATAACCTTGAAACCCTCGCCAAATGCGAAGGATGGAACACCGAAGCATGGGGGCAAAAAGATAACCGCTGTCCGAAAACCCGCCGACATCGGGTTCAAATTGACGGCCTTCGGCTATTTCGCGGGAAAATCGAGAGCAACAACAGGGCTTCTGATCGTCATCGGAGCATCGGCGCTGGGGGTTCTGGTATCACTCATTCTTAAGCATCCAAACATCATCCTGCCAGTGGCAGTATTTTCCGCGATGATCGATGTCTGGACGGTTTTGACAGGCCCGACGGCTAAAGCCGTGGCGAATGCACCAAAATTAGTCGAAGCAGTGTCCGTCGCGCTGCCGGCTCCTGGTGGGAGTTACGCCCCCATATCGTTTATAGGTCCCGCCGATGTTATCTTCTTTGCAATGTTTATGTCCGCGCTCTACAAGCTGGGGATGGAACCGAAGCGAACATTTTGGATCGCGGTTCCGCTGCTCACGCTTGGAATGACTGCTGTCATACTGAGCGGGAGCATTCCACTTCTGGGATTCCTGTTTCCGGGGCTTCCGGCACTTACCTTGATAGGCTCTGCGGTGATTCTGGGGAACCTGAAGCACTTCAAACTGAGCAGACAGGAATATGTATCCGTCGGAATAGTTATGGCTATACTGATAGTTATTACAACTATAGTGACTTTTTTCATCAGGTAGCTTGCGAAGAAAGCGCTAATATGGTATATTCTACACGTAAGGAGGGCCCATAGCTCAGCGGTAGAGCGGCCGGCTCATAACCGGTTGGTCCCTGGTTCGAATCCGGGTGGGCCCACCACGAACTCCCTCATCACTTAATTCCACGCTCAAAGTAACCACAAGGCGCATCGAACCATGTGGTTTAGGAAATTCTCACAAAACCACCTGGTTTAGCCAAAACACTGCAAACCCACATGGTTCCTGCTCAATGCAGTAATGCATCCACTACCACGCTACGCTACTGGGAATGGTGACTCCTTCCCGTAATAGTTCACTCTTGTAAGAATTATATATTATCCTGAACAGCTAACTCGTCATTATGGAAGGACGTCACCCTGGACGGCAAACACGTCACCCTGAACTAATCGCGCCTACGGCGCGGCACGCTCCGCGTGAATCCACCACAGCGGGTACATAATGCCAGGACAGGATTGACACTGAAAAGTCGCCGGTTGTCCTGGCAGCCCCGGAT
>JBDKSP010000019.1:0-6185 GCA_039680575.1 Armatimonadota bacterium
CCAATGCTCAGCTATGATTGTCCTTAACAGACTACTCTCATCTCCCATACTCTTATTATCGGCATGGGAGGTTTCACGCTCAAATTGAGCTATATTTTCCTAAGACTGAACTAAGGAGTTTCAGGTAATACCTGAAACTCTCCCCGGAAGATTTTCGGCTATGGCCGAAAATCCATAGATTCAGGGTCCATAATCTTCCTGGATGCTGAGTCAAGCTCAGCATGACGTTGTGATAATTCAGCATGATGTTGTACTCATCAACTCTGGACTCTTACCATTATTGACAGCACGGTGAAAGAAGTATACACTGGCCTAACGTAGTAAACCACATTATCAACCAACAGAGTTTTGGCTGAAACATTGTTTTAGCCAAAACTCCTTCCGGGAGAGTTTCGAGTTTGGGGTGTAAAACCAACAGATACAGCATTATCAGCGACTTGTTATGTATCCGTAGGATTGTTACATCATTACTCGAAACTCTTGGGCTGATATAGGATGAAAAGGGACCTCGCGTTTCATCACATCAACCCGGAAATAAGTCACTATGTACAGTGAGGAGAACAATGCCAGTCGAACAATCTATCAATTATGCTAGTGTGTTTGGGTATGCGGTCTTATTCGTGTTGGTGGTTCTGATATTACCATCGATTCGTGTGATCGGTCCTACCGAAGTCGGTTTGGTGATGAAACGGTTCGGGTTCAAGAAGCTTTCTAATGACAACCCGATCGCGTTTGCCGGTGAAGCCGGTTACCAGGCAGAATTATTGATGCCGGGGCTCAGATTAAAGTTCTGGGTGCTCTACAAGGTCACCAAATTCCCGTGGGTTCAGATTCCAGCCGGAGAAATAGGTGTTGTGATCGCACAGGTCGGCGCTCCGCTCCCGATCGGTGCCAAATCGGCAGTATATAAACCGGAAATCGGCAATTTTTCCAATGTTGAAAAATTCCTGCATTTTGGTGGACAGAAAGGTGTACAGCGCCCGGTCCTTCCTCCTGGAACGTTGCTGCCGATCCATCCTGTTGCTTTCATTGTCATTACCAAGCGTGAAGTCTATGGGATGCCGATCTCGCCTGATCTCCAGCAGGTAGTAGAAAAATCCGCGAGGCTTTCCTGTGAGGCATTCGGTCTGCATCCACAGCAACTTGAACTGCTTAGAATAGAGCCTCAACCTGGGATGAACGGCGGGAAAGCCGTGGACATGGTCGGTATAGTAACTACCTACGAAGGCGATCCGCTCCCTTCCGGGGACATAGCCAGCCGTTTGGGTGGTTTTGTAGATATCGATAAGCTGGACAAGGCAGGCTCAACAGATAGCGTAATCATAGAGACCTTACTTGGCAACAAGAATAATCTGCACAATAACTATCAGGACTTCCAGGCATTTATCGACTCGGGAGGAAAGATCGGACTCCAGCACGATCCGCTCCTTTACGGCGCTTATGCGATAAACCCGTTTTTGGTAGGTGTCGAACTGGTCCCGATGCTTGTTATCGAGCAGGGGCAGGTAGCCGTCATAAAGGCTTACGTCGGTATGGTTACTGAGGATACCTCCGGCTCAGAGTTCAAGTTCGGAAGCCTTGTTCGCCCTGGCCGCCGTGGAATCTGGGAAGAGCCGCTTCGCACCGGGAAATATCCGATCAATCCCAGGTGCTACCAGGCTGAGATCGTTCCAACTGCCATTTTGACGCTTAACTGGGCCAATGTAGTGTCACAGGCGCACAATCTGGATATGAGACTCGAACAGATTGAAGCGAAGAGCCGTGAAGGATTCGTTTTCAAGATCGATCTTCAGGTTCAGATTCACGTGCCGGACACTAAAGCGCCGCGAGTTATCTCAAGCGTCGGCACTATGTTCAATTTGGTAAATGAAGTGCTGCAGGCTGCAGTCGGCAATCACTTCCGAGACAAGCTGCAGAGCATGCCGGCCGTTATGTTCATCGAAACTCGACAAAAAGTGCAGCAGGAAGCTTTTGCGCTTATCAGCCAGCAATTGGCGGAGTATCAGGTAGAGACGAAGGGTGTTTACATCCAGGATGTCGTTTTGCCTGAAGACCTGGTTATGGTGTTGACGCAAAGAGAAATCGCGAACCAGGAGATTCAGACTTTTGAGAAGCAGCGCGCCGCACAGGACCAGAGAATCTCTATGGAGCAGGCGAAGGGAACCGCGGATATGCAGGCATCCCTCGCGCAGTCCAAGGTCAATGTCGATATCGCAATGAACAACGCCAATGCCAAAAAGGCGGAAGCGGACGGCGAGTCCACTTATATCCGCCAGACTGGCGCTGCGAAGGGCGCTGAGGTAGAAGCCGTCGGACTAGCACGAGCTAAAGCCTTCCAGGAGCAGGTCCAGGCACTCGGACAGAACCCGACTGCGCTCGTTAATGCCATCACGGTCCTTGCTGAGCGAAATGCCAAGTTCATGCCAGAGATATTGGTAATGGGTGGAAACGGCAGCGGCGGATCTCTCGACGGACTGGCTGCTACCTTGATGAGTTATCTTGGAAAGGTTGCGGACCAGGGCATGATGGGATTGGAGAAGACCGATATAGCCAAACCGATTCGATCGAGCAAGCCGAAGATCACCGGTTCTCCAGCTCCAAAGCCTGAATCTCCAGAACAACCGTTGTCATAGCAGGCTCATTCGAATGTGCTCCGGGATTATCTCAGTCCCGGAGCATTATTATTTCGGGTGCTGCCCATTAAATGTCAGTTTGCCTCTCTCGGGCTGTATTTGCAATGCAGCCCGGAATGGCCGGATAGGGATCTTGTGATCCCGTCAATCAACCATAATCGATCTCCCGGCATCAGAGATGCCTCATTTGCCTCTACGGGAGGAATTGCAAATCCCTCCCGAGATGGGAGATGGGAGAGTGAACTCTTACGTCCGTCTTCACTCGGTAGACGCAAGGCACCTTTTGTGCTAATCTTGTTGCTGATAAAACCGCTTTCTGAAAGGTAATTTCCCAAGTGAGTGAAATCTTCTTTTTGTCAGCAGAACCGATGATGCCGTCGGAGATAATAAAACTTCTTGAATCCGATCAGCCCGAAGTAGATCATTACTTGGGACAGCAAATATATGTCAATCCCGACCCCCAGTATCTTGCAAAGCAGAGAAAACGGCTCGTGGAGACGGTCAGGTTCCATAGAGAGCGGGTGGGGGAGAAGCCGACTTTTCTTCTCCGGGCTCCCGGCAGGCTCAACGCGTTCCTCGAATATCTGGATATGTGCGCCGGTGACCATATGTCGACCACTATCGACGGTGACATCCCTGTAGCGGTATCACTGAGGGACGATGATACTCTGAGTGTCGCAAACGCAAACCCGCTGTTTGCATCGGAAGAACTGTCCCTGTCGGAAGAGTTTCAACGTTTTCAGAATGCTACGTGGGAAAAGTATGCGAATGAACTGGAAGATAATTGGGATAACCGTTCATTGATCTACCCCCATTACGGCCGCTCCCAGGGGTGCTGGTTGAACTATCTCCTCAGTCCATATATGAGGGTGCTTTGGGACAGTCCTGAACTGAAGCTGAAGGGCGCCGATATGACATTCGGTAAGGCTACTGCGCCGTTTCGGGCAGGGACAAGCTCGTCGTCCGCAGTGGTGGTATTGTCATTCCTTACGCTTTATCTCTGTAACCATGACCGGCTGTCCGAAACAGGCATCGAGCAGGTGTGCGAGCTCCTTGGCGAGGCGGAATGGTATGTCGGCACGCACGGCGGTGCCAACGACCAGATGACAATCCTCCGAAACCGAGCAAATACCGTGCTTTATAACCGCCACTCCAGAGCTGACCTCGAATCGACACCGCTTCCATTCGTAAAAGGCGTTCATGTCGTCCTTGCCAACTCGCTTTGGGAGGTCAATAAGAGCATGGGCGGCAACCAGAGCTTCAATATGAGGAAAGGCTGGATGCAGATGGGCGACGAGTTGATGAAACTCGTAATATCCGCCGTCTGGCAGGCTCAGAAAGATGGAAAAGCATCCGGTGAAGGATGGCTTTCGACTCTGGTAAACGAAAAGTTCAAGTTTACTCCCGGAGGAAAGCTGCCGCTCCTCGAATCTCATCCTGAATATTGGGAAAAGATCGAAAAGAACTATCATAAGTTCGGAAGTCTCCATGAAGACATCCTCGGTATCCCGAATGATGCCATCGAAGAGCTTATTTTGATCCTTCCGGTCAAGATAAGGCCGGAACAGGCTGCAAAAATACTCGGCAAAGAACCGAAGACGATAGAGCGGCTCTACACACGTCCCAAGAGGAAGATCGGCGGGTATCACATCCGCACGACGGCCAGGTTTTTCCATAGGGAGAACGTAATCGGTAAGGCTCTTGAGGAAATTTTCCTTGAAGCCGAACGCGGGGTAAGATCAGGTGAACTCTCTGTAGACTCGCCGGATTACGATCAGTATCGTGTTCGTGTGGGACAGATGGTGGATGAGCTTCAGGATGCGCTTTCCTTTGATTTCAGGGTCTCGAACCCGCAGCTCGATCTGTTTTTGACTATCGCAAGGCGCGGGCCGGGATACCTCGGCGGCAAGCTCACCGGCGCGGGCAAGGGCGGATGTGTATCTATACTCGTGAGAGAGAGTGAGTCCGGCGCAATGTGCGAGTATCTCGATAAAGAATACTATGGCAAGCCTGAGCGGTTCGAGTTCTACCGTCAGGTGCTGGAGGATGAGCGCCGGTTCTGCGCACCGGGGACACCTGAGTATGAGTCTGCTGAAGAAAGGCTCAAAATCTTGGACATTGCGCTTAAATCGATAAAAGACCAAAGGCGTGTAGTTACCTTCAGCCGCGGCGCATGCGCGCTGGAGTTGTGGAAGATTGGCAAGTAGCAAGAAACCAATCGCGTCTTTTACGCCGAAGCTAGCTTATCGAATTTGTGGAAATTTGTGCTTCTCCACGTGTGCCCACCGGGGTAGGACGAAAAATGGTCCCGAATAAGAAACTTTATGATTGTATGCAGAGGAGTCTCATGCCGCTTACACCAAGAGAAAGATTTATTAAGGCTCTGAATAGAGAGCCGCTTACGGGCCGTGTGCCTCATTTTGAGCTTGTTTTCTTCCTCACAATGGAAGCGTTCGGCAAGCTCCACACCAGCCAGCGGAGTTACCAGCAGTGGGGGCAGATGGAGGAAAAGGAGCGCCAGCTTCACCGCGAGGATATGGCTGATATATTCATACAAACAGCCGAGCGGTTCGAGCACAGCGCGATATTCCTGCATCCGAACCCAGGTGACCGGGAAGAGATTTTCAGGCTTATAGATATAATCAGAGATAAAACCGGCGACAGATATTTCTTGATGCTTGATCGTGATGCAACCTACAGCATCCCGCCTGGAGACCAGATGCTTGAGTTCAGTTACCGGATGGCTGACGACCCCGATGGGATGAAAGCCGAAGCTGACCGCCGGGTTAATTCAATAATTGAAGACGCCGAAGCGTTTGCAAAACATGGTGGGCTTGATGGTTTCTCAATGTGTGCGGACTACTGCCTGAACAGCGGGCCGTTTATGAGCCCAGCGCAGTTCAGTGAGTTCGTAACTCCGTATCTTGCCAAGCAGATAAAGGGTTACAGGGACCTGGGGTTCTATACAATCAAGCATACGGACGGAAACATCATGCCGATTCTCGATCAGCTCGTCGAAGCGAACCCCCACGCGCTTCATTCTATCGATCCTCAGGCCGGAGTTGACATAGCAGAGGTAAAGCGGCTGTATGGAGACAAGGTGTGCCTGATCGGGAACGTCAACTGTGGCAAGCTCGACACTGGGACCGATGAAGAAGTCATTGCATCAGCCAAATATGCTCTGGAGCACGGAATGCCCGGCGGCGGATATATCTTCTCGACCAGCAATTGCATCTACACAGGTATGCGCCTGGAACGATATGAGCTGATGCTGAATGTCTGGCGGGAATTCGGTAACTATTAGGATTTAGGATACAGAATTGAGAATTTAGAGTGATTTGTGCAATTTTCTGAGATTCCCTGTGCTTCGGGACCGCAGTTCGTTCCGAAGCACAAAGATTCACCACCTAAACCCTGAATCCTCTCAGGGCAAACGCACAAGTATAATTTCCGTTAAGAGTGCATGCGAAGGATTAATTGCGAGTACAGTTTGTGACATATATTACAATTAGGTACTTTTGAAAGGGTTGTCGAAGTAGTAGGTATATTGCA
>JBDKSP010000020.1:0-73237 GCA_039680575.1 Armatimonadota bacterium
AACATCCTGTCTTAATAGCGGGTCAGCTTGATGTAGTGGCCGTCCTCCGTGGCGGCCATCTACCCCGTGGACCCACCGGACCACGGGGAGTTCCGCAGGAGCCGGACTCTACCCATGATTGCTACTAACAGTGCGTCTCAGGATGACATGAAAGCGTAACCCCGGCATAAAGAAAAATTTAGATATTCATATATTAATAATTCGAGCGTTTGCCCCGCGCTGCAGCTCGGAGTTTCGCTATATATGACAGCGGGTAAGCAATGCCTAAAGAGTTTCGGGTAATGATAATGATGTAACAATCCTATGGACACATAACCAATCACTGATAACGCTGCATCTGTTGGTTTTGCGATTATACCCAAAACTCTGTAGAGGGAGCGGATTACAGTGTTTCTTCAAATAGCTGAGGGCATGGCAAAAAGGCTTGGCGGACCGGGGCGTTTACGCATCATTATACAGCCTGTCGTGGCAATCGCACTGGGAATCCGTGACGGTTTGATAGATGCCAGAGCAGGTGAGCCGCCATATTTCATCGGATTGATATTCCGTCCGAACCGCCGCGGAGAACTGTGGGCGCTAACCATACAGTACATCATGAAGCCGTTCATTATAGGTGTCATAATCGATCTCATCCTTCAATACTTCATTTTCGAACGGGTACGCCTTATTCCGGCAATTATCGTCGGTCTGTTATTGATCGGCCTTCCGTATGCGCTTGCCAGAGGAATCACAAACAGGATTGCTACCAGATGGAATCACCGGAACAACAGGATCTGAATGAGTTTTCACTGTCCACTGGCGGACTTTTGCACAGTCTGTCACAGCATACCAAGGTAGCCGATCACATAATAGCTCGAGTATTCGCATTGATGGTAATCACCTGGTTTCCGCTGCTCATTCTCTGGGAGGTATACAGTCCGGCTGCCGTAGACATCTCGTTTCTTCTGGATTACGGTGTTTACGGCCGGATTCTGGTGGCTATTCCGCTTCTTGTGATTGCGGAAATCCCGATAAACAGGAGGACGCGGGACGCGCTGGGGCAGTTTATCAAAACGAATCTCACCCGCGCAGAGGATGTGCCTCTTTTGGCTTCCGCCGTTCGGGATGCGACAGCGCAAAAGGGCTCGATTTTAGCGGAAATCATCATCCTTGCGATCATTTATTCCAGTATTGGGGTCCGCTCGATGGTCATATTACCGGTTTCATTGAGTACATGGTACTATGCAGACGGTAAAATCACTCCGGCAGGCTGGTATTACCTCCTTGTAAGCCTGCCGGCCTTCCAATTTCTGTTGATAAGGTGGATCTGGAGGCTGGCAATCTGGACAGGCCTGCTCTGGAGGATTTCGAGACTTGATTTACAGTTGGTACCGATCCACCCGGACAAAATGGGGGGGCTGGGTTTCCTTGGGCTTGCCCAGATACCGTTCGGCATAATAGGATTTGCCTGCGGCGCGGTTATTTCTACATCCCTGTTGAACCATATAACCTACCGGGGGCTGGTTCTCGCCAATGCTACAAGTGTTATGGTCGTATATGTAGT
The DNA here is from genome assembly GCA_039680575.1 of Armatimonadota bacterium. GTDB lineage: Bacteria > Armatimonadota > UBA5829 > UBA5829 > DTLH01 > JBDKSP01. The sequence goes on from JBDKSP010000020.1 coordinate 1,544, forward strand.
CCTCGCGGTTCTGGTCATAATCGCACCGGTTTTCGTATTCACCGGCAAGTTGGTAGCTCTGAGAGCAAGCGGGATATTGAAGTATGGGGACTTGGGTGAGGATTATGCGAGGCTGTTTGATCAGAAATGGATCGGTGGATCACATCCTGAAGATGAAACGGTCCTGGGAAGTTCCGATATTCAGTCTCTGGCGGACCTGGCAAACAGCTATGCTATTGTACAGAACATGCGGATCATGGCTGCCGACAACAAAACGGTTATTGGTATCGCGGTTATGGCAGCTATCCCCATGATACCGGTGTTTTTTGCGACACTTCCATTCGATGAGATCGTTGCCAGAGTACTTGGGATATTAGGATGAACAAAAAACCCCGGTTTTTGTATTCCGGGGCTTTTCGATACGCATCAATGCACTATGATTTATCCTTCACATTCAACTTCTTCCGGCAATTGTACTGCCCACTGGTGCAGAAGTGGTCGTATTGCAGCGGAAGCGGAGCGTCGCGTTTGAAGAGCACCTGCAGGATGCCGAGATCGCGTTCATTGGACTCATCCGGGTAGCGCATCGGGCATATAGGATCGCCCTCTGAGCTTTCGCTGCTGCTGCCGTCCGAGTTCGTTACCTCATGCCCCGGCAGGCCGCAGGCATGGCCGACTTCGTGTATGGCGCAGACGGTGACCATCTGCTGCACCAGTTTCTCGCGCGTATCTTCTCCCATTTGTTTGAAGGCTTTCATCGCCAGCGAGTGAGGAATACCTGATGCCTGCAGTTGCTTGTCCTCATCAGAACCTGGACGGTTGAGCGCGTGGTCGAGGAATGTGTATATATGGTCGATATAGCGGCGCAGCCGTGCAGGGAAGATCTTCGTATAATCGGCGTCTTCCGGGCAGTCACCGTTATTGCAGTACCCATAGGTGCCGTAACCGGGCCTGAGGTTATCAGGGTCTTCCAGCCCCGGCGGGACGACCAGCCGCACGGCATATTTGTGGTAATCACTGATCTCACCCATTTTATAATCGACAATGCGGTCTATGGTGAGTCCGCCTCGATTGAACACAAGCTGGTTATTAAGCCGGTAAGCGGTGATACCGGAAGCTTGTTTCCAGAGCTGCTGATTGAAGACATTGCTCTCATCGATGACGAACAGGTCTTTTTCCTTAGGGGAAAGACGCTTATATGCAAGTGTGCTGCCGTTCAGCACTACAAAGCCTCGGTATTCGCGGTACAGAGAAAGGCCGTCGCCTTTTGCGTCCTGTCCGGCAACTTCTTCCTCGTCCCAATCCTTATCATAATTGGGTATGCCATTCTCTTCTTCCCAGGCATCGGAGACATGGTTTTCGTTCTCATCACGAGGTACAGCCAGGAATTGCTTTCCTGACGATTCTTCCTGTGCAGTTTGGTTGAGCTCATCACAGACTGCTTTCAACTTGCCGTAAGCTCCGCAGTCTTTGGACTCAACTATCACCACAGCTTGCGAAACGCGCTCGCTAGTGTAGGCATGCTTGGGATCATTGGGGTCTATGACGATACCTTCCGCCTGATCATCGGCAAAGCACAAGTCGGTCTTCTTACCTACATCGAACGGATAGTTGCAGCACCGGCCTTTGTTCTCGCTCACATCAGTGAGATAGAAGTCGATGCGTCCTTTCGGGGCAGGTTTTCCCTTCTCCTGCGGCTTGAGTTCCGCCATGATCCCAAGCGGATGTGGTAAGCCATAAATATTGTTGGGGTTGTCCTGCATACGCGGAACCGGCACCCATTTTTGATACATGGCCGTCTCTACCGGGTAGATAATCATCTTCGGCTCCACCGGCACATCGCCAACTGACCACTCGACGGTAAGCGTTCCCTGCATCAGGGGTATTTCTTTTAAGGCATCTCCCCACTGAGCCTTGAACGATTGCATCGAGTCTGCCATTACACATCCGGGACCTACCACAGCCACTACCGGTACAGACATGCTGCCCTTACTGCCGCCGTTATTCCACGGCACTTCAAAGACGCCTCCCTCGGTAAAAGCAAAGGGTGTATTGTTCACTCCGATTCCGGTTGCTTCAGCTTTGTTGGCAAAACCGGCGAATGCCGTTCCGGGACTCGCGGCATAATAGGGAATACGAGCAGTAATGGATGAACCGGCGTGACTGGTAGCGCTGCCAGCAGCGCCGTGAACGACTGTAGGGGCGTCATCATCCGTTACTGACCAGTTATTTTCCATTAGCTGGAAACAGGCCCGTCCGAGCTTCTTGCTGATAGCTACCCGCCCGACAATACCCTGCAGGTCATCCTCGCTTATGGGCAAAGTGGCAGTATCGTTAAAGCTGATGGTCTCAACACCTGTAGATTTGTCGCCGGTCTCATGATACACGGCAGTAAAAGTCAAAGTACCGTTGTATGAAGTCTTTCGCTCGACAGAGGTCTTTCCACCTGTAAATGTGGTGGTAGCCTGCATATTGGCAATGGTGGTTACGGTCGCATCGCCGCCGTCCCTAACGGTCTGTCCGCTGACCTTTATCGTATAGGTGATCTTGCCTTTCAAGGGCAAGATAATCTGTTCATCCGGGTATCCGAGCGGCACTGGCGACTCGACAAAGTCATGTTGTTCCTGTTCTTCCGCCCATGAAGCGTTCAGTCCGCCCAAAAGAATAATTCCTGAAACAATTACACGCAGCCACCAGGCCGGCATCCGCATCCCTGACATAACCATTCTCCCATACTTATGCATTACTCATTGATTTTCGGCTGAAACGGCAAAATCTTTCAGCCTGGCGAGCGCAAAGTATGAGCCTTTATACTCCTGCCTGCGGTCCGCTGTCAACACTTTTTGTAACCGAAAATCGATAAGAACTCTTGCTATTTATGCAAATCAATTACCAACATCCAGTCCGAAGAAGTGGATAACATCATAAGTTGTGTTACTCTCTTCAACTTGACTTCATGGCTCATGTCGGATATTGTTTGGTCTGATAACAGGCGTACGCGCGGGAGAAGTATATGCAGGGTATGCAATCACGGACAATAAGCGTCAGCTCACTTAATCGGCATTATATAGTTTATATTCCGGATAGTTATTACACGCAAAAATTTGTTTCGCTCGTGATAATGCTCCATGGCGGCGGAGGGACTGCAAGAGGCGCGATGGAGGAAACAGGCTGGATTGAAAAGGCGAAAAAAGAAGGCTTCATAGCCGCATTTCCGGAAGCCGTCCGGCGCGATGAGTCGCAGCCGCCCAGGTTTCTCCGTAACCCGCAGTTCTGGAACGATGGTTCTGGCCGAGCGCATTCCGGCAGAGAGAACATCGATGATGTCGGGTTCATAGATGCGATGATCGACGACCTGATGTCCAGCTATGTAATAGATAAACGCAAAATCTTTATCAGCGGGTTCTCGAACGGGGCATCAATGACCTATCGAGCCGGAGTAGAATTGTCGAAACGTATTGCCGCGATAGCCCCTGTATCCGGTCATTTGTGGACCAAACCTGAGAAGCTGGAGCGAGAAGTGTCTGTTTTGGCGATCACCGGTGTCGAAGACCCGCTGAACCCATTTAACGGAGGTGAGACGGTTAATCCCTGGGGAGACAATGAGATAAAACCTCAGATGGCGGATTCGGTCAAGACCTGGGCAGGGCTGCTTGGCTGTTCAGATGGTCACGAGGTGATAAATGATGGGGATGGCGTGAAGACCATCTCTTGCGGTAAATGCAGAAACGGCGCGGAAGCATTGTTCTGCGCCATAGACGGACTTGGACATGTGTGGCCAGGCGGTAAAAGCCTGCTGCATGAGAGGATAGTCGGTAAAGGCAGCGATAGATTGAACGCAACAGACGCAATCTGGCAGTTTTTTATAGAACACACTATTCCGTAAAGACAATCGTTCCGAAATGGCTCGGCCTGTGGAAGTTTGCCGGGCTTATAAGTGTCGGCGACCAGGCCTGAAACTCGACCGGCTCCGGTGACAGGTCGATCCTGTAGAGGTTTCCGCGCCACTTTTCACCGGGCTTCGGAGTTTTGCGCCCAAGGGACGCAAACGGGACAGCAATCTCGATACTCCAGCCCCTGTCTATATCGTTTCTATCGTCAAGTGTGCCGTCTACGGCCACGGCAGTCTTGAGCCCTGTTATATCCCATTCCTTCCGGCCTTTGAAGACCGGCGGATCATCCGTTAATGCACTGATTTCGGTGTCGAATACGACATTTCGAGGGCTCACATTCAGCTCATAGTAGTGGGTCAGGTCTCCGTCCGGCGACAGGAAGGCTTCCACGACCTCTTCATTCCAGATAAGGTCGTCCCTGTTGAACATAGTTCCCCAGATGTCCTGGTCTGTACAATCGAACGCCAGATAAAGATGGTCGTTATCCCAGCAGAGCTTCACTCTTGTCGGTTTGGATGCGGATGCTCCATCTTCTGAAAGAACAAGATTTACGGCCTCGGAGTGAGACCAGGCGTCATCATCGAGCCGCCCGTCGATAATCGGCGGGGTATTAACTTTCGGGCAGTTGTATATCATCATTTCATATTCAGCTTCGGCGTCAAGCTGATATGTTCCTTCTTGCCCTTGCCGAATGAAGCCATTAATTGTAGACTATTGTCGAGGTGAGACATGAAGGTTGCAAATTTCGAGGCCGCTGATGGGCTGAGCCAGGGAATCGGCGTCGTTACGGAAGATGGACTGCTGGATTTCGGACGCGCATACTGCGCATACCAGGTTGTAATGGGCGATTATCCCGAATACTACCTGTCCATACAGGAAATGATAGAGGCAGGTGAGTTCGAGCCGAAAGTCTTCCGGGACGTGATGAAATTTGTCGATGAGGCAGGATTGGTTTCAAAATTCCTTGTTGATGAAGGCTGCAGACTTCTTGCGCCGGTCATGTATCCGCCGTCGATATATGCACTCGGCAGGAACTTCCCGGAGCATGCGATAGAGCATGGCGGTGAAATCCCGAGTGAGCCGATCATTTTCATGAAAGCATCATCATCGGTGATCGGCCCTGATGAACCGGTGATCTATAAACGGTTTTTGACCCGAGTGGACCCGGAAGTAGAGCTTGCAGTCATAATCGGGCGCAGAGGATCGAACATCAGCATAACAGATGCTCTGGGCTTCATAGCAGGCTACACTATCATAAACGATGTTACTGCACGGGATATGCAGTCGGATGATATATCCGCTGCGAAGCCCTGGTTCAGATCGAAAAGCATAGATACTTTCTGCCCGATGGGACCTTATGTACTCCTGCCCGACGCAGTAAAAGAGCCTCTTGAACTCGATCTTGAGATGAGGGTGAATGGTGAGATTCGACAGGAGGATAATACTCGAAATCTCATATTCAATGTCCCTTACATGATCTCGTGGATCTCGAAATATATGACGCTTCGCCCCGGCGATGTTATCTCAATGGGAACGCCGGAAGGAATGACCCCTGTTATGCCTGGAGAGGTCATGGAAGCCCATATTGAAGGGATAGGCACACTGAGAAATCCGGTTATAGCTGAAGAATAGTTAAACATATTTGTATCTCAACCGTAATTATAATAGAGGGACGATTAAACGGCAGCCGATAGGTTGCTTACGAAGAAAATATGCACAGACCAACTTACGCAGAGATTGATTTAAACGCAATAAGGGAGAATATTCAAGCAATACGCCGGGCTGTGGGTCCCGGTGTGAGGATTATGCCGGCAGTCAAGGCTGACGGCTATGGGCATGGCGCTGTCAAGGTCGGGAGAACGGTTCTCGCAGCCGGCGCTAATATGCTCGGTGTCGCAAGTGTAGAGGAAGCGCTCGAATTCCGAAACAGCGGGATCGACGCTCCCATACTGATCCTCGGATGCTCGAGCGGCTGTTCCGCCCGCGAAATAGTAGAGTTCGGTATTTCCGCGACTGTCTGCGACTTGAGCGCCGCCCGCGATCTTGCCGCAGAGGCTGCACGGTGTGAGAAAAAGGCACGTGTCCATGTAAAAGTCGATACCGGTATGGGGCGGATAGGTGTCTCTTCCGATGGCGCTGTTGATTTGGTCACGGCCTTAATGGGTTTTCCTCAGCTTGAAGTGGAAGGCATATTCACTCATTTTCCATCTTCTGATGAATCGGACAGGTCATTCACAGAGGAACAGATAAGATTATTCAAGGGCATAATATCCGAACTAAGTGAACATGATATACGGCCCGAGTACGCTCACGCCGCAAATAGTGGAGCTGTGCTCGATTATCCCTCGGCTTACCTCGATATGGTACGGCCGGGAATAGCTGTTTACGGGCTTTACCCATCCTCGGAGACGGGAAGAAGCATCCAGCTGAAGCCCGCTCTGACCTTCCGCACGAAGATTGTCTTTATGAAGGATTATCCCGCCGGCAGAACGGTCAGCTACGGGCGTGCATTCGAGACATTACGCAGCACTAGAGCAGCCGTTATCCCCGTAGGCTATGCGGACGGCTTCGAGAGATCGCTGTCGAATAAAGGGGAAGTGTCCGTAAAGGGATACAGGGCTCCTGTAATCGGCCGGGTCTGCATGGACCAGACAATGATCGATGTAACTGATGTCCCTGATGTGGCTATTGGGGACGATGTAATCCTCCTCGGCGGCGGTGTGGACTACCTTTCAGTAGAAAGAGTAGCAGAGCTACTGGGGACTATCCCTCACGATGTCGTGACATCCATCGGAAAGCGTGTGCCGAGGGTATATACCGGCGAATAGACCGCTCAGTGATTATAAGCCCAATATAAGGAAAAATCCGCGCACATTGGTCGATGGTTTGAAGCATCGATTTTCGGCATCCAGCACTTGACGGGTGAAATGTTGCCTTTTGAGAAGATATGGTCGATTCTGACCATTGGAATTTGCCTCTTGTAACTAAGCCCAAGCCCACTGCCGCTGCTCTTGAATGCATTTGTCATTACGGAACTCAGTTCTCTATAGATTCGCGTGTTAGGCGGGGTATTGAAGTCACCGCAGACGATTGTCGGCACTCCCGGCGGCAATGCGCGAAGAATCTCATCTGCCTGTTTCATCCGCAAGCTGTCTGCTGCACCGACGTTGCCCGGTGTCATGCTCGATAGTCTTGGTTTGAATGGCACTGCAAAATGGACGTTTGCGATTACGACTTCTTCGCCGTCAACATCCGCTGATACCCAGAGCGCGGAGTGGGTAGTTCCGAGCCGTTTGAGTGAAAACCTGCTTAAAATGACAAGTTCGCCACAGACTTTGGCGTTCCACCCCTTGAACTTCGGAAGCGCAAGTGTCTCATCCAGGTGTCTTAACGCCCAGGGATTCGCTTCCTGAAGGCAGATGATGTCCGGCATTGCCTGTGTGAAAAGCACCGGCAGACGGGAGCCTCCTCTTCCGTAATACAGATTCCAGGTCAGCACTCTGAGCTGTGACGGCATCTTTGGAGAAGAGTGGGGGAACGGCACAGCCATAAGAAATACAAGAACAAAGATCGCAGGGACAACCGAGACAGTAGCGAGCCACCACTTGTGGTGGATGAGCATATAAATGGTGAGTATGACCGGCGGTATCAACCACATCTGCTGCGGCATGTAGGTGAGAAGCAGTGTCGGCCACCATCGCTCTCCGGGGAACCGTTCGAGCGCGATTACAAGAAAGATCAAGAGGACCCCGGCGGCAGCAAGAGTGAAATCCGATCTGAGTGCAAAAGGGATTTTCATAATTGGCTTCTATATACCCAACAGGCAGGCATATAACCATAGGTTAGTATGGATCTTCCGCCTGAGGATCACAGAGTTGCCCGCCGGCTATATACCTTTATCGACTTCTATCGAGTAAGCTCGATGTGCTGTTTGAAAAGAGCTGGGCAAGAGTTCAGAGTTGATGAGTATAACATCATGCTGAACGAACACAACGTCATGCTGAGCTTGACTCAGCATCCAGGAAAAAAATGGACCCTGAATCAAGTTCAGGGTGACGTGCTTCTATCCATGATGACGTGCTGGTTGTTCAGGGTGACGTGCTGGTTGTTAAGGGTGACGTGCTTCCATCCATGATGACGTGTTGGTTATTCAGGTTGATGTACAATCTCTCATTATGAGTGAATTCTTACAGAATTCTTACAGAGTTGGTTTGACCCGTATGTTGCGTCTGAGTATAATTAACAGGTCGATCTATAAGTCTAAAATGGAAAGGCGAGGGTAAATATGCGTCACACAGGGTTAGTTATTCTGGCAGTATTATGTCTTGTCTCGTATGCAGCGGCTGAGGAGCCTGCGCAGCCTGTACAGCCGGCGCCCAGGACAGCCAATCTTACGCCCGTAATGAAAGCCGGAGAACAGCTTCGTTACAAGGTAAAAGTCAAGGCGACAGGCAGCACGATGTTAGCCAATTCATCGAAACCCGTATCGATAGATACGGTAGTGGACCTGGTGATTTCCGTTAGTGTTGGTGAATTAGCTTCCGACGGTTCGACACAGGTAAGCATAGCCGCTCAGGACGCCTCCGCTGTTATCGACGGGCAGAGGCTGGTGCTTCCCACGAGCATCTTTCCCAAAACTACAGCGCTTATAGACAAAAATGGCGAGATTAAGCAGCTTTTGACATCCGATTCCGGCGAAGTCAAGATGCCGGGGATTAATTCGAAAAATCTGATACTTCTCTTCCGTCCTAACGCACCTGCCGGAGATGTAAGTGTAGGATCGACATGGAAGAAGACGATATCACTTCCACCGGAGCCGGAAAAATACGGTTTTGTGTGCAAGTTCGAGTCAATTGAAAACATAAATGGAAAAGACACCGCAAAGGTGAGGACAGACCTTACCGTTTTGCCGCCTTCTGGAGCAGATTACAGCTCAAAGGGGTTTGTTGTCACGAATTACTCCCTCGACGGATGCAAGCTGATGAAATCGCACGCGGAGATGACCGTCAAGATGAATAACAACGGATACCAGAAGGATACTCCGGAAAAGGTGGAAGCAAATATCGGAATGGATGTAGAGCCTTTGACAGCCGATTCACCAGCCAAATAGCGGGCGATCAAGGATAAATCCGTGCTTCTTTTAGTTGGGATCGTTGCGGCGCTGGTCGTTTTGCTGCTCACAGTCAAGTGGTGGACGGACGGACTCATAAGTGGCATCGAGTTCTTCCTGTTGACCGCGGTCTACGGAGGTCTGGGCTTCGGCCTTTTTGCGCTGATCAGCAGAAGTGAATTCGGCGCCGCTGTATTCGTATTGATAGCGATCATGGCATCAGTAGGATGGGCTCTCTACTGCAATCAAAAACTTGGGATAAAGCAGTATTACCGTGATAAGATCAAGGAATACGAAAGAGCAATTCAATCTGACCCAAGGAACACCGCCGCAAGGAGTCTTCTTGCCGAGGCTTACTATATGCTTGGGGATTTGGACCAGGCGATTGCCGCGATGGAATTGGCTGTTCAAATGTCTCCGAACTCCATGAAGGAAAGCCATACATTGCACCAGTGGCGAAGCGAGAGGGACTTAAGAGACTGCAAGACGGTCATTTGCCAGGTGTGTCATTCGGCTAATCTATGGGGAGCAGTGTCATGCAGGGCATGCCAGCAGCCGATCATCTACTCTAAAGCCGGTAGACCATCGTGTATGGGTTGGGCGGCGAAGCATTTCTGGCGTATAGCGCTTGGACTCTGCTGGATGGTTGTTACTATTGTGTCTTTTGCAGTGATGAGCCCAATGCTCGGAGCTGTAGTCTCAGGGTGTGGCGCGCTTGCAGTCGTCGGAATAATGCTTTTGTCGTCCGCATAGTAATGGAAGTATAAACTCGATGAATGAGGTATCGGAACCGAAAAGGAAAAACCGTGGAAGGTTTGTCACCCTGACCGTGGCGATCACGGGCGGTGCGCTGGTCGCGGCGCTTCTCAGCTTCAACCAGGCGGCGAAAGGGTACGAATACTACCTCGTAGGCAACCTGATCGCCCTTTTCTTCATTCCGATGCTTGCCATAATGCTTCTTCTCGGTGAAGAGCCTGCAGACTTCGGGTTCCGGCTTGGGGAATCCAGGCGGGTACGTTGGATAACGGCGATCATGTTCGCGGGGTTGCTGGGGCTGTTTTTTGTATACGCAAAACGGCCTGAATTTCAGCAGTATTATCCGATATTCAAGGGATACCAGTTTGTCCCATTCAGAGGCGATAATATCTTCCTGGAGACGGACCCTGCATCGCTCATATATGCCTGGGTGAGCTACGGGCTGTATATGTTCTGCTGGGAGTTCTTCTTCCGGGGGTATCTTCTATTCGGTCTTGCAAGGACGATCAACTGGGCAGCCGTAATAGTCCAGGCGCTGGCGTTCATGCTGCTTCACTGGGGGAAACCGATGCCGGAGTTTATCGCATCGCTTCCCGCCGGTATTATCCTGGGGATGCTTGCACTTAAGGCAAAGTCGTTCGTCCCCTGTTTCGCTCTTCACTGGTCCGCGGCGGTTGCGTTCGACATAATAGTCCTTCTTTTCCGTCCGTAAGAAACCGGCCCCGGATCGACTGGCATCGTCCGGGGCCTTGTCTTCCTTTTCTCCTTACTCGTGTTTACAGTGGCAGGTCTTGGATATTATTATCTCCCGAAGGAATGACGACCGGGATGCCGTCTGTATCGACCTGGCTGATCCCGGTTATGACTATCCTTCCGGTTTGATTGGACGCTATGGAAGGGGAACTCAGGAAGTCTGTGGCCACCCGGCAGTAGAGCCTTCTGCCGACGTATTTACCATCCGTACCTGTTTCAAGGATATTCGATCCATCCGATATCCATATCAAGCCATTAGCATCCGTGGTTATCTCTCCTGCAAGCTTGATCGTCCTACCGACGGTGGAAGGGCCTTGGTAGAGAGATTTGATCGTGAGGTAGACGGTGTTTTCGGGGTCTTTGGCAACGACAAGAACGCTCTTGAGGTTGCTTGACTGCTGAGGCATGGCATTCCCTGCAGAGTCGTAGTAGCTGACGCTGGCGGACACGGTTACGATTGTGCCCGGCGCTGTCTCCGCGTAGGAGACGGCGGTAAGGCAGACCAGCGCCATAATAACAAGTAGGATTCGCATTTCACCCTCCTTGGTTCACTAACCGCATGCCTCAGTAAAGCGTGAATCATGCGGACTACATCCGAAACAGCCTCAATAGTATACTAGCAAAAGCTGAACAGTAATGCAAGTATTTGTCGAGCAAAATATACAAAATTTGCACATTAGTCGCGCTAATATAGCAAGCGGGCAGTGTGAAATGTCATAAGAGGGCGGTCAATCGATGCAAATCAATTGGGGCAAAGCTGCTGCAGGTTAGCAAGAGTTCAGAGTTGATGAGTATAGCATCAGCTGAACGAACACTACGTCATGCTGAGCTTGACTCAGCATCCAGGAAGAAAATGGACCCTGAATCTATGGATTATCGGCTATAGCCGAAAATCTTCCGGGGAGAGTTTCAGGGTGACGTGCTTGTCGTTTAGGGTGACGTCTTTATTGATAGCTGACGGCTGAATGTTGACTGCTCTCTGTTCAGGATGATATATAATTCTTGCAAGAATGAACTCTTACGCAGGTTATTTTTGCTCTGTGTCAGCCGCTGTTTCGATTTCGTGAACAGCTTTGGCAGCGTTGCTGATCTCAAGGTCCATTTCATCCAGCATCGATTGAACATCATCGATATATTTGGAAGCGGAGTCGATATTCTTGGAAGATCTTATACAGTAAAGCCCCATAGATATTCCTGTCAGGAGACCGGAAGCGCGGTGCAGGTTCGACGAAACCTGTATCAACTTATTTGCGAGAAGCGGTAGTTCGGACATTGATAAACCTCGAAAAGGGAAATAGTGGTCGATTAACTTAATCCTTGATTATGTCATTCCGTCTTTGTTCCCCGGACAGCGCCCAGGCAGTATCTGGACGGGTTGAAATAGCGTATACTTGTGTTCAATATATCCTCCGGCGTAACACGGCTGATACCGGCCAGATAATTGCTGGTCCCATCAATCCCGAGGCCATAAATTTCGTTTGCGGCTCGTTCTCTCGCGCGAGCGACGGATGTTTGCATTGAAATCAGTTTCACACCTTTCATATAGCTCTTGGCATTGGCGATTTCATCAGGATCAGCGGGTTCGGTCTTCAGCTTTTGAAATTCGGAAAAAACAGCTTCTCTGGCGAGTATCTCATTATCCGGCGAAGTAGCCGTGTAGATGATAAATATCCCCCCGGCAGCTCCCGAATGACTGGCGGCGGATACGACATAAGCGAGGCCGAGCCGCCCCCTGACCTCCGCGAAGAGCCTGCCGCCGAGCCCTGAACAGAGCGCTGCGATGACATCGAGTGAATACCTCGCGGGATCGGTTGTGGTGACTCCAGGGAAACCGAGCGCAACGGCTGTCTGAGCACGGTCTCTTTCGGCCGCGAGTTCCTTTATCTCGTTTGGGAAGACCGTAAGCGCCGGTCCGCAGCCGGGATGACGTTCGCCAAGGCGCTGGAACAGGTTTTCCACTGCTTTTGCAGCGCTGTCTATATGGATATTGCCGACAATGGACACAACGGCGATAGCTGGGACACAGATCGATTTGTGCCACTCAGCGACCTGCTCTCTCGTGAGCCCGGCGATAGTATTATCCCTGCCGTAATCAGGAAGGCCGTACGGATGATTCGGGAAAGCTACTTCGGCCAGAAGGTCGGACGCATATCCGAAAGAGGAGTCCTGGAGCCTGCGTATGTCAGCTCTAAGAGCTTCTTTCTCTTTGTCTACCTCTTCTTCGTGGAAGGCCGGATCGGCGATGACATCCGACAGCAATTCGAACCCTTCTTCGAAGTTCTTCGAAAGCACCCTCAGACTGTAACCGCAGAAATCGGAGCTGTTGGTGATGCTGATAAACGTTCCTAGATTCTCTATCCGTTGTGCGAGTTCTTCAGATGAATACCGGGAGGTGCCTTTGAGGGAGGCTCTGAGCGCCAGCTCGGTTATGCCAGCGTTTTCCGGGTTTTCGCAAGACCTTCCGCCTTTGAAGTACACGACTACACCGACAACGGGGTTGTTTTGATCGACTTCCGCGATAAGAGTTGCCCCGCTTGGCAGGATAGCTTTTGTGATATTGCCGTCAGCGGAAACCGCGGTAAGCGGGAGTGTCCCGGGCACATGCAGGACGGCATGAGATGATTTTTCTTCAAGTTCCTCTGTGGTGTATTCCGGCAGCTCGACGCTTTCAGGCATGTATTCGAGAATGGTAGCGCGGTCTATGGTCAAATATTTCGCGGCAACCCTTGCTACATCGATGGCATCGACTTTTCTCAATCGGTCCACAAATTCATCCGACATTCGCCAGTCACCAAGCGCTTCGAAGTAAGCCAGACGGTTAGCCCGACCGAGAACCTGTTCCTGTTCGAAGAACAAATCGCTCTCGATGATATTTTTTATCTTTTCGAGTTCTACTCTTCTGATAGGTTCTTTCTTTAGCTTCTCTATTTCCTCGAAGAATGAGACGGCCAACCGGCTTGGGTCATCCGTAAGGAGTTCGGATGATACCGTAACGACCCCTATGTCCTTATATGCGCTGTAGAATGAACCGATGCTGCTGACGATCTGCTTCTGCTCCATAATCGACTGGTAAAGCCTGGAGCTTCTTCCTTCACCGAGAATATCTATAGCCACCGAAAGCGGATAATAGTCGCTATCGAGTATTTTGGGGGCTTGAAACCCGATCTGGACGAGTTTTTGCTTTATATCACCCTTGAGGCGCAGGTATTTGAGCTTGGTCTGCTCGTATTCTTCCGGTGACGGGTTCTCGACTGAGTTTCTCATCGGGATTTCCGAGTACAGCTTATCTATCAACTGCAGCGCCGCTCCTGACTCAACTCCGCCGACGACCGAGATAATGATATTACCGGGCGTATACCTCTCCCGGTGATAACGTAGAAGATCGTCCCTGGTCATATTTCTGAGCTGGTCAGGGTAGCCGATCCGCCAGCGGCGTATCCTGTGCCTGTCGAATGCCCGTTCCCACATTTTTTCAAGTGAGAATGCGGACGGATTGTCGCGTTTTTGTTTGGCTTCCTGGATTACGACTTCGATCTCTTTCGAGAGTTCATCAGGATCGATTAGGAGATCAGATAAAGCGTCGAACTGTATGTCGAGTGTCTGCTCGAAATTCTCTGCCGGGGCAGTGACATAGAAAGTGGTAGACTCGTATCCTGTACCGGCGTTCAGCACCCCGCCCAGGGCTTTCGTCTCACGTGCTATGTCCTCCGGTCCCGGCCTGCGGCTAGTTCCCTTGAAGAACATGTGCTCGAAGACATGAGAGATGCCCATTTGGTCATCCGGTTCATTGAAGTATCCGGTGTTCACATGGGTCACTATGGCGACTACGGGGCTCCCCGGGCGCTCTTCGATAAGAATGGTTAGTCCATTGTCAAGAACCTGCTTAACCACTGCTTGCCTCCAGAGTTTTTATGAGTTTGTTATACCCGGTCTAAACGAGTCGTAAAGAAAAATATGATAATCACTATTTAATCCCGCAGAGCTTTTTATAGATGGAGAATATTTTCTTTATATAAGTCTGGGTTTCGCGGTAGGGAGGGACTCCGCCGTATTTTCTGACGGCTCCCGGACCTGCGTTGTAGCTTGCGAGCGCAAGCGCCAGATGGTTCCAGGTGAGTTCCGTCCAACTGGCGTTCCCGGAAAGCCTGTCCAGATGTCCCCGGATCAGTTTTATGCTTCCGGCGATATTTTCTACCGGGTCATAAGCATTGGATACGCCCAGTCCGGCAGCGGTTCCCGGCATCAATTGCCCCAATCCCTTAGCGCCTTTGGGTGACGTTGCGGATGGGTTGAAATGTGATTCAGCGAGTATTACTGCTACGACAAGCCGAGGATCGACCTCATACTTTATGCTGAAGCCAAGTATGCTCTGCGCGATGGTATCGGCTTCTGAGTCGGAAAGCCTGCGGTTGAACGACTTGATGGCATTCTTGTAAGCCGTAACGATGTCCGTCGACACCGGGGTCTTGGTTTGGGCGGCGCGAGCGGTCTGTCTCTTCGCGCGGTCTGATTTCTGCTGTGCTCGTTTTGCTGCGAGCCGGGCTTTTTTGTCTTGTTCGGCCAGGAGAGCTTTTTCCTCCCGCTCCGAGACTTCGTTATAAGGGGCAAACGCGACCAGCCGCAGGTCTGAAAGGCTAAATGTGCTTCTTTCCCCGACTCGGACAAGCAGGCATATTTTGCTGCCAGGAGATATTTCGGGGGTGTCATTGCATGTGACCACGTAGGACCCGCCGTCACATTCGATTATGAGAAATGTGTTGTTATCACTGCTGTTTGCTGTGCCTGAGAGGGTCCCTCTCAGCTCAAAGACTTTGCCTTGATAGGCCTGCGGATCGGCTTTGACACGGGAAATCGGAAGTCCGAGAGCTTGATGTTCTCGCCGCAGCGAGAAGTATTTGTCCAGCGAGGCGTCTGCCACTGCACGAGGCGCGAACGAGACAACCACAAGCGACGCGAGAGCCATCCATAACCCGGGTCTCAAAAGTCTGCTCTTCCTTTCACCTACGGAGTTTTGGCAGTTGATATAATGATTAATAAATATCGTTTCAGCCGAAACTCTTTATACGGCAAAGCCCCGCAATCTGTAATAGATCCGGGGCTCCTGCAAGTGGCGGAGAGACCGGGATTCGAACCCGGGGTAGGGCTATATGACCCTACAACCGCTTAGCAGGCGGTCGCTTTCGACCACTCAGCCATCTCTCCATTACTACCGAATTCTACCATATACGGTTCATGAAACGCAACCATGAATTTTGGTATTATTGTAGATATTATATATCTCCTCCATCCGCTAAATCCGCGAAATTTGCGGGAAACGACGGATAGAGAATGTAGATAGAAAAGCGGCGTCAAGCCGCCGCACTCCAAATCAGCTATTGTCACTATGCTCGCACGGAGTTAAAATAACTAAAATGTTAAGTCGGCTTGATACGGAGGACAGGCACATGCGTTATAGAAAAGCGTTAATCTTATTACTCCTGTTGTTGTGTATACCTGCTATTGCGAATGACAACGGGTTCATGTTCATTCAGATAGCTGATCCCCAGTTGGGATTCTCGGAGAAAGATAAGAACGTGACCCAGGAAGTAAAAAACTTCGAGAAGGCTGTAAAGCATATAAACCAGCTTCAGCCGGCTTTTGTGGTTATATCAGGTGATCTGGTAAATCGCAAGCATGACGCAGAACAAATCAATGCTTTCTGGAAAGTAGCAAAGAAGATCCGACCGGAAATACCGCTGTTTCTTGTTTCCGGTAACCACGACCTGGCTCCGGCTACGGAAAGTGATGTGCAGTCTTACAGAAAGATGTTCGGAACGGATTACTATTCATTCACGTATGGGGGTTCCACTTTTCTAGTGCTCGATTCCTCTGTGATCCATTATACCGAGGGCGATCAGGTGATACGAAAAGCCCAGCGGGGATGGTTCGAGAGCCAACTGGCGGAGGCTAGAAAGAACAACGCCGACCATATTTTCGTTCTGACCCATCATCCATGGTTTATAAATAATCCCGACGAGGTTGATGCCAATGACAACATACCGCTGGCCGAGCGCAAGGATTATCTGTCATTGATGAGTACCTATGGAGTCGATTATGCCTTAGCTGGGCACCTGCATATGGAAGTGTTTGGGCAGTATGGCAAGTTATCACTGATTACTACCGGCCCGTTAAGCAAATCGTTCACAAGGACACCTGTGGGTTTTCGCGTGTTCAAAGTTTACAAGGACAAAGTCGAGCATGAATACTATCCGCTGGACAAGGTCCCTGAGCATATTGAAGTAAATAAATAGAAAAGGGTTTAGTTTAGGAGTTTTATATGAGTAACAAAGTTCGCTTGGGAATCATCGGAGTAGGCGGCATGGGGAGCGGACATGCCGAGTATATCAAAAACGGCAGGATCAAAGGCTGCGAGCTTACAGCCGTGTGCGATATCGCGCCGGAAAAACTCAAGAGATTCTCAGCATTGAAAACGTATACGGATAGCAGAGAGATTATTCGCTCCGGTGAAGTCGATGCGGTCATCATAGCGACCCCGCACTATTTCCACACCACGATTGGGATAGACGCGCTCGAGCAGGGGCTTCATGTTCTTGTGGAGAAGCCGATTTCCGTCCACAAGGCCGACTGTGAGCGCCTTATAGCAGCTCACAAGAACAAAGACCAGGTCTTCTCCGCGATGTTCAACCAGAGGACGGACCCGCACTATCAGAAGTTAAAGGCTCTGATCGAAAACGGTGAACTTGGAGAGCTCACCCGCGTAAATTGGGTCATTACGGACTGGTTCAGGACGGAAAGCTATTATGCGAGCGGCGGTTGGAGAGCTACCTGGAAAGGTGAGGGCGGCGGTGTGCTTACGAATCAGTGTCCGCACCAGCTCGACCTGATGCAGTGGCTTTTCGGAATGCCGAGCAAAGTCCGAGCCTTCTGTAAGTTCGGCGCGAATCACAACATAGAGGTTGAGGACCAGGTAACCGCGTATCTCGAATATCCGAACGGAGCAACCGGCGTTTTCATAACGACTACTGGCGAGGCTCCCGGCGTAAACAGGCTGGAAGTCTGCGGTGAGAGAGGCAGAGTCACAATTGATGGGTCGAATATACGCTTCATCAGAAACGAGGTCCCCACAACCGAGTTCAGCAGGACGACAAATCAGGCGTTCGCGACGCCGCCGGTCTGGCGGATAGAAATTCCTGTATCGGGACACGGCGAGCAGCACCCCGCGATTACGCAGAATTTCGTAAATGCGATTCTTAATGGAACGCCGCTTCTGGCTCCGGCTGAGGAAGGTATCAAGTCCGTCGAACTGGCAAACGCGATGCTCTACTCGACACTTACGAATTCCACGGTCGAGATGCCGCTGGATGGAGCCGCTTACGAGAAAGAGCTCAAGAAGCTCATCGAGAGATCCACGTTCGAAAAGAAAACCGCTGACGATAGCAAGGTCTTGGACCTTTCGGGGTCAGTTAAGCAGTCATAAGCAACTTGTAATCGTGCTTCGGGACCGCAGTTCGTCCCGAAGCACGGCATAAACCAATCCCCTAAATATTAAAGCCCTTTTTGAACTTCAATCTCCTGGGTAGACTTTTCATTGTCTGGTTCAGGAGGATTACTATGCTCAAATCATACAAATATATCATTGTGGGCGGTGGTCTGGCGGGCGCATCGGCTGTCGATGGGATCAGAGAACGGGACAAAGAAGGCTCGATCCTGCTCTACGGGAGCGAAAAGCATCTGCCGTATGACCGCCCTCCGTTAACGAAGAAATTGTGGTTCGGTCAGAAGAAAGTCGAGGACATCTTCGTCCATGACAGTGATTTTTACAAAGATAATAACGTTGACCTCGCGTTCGATGTGGATGTTGTCGGGGTGGATGCCTCAAAAAAGAACGTCACGGACAGCAGAGGCGGCACGTATCTCTTCGATAAGCTCCTTTTGGCAACCGGCGGTGTTCCCAGGGCTCTTGATATACCGGGTGGAGACCTCGATGGGATTTATTACTACCGCTACCTGGACGACTACCTCAGCTTAAGGGAAGAAGCGACTGAAGAGACGCGAGCTGTCGTCATAGGCGGCGGATTTATCGGTTCGGAGATAGCGGCAGCGCTCGACATCAATGAAGTAGAAGTAACGATGGTATATCCAGAAGCCTATCTCGTCCAGAGAGTCTTTCCCGAAGGTCTGGGGCGAGCGATACAGGATGAATATATCAACCGGGGTGTAAATATCTATTCCAGTGATGTGCCCGTGATGATAGAAAAGCAGCGGGATGTGTTTTTAACTCGCACTAAGGCGGATGTTCTGATCGAGTCGGACATAGTGATCGTCGGCGCGGGGATAATTCCATCTATCGAGCTTGCAGAGATGGCGGGACTTACAATCCAAAACGGGATTACAGTGAACGACCGTCTCCAGACATCGCATCCCGACATTTATGCTGCTGGAGATAACGCCTATTTTCCTTACGCGGCTCTCGGCGAGATGATGAGGATCGAGCACTGGGACAACGCGATCAACCAGGGGCGTCATGCCGGGCTCAATATGGCCGGAGCAGATGAGCCTTATACTTATATGCCTTATTTCTTCTCCGATCTCTTCGATTTCGGCTACGAGGCAGTAGGGGATATCAATTCGAAGCTCGAAACATACGCGGATTGGCAGAAACAATACGATACCGGGGTCATCTACTACTTAAGAGACGGCAAAGTCAGAGGCATGATGATGTGCAACGTATGGGAAAGGGTAGAAGACGCGAGAAGTATCATCAGAAACGGCAGACAGATTCTACCGGAAGCCTTAAGAGGTGCGATTACATAATAGTGTCATATTAAGCGTGCAACAGGAGGTTCGTTATGAGGCTCGCAGAGGAGAAAACGATTCCGACCAGGGCAGGATCTTCACCGCTGCCGCTCGAAGACGCGGAAGACCTGTCCATACAGGTACCGGAATGGATACTGGAAGATAATAAGATCGTCCGGGAGTACAAACTGAAGGACTTCAAGAGCGCCATCGACTTTGTTAATGATGTAGCTGATATTGCGGAGACCGAAGACCACCACCCGGACATCTGCATCAGCTACAACAAGGTGAAATTAGAACTCTCGACGCATAAAATCGGCGGACTTTCCAGAAATGACTTTATTTTAGCGGCAAAAATAGATAAGCTATTGTAGGTGACAGGCATAAACTTATAGACTGCAAAAGGAGCTTGGATGGGAAAAAGATCGCTTAGAGGGAAAACTGCGCTTATCACTGGAGCTGCAAAGAGAATTGGGCGTGCTACAGCGCTGGCGCTTGCGGGAGAGGGAGTGAATATCGTAATCCACTACAATAGCTCCGCATCTGAGGCAGAAAAGCTTGTAATGGAGCTCGCCGAGCACGGAGTCAACAGCTGGACAGTGAAGGCTGACTTCAGCAATCCGGATGAATACGAGTCACTCTTCCTGCGTTCGCTCGATACAGTTGGTCCGATAGATATTCTGGTCAACAATGCGTCTATCTTCCCGATGGAGAAGCTCGACTCGATAACCTTCGATAGCTTTGTTTCAAACATGCAGATCAATGCATGGGTCCCTTTTGTGCTGGGAAGAGCTTTTGCTAAGCACATGAGACATGGCATGATAATAAACCTCCTGGACAGCCGTATAAGCGGCTACGATTGGGCGCATGCAGGTTATATCTGGAGTAAGCATGTTCTTGCCGTGATGACCAGGATGATGGCGCTCGAATACGCGCCGGATATCGCCGTCAACGCTGTAGCTCCCGGACTTATCCTGCCTCCTCCCGGACAGGATGAAAGCTATCTCGACCGGTTGGTGCATACGGTCCCACTCAAACGGCACGGATCTGCCGAAGATGTCGCCGATGCGGTCGTATACCTCGCAGGGACGGATTTTCTGACTGGTGAAGTGGTCTATGTGGACGGCGGCAGGCATCTGAAAGAGTATACGAATGGATAGGATATTCATAGACGATATTCTAACCCGGTGTATCATAGGAATCAGGGATTACGAGCGAAAAGAGCCGCAGGAGATATTCATAAGCGTTTCGCTTTCTGTAGACCTGAGCAAACCGGGGAAGAGCGACGACTTTGAGTATACCGTAGACTACAGCCTGCTTAAAGACTGCATACTTGAGATGGCTGAATCGTCACGTTTTTACCTGATAGAAGCACTCGCCGAGCGCACCGCCGAAACCTGCCTCGAAAACCCTATGGTGAAGGAAGTTACAGTCACCGTAAAAAAGCCCTCCGCCTTCCGCTTCGTTCGTACCGTAGGCGTAGAGATTACGAGAAAAGGGAACGGGGAATAGCTGTCGGCAATCAGCAGTCAGCCATCAGCTTTAGGACCGCGGAAGGTGGAGATTTTTTCTATGCGGCGGGAACACTGATGGACCGGGGGATCCATGCCCCGGTCCCCATTCTCCAGGGCATCTATTGTATGTTACTGCTGCGGGAATTAAATATGTGCAAATCAGTAGATTATACAGACCTGCCATTCCCGCAACATACCCCTCATCCCAGCCTTCTCCCGCAAGGGGAGAAGGGGCTGATTGTGCAAATATCCACCAATCCCATTTCGCGTTTTTCGTGTTCCTTCGTGTCATTCGCGATTCAAAGTCCCCGGCAAAGTGTAACCACTCTTCGTAAATGGGTATCTGCTGGACTGTATATATAATTCAGATGGAGGTTACACTTATGCCTGAATTCGTAGACCCTTTCAAGGGATTAGTCGAGCGAGAGATGTCTCACACTGAGCTGGTACGTGCAATTATGCTGAATATTTCAGCGGAACTTGAGGCTGTGCATTTGTATCTGTCGCATATGGACGCTACCAAGAACGAAGACGCGCGGAAAGTCCTATATGATATCGCGCTGGAAGAAATAGTCCATGTCGGAGAGTTTACAAGCCTTTTGTACCGTCTCGATCCCGTCTCGGCAGCGAAGGCTAAAGAAGGCTTTGAAGAGGTAGCCGAGCTTTTAGGCTCAAAAGCGCCCGGAGAACCGGCTGGAGTAGAAGCTGCAGCAGAATCGGGTGAGGGAGCCGAGCAAGTTACATCAGCGCCAACCGGGCTTACCGTCGGAAGTCTCATTGGCCGCGAGCAGAAGTAAAGGAATCCGAAAATGCTTAAGCGAGTAATGATTGTGGCGCTGATACTCAGCTTTATCCCTGCAGTAGCAGAGCGGCAAAGGGAAAGGCCTGACAATAAGTATAAGGAATGGCCGATGGTTCACCTGGATTGCGGGACTTTCCCTGCGGTCAGAATCATAGTTGCAAGGCAGGAGACGGAAGCCCGCGGATTTATCCGTAATGGACGGAGCTTCCTGCCCGCACGTGAAGCTTTGGAAAGGTTGGGTGGAAAGGTGACCTGGGTCCAGTCGCAAAAGGCGTTCTATGCCCGGTTCCCACGCAGAGATAGGACCGTTCGAGTCACTGTAAGATCGAGAAATATGCGGATTTATAGATATGACATGGATAAGAAATACAGCGCAGGACGGTTGGTAAGAACAGTGCGGCTAGACGCCGCACCGTTCGTCTGTGAAGGCCGTGTTTTTGCACCGGTAAGAACGGCTGTGGATGCAGTAAGCGGCAAAATCACCTACGACAGAAAGTCCAGAACCGTTTATATCACTCCTCCCAGAAGCTAAAGGTCTGGTGAGCAGACTGAGAGCAGCTATTACCGTTTTTTACTATATATCGGCCGGTTCATGAAAACCCTCATGGACCGGGAGCATATCTACCGGATCGTGTATTATCTTTATCTCGCGCCACTTACCGCTCCGGTAACGCAGGTAGAACACAAAGATGAAGATCAGCATCCATGCGACCAGCGCTGTCCATGCAAATTGCGCAGAGGCATGCATCACATTGAACATAACGTAGAGTATTACAACCATCAGCCAGTGAAGAGTTACCGATATACTCATCGCCCAGAATGTGTCTCCTGCGCCGCGAAGCGCTCCTGTGAATGCAACCATCGTTGCTTCAGCAAGCACATAGACAGCAACGAGGCGCACCATGAAAAGCGTCAGCGGCATTGACTGTGCGAAAACGGTGTCGTTGACTTCCGGTCGGAATACATTGACAAGCGCGTAAGGAATTGTCAGGAACATAATCAGCATAACGCAAGAGAACATCGAACCTATTTTTATCCCTGACATCGCTGCAGTGTGAGCCGTATCCGGTTGCCTTGCTCCCATGTAACGGCCGACCAGACTTGTTACCGCGATTTCCACTCCAACAAGTGGAATGAAAGCCACCATATCCCAATTCAATGTCACAGAGGCGGCGGTAGCGACTATCTGCCCCTGTGAATCGAAGAGCGTGACCATAACGGAAAATGCGGCAAGATTGAGGAAGAACTCCAACCCCGCCGGATAGCCGAGCTTCAGGAGTTGGCGCATAATCGAGAGATCTATCCTGAACGAATCTTTGACACCGTATTCTCTGCGCGTTTTTCCGAAGAAATAAGCCGCAGCCAGAATCAGGAGTCCGCAAACGCCTCCGGTGATTGTCCCGTACGCAGATCCTCGTATTCCCATGGACTGCACTCCGAAATGTCCCAGGACAAGTACATAATTGACTCCCACATTTACTACCATCGCGGCTGCAGAGGCAATCATGACAATCCGGGTTTTGCCAATACCTGAAAAGAAACAGCCAAGCGCGGAACGCAGCAATCCTACGATGGACGCATATATCAGAATGTTGAAGAATATCGTCTGCGGAACAAGTTGCTCAGGGGCAATTCCTGATGAGCGAAACGATGATCTAACCAATGGAGCGAGCAAGAGTATTATCGGGTAAGCCAGCACCGCGATAACTGCTGTCTGTGTCACTACTACCGAGCAGTTGCGTTTCTGACCGGAACCGAAATATTGCGCGATTAATGCTGTACCATATCCTATTAGCCCCAGGAAAAAGGTGGACATCAGAAAACTCATCAATCCACCGCAGAGCGCTGCATTCATGTGCTCTGTGCCCAGTTTTGAAAGAAAGAGCCTGTCGGTAAATGTCATTACCGTATCACAGGCATTCGATGCCATCATTGGCAGTGCTATAACCAGCAGTTCTCTGATACTGCCGGGTGAATATCCTGAATTGTTCTTCTTCAATGCTTTTGTTGCCATACGTATCCCTTTATTATTGTTTCACGGAAAACTCGCTGCCGGAAAAGTCAGCCGGATATACCGGACGACTTTAACCGATGAGAAAGCACAGTGGTTTACGAAAATGTGTTGCAGCTAGCTTACAGCTCATACGGTAGCGATTACCAAAGCTGTAATGCTCTAGCGGAGTATATGTTGCCGGGTATTATGATAGGGTCAAATTGTGAGTTTCATATTATATACCCTTCTGCTTTTCTGAATAAATATCCTTCATGTTATTGCACTGATATAGATAAATATTTAATCGTCATCGAATCTATATGTAGTTGAGAATACTGGAATGAAAAGCAGGTAAATATGGGAAGTGTATTATCAACCGGAATTTCGGATAAGGAGCAAAAACATGGACAGAATGGTGCGAATGACTGTGTATTTTATTGATGGCACAAACCTTATCGTTGAGTATCCCAAGCAGGCGGGCAATGATGCCATGACTATAGCCGCCTCCGTCAAAAAAGCCCTTGAAACAGACCGGCTGGCACTGGAAGTGGATGGAGACCTTATGATGATCCCCGGACAAAACGTGAAGTACCTTCGCCTGTCTCCCGGACCTGATGAATTGCCTGAAGGCAAGGTCTTGAGGGGCGCTCGGATTATAGGTTAAGTAAAGAAGAATCTGCAGAGTTTTGGCTTGAGATGTAATGCATATTTGTTGCATCAATTGCCAAAACTCTTTCGATACGCTTCACTGGGCCATTTTATTTCTATTCCTGAAAGCGTCTACAGCGGACCTGACGCTCCTGAAGATATGATCTTCACCGATTTTCTCCGCCAGGCCGGTTCGGTCGATCATATCGCGCACCTGTTCATTCGGCCGAGCCAGTGCGAAAGTGATGCTTTCATTCTTGAGTTCGGTCAACGCCTTATCCAGATGGTCCACAGCGGTTGTGTCGATCATCGGGATGGACTCAGCGTCAAGAATGAACCACTCCGGCATGGACTCCGACGTAATTTCTCTTGCTCTCGTCCGCAGGTAATCTGCATTGAAGAAAAGTATGGCTGAATCGATCCTGTACATGACCAGCCCGGGTAATTGTTCTGCCTCTGGATACTTCGCCACATCAAAATAGCCTTCTATGCCTGGGATTTCTCCGAGTATGGCATCAGGAGGCCGAGACGACCTCTTAAGTATCTGGACCATTGCGAGAGTTACTGCGACAAGTATGCCAGGGAGCACACCGACCGTGATAACTCCAAGAGAGGTAACGACTGCAAGGAGAAAATCCGGCTTGCTTACGCTCCAGAGGTATTTCATATAGGGAAAATTGAACAGCCCGACTGCCGCGGAGATAAGCACTGCTCCGATAACAGCTACCGGAAGATAGGCAAGCGGTGCGGTAAGAATGAGGAGTGCGACCAGCATGACCACGGCTGCGATAATGCCTGTCATCTGGGTTTTCCCGCCAGTGGAATCACTGATGGCTGTTCTGGAGTCTGTCCCGCTCACGGCAAACCCCTGAGAAATTCCTGCGGCTATATTCGCCATCCCGAGGCCGATAAATTCCTGATTTGCATCCAGGTCATAACCGTTTTTCGCTGCAAAGCTCCTTGCAGTCACCATTCCACTGCTGAAACCGACAATCGCAATGCCGATTGAACCGAGTATCAACGCTTCCAGATCGTCAAAGCCTGGGTGGGGGAGCGTAACCGGCGGAAGCCCTGCCGGAACAGTCCCTGCGGCAGCTACACCATATTTGCCGAGGTCCAGGATGGCTGCGGCGATTATTCCCGCGATTACGGCAATCAGTGGAGCGGGAATTCTTCGGGATTTTCGTCTCAGGAACATGAGCAGGACAAACGCCGACACACCGACGATAAGCGTCACTATGTTGGTCTGCCCGATTTTCGAGAAGAAATAAAAAATCGTCCGAAAGAATCCTGTGGAAGGCACTGAGTAGCCGAACAGTTTGCTCAGTTGCCCCGCTATTATGCTGAGCCCGACCCCGTTCATAAATCCCATAAGGATTGGCCGAGCCAGGAAATTTGCCACGAACCCCAGCCTGATTACGCCTGCAATAACGCATATCAGACCTGTCATGAGGGTCAGAGTTGCTGCGAGTCCCACATACTTTGATGTGTCTCCACCTGCAGTGTTTGTGAGCGCTGCTCCAACCAGGACTGCCGTGGCTGCATCAGGTCCCACAATTAGCTGCCGGGAAGAGCCAAACAGCGCGTATGCAACAAGTGACAGAATGCTTGCATAAATGCCGTAGACCGGCGGGACACCGACGAGTGGGGCATAGGCGATACCGGTCGGGAGCGCAACGGCGGCTACAGAAAGCCCCGCCACCAGGTCATACTTGAAGAACGACCGGTCGTATCCACGGATCCAGGCGAGCCCGGGTATTAGTTTCGCAAGCCGAATTCTCTCAGTCATGCGTTTCTTCAAATTATGGCTTTAGTATGGACCTTCTCCGGAAAGCATCCCTATGAATACGAATATCCCAATCAATACTACAAATATAGCGACAATGAAGGACAGCGACCACAGATATCTGCCTTCTTTAACTCCCATCTGGTTCAGGTATATCCTGTGCTGGATGGCTGCAACGATCAACGATAATGTGCCCAACGCGACCAGCGTCAAACCAAGGTTTCTTGGCGCCTGTGCCCGGACTCTGCCAAATACCTCGATGCGGCCAAGATATTGAAAGAACTTAGCTAATGTGAACCCGAACCCGATCAGGGAAATGGAAGTCCTGACCCACGCCATTAGAGTCCGTTCAGTGGCTATTATTGTGCGCTGCCGTGCAAGATTCGTCCTTTCCTCTGCCAGTTGCGTCGATTTATCGGCTTTAGTCTCCTGGGTTTCAGCCATATGAAGTTGCCTCACTACCAGTTATATGTGAATCCTATAAACGGTCCATCCAGCAGGACATCATATTCGAACCTGCTGTTTCCGCTTCCTGTATCATGATCATAGTCCAGCCATCTCCAGCCGAGATTCAACTCCCACATATCGGAGAGAATATATTGGAATCCAAGCACGAGATTCCAGGTGAAATCCGACGCATCTCCTATGCCGAACCCTCCGATATCTCCTCTTGTCCAGAATGTCCACTGATCAGAAAGCCTTCGTGTGAGCCTGGCGCCGATAAACGGATCTATCCAGGACTGATCTCCTTCGGCATTAACCGCCCCTTTTAGCTTCAGCGCAAGCTTGCTGTAGCGAAGACCTCCCAGTAAATCCACTGTTTGTATCCGGCCGGTATTCAGCATTTTCCTGCTCACTTCTAGAGCTGTCGCAAGCTCGGCAATTGTCTGTGAGTTTTCAAACTCAGCGTCACCCTGCGCTGTCGACACATTATCTTCCAGCTTTATATAAAACAGGTCCGCAAGGATGTAAGACCGCTTTTTCTGTGCCTCATAGTGAAAAACGGCAGCTCCATCGAGGGAAGAAAGCGCATCCCAGGAGTCCGAAATGCTTATATCGACATCAACCGGCCTGCCACGCACAACTGCATCACCGTTTTGTGCCGGAAGCCAGAAATAGGTAGTGAAAGACTGCTTCCACTTGTTCGGATCGTTTTCTTTGGCCTGAGGTTGTGCCTCACAATGCCCTATTGCGCATAACAAGAATAATGCTAACGCTGCCTGGATTAAAATTTCAGGTCTGTGCTTCATTCGGCTTTCCTCCCGGCAATGATTTGCACAATTGCAAGCTGGTAATTACCTATTGGGTTTTGGCAACTCATATAATAAATATGTATTACATCTCAAGCCGAAACTCTTTAGGTTCCCCCTTCTTTTTCTGCTAAGAAGGGGGACTTGAGACGCATTTTCGAGATTTACTCTCGAGCGAGCATTACCTTGGCTTCTGCATCCACATCCACGTAATGTTCACCTGTCAGGTTGACGGTTACACGTTTGATGGTGCCTCCCTTGAACTCAAAGGGAGAATCATATTCAGGACTCACGGGGTCCGGTCCGCTGCGGCCGACAGTAAGCCCTCCCGCTAAACCGAATGCTCCCGGCTGGGTCCTCATCTGTCCTTCGGCAGCGACATCATCGTTAATATAGAGCTTACCGATACCGTTCGCTACGCCTTTCGGGTCCTCATTTTCTTTGGAGAACTCTATCCCCAGGAAAACTTTCCCGGTCGGAATTTGCCTGTCAGATACAAGTTTGTATGACTCTATACCGAGGAAGTTGTATATGTAATAGAGTCTGCCGCCCTTCACAAAAAGTGAATGGCCGCCGAACCTGGAGCCCATAGAGAAGATGACTCCTTCGGCTTCGGAAGTGTCTATATCGACGTTAGCAAGAATGGAGAAAGATCGGTTGCGTGTGTCCGGCCCCACTCTCTCCGCAATTGCGCTGGTGTTCGGATAGTAGATATAGCTGTTCCGGGGCTTGGCTATCTCCGGGCGTGTATCGTTAAGCAGCTCTATAGGTGCTCTATCGTCAAGAGGGAAGCCGTTATTTCTGCCAGCGTAGGCGAACCATGCCGCGACCAGTCCCTTCAACCTGTCCGGATACTCTTCGGCCAGGTTGTGGGTTTCGGAACGGTCCTTCTCGTAGTGATACAGTTCCCACTTGTCGTCCATGAAGTGGCTGGTACTTGCAAGCGCTCCGTGCCGCGCCACTGCTTTCCATCCGTCCTGATAGATAGCACGTGTTCCAAGCATCGAGTAGTACTGGGTGTGCCTCGTAGTCGGAGCATTAGGGTTATCGAAGGTATAACGCATACTTGTCCCCTGGATCGGAGACTGCTCATACCCTTTGATGAACATCGGCGGGTCTATTCCCAGGCAATCGAGAATTGTCGGCATTATATCTATCGCGTGGTGATACTGGTCTCGAACCTGTCCGGCGACTCGCTTCATTTCCTTCGGCCAGGCAATAATACATGGGTCTGCGATACCACCTTCCAAAACGTAGCGTTTGAACATCTTGTAGGGAGCATTGAACGCCCATGCCCAACCTGTGGGGTAGTGATTATATGTGTTCGGACTACCAAGTTTGTCCAACATTTTCAGGTTTTCCTGAAGATCGTCCGGCCAGCCATTGAAGAAATTATTCTCATTGACCGAACCATTGGGAGTCCCCTCACCGCTTGCGCCATTGTCCGACACCGCTACGATGATAGTGTTTTCCAACTGCCCGGAGTCTTCCAGGTAGTCGAGCAGCCGTCCGAGTTCATGGTCGGTGTAGCTGGAATACCCGGCATAGACCTCCGCCATCCGGGAGAATAGCTTTTTCTGGTCATCCGACAGCGAGTCCCACGGCAGTACCATATCGGCTTCCGAGATGACATCCGGCGCAGGCCATGGGTTGATGGAAGATAACTCCGTATCCTGCGGGATTGTCCCCATTTTCTTCATGTTTTCGAATGTGATCTCACGGTATTTCTCGTAGCCCATGTCGAATTTGCCTTTGTAATTGTCCGCCCACTCCTTTGGAGCATGATGCGGCGCATGGTTTGCTCCAAAAGCGAGATACATCATCCATGGCTTGTCGGGAGCCACCTGTTTTTGGTCCTGGATGAACTCCAGAGCTTTGTCTATCAGGTCTTTAGACAGGTGATAACCCTCTTCGGGCTTATATGGTTGATCTATAAAGTGATCGTCATATGTCAGATCAGGATACCACTGGTTGGTTTCACCGCCCAGGAACCCGTAATAGCGCTCAAAACCCCTGCCGCTAGGCCATGTCCTCTTTGGACCGGCCATATTGGACTCCGTGTCCGGGGTAAGGTGCCACTTACCCAGGCTGAATGTGCTGTAGCCGTTTTCTACCAGAATCTCAGAAATCATGCCGTTTTCAGGCGGAATGACGGCACAAGATCCGGGGAACCCGGTTGCACCCTCCACTATACACGCCATGCCGTTCATCTGAGCGTTTCGTCCGGTCAAAAGACATGAGCGGGTAGGGGAGCAGAGGGCTGTGGTATGCCAGTTAGTGTAGCGGAGCCCCTTATCAGAGATGCGCTTCATGTTGGGCATCTCTATCAAACCGCCAAAGATGTCCCACGCGGCAATTCCTGTGTCATCCCAAACGATATACAGTACATTTGGAGCCCCATCCTTGGATTTCGGGGGCTCAAAAGGTGACCAGTCAGGTTTCGAGTCTCTTATGTCAAGATTGATGATCCCATTGAACTGTTTTGCCATTTCATTGCCTCCAGTTGAATCCGGATTTACTCATCCGTGACTATTGTGCCAGCGGTACAGCTCCGGCAAGGTCGTAGTTTACCACCGCGTCCATCTTGTTCTCCAGCTGATAGAACCGCAGGGTTTTTTTGGCTCCTATTGCGCTTTCAAACTTGGGCGCGTACTTGGTTTGCAGTTTGATCCGCCGAGCTTGAATGTCTTGGAACTCACTGAGCAGTGTTCGCGCCTGATCGTCCGTCATATTGTCGTAGCTCTTCGCAAAGCTCTGTCCGGCCTTTAGCAGCCTGTCGTTCAGTTTGGACATGTCACTGCGGTAGCTATTATATACAGGCCAGAATTTGTTTGCTTCCTGGTCATCCAGATTCATGTAATCGGAGACAATCTGCTGTCTCTCGGCCTGTATGTTTGTTTTGGTAAGCTCGATCTCATTTGCAGTCTGCGCCCAGGCCAGGACAATGGCCAGTGCCACCAAAATGGATGCTCCGATGATTGTTAATACTGTTTTTCTATACATCGTTTGATTCCTTTCCGGTTTTATCGATCGCTGATGACGTTATTTTTTTTCTATTCTCTATGCGGAAGCTCCCACCATAGCAGCTTCCATAGACTTCGAATGGCTCTCGAGGTTTTCCAGAACATCGCCTACAGTAAAGCTGGCAGGCCTTTGCCTCGGTGGGAAGTCCTTGAGAGTCTCCATGAACTGCTGCACTAATGTCTGCGCCGGGACTATAACAAACATGCGGTCCGCCATCCATTTGCCATAGAACAGAGACCCGTTTTCTTGTCCTCTTTCAAAAGGATCGCTTCGCAGGTTGAATAGATACGGAGCCCTGAGCTTCACCATCGGTTCAGACCAGACACCCATTCCTTTAACCCGCTGCTCAAGGAAAGTAATCTTCCAGTTTTCTGCCCGTACTGCCATCAGATCGCCGTCATCGCTCCAGTACAAAAAGCCCTTGCGCGGGTTTTCCTTTTCCTGCCCGGATAAATGCGGAAGAAGGTTGTAACCGTCTATATGCACCTTAAATGTCTTGTCATGAGCTCGATACCCATTCTTGAGGTCCTTCACGATATTCGGTTCCCCAGCGGCTGCGAGGAGTGTCGGCAGCATATCGGTGTGGGAGAAGATCTCATTCGATACTGTTCCGGGCTCGATCACTCCAGGCCAGCGGATAGCGCAGGGGACTCTCCAGCCGCCCTCGTAGTTGGTGTCCTTTTCGCCTTTGAACGGGGTACTTCCCCCGTCAGGCCAGCTCATTACCTCGGCGCCGTTATCGGTCGAATACATTACGATCGTGTTATCTGCGATACCGAGTTCATCGAGCTTATCCAGCAGTTGTCCAACATGGCCGTCATGCTCCACCATTCCGTCAGGATATACTCCCAGGCCGGTCTTTCCTTCAGCTTCCGGCCGGAGGTGCGTCCAGACATGCATCCTGGTCGAGTTCCACCACAGGAAGAACGGCTTCTCTTCCTGAGTTGCCCTGTCCATGAAAGATAGAGCCGCATCCGTGATCTCGTAATCGATGGTCTCCATGCGCTTTTTTGTGAGCGGGCCGGTGTCTTCAATCCTCTGCGTCCCGTCCGGCATCGCCCAACTGTGCAAAACGCCCCTCGGCCCGAATTTCTCCTTGAACTTGGGGTCCTTCGGATAGTCCGGGTTCTCCGGTTCTTCTTCGGCGTTCATGTGATACAGGTTCCCGAAGAACTCATCGAAGCCATGAACAGTGGGCAGGAAATTGTCGCTGTCACCAAGGTGGTTCTTGCCGAACTGCCCGCAAACGTATCCAAGCGGAGTGAGGAGATCGGCGATTGTCGGGTCTTCCGGCTGCAGGCCGATGGGCGAACCGGGCAATCCGACTTTAGTGAGCCCGGTCCTAATCGGTGATTGGCCAGTGATGAATGCGGCGCGTCCGGCGGTGCAGCTCTGCTGTCCGTACCAGTCGGTAAATATCGCACCTTCTTTGCAGATGCGGTCGATGTTGGGCGTTTTGTAGCCCATAATGCCCATGTTGTAGGCGCTGACATTGAACCAGCCGATGTCATCGCCCCAGATGATGAGAATGTTAGGTTGTTTATCTGCCACTTTATTTGCCCCTTTCTTTTTTTATTTCGAATGGATAGATCACTTTCCAGTCCCTTTGCATGTCGATAACTGTCCAGCCGTTTTCTCTTGCGGCTTTAAGTGCTTCCTCCGTACCCTTGTCGTAGGCATATTCACGATTAGCGTCAGTGTGATGGATGAGAAGCATCTCTCTGATACCGCTGCCGCCAGCGGTATACTGGAGCATCTGCAGGTCTCCGTCAGAGTTACCGACTGCCATTACCGGGCGGCGTCCGATAAACTTGTGTATTCCGACAGGTTTCCCTGCTTTGTCGTCTATAAAGTCTACCTTTGGTAATATCTTCAAAAAGGGTTTTCTGTTCTGCATCTCGTACTCGGTTACAAGGCTTGAGCCCACTACCTGTTCAGGAGGGATACTGTAAACATTTTCGACCCAGGGACGCATAAAGTCGGATGTCCCGCCCGAAACGATGAATGTCTTGAAGCCATTAGTCCGAAGATAAATCAAAAGCTCAAGCATAGGCTGGTAGACGAGATCAGTGTATGGCCGCTGGAACCGTGGGTGCCTTGCAGTTGCGATCCAGTTGGAAACCGTGTTCTGGAACTCATCAGTAGTCATGCCCGCGTGCGTGGCCATAATGATCTTGCCGACATCCTGTAGTGTGGCTTTGGCACGATACGTCCTGTCGTTTTCCAGAATTGCTTTGAAGGGCTGCTCGTTTTTCCACTCAGGGTGCTGAGGCGCAAGCTCTTTTACCCGGTCAATAGCAAATGCAAATTGGAATGGTATTGGCTGTTCGGTCCACAGAGTACCGTCATTGTCGAATACTGCAATCCGGTCTTCGGGTGGTACGTAATTCGGGCTGCTCTTGTCCGTTACGGTTTTTACGAACTGTATAATGCTCTCTTTTGCTGGATTATCAGTCCAGGATGGCAAAGGACCCGCGGCATGGCTCACCGCCATGAGTTGTACAATTATGAGAGTCGCTAGAAGGCTGATTAATGCACGGCTTCTATAGCTCTGTAAATTCCGCATTACCCTCTACTCCTTCGCTCCAGAACCGTGACACTTCTTGTACTTAACCCCGCTTCCGCATGGGCAGGGGTCGTTTCTTCCTGCTTTTGCGAACGCTGCTTTCTGTTTTGCGTCTTCTGCAGCCATTATTTGCATAACACCATCCGCGTAATGGTCTCTCCGCAGGAGTTCCGCCATTATACGCATAGGCTTTTCCGTGTGCTCGAAGAAAGCTTTTAGCCCCTTACACAAATAGTTGAGGCCGGGTTCCCCATCCGGAGTCTCTAGTATGCGGTTTTTAGGACACTCACCGTTGCAGGTGAAGAGATACCGGCACTCACGGCAGTATTTGGGCAGTAAGTCCTGCTTTGCCTTGCCGAAATCCCTCTGTTTCTGCGAGCTTACGAGCTCAGCAAGTGGAGTTTCCATCATATTCCCGAGTAAACCGCGAGGTTCCACGAAGTGGTCACAGGAGTAGAGATCACCGTTATGCTCCAGCGCGACCCCTTCTCCGCAGGTCGGGCGAAGGACGCAAAGGGTGGAATAACCGCGAAGCCATGAGGCCAGAACACCATCAAAAAACTGGACAAAAGTGCTCCCAACATCCTTCCTGACCCACTCATCGAAGATTTCGATCAGAAAACGCCCGTATTGTTCCGGTTTAACTGACCTTTCGGTGATTTTTTCGCCTTCCTGATAGCCCGTATCATTGTCCCGCTCCACGATAGGGATAAACTGGATGTAGTGGGCGTCCAGTTCGTCGCGGAAGAACCTGTAGACCTCGAGCGGATGCGGGCTGTTGGCTGTGTTCACCGTGCAAAGGATGTTGAACTCGACCTTGCGCTCCTGCATGAGCCTTACAGCCTCGATCACATTCTCGAAGACGGACTTTCCGGTTTTATCTTTGCGGTATGTGTCATGAAGTGCTTTCGGACCATCCAGGCTGAGCCCCACGAGGAAGTTGTTATCGCTAAGAAACCTGCACCAGTCATCATCGAGAAGCACGCCGTTTGTCTGGAGGGTATTTTCTACCTGCATTCCCGGCTTCAGATATTTCTTCTCGGCTTCGACGGACCTTCTGAAGAAATCGAGACCCATAAGAGTCGGTTCTCCGCCCTGCCATGCGATTGTGACCTGTGGGGTCTGGTGAGCCTTGATTGTCTGGCGGATGTAGCTTTCCATCACCTCATCCGTCATACAGAATCGGCTTCCGGGATACAGACTCATCTTTTTGAGGAAAAAACAGTAGTCGCAGTGCAGGTTGCAGATTGCGCCGGTCGGTTTCGCCATTACATGGAAGGCTGCCAGTTTGCGATTTGCCTCCATAACGTACTCCATTTCTTATGATGACCAAGATATTGGAGAGCCTGCATATACCGGTATACTATGCATAATGAGACCCTGGTAAAAAGAGCATGACCCAGGGTGTCGTATTCCCGTATCCTTATTAGTTGAAACTCGGACGCCTGCGGATGACTGATATACCAAAAAGAGCCCTGCCAGGAATACCGGCAGGGCTCTTTAATACTGATTCCAGACACTTTACGAGTGTTCTTCCGCCTCTGCAGCCTCCGCTTCGGCTTTTGTCTTGTGTACAGTCCCATCCGGGTGGTTCGGCGGGGAATAGACAGTATAGAGCTTCAAATCCTCCGTCTTCGATGTGTTGATTACATTGTGGTATGTTCCCGCAGGGACCACGACTGCGTCGCCATCGTGCGCGATGTGCTCCTCACTGCCATTGTTCAGAACGAACCTGGCTTCTCCCTTCTCCAGCCGGAAGAACTGGTCGACATTCGGGTGGATTTCGTTTCCGATCTCTTCGCCTCCCCGCAGGCTCATCACCACGAGCTGAGAATGCTTGCCGGTGAAGAGTACTTTTCGGAAGTAATTATTCTCCAGAGTTTGCTTCTCAATTGATCCAACAAAACCGGTCATCGTATAGTCCCCTCCTGTTTTTATCGTTTGCATCCGTTACATGCGTTTCGGCGCGTGCTCCTGCAGCTATATTTCCCGCAATTTAGCAAGAAGACACTCTATATAATAGATTTTCTTAAATTTACTTGCAATTGATGTATAAGATTTCGTATACTTTTACGGGATTAGCACTCGTTGCTATCGAGTGCCAAAGAATTACAATCACAACTACGCAGGAGGTGCTTAATTATGCTTAAGCCGCTCAGCGATAGGATCATCGCTAAGGCAACAGGAGCCGAAGAGGTTACCAAAGGTGGTATCGTTCTTCCTGACACAGCTAAAGAAAAGCCACAGGAGGGCGAGGTTATAGCCGTTGGTCCCGGCAGACTGCTGGACTCGGGTAAAACAGTCCCGATGGATGTTAAGGTAGGAGATAAGATCATCTATTCCAAATACGGCGGGACGGAAGTGAAAGTCGACGGCGAGGAATATATCATCCTTCGCCAGGACGATGTGCTCGCGGTGCTCGAATCCTGTAAATGCAAAAAGGGAGGAAAGTAAAATTGGCCGCAAAAGATCTTAAATTCAACGAAGATGGAAGAAAAGCGCTTGAGCGAGGTGTAAATATCCTTGCCGACGCAGTAAAAGTAACACTTGGACCGAGAGGCCGCAACGTAGTCATCGAGAAGAAATACGGCAGCCCCACGGTTATCAATGATGGCGTTACCATCGCCAAGGAAATCGAGGTCGAGGACAGGTTCGAGAACATGGGCGCTCAGCTCGTGCGCGAAGTCGCCTCCAAGACCAACGATGTCGCCGGTGACGGAACGACTACAGCCACGGTACTTGCCCAGGCGATAGTCCATGAAGGTCTGAAGAACGTCGCCGCCGGATCGAACCCGATGGCTGTAAAGCGCGGCATCGAGCTGGCTGTCGGAAAGGCCGTGGAGAACATCAAGAAGTCCGCAAAGCCGGTCAAAGAGCGCTCAGAGATCGCTCAGGTCGCATCCATCTCCGGTAATGACAGTGTAATCGGCGAACTTATCGCTGACGCTATGGACAAAGTCGGAAAAGACGGAGTCATCACGGTAGAGGAGTCCAAGGGAAGAGACACCAGCCTGGATGTAGTCGAAGGAATGCAGTTCGACAAGGGTTATATCTCACCTTACATGGTCACCGACCCCGAAAGAATGGAAGCAGTCCTGGATGAACCGTATATTCTGCTCTTCGATAAGAAGATCAGCGCTATCGCGGATATGGTCCCGGTGCTTGAGAAGGTAGTGCGCGCAAGTAGGCCGCTTCTTATCCTTGCCGAAGACGTCGAAGGCGAAGCGCTTGCAACTCTGGTTGTAAACAAGCTCCGCGGCACTCTGAACTGCGTCGCAGTTAAGGCTCCCGGATTCGGCGACCGCCGCAAGGCCATGATGGAAGATATCGCCATCCTTACAACAGGCAGCTTTATCACTGAGGACCTTGGACTGAAGCTCGAAAATATCGACATAGCCCAGCTCGGGACAGCAAAGAAAGTCGTCATCACCAAAGAGAAAACGACGATTATCGAGGGTACTGGCACCGCTGAAGCAATCAAGGGTAGAATCTCACAGATCAAGCACCAGATTGAGGAGACGGACTCCGATTACGACCGTGAGAAACTGCAGGAGCGGCTGGCGAAGCTCTCCGGCGGCGTTGCAGTCGTCAAAGTCGGAGCCGCGACCGAGACCGAGCTCAAAGAGAAGAAGGCCAGGATCGAGGACGCGCTTTCCGCGACCCGCGCAGCCGTTGAAGAGGGAATCGTTCCCGGCGGCGGCGTCACGCTGCTCAATGCCGTTTCCGCATTGAACGAGCTGAAGGATGAAAACAGCGACGTAATGGTCGGTGTGAACATCGTCCGAAGAGCCCTCGAGGAACCCGCAAGGCAGATTGCGTTCAACGCAGGCGCAGAGGGATCAGTCGTAGTCCAGCGGATCAAAGAGCTGAAGAAGGGCATGGGCTATAATGCCGCAACCGGCGAGTATGAAGACATGCTGAAGGCCGGAATCATCGATCCCGCGAAGGTAACGCGGAGCGCTCTAGAGAATGCAGCGAGTATCGCATCGCTTCTTCTTACAACAGAAGCTCTTGTGGCCGAAAAGCCCGAAAAAGAGAAACCCGCTCCGGCAGGAATGCCCGGCGGTATGGGCGGTATGGGCGGAATGCCCGGGATGTATTAATAAGCAAACGGCTGTTAAGCTAATTGCATAAAAAATAACGAAGGAGCGGGAAAACATCCCCGCTCCTTTGTTGTCTACGGGACCGAGTAGCCTAAAACTTGACCCTTTTATAGAAAGCTCTTTTGGTCAATTCACCACCCGCAACATAGATTATCACGATCAGAACCACAGTCAAAAGGAACGATGCCGGCATTACGGTGAATTGGAACAGCCTCCCAAGGGGAGTGAGGGGTAAAACCAGAGTCACGATGACAACAAGCACGGTAGCCATAATAAGGTATCTGCCTGGCCTGCTCGTATAGAATGTCTTGCGTGTGCGAATGACCAATACTATAACCGAAGCGGAAATAACCGATTCAATAAACCACCCGGTTCTGAATTGATTGACCCCGGCATGTAAAACCAGCAGCAGAACACCGAATGTGAAATAGTCGAATACGGAACTCAATGTGCCGAAAACCATCATGAAACTGCGGATGAAATTTATATCCCAGCGGTGAGGCTCACGGACTATTTCCGGGTCCACACTGTCACTGGCAATCGCCATCTCAGGAAAATCGGTAAGTAAATTGGTCAGTAATATTTGCGTCGGGAGCAGAGGAAGGAACGGCAGGAACAAAGACGCGCCGGCCATGCTGAACATGTTGCCGAAATTGGCGCTTGTAGCCATAAATACGTATTTAAGAGTATTGGCGAACGTTACTCGTCCTTCTCGAACTCCATTAGCAAGGACACTGAGGTCCTTCTTTAGCAGGACAATATCAGCCGCGTCTTTGGCGACATCCACAGCGCTGTCAACCGAGATGCCGACATCCGCTGCGTGCAGAGCAGAGGCATCGTTTATGCCGTCTCCAAGGTATCCGACCACATACCCCGACCGTTTGAGCGCCAGGATGATCCGCTCTTTCTGGTTGGGTTCAATCTCAGCAAATATCTGCGTATACTTCACCCGGTTGTGCAGGGCTTCGTCGCTGATATGGTGAAGGTCCGGTCCGGTTATAATGCTGGTACTGGTTAGTCCAATCTGGGAACCGACGGTGGACGCGACCAAACGGTTATCTCCTGTGATGACTTTAAGTGAGACTCCAAACCGTTCGAGTTCGCCGATAGTTTCAACTATCCGCGGCTTTATCGGATCAGACAACACGATAAACCCGATGAAGACCATATCGTGCTCATCGTCTTTGTCGATCACTGTGGTATCGCTGATGCTGCGGTAAGCGAGTCCCAGGACACGAAAACCCTTTGTGCTTAACTCTCGAAAACGAGCATCGATGCGGTTAAGTGATGACGAAAGATCAGAAGCTGTACCGTCAGGTAGTTCTACGGATGAGCAGACATTGAGGACATTGGAGAAAGCGCCCTTTGTCAGCATAATACGCAGACCATCTCGTTCGGCAAGGACACTCAGTCGTTTGCGTATGAAGTCATAGGGTACCTCATCGAGCTTGTGGTATGCGTCGATATCCAGTTGTTTGCTCCGGCGGATCGCTTCATCTATGGGGTTGACAAAACCGCTTTCGTAAGATGAGTTGATATACGCATATAGCAGCGCTTTCTCGCTGTCTTTGCCATCGATATCTATCACTGAATGAAGCTGGACAACGCCTTCCGTAATGGTGCCTGTCTTGTCTGAGCACAGAACGTTCATGCTGCCGAAATTCTCAATGGAGGCCAGCCGTTTCACTATTACCTGCTGCTGCGCCATCTGCCGGGCTCCATGGGCAAGGTTGACGCTGATTATCGCAGGCAGCAACTGAGGCGTCAGCCCCACAGCAAGCGCAAGGGAGAAGAGGAACGAGTCGAGCACTGGTCTTGCCAGGTAGATATTGATGGCAAATATGGCTATGACCAGCATGAGCGTGACTTCCAGCAGGAAAAATCCGAAGCCTCTTACTCCGCGCTCGAATTCAGTCTCCGGCTGCCTCAACCTCAGCTGTTCGGATATGCCCCCGAACTCCGTCTTTTTGCCGGTGCGAACAACAAGGGCGGTTGCGCTGCCGCTTACCACATGTGTTCCCATAAAGAGGCTGTTGGTTCGCGTCCCAAGTGGTGTTTCGACCGGCAGGACTCCCGGTGATTTTTCTACAGGATAAGTTTCTCCCGTCAGTGTTGCTTCGTTAACGAACAGGTCTTTGGATTCTATGATTGCGCAGTCACCGGGAACAGCAGCTCCGGCAATCAGGATTACCACATCGCCGGGCACTATCTCGTCGATAGGTATTTCCAGTTGGTTGTTGTCTCGAAGCACGGTTGTTTTTATTCGCACCAGGGTCAGGAGTCTATCGACGGCGTTCATTGCTCCGCGTTCCTGCAGGAACCCCAAGAGTCCGCTGAACAGGATGATTATCGATATTATAAGCGCGTCCGAAAGGTTGCGTAGAAACGCAGACAACCCTGCGGCAAAGAGAAGGATGATAATGATCGGGCTCTTGAACTGGGCTAAAAAGAGAGGTATCGAGCTTGATCGCCGCCGGGGCTTAAGCAGATTGGAACCGTAAAGAGCAAGGCGGTCTTTAGCCTCATCGGATGATAATCCACTCGCACTGGAGTGAAGCCGGTCCATCAGACCGGAAGATGAGACACTCCAGAACTCGAATTTATGCTCATCCAATCGCTATTACCTTCTTTCCTGATAGCAGCGAGGACACTTACCTGTGGAATGCTACTGCATATTGTCGTGCAGGAGCTGAGCCTCTGCGGATTCGAGTATTCCAAAGACAGGTTCCCGGCGCTCCCTCACGCAGCAGTACGCATAAATGTACATACCTGCTGACCATGCCTGGTCCGTCGCTCCTTTTGGCTCTCCTGAAACACCATGAAACCACTCGTTGAACTCCCATTCATGCTCGCGTCCCTGGCGATTGGTAAGCGCAAGCCTGTATAGAACATCTCTGGCGCGATCAATACGCCCGGCTCTCACCAAAGCTGCCACGTAAAGCCCTCCGACCCAGGACCAGGAGCCCCCGTTGTGATACTGGTCAGGCAGGTTCAGCTCGTGCTCCGAGCGGTAGTATTCCCGCCATTCCTTATCTCCCGGCTGTATCGGCGGATGTATAGTGCGGATTGGCCGGGGCTCATCCAATCGATTGGCTTCAATATAATCAAGAATGGTTAGGGTCTGCTCGCTGTCCGCAAGGCCGAAAGCGACAGCAAAAAGGTTCGCCGCTGTATCGAACCAATCTCCATGCATTTGCTTCCACGCCCACGGCCGGAAATACCCCCGCTCTTCATCCCAGAAGAACCTGTTTATCTGCTCTCTCACGATATGGGCATCCTTGATATTCCCATGAAGCTCAAGTGCAGCGAAGTAGAGAACGTTACTGTAGAGTACATGCCCCCGGTTTGATATAAGGTCCATCCAGTCACTGGCTTCCTGCTGTTCAATCAAGCCCTCCTCGTGAGCGTCCTGATACTTAAGCCATTCCATTGCTCTTTTTGCGGCCTGATGGAACTCAGGGTGCGGACCTATCAACTGTTCAGCATAGACAAGGGTAAGGACGAACCATAAAGAAGCATCTGCAGCCCCAAAAGCGATGAGTTCCGGCCTTGAAGCGATAAATGTATCTACGCAATTCGGAATCTGGCCGCTCACTGACTGCCTGTCCATCAGCGTATCCATCGTCTTCAGCCATTGCTGCACATAACGCTCTTCTTTTGACGCTAATCCGCCCAAAGAAGATATCAGCGCATCCCGGGCATATACCGCGTTGTAGTAGTGTGGAGACGCAAAGTAACCGTTAGGGGTCGAGCACCTGTCGAGGATGATCTTTGCCTGCTCGAAAGCCTCTTCTATCAGTGATGCAGCCTCTTGGTCAGATTGGTTAGTTCTTCTTGGCACCGGTTGTTAACCTCCCAACAGGAGCTGAAACGGAACCTGAAACTCGTTCTTTGATCAGCCGGACGATATTCTCCGCGACGAGACGATAATTGAAATTCTTCAGTGCGTGAAGCCGCGCCGCATTGCCCATATTTTGTGCCAGGTCCGTATCCATCAGCATTTCCAGAGCGTAATCAGCAAGATCGTTCACATCGACACGTAGTGCGATTACCTTTGGCTTATCAAAGCGTACTTCGAACTCTTTCGCGTAACCCTGCGCAGGTCCCACCTCGCATTCAGTTATGGATGTCCACTTTGCTACTTTGGCAAGATAGCCGGTTTTACCCTGGATCACGGTCTCCTTGATACCCATCGCGTCCACGCTCAAGACAGGTTTTCCGCAGGCTTGCGCCTCGACATGGGGCATGCCAAAACCTTCCTGACGGCTTGGTCCCGCGTATATATCGCATGCGTTGTAAAGATACGGCATATAGTCCCGCGAGAGTACGCCATCCACATATTTGACCTTGTCCCGAATACCCAGCTCTTCTGCAAGAGACAGATCCAGTGTATTCTGGCGTTCCGTGCGCCCCTGCTTCCAGACCTTGCACACATATCGCCAGTTTGGATATATCTTGTTTATCTTTGCAAGCGCCAGCATAACTTCGCGGCTGCCTTTGCTGGCTCCATCGCCGCCGATTGTGAGGATCAATTTTTCATCGTCAGCTACACCCAGTGACTCACGGATCGAGTGTACCTTGGGATGGTCCTTGGGGATCGGTCTGAACGATTCTGTGTCGCAGCCAATTGGCTGGACTACCAGCCGGTCAGCATTTATCCCGTCCCGTTCATAGATCTCCTTGACCCAGCTGCTGGTTGCAAGAATCAGCTTGAGTGAGTTCAACTCACGATGATAGTTTGCAACCCAGCCATCAGCCACGAGCCAGGGAATGGGTTCGACCCCAAATTTGAGAGGATGGATTACCAACTCCGGGAGTTGGCCCCAGAAGCCTACACCTATGGCCACATCCGGCCGGAAGCATTTATACATCCATTCCTTTTCCAGCCCACCTTCGATGTGGACCGGAGCGCATTCTACACCGATTTCTTTGAGCCCTCTATATAATAGGGCTCCCTGCGTTGCCAGACCGGCCGGTGGAGCCGGGTGTTCATATATCATTAGTATTCGCAATGTCCTTCTCCCGTTATTTATCTGGATTTTGAATTACAGTTTGAAACTGGTCGACCGAAAACCCACTGGAGTGAACGTGAAATCCCTCCACGGGACCACTTGCGTCAAATTCAAAGCTGCCTGGCCTGAAGCCGTAGATATCGCGTATAATCCTCTGTTTTTCTGTATACTCCCTGTCGAAGAGTGTAAGAGTGACATCAGCATTGGCTGCCGGTAGAGGGCTGCGCGCCCCACCGCAATCATTGTAAGCAAAGAAAAGCAACTCACCTGTTATGTCGCCCGAACCGACCATCTCGCAGACCGCCCGATGGACCTGTTCGTGACGCATATGGCGTGTATATTCACCCGTTTTACCGTGAGTGAATATCAAATCCGGCTTATGTAGTGCAAGTGCTGAAACCCGTCTCTTGATCTCGTTAAGATCAGGGGAAAGCGGCACAAGTATAGGGCTGCTATCGTCCAGATCAGAGATAAGCGCAGTTGCTCCAATCGTTCTAGCTGAAAGCTGAAAACGCGGCGCTCGATCATCATCATCGGCCCGGCAAAGACTGACTATATGCCAATCCCATTGGGGATGCCTTAAAAACACACCCCCCATCCAAATTATCTCATCATCGGGATGGGCTACTACAACCAAGCACTTCACATGTCGCTCCTCACTTGCCGCAGCTCCGCAGCCCAGCAAGCTAAAAAGATTCTACCCATATTCAATAAACGTTATATATCAAATCCATGTAGCTTTGCTGCTGGGTTTCTTCATGATACGAAAAACCGGATCTTTTCGATCGGATCTATCGGCTTGATCTACATAACCGCCTGGTAAATATACTAGAGTTTTAGTATATGCCCACATCCGGGTAAATATGTCCAGCCATGGATACTCACAGAACGCCGAGGCCAATATTACTAACCCATCGCACCTCCTACGAGGAAACCATGCGATGGCAGACGGGAGTGCCCCATGAATATCAGGCCATTATTAGTTAATCAACACCTGACTTGAACAGCGTGCTGCGTGGTACGCTCGAAAACCAGCATTCGCGCAGGCTCCTGCTAAGGCTGATAAAACATCAGCTCAGCAGGGAGAGTGAGACTTACCGTCCCGATGACATGCCTGTACAAGCCAAGATCGACAGGCTGGACTGCCTTTCGGGACTGCTCGATGAGTTCGCTGCCAGACTCGCGGAAGCAGGTAATATCACTCCGGCCATTTCAGTTGAAGGATTCGAGACAGAGACCGATACAAGACGTGGAGAAGGGGTCCATGGGAGAATAATGAAAGCGTTCGATGCGCTCAGAAGACACGGCGTGCCCTTTGGCGTCTCCGCCACAGCCACCAGGCACAACTGGGATGGAAGCTCTATCGAGTCCTGTGGTTAGCGCTTCGGCTTGCACGCGAGAAGCGCAGCTCCAAGAGCGCCGGTCATCTGCGGGTTGGGCGCTGTTTCAACCCGATGTCCCAATACCCGTTCCAGCGCTTTGTCCATTCCGGGGACAAGCGCGACCCCGCCGGTGAATACAACCGGGGGAATAACTGATTTACCAGCCATTGATGTAATTCTTGTCGCGATGGAGTTCTGGACACCAGCGACTATATCTTCCGGCGGCGTCCCCGACGCTAAAAGCCCGATAATCTCCGTTTCCGCGAAGACTATGCACATGCTGCTGATCGCTGCTGGTGTTACACTCCTCGATGCAAGCTCTCCGAGTTCAGCCAGTCCCACGCTCAAACGGTCTGCGACGACTTCGAGAAACCGGCCTGTGCCTGCGGCGCACCTGTCATTCATCATAAAGTCCTGAACGGAGCCGCCGGGGCCGAGCTTAAGGAGCTTGCTGTCCTGCCCGCCGATTTCCACTACTGTGCGTGCTTCAGGAACCACGTGGTGCACGCCGCGGGCATGGCAGGTGATCTCTGTGATCGTCGCATCGGCAATGCTGATGGTGTTTCGCCCATAGCCGGTCGCTACGATCTTTTGGACATCCTCGGAGTTGTGACTACTGTCCTTCAGGAGTTGCTCGAAAAGCTCCATTGCCAGATCATTGCTCTTTACACCCTGTCCAACCGTTCCTGATGTGATGACCTCGTGTGTCATGGTATCCATCAGGACTATTTTTATCGCTCTTGATCCGGCATCTATTCCAACCCCGATCATTACTTCCTCCACTCTCTTGCGGTTTCTATCAGTGCTTCTATTCTAGTCATTATCGTCGGCTGCATCGAATCTGTAAGCGGCGGCACTTCTATCTCCACCACCGGCAGGTTCAATTCAGCCTTAACGGCTCTCCCGATGACTGCGCCTTCTGTAGCGCAGTGGCTCGCTCCCGGTATCTTCGAGATCAGGACCGCTTCCGACCCGAATGCTTCGATATCTCTCATGATACGCTCTGCCCTGTCATGAGAACTCCCGACCATCGGGTCAGCGAGCGCCATCCTGGCGAGAGCCTCCATCGGATGCAAATCTTCCGGTATCTCATCCAGCGCATGCGCGAAAAGGTAGTCAGCCCCGCAAATACGGCCACCGCAGTCTTCCAACACATTCATTGCGCGCAAATCCGCGACGGGGTTTACCCAGAATATACGGACAGAATCCTCCGGCAGTATCCCAATGCCTG
Organism: Armatimonadota bacterium; assembly: GCA_039680575.1. Classification (GTDB taxonomy): domain Bacteria; phylum Armatimonadota; class UBA5829; order UBA5829; family DTLH01; genus JBDKSP01. The sequence goes on from JBDKSP010000020.1 coordinate 46,142, forward strand.
AGCTTATACGTTTTTGCGCTTCAGCGAGCATATCCTGAAGCACCGCGGCAGTCTCTTCACGGTCGGAGCAGAAATGGATAGCGAACATCTCGGCAATCTGCATTTCAAGCGCAGGTATCGGACTCGATTTTGCGGTAAAGACAGCTAATCGCAGCTCAGAAAGAGTCTTCCGCGCCTTATTTGCGGCTCGGATCCCGTCCTTCAGCATATCATCACTCAGTTTATATCCTGAAAGCTCTTCAAGCGCAGTCTTGACCCGCTCCAGCTCGGATTTTACGAACGCAACCTGATCGACTGTGGCGTAAAACCCGCCCGGAAGCCTGATTACCTTTTCATTCGGACCTGGTTTCCGTCTTGCGGGCATTTCCCACCAGTTGATCGGATACCCAAGCCCTTCTACCCGCTGTGCAATGGATGAGAAATCATCACAAGTCGCCCCAACGCTGCATGTGAGCATATCGGGAATCGGAAAATGCGCTTCGGTGACGAATGCTCCGAGCATCGCTCTCACAGGGCAGAATGATTCATCCAGCCCGTATGATGCGGCAAGGCCAAACAGACCCTCGCTCATTTCCATAATGCATGGAGTCCACCAGGCGCCGTCCGGGTAAAATGCTACCACATTCGGCAGAGAATATGCCATCACCGGGACTGTCCCGAGGTCTTTCATGACTCCGACCAGCTTTTTACCGTTGCTTCGGGCTTCACGCAGCCGGTCTTCTTCGGTCAAAAGGAAGTTCCAGAGCCGGAGCGCGGCTGCGGAATCATCATACCTGAGCTTGAGCAGCCTGAGGTCTCCATCCTCAACATGCCTTCTGAGCGGGCCGCCATACCAGGGCTCTTTCAGACCTGCTTCTTTCAGCTCGATATAATGCCTGTCCCAGTCGCTCAAGGTAATTCCGCTCATTTGATCGACTCCATAAAAGCCTGAATCCTCGATGATGTACGGACATCAACGGTCCCGTCGTCATTCGCATCGATCTGAGTAAACGGCAGGCCGGACCATTCCTTCAGCCGGTAAGCCTCGGCGTTCCAGTTGTCACACCAGAGGTAACGGCGAAGTATGATGCCGCGCACCCCGCGTTCAGTAAGTTTTAGCTTAAGCCACTTGAACAACTCGTTGTTCGGCCTTCTGAACGCATCGTAAATTGTGTTGAAATAGGAATCAATAAGCGCTGACACAGGGTTTTCTTTAAGCAGCCTTCGGTCAAACGGCGCCGGAAGTGTCCTCTCACCCGTTTCGGTAGCATCCAGCGAGACATATCCTCCGGCACTCTCGATGAAATCGTATATGTCGCACTGATTAGCTGGAATCGGCCCGCCGACAAGAGCAACCGGAACACCTGAAGGCGTGTATTTTGTATCCTGAATAGCCTGGTCGAATTTACCGGTTCTATTGAATTCCGATAAACGAAGAGCCCAATCACGGGGCGAAAGGCTTCCCTGAAGGTCACGAAGCGCAGCTCTGTTGTCGTTGTATTCGATCATCGTCTGTCTGAGTATATCTGGGGTGGGAGTGTTGCCTCCAAGCTCGATCAGAAAATCACCCAGCCGCTTCAGCTCAGAAATGTACAGCCGCTGCGCCTCGACTGTCTGCCAGGTGTGCGGGACGTGCATCAAAAACGCCGACAGATCTGTGTTTTCAGTGATGACATCGTAAATGCGTCTCATCTGGTCGCAGGCAGTTGTCACTATGACCCCGGCAGCGGTTTTCTCTTCGATGGCAGCACCTGCAAATGAGCAGGCGTAAGGACACACACCAGGTCCCAGCTTGAGAGTCGAGCTGCCCGCCGATATTCTCGATGGTAATAGCCCATGCGCCGCAATCCATTCAGCCGGGATGAACGGACAACTGTAGATGATCTTCACGCTTCAGTCTCCACTGCAACCAAGCGCATTACACGCGCTTTTGACGGTCTCGAAAAGCGCTTCGACTCTTACGGCGATCCGCGCGGAGTCCGAAGGCGAATAGTCCGTCTCGATCCTTAGAAACGGGAGATGCAGCTCGTTTTCAGCAAGCTGCTTTACCCGGTATGATTCTATGCTGTAAGTAATACATGCCTGCCATGCGAGGTCTATAATGCACTCAGCGCGGTACTGCCTCGCGAGGTCGCGGACTATATCGATCCTGCGGTTGTTTTTCGTCATCACCGAGCAATGCAGGTTGAAATATTTTGCAGCGAGCGCGCGAACCGGGTCGTCTGCAGTAGGGTCGACATTCTCCAGGATCGGCTTCAAACCCGTGCAGTTCTCGGCGCAAACGATCAGCCCGCCGTGGTCCTCGATAATATCGACGACCCTCTCAGCCCCGTGGACCACCGGAACGCCGGTCAGAAGGACTCTTACCCTCGACGACCTGTCGCCGTTTCCTGATTGACCCTCATATAGCTTAATCGCCTTTTTATACTGCTCCAGATCGGCAGGTATTCCCGATATGGTGCTCTTCAGCTCAAGTAACTGCCGTCCGGTAATTGGAGGGCTGTCCTGCTCCATAAGCTCTGCGAGTCTGAGTCTGAGCGAGCGCTCGTGGTTCATCACTTTGATCGCTTCTCTGATCTTCTCATCTGTAATCTCTACATTGAACCGTTTTTCAAGCTCGGACTTAAGTTTTCTTAGCTCAAGCACCCAATGTTCGAATGCGTCGGCATCATCCTGCTTTTGAGGAAGCTCTATTATATATGTCGGCCTCGACTCAGCCATCAGTTCGAACATCTTCTTTTTGCCGTCGCAGGTGGTCTCAGCGATGATAAGGTCAGACATCTCAAGAAACGGATTGGAACCAAGCGCGTGGTAACCGAATGTCGACTTGATGAGCGGACACAGGTTCGATGGCAAAACTTCTTCAGCAGCCGGAATAGTCTTGGCAGAGCCGCCGCAGAGACAGGCTGGTACGCCTCCCGCCGCCATTATCAGCTCTCTGGGGGCATACTCGCACATAATCCCGACAACCGGCCTGCCCTCGGACTTTGCCTTTTCAGCGTAATTCAGGCAGTTATCGATCATGTTATCGAACCACTTGAGTGGAGCTGTAGGACCATGCCCGGTGGAGCAGGAGACAGCGCTTGGTGGGCAGCATGGGTCGCAGTTCTCTCTAGTAACTTGCTTATTGTTACCACAGCATTTGCTCATCTTGCTTAATTCCTAGTCTTTCTTGCGTGCAACGAATAACCCTTGAATGATTTTACCGGCATGTGCGAGCTCTTGAATGAACATCATCTCTCCTGCCAGCGCCTTAAAGAGCTCGGTATCATAACCGATGATCCTCAGCGCGTCGGAAGTGAGCTGCATATCGAGCATAGCGAGGTAGAGGTCTATGCACGGAGCATATCTTCCGGTATCCTCGCAAACCTGCACATCGCAGCCGTTTGCCGTGAGTAAATCACAGTAGCCGTTTGTGTCCTGCAGGTTCGGGAACTTCATGAACCACATAAAACGGTCGGCTTCGTCTTTTGTAAGGCCGGACGGACCTTCGATCCAGTCGGTGAAAGCAATCGTCCCGCCCGGCTTTACCAAACGCGCCGCTTCGGCTATCAACTGCGGCTTGTCTTCGACATAGCACCAGGCGTCCTCACCCCAGATGAAGTCGGCTATGGAATCTGGGATCCCGCTGTTGCAGACATCAGCGAGTGTAAATGTAGCTCTATTTGAAAAACCTTCTTCTCTGCATCGACACTGCGCGCGGTTCATTACTTCCTCTGTAGCATCGACTCCGTGCATGTGCTTTACATCCTGGAACCTCAGAAGAAACCTCATTCCGGCTCCATTGCAGCAGCAGAGATCGAGCCCGAAGCCTTTTCCAGCTACTTTGGCCTTCTCTGCAAGGTCCATGGACGATTTGAACCCGCCTATGTGGATCTGATGCCCCATAATCAGTTCCCACAGGTCGCCTACCGGACCGCTGTATACAGACTGAACGTCACATAAACCAATGCCTTGAGTGTCTTTCATTGCCAGTTTCCTTTCCCCTAATATTTACCTAATGAGTTTCAGGTATCGCCTGAAACTCTCCCGGAAGATTTTCTGCTATCGCCGAAAATCTATGAGAAGTCTTTTGTCACCATCTCTTCTAGTGAGACAGGCGCTGTCGAAATATTCCAGAAGCGCGATTGCGTATTTCCGCGAAACCGAGAGAATGTCGCGCAGTTCGGCGGCAGTTATCCCGCCATTCGACTTGATGTATTCGACGACGGATATTTTGGCCTTCTCGAAGGTGTCTCTGTGATATGTGACCTTGTCGCTCAAGCGTATGAGCTGTCCCTGGTCGATAAGGCTTGTCATGATGTTCTTGAACACCTTTGGCGAAAGCCGCAGTTCATCCATCACATCGTCTTCGAGCGGAGTTGAGTAACCTGCCGAGAGAAATATAGACTCAATCCTCTCTGCAGCCTTCTGTTCCGCATCGGAGAGGCTCGACTCACGGTCTGCGAGTCCGAATTTATTGTCTCTTCTTACAAAAATCTTCTTCCTGTCAAGTTCCGAGGTGATTGCATCGAAGACCTGCCGGTCAGCGAGTTTCAGGAACCTGGATTGCAGGTCTGCAGCAGGCATCATTGTTTTGTAAGCGTCTTTCGAGTAATAGTCCTTGATAATATTGATCAGTTTTGCCGCAAGTTCATCGAACCTGTCTCTGTGAAGATACTTCTCTTGAGCGCCAGAAGTAACAGAGACGAGTTTTTCAACGCTGACAAGCGATTTTATGACGTCGCCAACCGCTGCCTCACGTTCACCAATGGAAAAAGCGATCTCTGAGGCATTCTTTGGCACGAACCTGGACTTAAAAAAGGCATGGTCGACTACATCGGAGATGCAACCTTCGAGTTTCTTCAGCCCCTTGATTGCCGCTTCATCGAAACGCTTATGATGCATGGGCTGTGAGTCGAGGATTGTCCCTCCGCCGATGGTTTCCTGCGAAGAGAACGACCGTATGACAAACCTGTCTTTTGGCAGCGCGGCGGTCGGTGACTCCAGCACGAGCTGAGCATAGCCGGTTTCATCCGGTACAAGAGTTTCTGTGTCCAGAAGCACTGCCCGGCACATCACCTCGTCTGTCCCGACGTGCAGTCTGACACGTGTGCGGTTTTTCAGTTCGTCATTGTAGCTCTGAGATACGAAAAGCCGGACATCGAGAAGCGCAGTAGGGGAGAGCGAGCCGGGAGCGCAGGCGACCTGCCCTCGCCTTAGTTGATCCTTCTTCACATCCTGAAGGCTGATAGCCGTTCTTCTTCCGAGATACGACCTTTCCCTGCTCTCATTGTGGATCTGTATTCCACGGACCCGTGCAGTTAGTCCATCCGGCATTATCTCCAGCTTGTCGCCGATATTTACTTCACCGGAGAGGACTGTTCCAGCGATGACTGCACCGAAGCCCTGCAGCGCGAAAACACGGTCTACAGGCATTCTGAATATCCCGCTGTCCCGGCGTTTTTTGGTCTTCCCGGCGACGGAAATGAGCGCGGACCGCACTTCATCGACTCCCACTCCGGTAATTGCAGAAACAGGGATAATCGGCTGGCCTTCGAGGAATGTCCCAGCGACGAGGCTTTCTATTTCAGATTTGACGAGGCGAATATGCTCATCATCCACGAGATCGGCCTTCGTAATTGCAATTATTCCGGTTTCGACTCCCAGAATTCGCAGAATATCGAAGTGTTCGCGCGTCTGGACATTGATTCCCTCATCAGCAGCGACTACCAGGAGCGCGGCGTTTATGTTGCTCGCACCCGCGACCATTGTCTTGATGAGCTTTTCATGCCCGGGGACATCTATAAAGACGATCTGCCGGTCGAACCCAGGTGTTTGCATGAAGGCAAAGCCGAGCTCGATTGTGATTCCACGCTTTTTCTCTTCTGTAAGCGTATCACAATCGATTCCCGTGAGAGCCCTGACCAAAGCTGTCTTCCCGTGGTCTATATGCCCGGCAGTCCCGATTATTGTTTGTTCAATCTCATCTGATTTCATGTTTTTATCTATCACGAAAGCACGAAAGGGAGAAAGGAAGAAAGAACCAGTGGATGTCGTGCTTCGGGATGTTATCACGAAGCATATGAGATTCCTCCTACCCTATCCCTCGGGCAGTATTTGAAATACTGCCCGGGCTGGCCAAAGAGGGATCTGTGATCCCGATCAATCAACTATAATCAATCTCCCGACATCAGAGATGCCTCGTTTGCCTTTCCGGGAGGAATTGCAAATCCCTCCCGAGTTGGTTGCAGACCGGCCACTACTTCTATTTCCTGATTTCTTATGCTTCGAGATTTTTTCATCCCGAAGCACGAGTCTCCACCAAACCCGTTCCTAAATCCTGAATCCTAACTCCTAAATCCTATTCATAACCGACTCATAAAACATCCTGACAGGTGCGCCGCCGAAAGAGATTGCCATCCATACTGCTTCATTGATCTCCTCCTCGCTGATCCCCATAGCCCGCGCTTTCTCGATGTGGATTTTGATGCATGGCTCACATTTAGATAGAACAGAAAGCGAGATCGCCATAAGCTCCTTCGTTCGGAGCGAAATGGCGCCGGATGCGTTAACGGCACGCATAAAGTCACCGAACTTCTCTTCTGCTGCGGATTGCACAGCTGTTTTCGTCTCGGTTGGCGCGGCGCAGCAGTCTGCACTCGTTGGCGAGCAGCAGCAAGCTCCGTCATTTGGTTCAGACATGTTGGTAATCTCCTTCCTCACCGGGGTGTATGCCTTGACGCTGGTTCTCAAGAAGATTCTACCTTCAGATTTTGAAACGACTTTTCCTATAACTACCGCGTGGCTCACACCTCTCGACCTGAGCTTTTCGACCAGTGCGTCGGCTTTTACCTCAGGGATAGCTATCAAAAGCCCTCCTGATGTCTGTGGGTCGTACAGGACATGGACTATCTCTTCCGGCACATCGTTCGACACGGATACACGGCTGGAGGCATATTCGCTGTTCCTTTCGATACCGCCGGAGATGTATCCCTGTGCAACATAGTCCAAGATTTCATCGAAAACCGGCACCAGATCCGTATATATTTCTGCTGTTACGCCGCTCTGCGATGCCATCTCGCCGAGGTGTCCGAGCAGCCCGAACCCCGTTACATCCGTAGCTGTCGTGACTCCCATCTCGATCATAACCTCGGCTGCAGTCTTATTCAGCTCGGTCATGGAATTCGCTGCAGCGGCGAGCGCAGCGCCGGATGCTTTCCCCATCTGGCCGGCAAAGCTGATGATCCCGACTCCGAGCGGTTTTGTAAGCACCAATGCGTCGCCTGGCTGCGCCTTATCGTTTGTAACGATTTTGGACGGATTGACCATCCCCGTGACGGCATAACCGAACTTCGGGTCTTTGTCGTTGACGCTGTGTCCGCCTATGATTGCGACTCCAGCCTCTCGCATTTTATCCATTCCGCCGCGCAGCATTCGGGACATTATCTCGTGGCTCAGGGTCTCGATGGGAAAACCGATTATAGAAAGCGCGGTCATCGGCTTTCCGCCCATCGCATAGACATCGCTGAGTGAGTTTGCGGCGGCTATCTGCCCGAAAGTGTAGGGATCGTCGACACTCGGTGTAAAGACATCCACTGTCTGAACGAGCGCGGTCTCATCATCGATTCTATAGACACCAGCATCGTCGCACGTATTCGTCCCGACAAGAACGCGGGGGTCCGACACTTCCGGGAGCCCTGAAAGCACCTTTTTAAGGTCATTCTGGTTGATTTTGGAAGCGCAGCCCGCCTTCTCGACGAGTGTTGTGAGGTTAACAGCGTCAACTGTCTGATCCGGCCGTTCTCCGGCGCATGGACAGATACCCTTATTTCTAAAAGTGTCGCAAGGGCAGCCCTGTTTAGGGTTACAGATGCAGTGACCGAGCTTTATGGACCGCTGCATAACGCGGCGTCTTTTTTCGATGTCTATTTTCATATCATTACTCATTTATTAAAAATCATAAGAGCTCTGAGTTGACGAACACTACGTCATGCTGAGCTTGACTCAGCATCCAGGAGGAAAATGGACCCTGAATCAAGTTCAGGGTGACGTCTTTGTTGTTCAGGTTGGTGTGTAATTTTCACTAGGAATGAACCTTTTTATTAAGAATCGCACGGAGCGCGTTTGCTACGACGCTGTCTTCGTCCGGCTGGATAGTCCTGAAATCGAATAACACAGACTCATGGTGTATACGCGCGAATATCGGAGTGTCGTTGTATCTGAGTTTTTTTGCGAGCAAGTCGGCAGACATGCTCTCAGGTTTTATGCTGAGAATCTTCGTAGGCATAGTCTCGGCAGGGACGGACCCGCTCCCGACCTGTGATCTGCCATCTATTACGGATACCTCGGCTGATATGTCTCCAAGTTTGGCTGCAACGGTCAGCGCCCGTCTTTCAAGAACATCCAGCGGGATAGACAGCATTCTGTAAGTCGGATGCCGCTCCTCCAGCCTGCCGGGTTCGAGGAACAGCTTGAGCGTAGCCTCCAGCGCCGCGACTTCCATCTTTCCTACTCTGAGAGCCCTCGCGAGCGGGTTTTTCTTGATCTTTTTGATGGTATTTTCCTTGCCGACAATAATCCCGGACTGCGGGCCGCCGATCAACTTGTCTCCGCTGAAGCAGATTGCGTCGCATCCCGCCTTTACACTTGCCTGCACCATCGGCTCAGGCTCGAGCCCGTAATTGGCGAGGTCGATTAAGGCACCGCTCCCCAGGTCGTCGATAATCGGGATGCCATGTTCCTTCGCAATGGGCGCCATCTCTTCAATAGCAGGCTCTGCTGTGAACCCGACAATCCTGTAGTTGCTCTGATGAACATGCAGGATGGCTCCGGTGTTCTCGTTTATAGCAGAAGCATAGTCCCGAAGGTGGGTTTTGTTCGTAGTTCCGACTTCGCGCATGATCGCGCCGCTCGCCGCCATCACATCAGGCATCCGAAACGCGCCGCCGATCTCCACCAACTGTCCTCTGGAGACGATTACTTCCTTACCGGCTGCAATTGTGTTGAGAATCAGCATTGTGGCGGCTGCGTTGTTATTTACAATGGTAGCAGCCTCAGCCCCGGTGAGTTCGCGGAGCAGTCCGGTTACATGGACATCCCGGCTGTCTCTTTGCCCTGTCTCAATACTTGTCGCAAGTGTGCAGTAGCCTTTTATAACATCACTTACCGCTTGAGCAGCCGCCTCCGAAAGCATTGCTCTGCCTAAGCCAGTATGAAGGATAATCCCTGCTGCGTTTACTGCATGCCGGATAGACGGTCTGAACCTGGCATCGATGTATTCCAGAACCATCAAACCTATATTCTCAGCCGATAGGTCCATCTCCGGCTTGTCTTCAGTGATGATCCGGCTGCGCAGCGTGTCCACGACTTTCCGGCATGAGTCGGCGAGAAATTCGCGGTCATGCTTATCTAGAGCAATCTTCAGCGCTTCCGTATTCATCAATTCATCTATAGCAGGCAGTTTCCGCAGGATGTCTTTCTTCATTGAATGTCCCTCAGGCTATCTCAAAATTTAAAATATAAAAATGGGGGCTGACGTTTCACGTCAACCCCCATATAATACTGAATTCAGCCCGAAATAGTTGTGATAACTCACTATCTTGTCCAGATAGTATCCTTAATCTTTACCTTGAATGGGCCGGTTTTAAGTACAGGTCGAACTGTGACACGTCCTTTTACATTTGATGGTATTCCCCCGGAATACTCACATGTGCCGCCTCACCCATACTTGAACGACCCACTCCAGACCACTTTGCCCGAGCTGTTTATGACTTGGAAGCGTGGAGGATCGGTTTCTCCATCAGATTTTTTGATTACACATTTGTTGTTGCCCTGAGCAGTAACTACGTTGAGGTCCATATTTGCCTTGTCGCCGTGCTTGGTGACTTTTATGGACGCGATGAAAGGCGGGCCAAAATTAAGTTTCTGAGTCTTATTCGCCGAGACATCGATCTTGCGCGTATTACCAGGCGATATAGATGCGGTCCATTCCACCTTGTTCTTGTCCTTAGCTATCACGTCGCAGTTCCAGACCTCATGGCTTCCGACGGGCAAAAGCAGTACACCATTAGTTGTAGAGTATTCGGTGATTTTCCTGCCTGAGTTGCTGAACATCGTAAGGACAGCGTTCCCATGGTAAAGGAGAGTCACTTTTCCCATCTTACCTTTGTACGTTTTGGGGTCAAAGCGACTGAATCCCAGCGTACCGCTGTTGGCTGGATAGGTGGTTATACCAATTACCACCAACGCGCACACACCAGCTATAACTGATGCCATGAATTTTCTGGAGCATTTTGGAATTGTGGTCATTCTTCTTTTCTCACCTCCTTTCGCAGTAGCATTAATGAGTCTCAGGTATTAACCGAAACGCTATAGGCGGGATTCTACTTGGAGCCAAGTTTTAAATGGCCGATTGGTGTGCAGTCCAGGCACCTGATGCATTCGGTGCTGTTGATGTCTTCAACCGGATCTATATCGACCGGGCATTTTTTCGCGCATGCGCCGCAGTGGGTGCACTTGTTCATCGCAAGACGCATCCTGAAAAGGGATATTCTGTTGAAAAGCGAGAATATTGCGCCGAGCGGGCAGAACATCCTGCAGAAACCGCGGGTTACGAGTATCGTAAAGATAAAGAAGGCAGCCAGAATGGAAACCCTTACGTAAAACATAAAGTTTATAGGAGTAGTCGAGTGCAAAAACAGCCGGCGAGGAAGAGCTGATTCCAGTGTCCCGGATGGGCAGAAATTACAGAATGAGTATGGTGCGCCTGGAAAGAAAAACGGCACGGCAAATACCAGCCCGACCAGGACCAGATACTTTGTAAACCTGAGCGGCCGGGGTATCGAGAACTTCTTAACAGGAATTTTCGATAATAAGTCCTGCAGCAGCCCAAATGGGCAGACCCATCCGCAGACCAGCCTGCCAAAGAAAGAACCGATCAGTCCGAGTATCCCTAAAGTGACGAACGGGATGATCCTGAGTGTCGAAAAGTTTACGAGCACGCCGATAGGGCAGGCAAACATAGATAGCGGGCACGAATGGCAGTAAAGCGCCGGACCGCACATGGTCTTCAGATCAAAAAAAGGAAGACCCAGGATAACGAGCGCGATAAGCTGGCTCAGATAGCGTAATCTTGCTAGTTGTTTAGTTCTTTTGATTATGGACCCCATAATCAATCCTCTCTATTACAGTCAAGTAGGGCATGCTTTTCCGCCGGACTTGGACTTTCCGGCCTTTTGCTTATTTGGGGATATACTCGGTTTTTCGGCAGGAGCTTCCAGTTTTCCGTCTTTACCTCGGATAACGTCATGGGTCAGGCTGAGTTCCGTTACGGAGAGCTCAGTTTTTGAGGATTTACTCACCTCATGTTTAACAAAAAGGGTGGAATATAAGACAAACCCAGCGAAGACAATCGCTAGGACGATAAGGAGCAAAGGGCGCGCGCTTCGATATTCATCTGTACTCTGTATGGACATATCTAACACCTTTTACAAAATACTGCAGTTCTTCAAGGTGAAAACGAGATCTATTTAATACAGAAAGTTTATTCCAACAAAGAGCGGATGTCAAATTAAAATACGGCATAAACCCCGTACATCTTCTTTGATCGTTAATTTGACAGCAGGGTGCTGCGGGGATAGAATTTGACTACGATGAAAACTCCTTCCAAACCCACACATACACCTGGACTGTTCACAGCAGCGCTTGTGATCGTTGTGCTGGCTCTGGCTCCGTTCATCGGAGGCAGGGATTCGGTGATCGAGACCGCTATTTTGGCTTCGATCGCACTGATTGCTCTTGGAACGATGATTTTCAGCCGGCGGTTTAGCAACCCCATCGGTGTATGGCCGTTTGCCGTATTTGTAGGGCTTATTGCGGCATCATCCATAGTTACCGTCAGTTTCCACGCCACAATCGAACAGACTTTATACTTCGCCGCGTGTGCCGCAGCGGCGATAGCTGCATCATCGTCTCTCCGGAGCGATAAGCGGTTCATCACTGCGCTCTTTGTGCTTACCGGAGTAGGGTTGGTGCTCGGAGCTATGGCTGTTGTAGAGTATTGGGAGTCCGGCAGCGGCTGGCGGGTGTTCGGTCCGTTTTATAACCCCGGTTACTTCGGCGGTTACCTTGTAATGGTCGTCCCCATAGCGCTTGCCGTTTTTCTCACGAGCCGGTCGGTGGCTGTAGCAGCGGGCGGCGGGCTTGCCTGGGGGTTCTCTCTCGCCGCATTGCTCCTCACCGGGACCCGTTTGGCACTTGTTTTTACTCTGTTCTCGATCATTCTTTTCTTTGTTCTTGCGATATGGTGCCGAGCAATCGGTAAAAAGCAGTTGATCCATATTGCTGTCGCAGCGCTCATCGCTTTGATAGCAATATCGTTCTGCAGATCTACTGTAGAGAGCCGTGTCGAAGGTAAAGCCGCTGCTCAGCAGTCCCATTCGTTCCCATTCAGGGTTGCGACCTGGAAAGGAACGGCGAATATAGTGCGCAAGCACCCGGTTCTGGGAACCGGCGCAGGAACATACGAGTTGGTATTCCAGAAGTATATGGTCGCGGGTTATACAAGAGTGGCTCATAACAGCTATCTCGAACTCGCCGCTGATACAGGGGTTCCCGCGCTTGCTGCAGGTGCGGTGGCGTTCGGCGTATTGTTCCTTACCGGTCTCAAAAACCTGCGCCGTGAGGATGACGAAGGTGGCAAATCCGAGCTTCTTCTGCCGCGGGGAGCAACGCTTATGGCGTGCGCTCTGGCGGCGGCGCTTGTCGGGGCGCTCGCCCGAAACATGTTCGATTCGGATATTTACAACCCCGGAATAGGGTTCACTTTCTGGACATTGGCTGGAATACTCGCAGCCCGCGCCCCTGTTATAAAGGAAGCCAAACCATCGGCGGCGGCTCGTGTCGGGATATCCATTTTGATTGGCGCGATGATCGTCGTGTGGTCGCTTTTTGCAATGGCTAAAAGTTCGGCTGAAACGGCGGTTTTTCTGCTTCAAAACGACGATCAACCGGGTGGTATCGAGCATCTCCGCACTGCAGTTGATTATGACCCGCTCTGCGGCGAGTACCGTATGCGGCTTGGGCAATCGCTTGTTTATGTTTCAGATGGTGATGAAGCCCAGTGGAAAGAAGGGGTTGCATCGCTTAATAAGGCTATCAGGCTGGAACCGACAAGAGCGCGGAATATGATCGCACTTGCCAGGATTTTGCGCGCAAATGGCGACGATAACGGCGCAATCCGTATGTTCGGAAAGGCGCTTATTGCGGACCCGCATGCCACACCGGCTATGGTGGCAATGGCAGACATTTGGATAAAATCGAAAAAGACACAGCTTGAGGCAGAGTTGATGTACGAGCGGCTAATAGATCAGGAAAAAAGCCCGGTCGAAGAACTCCGAGGCGTACCGGAGATTGTCAACCCGGACTATGTCTGGGCGCATTTCTATTTTGGATCGAAATATTTCTCTGAAAAAAACTGGAACGATGCAGCTAAGCAGTTCAACGCAGTGATCGAAAGGCTTGAGCTCAGAAAATCGTTCACAGTCCAGCGGCAGGCAGCAGAGGCATCAGGGATGTTCGATCCAGAAGAGGAATATGCGCTCGATGACGTGTTGCAGCGTTCAAAAGGCGGGCTTGCCAAGGCAAAAGCGAATGAAGTGAGGGCAGACGATGCCCGCTAATGGGATCATTGTGCATTGCCGGGCCAAAATCAACCTGACGCTCGATATTCTTGACAAAAGACAGGACGGATACCACAACTTAAAGAGCGTTATGCAGTCCGTCGATATTGCGGACACGCTGCACATCAAAAAAAACGCCACTGGCTCTATCAAAATCACGACAAGCCTGCCAGATCTCCCAACAGGCACCGAAAATACCGTGTATTCCGCATCCGAGCTCTTCTTTTCGGCTGCAGGGATAGACAGCGGTATCTCGATATTCATCGAAAAGCGTATTCCTCATCAGGCAGGAATGGGTGGAGGGTCGAGTGACGCCGCTGGAGCGCTTTTGGGGCTCAACAAGCTGTTCGGTTCCCATCTTTCCATAAATAGACTGACCGATCTTGCCTCTCAGATAGGGTCGGATGTCCCGTATTTTCTGTATGGAGGAACCGCCGTAATAAGCGGGCGGGGGGAGATCGTAGAAAAACTACCCGATGTGCCTAAGCTCGACCTGGTGATCGTAAAACCAGACGTTGGTGTTTCGACTGCCTGGGCATACAAGCGGTTGGCCGAAACGGACCGGCTGAAATCATCGGCTGCTACCGATGCTGTGGTCGATGCGATAAAGAGGGGAGACCGAGCGGCAGTCATAATCAATATGTCGAATGATTTTGATGATATTGTAGCTCTTGAGTTTTCGGAGATTGCCGAGATCAAAAACAGGCTTTATTCGCTTGGCGCAGAGCGGGCGATGCTCTCAGGAAGCGGCGCAGCGGTTTTTAGTGTGTTCGATAGCTCGAATTCGGCTGCCAATGCTGCTCGTATAATGAAACCGGATTATCCTTTTGTTGTGGCGACTGCCACCGCGACGGAAGCTGTTTGTATGGAGATGTAAATGTCGAAAGTTGATGTGATTATAATGGCCGGAGCGCCTGCTGACCCGGATATGTGTGCTCCCGGCGAGAAAATAAGTCGAGCGATGATTAATATCGCCGGTAAAACTATGATCCAGTGGATTATGGACGCGCTGAACAGCTCAGAGACCATTTGTCGAAAGATCGCAGTAGGCGATGTCGCGGCTGACGGACTGGATGAGGTTGTAAAACCAGGTTCAGGATTTCTGGATAATCTTATGCTTGGACTGGAACGATGCCAGGGAGCTGACCGCGTGCTGGTGATGACATCCGATATACCGATGCTCACGCCCGAAGCCGTGGATGATTATGTAAACCGTGCAATAGACTCCGGCGGCGATATGTGTTACCCGATTGTTACCCAAAAAGCCTGTCTTGAAAAATACCCTCACATGAAACGGACGTATCTCAAGACGGCTGAAGGGATGTTCACAGGCGGGAATATGATGATCCTCGGCACCGAGTTCCTCAAGCGAAACCAGGGGCTCATTACCGAGGCCTATAATGCGCGGAAAAACCCGGTGAAACTGGCATCCATGATCGGGTTGGGGTTCCTGTTCAGATTAGTCCTCGCTCAGGTGTTGGCTCCGTCCTTGTTGCCTATTCCGATGCTGGAAAAGTCTCTGTCAAAAGCACTGAAATGCAAAATAGTCGCCATACGGACTGATTACCCTGAAATCGGAGCCGATGTGGATAAACCGTCCGATCTGGCGGAGGTACAGACAGTGCTTAGTGATAGGGGATAGGGAACAGAATCTCATATGCTTGTATGGTTTGAAGTATGGTAACTCAAGAAGTTATGATTGAGATACCGGGGTGGAGGGGCTAGCTATGCTTCTGCGTCCTCTGACAAGGACGACAGCGTCCCGAAGACATCCCCCACCTCCATATAAGCGTCAATTGGAATATTGCGGCTCCTAGTGGAGACCGACTATCACGCAAGCAAACGCTCGTGGAGATCCACCCCGAACTACAAGCGAGGTAATTATAGCATGAAGTTCTATGGAGTGGATGTAAGCAAGGATACCCTAGACATCTGTAGCGATGCCAAGATAGTGCAGATCGGTAATGACAAGAAGTCTATCAGGTCCTTTCTTAAGAGTGTATCTTCCGGCAGCGTGGTGGCAATGGAGTCGACCAATAAGTATCATCTGGTGATGGCAGATTTATGTTATGCGGCTGGGATGAAGGTGTATGTGGTGAATCCTCGCATGACTCGCCACTACCGGGAAGCTCTGAATCTGCGCGGTCATACTGACAGGCTGGATGCAAAGACGATTAGCTCGTATATTAAGCATCATCACGATGATCTGCGTCCTTATGTGCCTAAGTCCACCGACCAGCGGAGACTGCAGGGCATAATCCGCAGGAGAGCGAAGCTCGTAGCAGTCAAAGTGCAACTGCACCAAAGCATGCAGGAAATCAAGGAACTCAAGAGTGATCTGGATGCTGTGCTAAAACGTATAGATAAGATGCTGGTTCAGATCGATGTGCTCATAGACAAGCAATTGGAAGGTAACGTAGGTCGTGATCGGCTTGCAACAATAACAAGTGTAGGCCCAGTAGTGAGCGCGGCTCTGGTTGCCGATTTGGATGCAGGGGAGTTTGTAAGCGCTGATGCCTTTGTTGCATTCTATGGACTTGACCCGGTGCCCAATGACTCCGGCAAGTCCAGGGGCAAAAGGAAGATCAGCAAGAAAGGCCATAGACTTGGTAGGACCCTGCTCTATGTCTCCGCACTGTCGGCAGCCAGCTCAAAAGCCTGGAAGCCAGTATACGAGCACATACTCGCAAAGGGCCTCACGCGGGTGTAGGCATTGGTTTGCCTTGCCCGCAAGATAGCCCGAACTGCCTGGTCGGTATATACACATAAGACAGTGTTTGAGGCAGAAAGACTACTTGTGGGCTTGACATAAAGCATAGAATCTTCGGGACCGTAGTTCGTCCCGAAGCACACTCTCCACTAATCTATCCCCTTGCTCGGTAGGGATTTGCAATCCCTGCCGGAGAGGCAAGTGAGGCATCTGTGATGCCGGATATGCAAGATTAGATTGCTATTACACATCCGGGATCAGAGATCCCTCTTATGTCAGTCCGGGCTGCATTGCAAATACAGCCCGAGTAGGGGGAACAGAAGAAATAGTGGATGTTTTCTTCCCGAAGCACGAATTTCCACTAATCCCATCTGATGGCTGAATACTGATTACTGAAAGCTTGCCAATTCATTGTATCAGTTGACATTGCTTGCTATAATACATCTGGCTGGCGGGCGGCGTTGCCCGTGTAAGCGCCCGAGGCCGCAACTTGAGGGTATAATATGAGAGAGATAAACGCATCTGCTATCACAAATGCCGTTGCGGCGGCCTGTATGGCTGCCAACTATGAACTGCCTGAAGACGTCGAACAAGCACTTCAGGATGGATTGGTAAACGAAGAATCTCCAGTAGGAAAGGATATCTTCTACCAACTCATCGAAAACGCCAGGATCGCTCGTGAGGAATCGGTTCCAATCTGCCAGGATACCGGCTTTACGGTGATATTTGTCCGCATTGGGCAGGAAGTCCATATCACCGGAGGCGGGCTGGCAGACGCCATAAACGAAGGCGTCAGGCGAGGCTATGCTGAAGGTTTCCTCCGAAAGTCGATAGTCGCTCATCCTCTGGAGCGAATCAACACTGGCGATAACACCCCCGCAATCATCCACACAGAAATCATTCCCGGCGATCAGCTTTATATTACTATTGCCCCCAAAGGCGGAGGCAGCGGGAATATGAGCGGTGTCCGCATGTTGAAGCCTTCGGATGGTGTTGAGGGTGTCAAAAAGTATGTTGTGGAGTTGGTGAAGTCTGCCGGATCAAATCCGTGTCCGCCTATCATAATCGGAGTCGGTATCGGCGGAACGATGGAGAAGGCTGCAATCATGGCAATGGACGCAGTGCTCCGTGAGGTCGGCAAACACAGCGAT
This sequence comes from Armatimonadota bacterium, assembly GCA_039680575.1. GTDB lineage: Bacteria > Armatimonadota > UBA5829 > UBA5829 > DTLH01 > JBDKSP01. The sequence continues at coordinate 63,643 of JBDKSP010000020.1, forward strand.
AACGCGTATGATGCGGCGCTCGAAGATGAGTTACTCAGGCTGGTAAACGACACCGGCGTAGGTCCCGGGGGACTTGGCGGCCGGATAACCGCGCTTGCGGTAAATGTGGAGACATATCCCGCGCATATCGCGAGCCTGCCGGTCGCCGTCAATATCCAGTGCCACGCAGCGCGGCATAAGGAGATAATACTTTAGGGAACAGGTGATAGGGAACAGAATCACGTCACCCTGAGCTTGACTCAGAGTCCATTTTCTTCCTGGATGCTGAATCAAGTTCAGCATGACGTATTCTCTTTGCTTCGGACTGCTTGCTCTCGCATCATCTAAAGTTTCAGTCAATTGTGACTGAAACTCTCCGAAGAATTTTCGGCTATGGCCGAAAATCCATAGATGATGCTTCGGGACCGCAGTTCGTCCAACCCCGTGGACCTACCGGACCACGGGGAGAAGCACGACGTTCACAAATTCCTCCCTACTGATTGCTGATAGCTAAAAAAAGCGAGATGAGAAAATGGACGAACCAATAAGACTTACGACACCAGTATCGGAAGAGGATGTTCGAAATCTTCGGGCGGGGGATCAGGTTTTGCTGTCCGGCGTGATATATACCGGGCGCGATGCAGCCCACAAGAGGTTGATCGAGCTTCTACAGGCAGGGAAAGAGCTTCCATTTGATCTAAAAGGGCAAATCATTTATTATGTTGGTCCAGCACCTGCAAAACCGGGCGAGGTAATCGGCTCGGCTGGCCCGACTACGAGCGGGCGGATGGACATCTATGCCCCTCTGCTCATTGAGCGCGGTCTTAAGGGCATGATAGGGAAGGGACTCCGCAATCAGACAGTGATCGATGCTATGAAGAAGCATGGAGCCGTTTATTTCGGAGCTACCGGCGGGGCGGCTGCTCTTCTTGCAAAAAAGATCACGGCCTGTGAGATTGTGGCCTATGAAGAGCTGGGGACTGAGGCTATTTGCAGGTTGGTGGTCGAGGACTTTCCTGTTATAGTTGTAAACGACACTCATGGCGGAGACCTTTATAAAGAAGGGGTGAAGTCGTACGAGCGAGTATCGGGAGAAGCCTGAAGACACTGTCCGCCTACTGGCGGACGCTTCGGCAGCAAGCAAGGAATCCGTGATTTAGAAGCTGACGGCTGATAGCTGACAGCTATTGAAAGGAGAATATTCATGTATCGAGGCAGGGAGGGGATGTGGTCCTGGGTCCTGCACCGCGTAGCCGGTGTCGGGATTTTTGTCTTTTTGATAGCCCACATCGTTGACACTTCCTTTGTCGGGTGGGGATCAACGCTGTACGATCACACGGTAAAGAACCTCTATAGAACACCAATCGGTAAGATGGGGGAAATAGTACTTATCGGAGCCGTATTGTTCCACGCGATAAACGGGATCCGAATTATCGTTATCGACTTTGTACCGAGGGCGACAAGGTTACACCGGCAGCTGTTCTATGCCGTAGCCGTCGTTTTTCTCGCACTTTTCATTCCGGGCGCGCTCTATCTGGCCCGCGCGATATTCAATTAGGAGGCGCTCCCGATGTTGAGAAAAACAACGAAACCCAGGGACAACTTCGAGCTTCGGAGCTGGTACTTTATGAGAGTATCCGGCGCGCTCATAGTCGTCCTCGTGATGATCCACCTCGCTTTCGTTCATTTTGTCCACGGCGTTGATGAGATCGATACTAAATTCGTTTTAAACCGATGGGCGAACCCCACATGGCGTCTGCTCGACTTCTCGCTTCTCTTTTTGGCGCTGTTACATGGCGCAAACGGGATGCGTATACTGATCGACGATTATATTCATGCTAAAGGTTGGCGCACGGTCATACTGACAGGGCTTTACACGCTGACGATCTCTCTTTTGGTGCTCGGCGGGCTCGTTATGCTGACATCACAGCCTCGATAGGAGAAGATTTATGTATCACAGGCACGATGCGATAATAGTCGGCGCAGGCGGAGCGGGGCTGAGAGCAGCCATCGAGCTCTTCGGTAAGGCCGACGTTGCGGTTATAAGCAAACTTTATCCTACAAGATCACATACAGGCACTGCGCAGGGAGGAATTGGCGCCGCGCTCGGAAACCAGGAAGAAGACGATCCTGAGTGGCATGCTTTCGATACCGTCAAGGGAAGCGATTACCTTGGCGATCAGGATGCAATCGAGCTCATGTGCCGCGAGGCGATAGACGCGGTCTACGATCTGGAGCACATGGGGCTTCCGTTCTCCAGGACTCCCGACGGTAAGATAGCCCAGCGGAGATTCGGCGGGCACACCAGGAACTTCGGCGAGGCGCTCGTAATGCGGTCCTGCTACGCCGCGGACCGGACGGGGCACATGATCCTCCAAACACTCTACCAGCAGTGCATCAAGCACAATGTGAAGTTTTACGATGAGTTCCACGTGCTGGACATAATCATAAACGACGGCGCCTGCTGCGGAGTTGTGGCTTACGAGCTTGCAACCGGAGAACTGCACGTTTTCCACGCGAAAACCGTGCTCTTTGCCACAGGCGGCTGCGGCAAGATGTATAAAGTCACATCGAACGCACACGCTCTAACGGGCGACGGCATAGCAATCCCGTTTAGAAAAGGACTTCCGATCGAGGATATGGAGTTCTTCCAGTTCCACCCAACCGGAATCTACAAAATGGGAATCCTCATCACTGAGGGTGCACGCGGAGAAGGCGGAATCCTGATTAACGGCAAGGGTGAGCGGTTTATGGAGAAATACGCTCCTTCCGTCAAAGACCTTGCACCTCGAGACGTCATCGCCAGGTCGATCTATCTAGAAATCCGTGAGGGCAGGGGAGTCGAAGGAAAGGATTACGTTTATCTGGACCTGACACATCTTGGGCGCGATGTGATCGAAAAGAAACTTCCTGATATTACAGACTTTGTCCGTACATATCTCGGCATCGATCCGGTGGAAAAACCGATCCCGATCCAGCCAACGGCACACTATGCTATGGGCGGCATCCCGACGAATGTGGACGGATGTGTGCTCATCGATGAGAAAAACACCGTAATGCCGGGGTTTTATGCAGCCGGTGAGTGCGCATGTGTATCTATTCACGGCGCCAACAGGCTTGGAACGAACTCTCTTGTGGATATTCAGGTGTTCGGTAAACGCGCCGGGAAGCACATGGCCGAGTATTCAGCAGATAACGATTTCAAGCCGCTGCCGGAGGACCCTGCGGGGATGGCCAGAAGAGAGATCGAGCGGCTGAAGACAAACCCCGGCGGCGAATCTGCAGCAAAGATCAGGGCGGAGCTTCAGGAAGCGATGATGGACAATGCATCGGTCTTCAGGACTGCCGAAACTCTCGGTGCGATGAGAAAGAAGCTCGCCGAACTTCAGGAGAGATACAGGAAGGTGGCTGTCGAGGACAAGGGCACTTCTTATAATACAGACCTGATGGAAGCCTGTGAGTTGGGATACCTTCTCGATCTGGCAGATGCGCTGCTCGTCTCCGCTGAAGCCAGGACCGAAAGCCGCGGCGCGCACTGCCGGGAGGATTATCCCAAGAGGGATGATGTCAACTGGCTGAAGCACACATTTGCCTACAAGACTGATTCAGGGATTCGTCTGGCTTACGAGCCGGTAACTATCACCAAGTTCCAGCCAAAAGAGAGAAAATATTAAGGGTGCGACTATGCAGGTAACGCTTAAGATAAAAAGATATGATCCCGAACGGGATAAAAGGCCGGTATTCAAGGAATACTCGGTTGAGGTGGAGCCGACGGACCGTGTGCTGGACGCTATGAACAAGGTGAAGTGGTACCAGGACGGCACGCTTTCCTATCGCCGGTCTTGTGCGCATGGCATCTGCGGCTCCGACGCGATGATCATAAACGGAGTAAACCGGCTCGCGTGTAAGACGCTCATTCAGGATGTCGGAAAGCACATCACACTAGAGCCTCTTGCCGGTTTCAAGGTGCTGAAGGACCTCATCGTCGATATGGAGCCATTCTTCGCTCAATACCGGGCAGTAATGCCGTATCTGATCAACCATGATGCGACGCCGATCAAAGAGAGATTGCAGAGCCCGGAGGAACGCGAGGTCTTCGACGATACCACGAAGTGCATCCTGTGCGCTTCATGCACGACTTCATGCCCGATCTACTGGGCAAATCCGAGCTATGTCGGTCCTGCGGCGATAGTGAACGCTCACAGGTTCATCTTCGACAGCCGCGACCAGGGCTCGGCTGAGCGGCTGGATATTTTGAACAACCGTTCAGGAGTCTGGCGCTGCCGGACTATCTTCAACTGCACGGAAGCCTGTCCGAGAGAGATCGAAGTCACCCGCGCGATAGAAGATGTCAAACGGGCGATACTCTACGGAGAGGTATAAAATAGAGCTGACAGCTATCAACCATCAGCTGTCAGCTTTTTATGATGCTTGATCTGTGAATATATCCGGCTCCTTCGGTGCTCCCCGTGGTCCAGTGGGTCCACGGGTAGATGGCCGCCACGGAGGGACGGCCACTACAATGATTGTATGATTGACGTTGTTGTTTTCATATGCTTCGGGATTCTTTTCTTCCCGAAGCACGAATTTCCACCAATTCACACCTAAATTCTTAATCCTATATCCTCGATCCCTATAATCAAAAAACCTGGTATTTAGCATCCTGAAGTTTATGTGTCCTCCTGCCGAGAATGTTTAATGACATTTCCGCAGGAGGGTCTTGATGAGAAATATTCTGCTCCTAGCTGCAATTCTTGTTGTGTGTACAGTCGCGGCGCATGCACAAAACCCGAATTGTGCCTTGACATCCGGCTTAACTTCGGTTGCAAGCGAACTGAACGGCAACACATTCACCTGGACGATTATGAATAACACCGGCCTGAATGACGGAAACACTGACTGGGATGTGCTGGTGTGGGAGGTGCAGCCTGTCGGCTTGCCCGACCCAATACAGGTAACAGCGCCGAGCGGCTGGATATGGACTACAAACGGGCACAGCAAGTTCCAGATTAAGGACCAGAATAGAAAATACAAATCGACAGCGGCGATTACGCCTGGAAACTCACTGAAATTTCAGTATACTGTCGATTCAACCGAGTTGAGCAACATAGACCTGTCCAGTATATCTTTTCTGACGCACGTTGCGGCAGTAGAACCAACGCCGACCGCTAAAGTAGGCAAACTGGAATGGGCGCCGACTACTGTTGATGGCAATCCATCCTGGCACGACCAGGCAAGCACTCCCGAACCTGAAGCGATTTTACCGTTTTTCCTAGCCTGTAGTGCTGTCGCAAGCATCATAAAATCAGGCCGCCGCAGACGCTTGCCTGATCGATAACCTCGTGCTATACTTCACCTGCTTCATACTCTAGCAGGCAGGCGCGGCATGGCTATTATCTACACCATCGGGCACAGCAACGTCCCGGTACAGAAGTTGATCGATCTTCTGACGGCTCACGGCATCGAAGTAGTTGTCGATGTTCGGAGCGAACCTTACAGTAAGTACGCCTCGCAGTTCAACAAACGTGAGATCGAACCTGAGCTTCGTAAAAACGGGTTCGATTATATATACCTCGGTAATAAGCTCGGCGGAAAGCCTAAAAGCTTCGGATATTTGACTCCAGGCGGCGTCCCCGATTACGAAAAAATGGCCGAATCACCTCTCTTTAAGGCCGGTATCGAAGAAGTAGAACAGCTTGCCAGAGAGAAAAAGATCTCCCTGATGTGTTCAGAGGCCGATCCGAAATCCTGCCACCGCGACAGGCTTCTGGCATGGGTTTTGAGAGGCCGTAAGCATACTGTAAGCCATATATTGCACGATGGGTCTATCGCCACCGATGAACAGGGAGTGCTCCTGTAATGGGACTGGAGCTATGAGTCTTATCATCTCTGAAGACAGGTTTATGCAGCTTCCGCCAAGGCTGCGGATGCGGATTCTCAATTTCTTTCTTCGCTGGCGGCGTTATGATGAAGCGCTTCCGCTTGCATCAAGGCTTGCAGAGGAACAGGCGGACGGGCTGCTCTATCGTTCAGCGCTTGTTAAGGTCCTCGCGGGGCTCGGCAGGCTGGAAGATGCCGAGTCAGTCACATCTGACCTCATCGATAAGTATCCGCACCGCCCGAACGCGCTTGCAGCGGCAGGTGACCTCGAAATGGCTAAAGGTGACCTTCCGGCATCTCTTAAATACTACCTCGAAATTCTGAAGACAAACGAAAAGAGCCCGAAAGCCTGGAGACGGCTCGGAATCCTGTATCTGGCTGCCGGACAACCTCAGAAGGCGCACATTTACTGCCGTAAAGTGCTCGACTTCTACAGTGAGAAGCAAAACGGTGACAAAGACGGACATCAAATTCCGCCTGATGTCCTGCGTACACTCGCACAGGTCCATCGCCAGAAGGGTGATGATGCCCTGGCTGCGGAGATAGAATCAAAATTGGCTCTCCGCGAGAAGGATGAAGAGGAAAAACTAAGGCTGGAGATCGAAACCGCGCCAAGTTTCACTCCGAAAGATGTGAAATCAGCAAATGGCCAGAAGTTATCGGCTCCAAAACTGCCTATTACTCCTGAAATTACACACGAGATTACTGAACCAAGGCAGGAAAGGCCGGTTCCTCCGAAACCACCGCTTCCCGATAGTGTTCTTGGCTGCCTGAAGGCCATATTCGGACACGACCAGTTCCGTTCCGGTCAGGAGGAAGTCATCGCCCGGATGCTCTCCGGCCAGGATATACTCGCTGTTATGCCGACGGGCGCTGGGAAATCGCTCTGCTACCAGCTTCCGGCTGCTTTGGGGAAAAAGGTGGTCGTTATCTCCCCGCTGATAGCGCTTATGAAGGACCAGATCGACGGGTTGCCGCCTGAACTGGCTGCCTGTGCAGCATTTGTCGACAGCTCGCTTGAAAACCATGAGATCAAGCGGCGGCTGGCCGAGATAGAGAGAGGCCGCTGCAACCTCATATATGCCGCGCCGGAAAGACTCAGACAACTGCCTTTTCTTCATGCCTTGAAGAAGTGCGGCATCGACATTCTGGTGGTTGATGAGGTCCACTGCATCAGTATATGGGGGCATGACTTCAGGCCGGACTACCTGTTCATCTCGCAGGCGCTCGGAATGATAGGAAACCCGTCATTTTGCGGGATGACGGCGACCGCAGGTCCCGATATGAGGACCGAGATCGAGATGAGAATCTGCAAACCTCTGGTTACGGTGAATGTGGGCGTCCATCGTCCCAATTTAACGTTCGAAGTCAAAAAGGCATCGAATACCGGAGATAAGCTGAGGATGCTGGCCAGATTTTGCCAGGATGAAAAGGGCAGCGGTATCATTTACACCAACTCTAGAAGAAAAACGGAAGAGATAGCAGCTTACCTGCGTGATGCGGGAGTGCAAGCTGGATACTATCACGCCGGGATGGGCAAAGAGGAGCGCGCATCCGCGCAGGACTCATTTATGTGCGGATGCTACCGTGTGATGGCGGCGACGATTGCGTTCGGCATGGGCATCGACAAGCGTGATGTCCGGTTTGTGGTGCATTTTTCACTTCCGAAATCGTTGGAAAACTACTATCAGGAAGCCGGCCGGGCAGGCAGGGATGGACTGTCCGCAAGATGTATTTTACTCTATTCGCCCGGCGACAAAGGACGGCTGACGACCTGGATGAAAGAGTCGCTTGTAAGGATGGAGGACCTGAAAGCCGTCTATGAATCGATAAAACTCCTTTCACCAGGTGGTGTAGGGTTGATACATGACGACGACCTGCAGCGGGAATCGGGGCTCGATGAGACGACTGTGCGTGTCGCGGTAAGCCTCCTGGAGCGTACGGGACTCATCAAACGACATATGGATGTCCCCGTTACGGTCACGGTCAGTATTAAGTCTATCGAGAAAGCGCCTGAAGAATTCATTGCCTTTGTGAAATCCGCAAGGCTTAGGGTAGGGCAGAGGATGCCGCTCGATATACGGGAGCTTTCGAAGCGGACAGGAATGCTGGTTTATGAGATCGAACAGGCTCTTCTTGAATGGCGTGGTAAGGGGTGGCTTGCCTATAGCAGTTCCGGGCGGACGATGTGTATAGAACGCTGCAGGGTGGGGCCTGGCGCGCGGAAGCTGATGGATGAGATGATCGAGGGTTCCATCGATACCGCGAGGGAGAAGATCGGGCGGCTGATGGCGTATGCAAAACACACCGGGTGCAGGCATGATTTCATTTCGCGGCATTTTGGGGATGAGCCTGTGATCGGATGCTGTTCGTGTGACAACTGTCTTCAGGCAACCTCGAAAGAGTACCTGACGGGCGATCACCTGCTGATATTAGAGGCAGTGATGGACCTTCCTGTGTTATTGAACAAGAAAGGGCTCCTAAACGCGCTCGAAGGGGCTGAGAGTTGCCCGATTCAGCCTCATGAATGGCCGCGGTTCGGCGTATTCAAGGATAAAAACCGAGATACAATCGAGCGAATGATAAACGAACTCACGGATTGGGGCTATCTGGAACGCGGCGGGACATTCATCCGCCCGTATTTAGCCATCACTCTTTCAGGCCGGAAATTAGTGGTCTCGTAAAGCCATAATTGCAGCCATCCGGCCTGTGGGACCGTCGCGGCGGTAGCTGAAGAAATCCTCTGCTTCGCATGCAGTGCAGAGTTCGGAGACGGCAATATTAGCTTCAGGAATGCCGGATTTTCTTAAAATAAACCAGTTTGCGAGCTTGAGATCGAGTCTCATCTTGTCCTGACATGCTCTTGCGATTATTCTGTCATCTCCGGCAGCAGTGAAAACAGCTTCAGCTGCATCGGTAGACACATCATAGCAGCACCGCCCGATGGATGGACCGATTGCCGCAAGACATCCGCTCGGATCTGTCCCGAATTCCCGCTGCATAGCTTCAACAGTCTTCAATGCAATAGATAACGCAGTCCCTTTCCAGCCGGCATGCGCAAGCCCAATGGCTTTTCTTGCGGGATCAAGGATGAACACAGGGACGCAATCAGCGAAAAAGAGTGAGAGTGTCGTACCCGGCACATTCGTGATAAGAGCGTCGGTATTTGGGATGGAATCTTCGAATGTGACCGCGCCGCTGCCTGTATCTTCGGCTTTGACGACCGCAACTTCTGAGCCGTGGACCTGCTCGGCGCAGACAATAGCCGATGGATCTATGTTGAGCGATGCAGAGAGCCTTCGACGGTTTTCGAGAACGGATGCGGGATCATCGCCTACATGAAGCGCCATATTGAGCGAATTTCTCGACGAAGCGCTGACCCCACCGTGCCGTGTGGTGAAACAGTGGGTGACAAGCTCCGTCTGCTCTATATTCCATGCTTTATGAACGAAAATATCTCCGCTGATCGATTTATGCCAACTTCTGATGTCCAATTCCAACTCCTGAAGACAATACAAATCCCGTCGATTGTGATAGCTTACTCTCATTGTAGCACATCATGGAGTATGCAAGAGTTCAGAATTGATGAGTATAGCATCATGCTGAATTATCACAACGTCATGATGAGCTTGACTCAGCATCCAGGAAGAAAATGGACCCTGAATCTATGGATTATCGGCTATAGCCGATAATCTTCCGGGAGAGTTTCAGGTAATACCTGAAACTCCTTAGTTCA
>JBDKSP010000021.1:0-93429 GCA_039680575.1 Armatimonadota bacterium
GCGCATCCGCAAAGAGTTTGTTCTGGGCGGACTGGAGTCTGCCTTGTATGATAAACCGCGTCCCGGAGCCGCGCCTAAGATCACAGGTGATATTGAGGCAAGAATAACCATGCTTGCCTGCTCAAAACCACCCGAAGGTCATGCCCGGTGGACACTAAGGCTTCTTGCCGATAAAGCCGTCGAGTTGGAGTATATAGATTCTATATCGCATACGGCAATCTCTGAGCGTCTAAAAAAAACGCTATCAAACCCTGGATTCAGAAGACCTGGATTTGATGTGAGGCTCATTCAATTTGGTTATTGGAAATAACAATAAGAACATACAGCATACAAGGCACAAAGCGGTTATCTATGCCCGCGTTTCCTCTAAAGAGCAGGAGAAAGAGGGCTTCTCAATACCCGCACAACTCAAGCTCTTGCAGGGCTATGCAGAACAGCACGGCTTCAAGGTTGTGCAGGAGTTCACAGACGTGGAAACGGCAAAAAAGCAGGTCGCACAGCATTCAATGAGATGATAGCCTTCCTGAAGAAGCAGAACGCGGGCAAGCAAACCGGCCAACCGTGCCGTGCTATTCTGGTGGAAAAGACAGACCGCCTATACCGCAACCTCAAGGACTGGGTGACGCTGGATGAACTCGGCTTGGAAATCCACTTTGTAAAGGAAGGCGTTGTGCTTTCCAATGACTCCCGCTCAGCCGAGAAGTTCATGCACGGCATTAAAGTGCTGATGGCAAAGAACTACATCGACAACCTTTCGGAGGAAACGAAGAAGGGCATGCTCGAAAAGGCCGCACAGGGGATTTATCCGTCATTTGCGCCGATTGGGTACTTGAATGTCGAGTGCAACGATAGACGTTATATACAACCAGACCCAAAGACTGCCCCAACAATCAAGAAGCTCTATGAGTGGTATGCAAGTGGAAGCTACTCCCTCAAAGCTATAACGGATAAGGCTCATGAAGAAGGATTGCGTTCCGTAAGTCAGGGGCCAAGATTCTGAAAAGCCATGTCCATCAAATACTTACCAACTGCATATACTATGGTGAGTTCGACTGGGACGGACAGACCTACCAAGGGATTCATGAACCTCTGGTATCGCGGGAACTGTGGAAGAAGGTGCAAGACGTGTTATCCGACAACGGGAATCATCGAGCACGGCAACAGAAGCATGAATGGGCATTTCAAGGCTTGGTTTCATGCGGTCATTGTGGCTGTGCGCTGACGGCTGAAAAGAAAAAAGGCCGGTACGTGTATTACCACTGTACCGGCCACAAAGGGTGTCCTGAGAAGTATGTGCGTGAGGAAGTCCTCGCAGAGCAGTTCGGGGAAGCTCTGAAGGCTATCAAGCTTGAGGGTGATGTGCTGGAATGGGTTGTCTCTGCTCTAAAGTCCAGCCATGAGGATGAACAGCGATACCACAACGAGATAATCTCATCTCTACAACGGGATTATGCGCGGCTTCAGCATCGGCTTGACCAAATGTATGTAGATAAGCTGGACGGCAAAATCTCTCAAGAATTCCATGACCAGAAGAGCGCTGAATGGCGCAAGGAACAGTCCGAAGTCCATAGAAAGATGGAGAAACACGAGAATGCCAACTACTCTTACATGGAAGAGGGCATAAAAATTCTCGAACTCTCAAATCGAGCGTGGGAGCTGTATGAAAAGCAGGAAATGACCGAAAAACGGAGACTGCTGGATTTTGTATTCTCGAACTCTACATGGGCCTGTGGAAAACTCACGCCGAATTACAAGAAACCCTTCGATTTGATCTCAGAAATGGTGGTATTTCAAAAAGAGGAAGAAGAGAGAACGGGTACAAAGTTCGATAAAACTGCCCAAAATGAAAACTGGCTCCCCCGCGTGGACTCGAACCACGAACCTACTGGTTAACAGCCAGCCGCTCTGCCGATTGAGCTACAGGGGAGCGTATCTAACACGGGAATTATACCAAACGACTTATCTGGTGTCAACAATACGCAGTAAATTTACCAAGCTAATGGCTCGTGAGTTTCGACTGAGCCCCACGGAGCATTTTAGCGGCAATTTCCGATTTAGGGTTTTCGTCTCGCAGTGCCCGGAACTCGTCAACAGCCTGTTTGTTCAAGCCGACTGATTCGTAGACAGTGCCGAGGACAAGATGCGAGTTATGGTATTCACGCTCTGCGCGAGAGATGAGATCGGACTCTTTGCCGGTAAGAACACGGAAACTGGCAGCCCGGGAAGATTCCCATTCCGCCATTTCACCTCTCCGTGCCATAATCCGCCATTTATAGAAACCGCCAGGGAGTTCCTGTTCCGGCTGGTAGTTTGCGTCTTTTGTTTCGACATGGACGACAGGTGTGCCGTCATATTTGTAGATCTCTACCCTGTATTTGGATGCGCCTTCTACAGGTTCCCAGCTAAATGTCGCATCACGTTCTGCAATCGCATCCGGGGCAGGGGACATCTTGAGATCGATAGGGTCCCAGTAACCTCTAAGCGCACCGGTCGGCGCCATCGCAACTTGAAAACTTGAAGGAGCAGAACCGGTCTTTACCTTCTTTTCGACAAGTGCAGCAATCTGGGCTTCCAAGTCCTTGCCGTTGGTCTTGATTGCGATATTTCCGCCGCTCTTTCCTACGGTTACGCCGCCGTCATGCACTTCAGCGACGAATACGGGCTCCTCTGGAGTCTTAGGAGCAGCAACAGGTCTGACATGAGGCATATTATGCTTTTTGACCAGGCCATTAGCTTTAGAATCCGACTTTATATTCAAATCCATAGGCGGATTCGACTTTATACCGTGTCTTGCCTCAGGGCTTCCGGTAGGCGGGACGACTGCAACTCTATCGGTTTTGACAGGTTTCTTCTCGGCTAGCGGTTTATTTACAACGGGTCCCGTTTGAGACATAAGGAAGATAGCAGTAACCGCCGCGATACCGCCGGCTGTGGCTGTGACGTTCTTCCAGCTAAAGATATTCCAATGCTGCCGTGGTCTTGCATAAAGCCCGGGGCGAACCGTTATCTGCGGGGCGAGCGAAGCTCTAGACCGTGCTGCCTGAAGCGTCTCAACATCTCTTGAGCAGTATTCGCACATGCCGATATGCCGCTCGATCCACTGGTGGGTCTCATGCGAGAGAGTTTCATCCACATAAGCGGACAATTCTTCGTATTCGGGACAGCCTTCGGCAGCGAGAACAGCGTCACCGATAGACCATGCAGCGCGTTTATATTCGGTAAGGGCAGCCAGTTTCTCACGGCAAGCCGGACACGAACGTATATGTTCAGCCGCGCCGGGTATATCTTTTGCCGGAATTGCGCCGAGAAGATACAGCTTCAGTTGTTTGTCGTTAAAGCACTGCATTTTAATAGCCTATCATACGTCTGGTCTTGATTATCGGAAGACGCAGTAATAATCACCATCTTGCCAGGCTAACTTACCGGTTTTTGGGTGGATGTTTAAAACAGACAGCCTGCGCCGTTATAGCATACATAGACGTATCAGCATCACAGCTATTACCTACAGAAATTTGGCAGTCGATGTAACGAGTAAGCAATGTCATTTTACCCAAAACTCTTTAGTGGCTTAAGGACTCCAGCGTTCAATTACGATCTTTTTCGCATGGTCTTTATCCCATTGTTTGAGGCGGCCTTCTATCACTTCGTTTGTGAGATAATCTTTGATTTCGCCGACCAGGGCTCCCGGCTCTATGCCCAGAATATCCATTATCTCCCGTCCAGTCAGCGGACTTGCCATCGCCTCCACATCCGTCTCGGATTTCACCTTTTCGATGTGCTGCCGGAGTTTGTCGAGATCGACGGAAGGCATTGACATATTCGCAGCGGATTTATCGGCATGGGTCAGTGTTATAAGCGCATCTAGGTCCGGTCCGGCGTCACGTATCAGCCTGCGGACGGCTGCGTCTTTCCATTCTTCGTCATATTCGCCGACTCTCAAATGCATATCGATGATTTTGACGACGCGGGCGGTTATTTCGTTAGGATACCGGAGGCGGCTTAATACTTTTCTTGTTATATTCGCCCCGACGTGCTGGTGTGTGTAAAAATGCACCTGTCCTTCACCATCTATGGAGCGGGTTGCGGGTTTTCCGATGTCATGAAACAGCGCTGCAAGTCTCAGGTGAAGCTCGGAGTCTTCCGGCAGGATTTCGAGCGCCTTTAATGTGTGAGTCCATACATCATATATATGGTAGATGTTTTGCGTGATGCCGTACATTTCCTCGAGTTCCGGCGCAAACTCCGATAGGAGCCCGGTTTCGCGGAGCATCTCGACAGCTCTGGCTCGTTCCCGTGTCATGAGCATCTTCGAGAACTCATCCCTTATGCGTTCTTTGCTGATAATCTCCAACCGGTGGTATTTTTTATGGATTGCCTGGTAAGTCTCATCATCTATCCTGAAACGGAACCGGACCGCGAACCTTATTGCTCTCAGCATCCGCAGCGGATCGTCTTCGAACGTCAAGAGGGGGTCCGCAGGGGTCTGGATAACACCGTCCTTCAGGTCGATCATTCCACGGCCGGTGAGATCCAATACCTCGTCGGTGTGCAGGTTTTCCATCAGGGTATTGATAGTGAAATCCCTTCGATAAGCGTCTGCAGCAAGGGTGGCTGGCACGACATCCGGTTTGCGGCTCTCCGGTGCGTAGGATTCGCTTCTGGCGCTTACAAGCTCCACCTGTTGTCCGCCGACAGATATCATAGCCGTTCCGAACCTGGGGAAGATGACGGGTTTGTAATCGGTTATCCCTTTATCGAAAAGAAAAGCGGCCAGAGAGGCGGCATTACCCTCGAGTACTATGTCTATATCTTCCTCGAGAGGCAGGCCGAGTATCTTATCGCGTACGATACCGCCGACGAGATACAGCCTGCCCTCGTAATCCGTTCCCTGGGTCGCGTCTCTAAGTATGTCAAGGGCATCAGCCATTGTTAAGTCGGCCTATGGCATCATTGATGGACTGTTCGAGTTCCTGCTGCCGGATTGTGACTGTGAGGTCGCCTCTCGTCCGTTCCAGCACGCCGCGGACCATATCGGTAGTGCGTCGAAGTCCTCCTGTGAGCGCATCAGGGTAATCGAATGTGACCAGGATATAGTATGCCTCATCCATAACCTGAAGTATCTGCTCTCCGCGTTCATACTCGCCAAGCCGGATGATGTCCAGCACGCGCCTGCGGCATTCCCCGACGGCTTCTCCAAGCCCGTTCAGGTAGGGAGCGCACTCGACACCTATTTCCTGGTGGCTGGGCAGCCGGTCGTTCAGGACGATTGCCATTGTGAGTATCGACTCGGCGTGCTCTTTCTGCGCGTCCTGAACATAACCAGTATAATAGATGTCCAGATGCGCCTGAAGCAACTCCTTAGTTTCGATTACCTTCTTTCTGGCTTCGCTGATAAGCTGTCTTGCGTCGTCGAATTCATCTCTGTGAATCGCTCGGATCGCATTTGCGGAGTTTCGGATGATCTCACGGGAGAGCTTCAGCGCCTGCTCACGAGCGGAGTTTTTAAGGTCGAGTTCTGACCGTATATCTTCGGCTATAGTTCCAAGATTATCCAACTTTCTGATCCTTTCCTTATCTTTTGTATTGACTGATAGAGTATTTTAGCCGACCAGACACGAAACGGCAAGCCCGGCTCAGCGCTGGCCGCATGGCAGCCTGACGGCTGCATGGCAGCCTGACGGCTGCATGGCAGCCTATCGGCTGCCTAGTTGACACAGATGCGCTTTGGAAGTAAGATTTCCGAGTGCAGCAATCAGCATATATACAAATAATTGTATCTCCATAAGTATTCCCGGAGTTGGAGGATTAAAGAACCTTTGAGCAAGAAGAAATACGATACTATCCGTGATCTTGAAGGACAGCACATCGGGTTGTTCAAGAAGGCAGGGATTATAGGGTTGATCGGACTGGTTCTTGCCATGTTTGGGTCCGGCACGGTTTTGACGATTTTCGGAATCGGAATGATTGTCATAGGCGCAGGGATATTCTTCTACGGTATGATAGTGATGATGAGAATACAGAAAGAGCCTACCAGGACTGTTTATTGCCCTTACTGTGCCAGCAAGAACGATCTGTTTATAAGCAGACAGGAATTCGCCTGTGATATCTGCGGGCGGAGAATAAAGATCTCTCCGTCAGGCGAACCGATTCCCATCGAACCTATCGATGACGATGATGATTAGGCCCCCCAGTAGATTATGAGAATAGCACATCTAGCGGATGTCCACCTTGGGTATCGCGCGTACAACCGAGTGACTCGCCAGGGTATGAACCTGCGCGAGGCGGACGTGTTCAATGTATTCCGGCAGGCAATGAGGAAGGTCGTGGAGATCCAACCGGACCTGATTGTCATCGCAGGAGACCTTTTCCACGTCGTCCGACCGTCGAACCTGTGTATCGAGAATACCTTTAAAGAGTTTAAAAATATACGCAATAAAATGAAAGCGCCGATTATTCTGATTGGTGGAAATCATGACTCACCTCGCTCGATAGACACCGGATGCATTCTTGATCTGCTGACAAATATACCCGGTGTATATGTGGCGCACAGCGATTACAGAGGCATAGCCATTCCAGAGATCGATACGACAGTCTTCTGCCTCTGCCACCGTGCCCTCGCGGGGCTTTCCGGCCTCAAAATCGAACCTGATCCGGCAAGCCGGTATAATGTGCTGGCAGTACACGGCACACTGGAAGGAATATCACGGAATTTCTACGATGTCACGCAGCCGATAACCCGCGCGCAGATCATGCACGACGGCTGGGACTATATCGCCCTCGGACATTATCATTTGCACGAGAAACTGGCCGATAACTCATACTATTCCGGCTCGCTCGAATATACGAGCTTCAACATCTGGGAGGAATCGAACAAGCCGAAAGGGTTCATCGAGTTCGATCTGGATGAACGCAAGCTGGTAAAGTTTCATAAAACGAACCCGAGAGAAGTAATCGACCTGCGGGCTGTGGATGCCGAAGAGCTTACCGCCGCGGAGATAAGCCAGTTGATACAGATGAGGGTCGAAGGCATCTCCGGCGGGCACAAAGAGAAGGTAGTTCGGCTTGTAGTCGATAATGTGCCGAAATCCGTAATCCCGGACCTGGACTACCAGTCGATCCGCAGGATACGAAGCGAAGCGGTGCATTTCGATGTCCAGCTGAGACCCCGCAAGAAAGAATCTATAGTAACTACG
Organism: Armatimonadota bacterium; assembly: GCA_039680575.1. Lineage (GTDB taxonomy): Bacteria > Armatimonadota > UBA5829 > UBA5829 > DTLH01 > JBDKSP01. The sequence continues at coordinate 7,194 of JBDKSP010000021.1, forward strand.
AACGGGGAATCGCGGACGTCTCTTCCTCTTGAGGAGGAATGGCGCCAATTTGCAAAGGGCTACGAACTCCCCGGAGGCATCGACAGAGAAAGCCTCGTATCGGAGGGGCTGGAATATATTGGCGGTGTTGAGTAAATGCAGCTAATATCACTTGATTTGACCAATTTCAGACAGCATAGGGACACGCGTTTGGACTTCCTTCCGGGGGTGACGGGCATTATCGGCAAGAACGGTTCTGGGAAATCGACTGTTCTTGAGGCGATGGCATGGGCGCTCTATGGCAGTGCTGCTCTTCGGGGGAAAAACGAGACTGTCCGATGCAAATCCGCGGAAGGGAACGCCCCGGCGGAGGTTGCACTGGCTTTCGGTCTCGGCGCACATGAATACAGAGTTACCCGCAGGCTGGAAGCATCCGGTAGAACGTCGGCAAATCTGCTCATAGATGGTGTTTCAGCCCGTACAGGGTTCAAGGAAGTGACCGAATCTATAACAAAGCTGCTCGGTATGGACTACCAGGCGTTCTTTACCAGCTTCTTCACAGCCCAGAAAGAAATAGATTTCATGCGCGGGATGGATGGCCGACAGCGCGCCGCCGCCGTCACCCGGATGCTTGGTTACGAGCGCCTTGTACGCGCGAGAGAAAAAGCAAACCAGGACAGGCTCGGGCTGCAGCACCAGATAGACGGATTGGAACGCGGTCTTGGAGACCCTGAAGAGATCAAAAGACGCAAATTCGATGCGGAGTCGGCTAAAGCCGAGTCAGAAAAGGTGCTGAAAGCTGTAACAAAAAGGGAAGATGCAGCAAAAGCCGAAGTTGTCCGGTTGAAGCCGCTCCGGGAACTCTCCGAGGAGAAGGCCAAGCGAGCAGCGGAGCTGTCCCGCAGACTGGAACTTGACACTGCTGAAGAGACACGGGCTGCATCGCGCGTCAAAGAGCTGTCAGCGGAAATAGAGGACCTCTCAGAGAAGGCGAAGGAGCTGGAATCACTCGCGCCGCAGCTTGAGGAGTATAAAAAGGCTGGGGAAGAGTACCGCGTACTTGCTGAACTGCAGAAGCATGAGTCAAGGCGGGCGGCCATACAGGGGCAGCTCTCCGCGACGGAGAAAGATCTTGAAACGCTCAAGAAGCGCATAGATAAGCTGTCCGGTACGCCGGGTGATATCGAAAAGATCGATAAGGAATCCTCCGGTCTTGCCAAACAGCTCTCGGAAGTGGATGCACGGATAGAACGGGAGCGAAACGCGCTTGCATCCGCGCGGCAGAGAGCTGAACTGGAAATGGAACAGGCAGCGGCGCAAAAAGATGAGATTGCAGCGAAGAAGCGTACTATTGAAGAAGCAGGACTAAGCGGTAAATGCCCGACGTGTGAGCGCCCGCTTGCAGAGGAGCTTCCGAAGGTTCTTGCCGGGTTCGACGACCAGATTTCCAAACTCGGTTCGCGTATAGAGAAACTGCGCACGGCAATAGCGGGGCTTGAGGCGGAACCGGAGACACTTTCAGGTCTTTTGACCCTGAAGAAGGCGCTGGAAAGAGAGCGCGACGCCAAATATGGAGAGCGCACGGAAGTTGCATCGAAAAAATCCGAAATGGACGGATGCATCCGCGAGCAGAAATCAAAGAGCGAGACCGTCTCTGCGCTTAAGTCTGAAATAGAAAAGCTCCCATCAGGCTTCGATCAGGAGAAGTTCGAGATGCTGCGGAGCATTGGGGAAAGGCTGAAGCCCGTACGCGACCGGTCACTTGAGCTAAAAACCGCGCTCAATCGCCGTGACAACATCGAAGCGGACCTGAAACGCGAAGGAGAAGCGCTCTCACGTGTGAAATCGGAGCTCGAAGCGACAAGAACGGCATCGAGCGAGTTGAATTTCTCGCAGAAGGAGCATGAAAAGCTCGTCTTACTCTTTGAAGGGGCTGTAAGCGCGTCGAACGCGGTAAGTATCGAGACGGAACGCGCAAAAGGAGACCTGAAAGCCGCACAGACTGCCCTTACCGCTGCTGAAACGGATGAAAAAGCATATAAAGTCAAAGAAGCAGAGCTCGGAAGTAAACGGCGCGAGCGTGCTGAACTGCAGACGCTTGCCGAAGCGTTCGATAATCTCCGAGTCGATCTGAACAACCGCGCGGCTCCGGAACTGGCTGCCGCCGCGAGCGACCTGCTCTCCGAAATGACGGATGGCCGCTATACCTCGCTCGAAGTTAACGAGGATTACGAGGCGATGATAAGAGACGATGGGGAACTGAAACCGATCATCTCCGGCGGTGAGGAAGATATCGTCAACCTGGCGCTGAGGCTCGCCGTGTCCAGAATGATTGCGGACCGCGCCGGGCAGGACCTGTCACTGCTTGTCCTCGACGAGGTGTTCGGCTCGCTGGACGACATAAGGCGTGATAACGTGGTAGCGCTTCTGCAGGTATTGAAATGCAGGTTTGAACAGATAATCCTCATTACTCACGTGGAATCGATCCATGACTCGGTGGATAACTGTATCTGGGTAGACTACGACGAGATATCGAGGACCAGTAAGATCAGAATAGCGTCTTCTTCGGATGAAGAACACATCTCTACTGACGCATGTTCCCTAAAGAGTTTTGGGTGATGATGTAGCAACCCTTCGGACACATAACCAGTCACTGATAATGCTGCATCTGTTGTTTACGCACAAACCCAAAACTCAATAAATTTCTACCCCTGCGCAGGCCTCGACCGATGGTATATCGATGACAGATGCGCTCCTAGAAGTGTAATTATTGAAGAGTAATAGATCCACAGCAGAAGAAGTATCAGGCTGGCAAGCGAACCGTATACGGCACTGTAATTGGCGAAGTTGGTAACATACCAACTGAATACCTGCTTTGCCGCTTCCCATAAAAGCCCCGCGACAAGTCCCCCGACAAATGCCGTCCTGAGAGGAACACGGGTATTCGGCATGATTTTATAAATCATAGTGAATGTGCCGATACTCAGAGCGAGTGGAAGAAGAAGGGACAAAAATCTCCATGCGATTCCAAAAGCCTCATTGAGATTTCGGCCAAAGATAGTAATATTGTGAGCCAGGAGTGCATTAGCCGCGGTTGTTATAAGAAAAGAAAGAAGAAGCAGCACGCCGACAGCGATGAGAAGCAGTATAGAGACCAGCCCGCTCTTAAGGTACCCTCTGGGAGTGGTATTCCATGATAGATTGATGATCTTTTCGAGGTTCATGAAAGCCTGGCTGCCGCTCCAAAACAGGAATATTATGCCGATTCCGGTGGCTGCACCGCTTCCTCTGATAATATCCTCAAGAATAAACCGGATGCCGGGACCGCTTTCGTCTGCGATCGCAGGTGAATATGAACGGACGAGGTTCGTGACGAAATCGTAGGCATGCTGTTCCGAACGGAAGAAGAACCCAAGACTCGCCACAGCCAGCAGAAGCAGTGGGACGAGCGACATAAAGATGAAAAATGAGATCGCTGCTGCGACAATAGCGCTATTGTCGTCATTGAACTTCTTTATCAGTTGTTTCCCGAAATTAAACGCGGGTCTCAGCCATTCAGGGATTTTCATGGGTTTGCTCTTCACATTACGGCTGGTTGGGATAATACATCATTTCTACCCATGATGGCAAACCCGATAACTGAAGAAAAAACATGAACGGCTCGGAGAATATCTCCGGGCCGTTCTCTTAGGAAAGGAGAGAAAGGGAGTGTCTAATTATATGACTGACATGAACGCAGATAGGTTCCCATATTGGATGAAAAGCGACACGTAATTATACCCGCTTCTTAAGGATGAAGATTAGAGCTTATCAGTTTACGCTTGCGATATGGAATAAAGTTACATGACTCATATTGTGGAGGGAATAAAGATGCGCGGTAACCGTGGAGTCGGTTTGATAGATGTAATGATTACGGCTATGCTTCTTGGAATGGCCGGTATTATTTTCGCAGCTACTTTTCCGTCCGGATTATCGATGTTGAGGCAGACACAGGAAACAAAAAAGGCTGTGGAATTGGCGCAGAAGAAGCTTGAACAGATTAAGGCGCTGGGATACGAATCGTTGTCATACGGAAATTTGAGAGCAGCAAACGCTATAGACGAGGACCAGGCTGCATCACCATACATATTCACACAAGTGGATAATCTCGATTCCGCAATTCCATCCTCCGTCGGTAAGCTCGATATCAGCAATTATAGTGAGTCCGGTATCAGTGGTGTGAAAAAGATAAGTGTAACGATCAATTGGCGGTCTGGCACTATCAACCGCAGTATTACCCTGCAAACAATCATTGCAGATAAGCGGCCATGGGGAGTATAGCAATGTTTACTGAATGCAGGTCAAAGAAAAACGCAGGCTTCACTCTTGTTGAGGCTGTAATCACGTTCACGATACTTATGATGATTAGTGTCGGCCTTGTCTCTATGATACTTCATTCTGAGAAGGCATGGTGTTTTGGCTGCAAAAAGTATGATGCTGCCGCGAGTGTCGATGTACTGTTTCAAAAACTCAACGTCGATATACGTGAAGCCTCCAACGCTGCAAGCACCGGAAATGAACTGAGTTTGGATATTCCTCCAGTCACGACTGATGAGTTTGGTGAGAAGTATTGCGACTTGAGCGCGGCTCCGGTTGTCTATAGATACTATTTGCAGGATGGAAAGATCTACCAGCAGATCGGTGCTGACCGGCCAAGATCATTCGCTTCATACTCAACTGAAAATGAGATAACATTTTCAGTCACAGGCAATCTGGTTACTGTGACTACACATAAAAAAGATAATCCCGAAGCAGTCATAGACGAATTCAAAGTTGTGATGAGAAACTATCAGGGTCAAAAGTAAGGTAAGGTTATATGTCAAAGCATTCGGTCCTGAGAAACTGCAAAGGAAATGGAATGATCATCGGCTTTTTTACGCTGTTGATTGTCGCTGCATTTGGAATATCGTTCCTGTCATTCAGCGTCGTTACTCTGAATGAAAGCAGGACGGACCGCGACAGGGCTAAAGCTCTGGAAGCGGCTGAATCCGGTGTGGAAATGGCTATTGCCCGTCTTAAAGCAGACGGTACTTGGCGAAACCATTCGTCTTCGAATCCTGATGACCACAGCGGTGATGAACTGTATACAAAGAACATCACGGAATCGGGTGATGAAAAATTCGAGGTATGTGTCCGAGATGCGGCAGGCGGCGATCCAACAAGAATTGTTATAACAAGCAGAGGCATAGTAAAAACAGCGGAAAAAACAACCAGAAGAACGCTGAAGGTCCTTATAGAACGAAAGGCCGAGAATGTAAACCCGTGGAATAATGTTATCTTCGGTGGTGTCGGCCAGGCAGGAAAGAGCATTAACGGTAACGTCAGAATGCGCGGTTCGGTACACCTTCTGGGAGACGGCGAAAAGTTTACTGATATAGATGGAGACGAGCACTGGGACGACAACGAACCGTATAATGATAAGAATTTCAATGGGCAATATGACATAGACGAATCGTACACCGATGTAGATGGTGACGGTCATCGTGACGCGCGTGAACCTTTCGTAGATGTTAACGGCAATGGGATCAGAGACCCAGCCTTGACTGTCACAGACATCGCTGAAGAGATCTCAGGTACAGCTGATGTGGGCAATAATTATAACGGCATGCCATCAAATCTAAGGAATATGCTGCCCAGTCTTCCGACCAAGACATTCGGCGGAGAAAGCGTCGATTCGCTGTCAGCAAAGCTCAGAGTCAAGCATGGCCGGGTAAACATTTCCGGTTCAGCGGTCGTGGGTTATTCGAATGTGACAGGTAACAGCGCTAAAGAAACACTGGATGGAGCCTATGTAAGCGATGGATACGGCGGTAACAAGGGAACGGCTGGTGTCAATGCTGACAATGGATATACGAACGGCTATGATCTGGGTGACGATCTGGTACAGTTCCCTTCATTGCTAGATCCTTATCCGCCATATGCTACATATAAAGCATATCTTGCGCTGAATTCACTTCAGATTCCGGGGTCGCTCACAATCGGTGGTACATCGTTTAACGCGAGTAATTCATTCGGCAGTGTTACGTATGACAGCACGACCGGCGTTCTCAAGACCACCGGTATTGTAATGATAAACGGCGATCTTGAGATTAATGGGAGGAATGGCAACCTCACATATGAGGGTAACGGCACCTTGTTTTCTACAGGTGACACGAGTATACACTGTAATGTACTTCCGAAATCGGGATTTCCATTGACAGACCGTCTCGGCATCATCGCCGGTCAGAGTATGGGAGTTGCTACCGGCAGCGGCGATTCACAACTCACTATGGCGCTTGCAATGTATGCGCAGTATCGCATAAGTATAGGCAAGCAATGCGAAATAGGCGGAACATGCGTGTCGAGTTTCTTCTCGATGAAGAACGTTCCGCATATCTACCAGGTGCCTAAGCTGTCCGAGAACCTGCCGCCCGGATTGCCGGGCTCGGATCCGATCTGGATAGTCTCCATTACTATCAAGAGTTGGCAGGATTTGGGTGGCGGCTAGACTGATAAGATATTGAGGATAAAGGGACGTAGCGAGTATACTGCTTACGTCTCTTTTTTATGGGGATAGGAGATGGCATTCCCTATACCTCATTACAAACAATTGGGGGTAGAGAAAACGCGTATAACATTTCTTGGCACGGGAACATCGCACGGCGTGCCTGTGATAGGCTGTAAGTGTCCGGTCTGTACATCGCAAGACCATCGTAACCGCCGGACAAGGACTTCAGCATTGATCGCATACAGGGGAAAGCACATAATAATAGATACGGCGCCTGAGTTCAGGCTCCAATGTCTCGCAAACAATGTGGACTATCTCGATGGTGTGCTGTTTACGCACGCGCATGCTGACCACATCTTTGGCCTGGACGATGTCCGCGGGTTCAACAGGATACAAAAGAAATCGGTTCCATGCTACGGATCACAGGATACCCTCGCTGCCATAAGGCGTGCGTTCGCGTATATTTTCATCGAGACTCAGGAGGGTGGGGGAAAGCCGAAGATCGAGCTGAACCCTGTAGACCGGCCATTCGAGTTCGAGGAGATAAAGATAACGCCGATTCCCGTGATGCACGGTGAGGTCCCGGTGTATGGCTACAGGATCGGAAAACTTGCCTATGTCACGGACTGCAGTTGTATTTCAGATGAATCGAAGGAACTTCTTCGCGGATTGGACCTTCTTATACTTGGGGTAGTCCGGAGAAATCCTCATGAGACGCATCTTTCACTTGTGGAAGGTGTGGAAATAGCAAAGGAGCTTGCTCCAGGAATAACGCGTTTCGTGCATATGTCCCATCATCTTGAACATGAAAGCACAAACAATGAGCTTCCGTCTGGAATAGAGCTTGCATACGACGGATTGAGTATAGAATTATCCGACCCGGATTAAGTCGAATCTCATGAATGGGTAATAAATCCGACACTATGCCGTCTTGTTACGTTAAGATTGCAATTGGTGTGTTGTCTGCGAATTTATGTGGTAGTATACGCATGTAGCCGCGCATTATGCATGGTTTACGGTTTTTGGAGGATAGAAGGAGAATGAGAGTCAACAGACAGATGATCTGCCTGGTGCTGTCTCTGGCATGCTTGTGTTCGCTCGTCTCCGGGCGGACTGCAGCTCAGGCTCTTTCTTCATCAAACCTTAATATAACATCTTCTCTCAGTAATTCAGAGTTGGTAAGCGATCTCTTTGTCGGTAAGGGGACTGTCGGTCCGTATATCCTGAGTTGGAAGAACATTGAAGACGGAAGCGAGACAGTCACGATCGACGGACAGGTCCTTTCATCCAAAAAGGATTACAATATCAACTATTCCTCAGGATCATTGACACTGCAATCATCTCTTCCTAAGGACAAGGTTGCCAGGGTAAGCTATAAACGTATCATTGGCAAATCACAGGCGAACAGTGGAACAAGTCTTCCTATAAATATGCGGCTTTTCGACCGTGGAAGCGGCAGTCTCGACGTTATCGGCCTCTATAGTTCGGGTGACAGCAAGAATAAGGAGAGCGGGATGTCGGTCTATGGGCTGAGCGGCGGGATGAAGCTGGGCGAAGGCTCGGATATATCGACTAAATTTATAGTAGACCAGCAGAGCAGTGAGAGCGGCAAAGACGCAGGCTTGTCTGATCGTTCAGCTATGCAGCTTTCAGCCGCTACAGCGTTTGGAGGGCTTTCATTTAAAGGCTCGTTTTCGCGAGCAGGAGAACAGTTTACCTCTGCGAAGGAATACGGGTTCCAGAGTGCAAAGGAGTTGACCGATCTTTCGGCTGTATTCGGCAAACAGACTGATGTGGTCTATGCATCGTTCAGTTATAAGGAGCAGGAAGATCTGGGCGGCAATGTAAAAGGCGCAGCCCAGACCAGCGGCGAGCAAAAAGTAGTCCTGAACCTGGAGAATGCTCCAAAGATGACGATCTCCCGCTCGACAACTGAAAAAGAACAATCAAGCGGCACAAAAACAGGTACTACCATAGAAAGTCTTCAGCTTGATAAGAGCTTTGGAAAGAAAACGACTGCTACCGCGATGATGCAGACGTCGGAAGTCGATAATGGTCAAACAAGCGAAGAGACCAAAACTACGAGTTTCGGGATAAATACGACAGCAGTAGACAACCTGCAGGTTCAGAGCTCACTGACGCAGAAAGACTCGGATAAAAACGGCGAAGAGACAGGATTCAATTTTAGTGCGAAAGCTGTCCTTGGACGCAGGTTGAATATGGATGCGTCCTACCTAAACTGTGACTCGGATGCAGCAGGAACTGAGTCTAAAACAACTATAGGGATGTTGGTAGACCCGTTCGATTGGCTGAAGTTTCAGAGCAAATTGACGTGGAAAGATTCCGATAAGACAGGCGGAGAGACAGGTCTTGACCTGGGACTGAAGGCAACGCCGGGTAAGCGGCTTTCGCTGAACGCCGGATACTCAAGCACCGATACCGATGAAAAAGGCCAGGTTTCAAAGACGGATGTGAAGGTCTCGAGCAAACCTCTTGACAGTCTGGACCTGACGGCGGGTGTTTCGCGTTGTGACACAGATAATGACGGCCAAACTACCACTGATGTTTCCATCGCTGCGAGACCCAGTGACCAGATGAAGATCGAAGGCGCGTATTCCGGTAAACAAGCAGACCAGGGAAGTGACGAGCAGCAGCGTTCTGTGAAGCTGGAAGCGAAGCCTACCGATTACATGAAGATAGCAGCAGGACTCGGTGAAAAAGAGGTAGATGTTCAGCTCAAGACAAGCAAGGAAGCTGGTGTCGAACTCACTCCAAGCGATAAATTGAAGATTACATCTTCGATCAAGGAGTGTACTGACGGTCAGCAGGTTACGACCGTAAAGGACTATTCAGGTTCGGTTAAGCCTGTGGACTATTTGGAAGTATCCGGCGCTTATAAAGACCGCGAGGACTCTACGGCTGAAATTGCCGACAGTAAATCAATGAAACTCGCACTGGGAGCGTCTGAGTCTTTCAAGATTACCGGGCAGTATTCGTATAACCCGGAAGATAAAAAAGGCAATATACAGCGGCTGTCCAGTTCGACTCTCGGCCTGGAGATGAAGATCGGTATACTTAGTATAACAGGCGGATATGCAGAGAAAGACGACTACATAGCCGGGAGTACACAGATTGAAAGAGAGTTCGGACTGCGCCTCCCGCTTTTCGGAAATGGAAAGCTGTATACAGGCTACAAGCTGTCTGAAGCTGCCGCAGCAGCGGATCTATCGACGGAAACATACTCGGTAGGTTACACGCACGATCTCGGTTCACGGTTCAATCTGGCGCTATCAGGTGAACTGACACGTTCTACACAGGAATCGCTTTCGCTGGATGAGGAATGCAAAGCAACGGCAAAGCTGGGAATGAAGTTCTGACAAAGATTCAGGTGTGAGTCACAACTGAACAGCTTAGAATCAATAAACGATTTTGTGAGATAAAAGAAAGGCCCGGTCGAGGGGGAGGGAGACGATCGGGCCTTGGGAGTGTTTACTGTCAATATGCCGGGATTTTCAAGTCCAACGGCTGGTTGATTGGTTCGGCTCCCAGTACAGCTATCTGGGAATCCTCATGAACGACTCTATTGGTCATTCTCTGCAATTCATTCACCTTTAGCCCGCAACCGATAACACAGTCAGTGATCCTCGTTCCTTTGCCGATCAATGCGCCGCTTCCGACTATGCTTCTGGCGACACTGGCTGCCTCGTCCACGAGACTGTTTTCACCGATTACAGCGAACGGTTTCAGCGTTGCGTTTTTCCGTACTTCAGCGCCTGTACCAAGGAAAAGCGGTCCGACCAACTCAGCGGTCTGATGCACTTCAGCATCTTCGCCGATCCAGACACCTGGCTCTACTTCGGAACCTGTTATATCCAGTTGCGCTTTACCTGTCAATGCATCGAAATGAGCATTTCTATACTGATTAAGGTTGCCGACATCACACCAGTAACCCGGAAGGCGGCAGCCATAAACAGGTTCCATATTGCGGAGCATCCTGGGGAACAGGTCGCGCGCAAAATCATAGACCGTGAAGTATGGAATGCAGCTCAATGCTTCAGGCTCAAGAACATAAATTCCCGCGTTGATCGTGGAAGAGAATACTTCGCTGGATCTCGGCTTTTCGAGGAACCTGGTGATCCTGCCGTCTGGCTCATGCTGGACAATACCGAAGTCGGTAGGGTCCTCCACCTGGTGAAGAAGCATTGTTGCTATGGCTGATCTTCGTTTATGAAAGTCGAGCGCCGCTGTAAGATCGAAATCAGTAACGGCATCTCCGGAAACAACAATGAACGTATCATCTATGTAAGGTTGAACGAGTTTGACTGCGCCTGCGGTGCCCTTGGGTTCTTCCTCAAGGGAATAACGGATATTTACTCCCCATTTGGAGCCGTCGCCGAAGTGTTCCGCGATCTCCTGGGATTCTGAGGAGAGCGCTACAATGATGTCTTGAATCCCATGCCGGCACAATAAGTCAATAGAGTGCTCCATGACGGGCTTGCTGAATAATGGAAGCAGCGGCTTGGGTGCGCTCATTGTGAGCGGATGCAACCTTGTACCGTTACCTCCTGCCAGAATCACTGCTTGCAATGATATGCGCCTCCTTGCAGTACCGCCTTTGATAGCCGGACTGATATATCCGTGTCAATAACGCGAGTTCCGAGCCGGTAAAATTACCGGTCTCGGCTGTTTGTAATTATCGGCGGAGCACCTGTAAATCTTTACAGGTATATAAAGGTGACAGATAACAGGGAACAGGGACAGAAAAACTTTCAGCAATCAGCCGTCAACTATCAATTGGTGCTGCATTGGTAAGAGTTCACTCTTGCAAGAATTATATATCACCCTGAGCAACCAGCACGTCATCATGGATAGAAGCACGTCACCCTGAACTTGATTCAGGGTCCACTTTCTTCCTGGATGCTGAGTCAAGCTCAGCATGACGTTGTGATAATTCAGCATGGTGTTGTACTCATCAACTCTGAACTATTACCTGCATTGACAGACGATAAAATATCGGCTATATTGCAATGGTATTGCAATATAGCCGAAGGTGATGGTTTATTATGTATCTATCTCGAACACTGGAAAACTTCGCCAAGGCAGTAGCAGGGCAGTTTCCAGTTCTGCTTGTCACGGGTGCACGGCAGGTCGGCAAAACGACGTTTCTTCAACACCTGAGAGAGCAGGAGCGCACTTATGTTTCCTTGGATGATCCATTGGTATTGGATCTAGCTAAAAGAGAGCCCGCTTTGTTCTTCCAGCGGTTTCGTCCTCCACTATTGATCGATGAAATACAATACGCACCGGAACTCTTGCCTTACATAAAGATGGAAGTGGATAGCATACAGCAGCCAAATCTTTTCTGGATCACTGGTTCACAGCAGTTTCACTTGATGAAAGGTGTATCAGAATCTCTCGCCGGTCGTGTAGCTATTGTGCAGTTGCTGGGTTTTTCCAGACGGGAGATGATGGGCCAAAGCGCTGAATCGCAGCCATTCAGCTCTACGCCGTCTGACATAGCCGAAAGAGAGAAGAGCGGAGGTGTCCTTGGACTGCGCGAGCTTTACAGCTCGATCTGGAGGGGATCATTTCCGGCAATCACCCTTAATCCCCAAATGGACAGGAACCTGTTCTACGCGTCCTATATTCAGACATATCTGCAGCGAGATGTAAGGGATCTATCAAGGGTTGGAGACGAAATGGCGTTCCTGCGCTTCCTTCGGATCGCCGCCGCACGAACTGGACAGATGCTGAATCTGTCGGAATTTGCTCGCGATGCCGATATTGCCGTCAATACGGCGAAGACTTGGCTTTCTATTCTCCAGACATCAGGTATCGTATACTTGCTGGAGCCATACCATACAAATCTAAGCAAGCGAATCATAAAAGCCCCGAAGCTATATTTTCTAGACACCGGATTAGCGTCGTACCTTACCGAATGGTCGAGTCCAGAGACCCTTGAGGCAGGCGCAATGTCGGGTGCGATTCTAGAGACCTGGATAATTGCAGAGTTGTTGAAGGGTTACTGGCACAATGGTCGGCAGGCACCTTTCTACTATTACCGGGACAAAGATAAGAAGGAAATAGACCTGCTGATAGTTCAAGATGGGATCATCCGCCCATTTGAGATTAAGAAAACCTCCTCGCCTTCCGTTGCCGATGTCCGTGCATTCAGTACGCTTGAGAAAATCGGCCTAACGGTAGGACCGGGTGGTGTAATATGCCTTGCTCAGCAATCACTTCCGATTACGAAGTCAGCGACAGTGATTCCGGTAGGGACGATGTGAAGGAAACTGACATCCGACAGCTATTCCTGATATAATCATACACCACATTTGGGGAGAACCGGACATTGCTATTCAACAGACGAAAAAGACGATTCATAACGCGAAGCCGTATAGTGATTGTCCTGCTATTACTTGCGGCTGTCCTTCATGTTTATGCACGGAAAATAGAGCCGCGTTGGATACAGGTGACACATTACGATGTGGAGCTTAATGGGTTGCCGAATTCGCTCGATGGCCTCAAAGTGGTTCAGCTCAGTGATACACATAGAAGCTGCAAAACCCCTGACTATATCATCAAGAAAGCTGTAAAGTTAGCCAACAGCGAATCTCCCGATATAATCGTCATAACCGGGGATTTTATCAACAAAGGTATCGAAAATGCGAAGCCCTGCGCGGAAATGCTGTCAAAATTGAAAGCGCCAAAGGGCATATATGGGGTGATGGGCAACCATGACTGCTGGTACGGAGCGGCTGATGTGACTCGTGCGCTCGAATCTAAGGGGATTCACGTGCTGACCAACAAAAATCGCCAAGTAGCGCCCGGATTATACATAATCGGGATAGATGATGTCTGGTCAGGACATCCTGATGTTAATCGCGCATGGTCCGGCGTTGATGAAAAAGCCGGTCAGATACTTCTCTCTCATTCACCGCTTGCCATGCCTGTCTTCAAAGATAGAAACTGTCTTGCGCTGACCGGTCATACTCATGGCGGGCAGTACACAATCCCGTTTATTCCCAGAAACAGGCTGCCGGGGCTAAGAGGCTCGCCCTACATAAGCGGATGGTACCGGGAAGGCAATGTTCAGATGTATGTGAACAGGGGAATTGGCATGGCTGTCGTACCCGTTCGTTTCCTATGCAGGCCGGAGGTGACCGTCTTCACGTTGCGGAGCAGAAAATGAAAAAGAGATCTGCTTGATGTTTTACCGGAAGTGTGGTACGCTTTCCCGTTGTTTATGGAGAGCAGTGCAAAATGCCGTTATTTGATGATCAGGCAGACAAGATTGATTCAGGTGCGCCGCTTGCAGCAAGGATGCGTCCGAGGACTCTGGATGAATTTCTGGGACAGGAGCATATACTCGGCTCGGACAAGCTGCTCAGGCGCGCCATAGAGCGTGATGAGCTTACTTCCGTTATATTCTGGGGTCCTCCCGGCTGTGGGAAGAGCACCTTGGCTGGTATTATTGCAAATACGAGCCAGTCAGTGTTTGAAAACTTCAGCGCGGTCATATCGGGGATCGCAGATGTCAGAAAAGCCGTAGCAAAAGCAGATGAACGCCGCAAAACCTACGGGCAGAAGACGATTTTATTCGTCGATGAAATACATCGCTTCAACAAAGCCCAGCAGGATGCGTTTTTGCCGCATGTGGAAAGCGGCACTGTGGTTTTGATCGGTGCGACTACGGAAAACCCCTATTTTGAGGTCAACTCACCGCTTATCTCGCGTTCACGCATATTCAAGTTCGAGCCACTTACTAATAATAGCATCAAAGAGATCATATCAACCGCCATTTTGGACCCCGAAAGAGGGTTCGGAAGCCTGAATGTGGAACTCGATCAGGATGCGCTCGATCATATTGTGAATGTGGCTGCTGGGGACGCCAGAAACGCGTTGAACGCGCTTGAACTTGCGGTTATGACGACACCTCCTGATGAGGCCGGCGTGCGGCAGGTAACTTTACAAATTGCTGAGGAAGCTATACAGCAGAGAGTGTTGAACTACGACAAAAATGGGGATAACCATTACGATACGATCTCTGCATTTATAAAATCGATGAGAGGCTCCGACCCGGACGCAGCCCTTTACTGGCTTGCACGGATGTTGCATGTGGGCGAAGATCCGAGGTTCATCGCCAGGAGGATAGTCATTCAATCCGCGGAAGATGTAGGCAACGCAGACCCGATGGCGCTTGTAGTTGCTACCGCGGCTGCTCAGGCGGTTGAATATGTCGGTATGCCGGAAGCTAGAATACCGCTGGCGCAGGCCGCGATTTATCTGGCCTGCGCGCCGAAGAGCAATGCAAGCTATCTGGGGATCAGCCGGGCTATGAAGGATGCCGCTGAGAGGCGCCCGGCTCCGGTCCCGGTGCATTTGCGTGATGCGGGCTATCCGGGAGCAAAAAAAATCGGGCATGGCAAGGGCTACAAGTATCCTCATGATTTTCCAGGCGGATACGCTCCTCAGGAATACGTTCCTGACGATGCTAAAAGCGGCAGATATTATGAACCGACGGAAAGAGGCCATGAAGCAAAGTTCAAGAAGCGGCTTGAGGCAATAAGAAAAGGTGCGGAGGACGTCGAGGAGTAATGAACAATCGAGTAGCTGTAGCCATGAGCGGCGGAGTCGATAGTTCCGTTGCCGCGGCGATCCTTGTCGAGCAGGGGTATGAAGTAATCGGTGTTACAATGTGTCTGCTTAAGGGGTCTTTGGAACGGTCTACAGGTGCATGCTGCACACCGGAGTCCGTTGAAGATGCACGAAGAGTCGCCGCAAAGCTCGGAATCAGCCATTACGTGATCCCGATGCAGGAACAGTTCGATAATTTTGTTATAGATAATTTCATAGAGGAATACAAACGGGGGCACACCCCGAACCCATGCATAAGGTGCAACAGGTTTCTGAAATTCGATGTATTGATTGAATGGGCAAAATCAGTCGGAGCGGACAGGATTGCAACCGGGCATTACGCGGGAGTCAGATACGACGAAGAGTGCGGCAGATGGCTTCTTTTGCGCGGCAAGGACAGGTCGAAGGACCAGGCTTACGCACTCTATGCGCTTACGCAGCCGCAGCTGGAGAGGGTCATCTTTCCGCTTGGCGGAATGAAGAAAGTTGAGACGAGAAAGCGTGCAGCTGAGCTCGGGTTGAGAGTGGCGGACAAGCCGGACAGCCAGGAGATTTGCTTTGTACCGGGCAGAGATTATCCGGCTTTTCTGAGGGCTGTCGCTCCCGAGTTGGTCCAGCCGGGTCCAGTTGTCGATTTGGACGGTAAAGTGCTTGGCCAGCACCAGGGTATAGCTTTTTATACTGTCGGGCAGCGTAAGCGGCTTGGTATCAGTTCTCACGAACCAAGGTATGTAGTGAGGGTGGACAGTGAGACAAATACGGTTGTAGTCGGGGCGAATGAGGACCTTTTTGCTGGAACGCTTGTAGCAAAAGATCTGAACCTGATCTCGATTGAGAGCCTGCCTGATACCCTTGCCGTTACAGCGAAGATCAGATATAATACGAAAGATTCGCCGGCAGTCGTTCGCGGGCTGTTCAAAAATATGGCCGAGGTTGTATTCGAACAACCGCAAAGAGCAGTAACTCCGGGACAGGCTGTCGTGATGTATCAGGGCGAAATCGTGGTCGGAGGCGGGACTATCGCCGACGAACGGGAAGCCGAGGAGATAATCTCCCTTACGAAAGCACGAAAGGGAGAAAACACGAAAGAAGAGACAGGAAACAGGGAACAAAGGGCGTAAGAGATAATTTATGGAGAATATGCATCGGCAAGCAGTCCGAAGCAGAAGTCTCCACCAATCCGAGAGGCTGGCTTCGGCGCAAAAGACACGCACGGAAGCATACCTATAGAGTTTCAGGAGATAAAGTAACAGCCTTACAGCTATATAAACAGTTCTCTGATATAGCTTTATCTGTTAATTTTACACTTACACCTGAAACTCTTCCGGAGGATTTTCGGCAACAGCCAAAATATGATTGGCCGTTAATTAATCAGCCGAAAATCTATAGATTCTGAATCCTGTTTTGGAGGCATTGGCGAGTGCTGCAAGGTTTGTTAGTTGCCGCTGTAGTAATAAACAGCCTGGTCCTGCTGGCTGTGGTCATAGCAGGGATTCTGATTGTCAAAAGGATCAGCAGGGCTGCAGATGCAGCGGAAGATGCAATAAATAATGTTCGTGATGAGCTGCCGACAACAATTAAAACAGCGAACGATACGCTGCGGGCAGCTCAAAGCACGCTAAAGTCAGTAGACAGGCTGGCAGACAGGACCACTGAGGAGCTTTACAGGGTAGATGATATTCTGGCATCAATAGACAAGCTGCTTAGAGGTGTGACTGTCGCAGATGCCGCTGTAAAGGTGGTCAAAAGTACACATTCGACAGCCGCTGGTGTACTGGCTGGAATCAAGGAAGCTCTGCGGGTTTTTCATTCATCAGCAGGGAAAACAAAGGAGGATTAGGGATATGAGTAATAACGAAGAGAAAGGTGTTGCTCTGAACTTTCTGGCAGGAGTTGGTATAGGTGCAATAATCGGTGCAGGAATAGCGCTTTTGTTTGCACCCAAATCAGGTACTGAGACTCGCGATGATATCAAAAACGCGATGCATGAACTGTCAAAATCGACGGAAGACCTTCGAAATAAAAGCGCTGAGATAGTCGAATCAGCGAAAGCCAGAGTCCAGGAGACCATAAATAGAAGACGGATAGGTGAAGAGTCTGAAGAGGCCTAATCCAAAATCCGAAAACTCCTCAAAATGGAACGTTTCTATTTGGGATATACGTAGGCTTTCAGGGGAATGATTAGAGTAGGATTCACTACCGTGCTGTGGTCCATTTCAGGGCAGAATGGAGTGATATCGAAGTGAATTTCAGTATAGATACATACAATATGGAAAGCGGTGTGCCGGTCATAAAACTGACCGGTGAAGTCGACGTCTATACCGCGCCGCAGCTAAAGCAGCAGATGATAGGAATGCTCGAAGCAGGCGCGAATCAGATTCTCATTGATCTTACGGAAGTCGAGTACTTCGACAGCACAGCTCTTGGTGTGCTGATCGGGGGCCTCAAGCGGATGAGGGAACGTGACGGTAACCTATCGCTGATATGCCCGAACCCAAGGATCCGCCGGGTTTTCGAGATAACCGGGCTGGACAAGATTTTTGACATCTACAACAGCGCAGATGAAGCAAAAATCGCGATCCAACTGGTACCGTGATCACAATGAGAATCGGTATAACCGGCGGAGCATTACTCCCGTTGGTTTCAGTAAGAGAAGGGAGCGTGGTTCGGTGGATGCTCAAAGTGAGCCCGCTGTTGTAGAGCTCAGGATACCTTGCAGGCCCGAATACGTCGGCGTTGCAAGACTGGCATTACTTGGCGTTGCAAGCAGGATGAAATTCTCATACGACCAGGTAGAAGATGTCAGGCTCGCTGTCGGAGAAGCCTGCACGACCTCGGTCGAGTGGGCCACAAAGAATAATCGGGCAGATACTGATATCGTTGT
The DNA here is from genome assembly GCA_039680575.1 of Armatimonadota bacterium. Lineage (GTDB taxonomy): Bacteria > Armatimonadota > UBA5829 > UBA5829 > DTLH01 > JBDKSP01. Next base: position 25,220 of record JBDKSP010000021.1, read on the forward strand.
CAGAAGCAGTATCGCTGATACGAAACTGACAGTAGATATCATTGACAGTTCAGGTGAGCGGCGAGAGGCGCCCGCTGATCAGGAGAACGATAACGAGCCTGAAAGCCTTGGCGCGCTGCTGATAACGCTGCTCGTTGACGAGGTTACAGTGACACCAATTAACGGTGGCACACATGTCAAAATGGTTAAATATGCGGGTTAATGCTATGGCAACGCGAAGAAAGGGTGGCGTTGCGGGATGGACAGACGAAGAGACTGAGCAATTGTTTCGTCGTTATACCAGGACGCGAGACCCTCAAATTCGCGATCAGCTTGTCATAATGCATCAGAACCTGGTGCGTTTTTTGGCGGGCAAGTTTGCGAACAGGGGTGAGGCACTTGAGGATCTCGTTCAGGTCGGCGTCATCGGGCTTATAAATGCGATTGACAGGTTCGATCCTGAGCGGGGAACCAAGTTCTCGACCTATGCGACTCCAACAATTGTAGGTGAGATCCGACGCCATTTCCGCGACAAAGCATGGAGCTTGAAAGTACCCCGCCGCCTGCAGGAGCTGAACCTTGCTGCAAATAAGGCTGCGGAGAGGTTAAGTCAATCACTCGGTCGCCCACCAACCATCCAGGATATTGCAAATGAAGTAGGCGCGACGGAAGAAGAGACGCTCGAAGCAATAGAACTTGGAAACGCCTACGACACGGTCTCTCTGGACAGCAAGCTGTCTCATGAGGGGGAATCCGCACCGCTTACTCTTGCGGAATTCGTAGGTGGGATGGATGGGTCGCTGCAGAACATAGATACTTACGGTGACCTGAAACAGGCGATGGAGTGCCTTGAACCAAGAGAAAAGGCGATTATTTACTATCGCTTCTTTAAGGATATGTCTCAGACTGAGGTCGCGCGGAGACTGAACATCTCACAGATGCATGTTTCCAGACTTCAGCAAAAAGCGCTGAAACGGTTGAAAGACCTGCTCAACGAATAAAAGAATGCATTCATCAAGGCGGAGGGGCTTACCATTGCCCTCCGCCATCACTGGTATCTCACACTATGATTACAAACAGTTGGGTTCGTATTACCGCATGGGCTGCAGGGCTTCTGGCAGTCGCAGCAGCGCTTCACATCATCCAATTATCATACCTGCCGGTCATCAAACCTGTGCTGGATGTACTGTTGCCGATTTCCATTGCTTTTGTACTGGCGCTACTTCTCGATTCTACTATCGACAGGATACAAAAACGGGGTATTTCCCGCGGCGCGGCCGTAGGGATTGTAGCGCTTGCCTTTGTGGCTATAATCGTTATATCGGCTGTTTTCCTGATACCGGCTTTGATCGATCAGGCGAAAGAACTGGGGTTGAATGCTCCCGGATACACCCGCGATGCAGGAGTATATATAAACAGGTTCATGTCGGAGCATCGCAGTCTGCTGGAGCGTGTGCACCTGCCGACCACTATGGAAGGTATATCGACTCGTTATGGAAGCCAGATCGAAAAAGTGGCCGCAGCATCGTTTTCACGGGTCGGAACATGGTTGGGAGGACTCTTATCCAGCATCGTATGGCTGGTAATTATCCCTATTGTCACGATTTTCCTTTTGATCGATATCGATAAGATCAAAGCGAAGGCGCTTCTTCTTGCGCCGGAACGCCACAGGGAGCGGACAGCCTCGCTGGCAAGCTCCGTAGGACGTGTATTTGGAGCCTACATCCGGGGGCTCTTAACTGTATCAGTTCTGTATGGAATAGCCTGCGGCGTTGTTATCTGGGCTTTGGGTGTGCCATATGCGGTGATTCTGGGAGCTGCGGCAGGCGTTTTGTCGCTGGTTCCTTATATAGGCACGATAAGCACTGTAATTCTAGTCGGCACCGTCGCAATGGTCGCAAGCGGGAACCCTGTGATGGGTATATGGGCTGCTCTCGCCATTCTTGTGATGAACCAGGCCTTCGATAATGCAGTTACCCCCAAGATCGTCGGCAAGGCTGTAGGTCTTCACCCGGCACTTTCGATAATATCACTCCTAATCGGTGCGAGGATGTTCGGGTTTATCGGCATGATAATCTCTGTTCCGGTCGCTGCGAGCATACAGATCCTTGTTTTGGAGTTCTACCCGCCGCTGAGGGGACCGGAAGAGGAAGAAAAGCCCAAAAAACCGTCTCTTTTCACAAGATTCGGAAACCTCTTGAAGAAGCAGAAGTAACTAATATACGATGGAGTATAATTTGATTATATGTGTTCTGACAGAAAATATATAACTATATCTTGAATAGTAAGGTTGAATGCGATATACTTCGGTAGAGCCCGTGGCAGTATCTGAGGCTGAATATCAGTTTGAGGTAGTGCGCACGGGCATTTTCTCTGAAGGGGGGAAATAAAAGTGGGAGAAATAGTGGAATTTATAAATCCAGAGCCAAGTGAGGTTGCAGGCAAACAGGCCAGAACTGCAGTTAAGCGTAATGGGCCAAAATGGGAGATAGATGCACGTGAAAAACTGAAAGCTTCGATAAAACGATTCAATAAGGCCCTTGTTGATTTAAAGGATCGAGATGCAAATGAAGCAGATACTCGATTATTCGTTACTGATGTATTATGTGATGCTCTTGGGTTAGATAAATATACAGAATTATGCACAGAGTATCGTGTAAAGGGTGAGTATGTAGACTATGGCATCCGTTTAGAAAATGATATGATTGCATTTGTTGAAGTTAAGCGGATAAATACGAAACTAGGGACAAAGCATCTTAGGCAAGTTCAGAATTATGCGGTAAATGAGGGAGTCGAGTGGATTATTCTTACTAACGGAGCGCAGTGGCAGGTATATCACTTAAGTGGTGGGCTTCCACTCATCACTGATCTTGCAATAGAGATAGATTTGCTTGGCGATATTCCAATGGGGCAGAAGGTAAACACGATGTTTTATCTTACACGTGATGCCCTAAAACGCGGGAAGCTTATGGATCTTTGGCAGGAAAAACGAGTTACTGCTCCTAATTCTTTAGCGCGGATATTACTGTCTGATTCAATTGTTATTGCCGTTAGAAAAGAGCTGAAAAAGGCAACTGGCTATAATATAGATCCCACCGAAATAGTTCGCTTGGTTAAGGAGACGTGCTTAAAGCCAGAGTGTTTTGAGAAGTAAGAAAAAGGGCCGGGCTTCAACCCGGCCAATAATCATCGATTTCTGTATGCGTAAGAGTTCAGAGTTGATGAGTATAATATCATGCTGAACTACCACAACGTCATTCCGAGCTTGACTCGGAATCCAGGAAAAACTGGACCCTGAATCAAGTTCAGGGTGACGTGTTTGCCGTCCAGGGTGACGTCCTTCCATAATGACGAGTTAGTTGTTCAGGGTAATATATAATTCTTACAAGAGTGAACTATTACCTGTATGCTATGGAAGCAACATTGTATAATATTGCAGGCTTATGTTGAACAATCATTCCCACGGCCTTCAGTATGTAAAACTAACGCTACTCTTCTTCCTCCAAAACCTGTATGTGCAGTTCTTGGAGCTGCGCGTCATCTACCGGTGCGGGCGCGGCAGTCATCGGATCGATTCCTGTCGATGTCTTCGGGAAGGCTATGACCTCGCGGATGCTGTCGTCGTCCGTGAAGAGCGTCACTGTCCGGTCGATACCTGATGCGAACCCACCGTGCGGCGGCGCGCCATACTCGAAAGCTTCCAGCATGTGCCCGAACCGCTCCTGGGCGGCTTCTTCGCTGTAGTTCATAAGCTCGAAGACCTTTGTCTGGACATCGCGCCTGTGTATTCTTATGCTGCCTGAACCAAGCTCGAACCCGTTACAGACCAAATCATAACACCATGCTCGGACTCTCGCCGGGTCGGTTTCGAGATACTGCATATCGTCCTCGTGCGGCGATGTAAACGGGTGGTGCATAGCGTCCCAGCGCTTCCCAGCCTCATCCCACTCGACCAGCGGGAAGTCTACTACCCAGCAGAACGCCATTTCATCTTTGTTCGCAAGTCCAAGGCGTTTACCCATCTCTGCTCTCATACGCCCAAGCGCGGAAGCGACCACTTCCGGCTTATCCGCAACAATTGCAAGAAGATCGCCGGTCTTTGCATGTGCTCGCTCGATGATGGCAGCCATCTGTTCATCAGTCAGGAATTTGGCAATAGAAGATTTGACGCCGTCTTCGAGAACTGCAATGGTAACCAGTCCCTTTGCTCCGAATGTCTTAGCGAACTGGGTAAGATCGTCTATTTCTTTTCTGCTGTAACCGGCGCAGCCAGGGAGAGTAATACCCTTAACCTGCCCGCCGGACTCCGCAGTGTTCTTGAAGACCTGGAAATCGGTCGTTCCGGCAATATCAGTAAGGTTATAGAGCTCCATTCCGAACCTGAGGTCTGGCTTGTCCGAGCCGTAGCGCTCCATTACCTCATTATAGGAATATCTCGGGAACGGTACAGGGAACTTGATCTTCTTATCTGAGAGCTTTTCGACCATCTGAGAATGGAGATCATCCATGAGCTCGAAAACGTCTTCCTGCTTGATGAAACTCATCTCCAGGTCGAGTTGTGTGAACTCAGGCTGGCGGTCGGCTCGTGGGTCCTCGTCCCTGAAACATCTGGCTATCTGGAAATAGCGTTCGAAACCCGCAACCATCAGAAGCTGCTTGAGCTGCTGAGGAGACTGCGGAAGCGCGTAGAACGAACCAGGATAAAGCCTTGCGGGCACAAGATAGTCTCTTGCGCCTTCCGGTGTGCTCTTGATGAGAACTGGAGTCTCGACCTCGATAAAATTGTGCTCGTCCATGAAGTCTCGAATGAGCTTCACGATCTTGTGACGGAGGAATATCCTATGCTGCATATTGGGTCGGCGCAGGTCGAGATAACGGTACTTCATACGGATCATCTCGTCCACGTCGATCTGGTCTGAGATAGGGAAGGGCGGCGTCTTGGCGGTATTAAGCACTTCGATAGCGGACACTTCTACCTCGACTTCGCCGGTCTTCAGATGCGGGTTCTCGGTCCCTTCGGGGCGCAGTCGTATCTTGCCGGTAATCTCCAGAACGTATTCGCCTCGCACTCCTTCAGCGACTTTGAATGGGTCAGGAGTCTTTACCGGGTCGATGACCGTTTGGATGATTCCCGTCCTGTCGCGAAGGTCGATGAATATCAAGCCGCCGTGGTCACGAATCCGCTGAACCCAGCCGTTAAGCCGGATTTCCTGACCTGTCTGATCGGCTGTAACCTCGCCGCACCACACTGTTCTTTTTAGCATACTGCCTCCACAACTTTATCGATAGGGACTTCCCGCTGCTCTTTTGCAAGCATATCTCTCACGGATACTACGCCCTTTTTGATCTCATCTTCACCGATTATCAATACGAACTTCGCGCCGAGTTTGTCAGCAAGTTTCATCTGTGACTTGAGGCTCCTTCCGGTAAAATCGGTTTCTGCTGATATACCATTATCTCTCAGGTCATAAATAAGCCTGATTGCCGCTTCACGCGCTTCGTTTCCCATTACAGCGAGGAAAACACTCGGTCTGGTATCCACTTCAAGGTCGATCCCGAGCTTTTCGAGTGTCAGGAGGAGCCTCTCCATACCCAGCCCGAAACCGAGCGATGGAGTAGGGGAGCCGCCCATTTCTTCGATCATCATATCGTACCGCCCGCCGCCGCAAATGGTGTTTTGCGCGCCGAGGTGAGGAGTCTGGAACTCGAATATCGTCCTCGTGTAGTAGTCGAGCCCTCGAACAAGGTGCGGATCTAGCACATAAGGGATATTCAGCGCTGTCAGATAGCTCTTTACCGTCTCAAAGTGCGTCTTGCAGTCGTCGCAGATTATATCCACAATCACAGGAGCATCAGCGAGGAGTTCCCTGCAGTGCTCATCCTTGCAATCGAGCATTCTAAGCGGGTTTTGTTCGTATCTCACCTGACATGTCGGACAGAGCTCTTTTACAAAAGGTGCTGCGAACTTGCGGAGCGCCTCTCGATATGTCGGGCGGTCTTCCGGGCCGCCGATTGAGTTTAGCCGCAGTTCTACGCCCGTAATTCCGAGGTCTTTGAAGAACTTCCACGCAAGAGAGATCACCTCGACATCGGCTGACGGGTCAGCAGCGCCGATCATCTCAAGCCCCATCTGGTTGTGCTCTCTGTAGCGCCCGGATTGAGGCCGTTCATAGCGGAAAATCCGGCTGAAATAGTAAAGTTTCGATACAGGTAGTTCTGTACCAAGATTGTGTTCCAGATAAGCCCGTACCGTGGGAGGCGTACCTTCCGGTTTAAGCGTCAGGCTTCGTCCGCCCTGATCGGTAAAAGTATACATCTGCTTTGTGACGATATCCGTCGTCTTACCCGTGTGGCGAGTAAAAAGCTCAGTCTCTTCGAATGTTGGAGTCCGTATCTCCCTGAAGTCGAAAAGCCTGCATATTTCCCTGAATTTATTCTCAATAAACTGCCAACGCGGGGTTGCAGACGGTAAGACATCCTGCGTTCCCCGCGGCGCATTGAACCTGGTCATTTTATAATAGCTCCTCCACATGATATTAGCCAAAATGCCTTATTGTGTCAAACTGCAGGAGTTTGTAAAGAGCTCAGGGTTGATGAGAATAGCATCATGCTGGATTATCACAACGTCATGCTGAGCTTGACTCAGCATCCAGGAAGAAAATGGACCCTGAATCAAGTTCAAAGCGAATGCGTCTAAATTTTGAAACGCGAATTACGCGGATTTAACGGATTTTGCGATTCAGAATCTTTGGTAACGATTCGAAATAAGAGCGTTTGCCCTCCAAACTGCCTCTAGCCACATCGTATCCCAACTGATAAAATAACAACTGTATTCGATTAAATAGACAGCAGGTTGTTATGGCTGATAAATACTATGTTGCCGGGATCGACGGCGGCGGGTCTAAAACAGAATGCGCGATAGTGGACCAGGACGGGCTTTGTGTGGCCATCGGCCTCGGTGGTCCTTCTAATATTTTTTATGCGGATATTTCAAATGTAATCGAGTCTCTCGATACAGCCATGGCTTCCGCAATTGAAAACGCTGGTGAACACGTGAAAGTCGTACTCACCGGATGCACTCACCGGGCAGCGCGAATTCCCGAAGTTAAGGCTCGGATATCGGAACGCCTGGGCGGGGATGTCCGCCTGTATACTGAGGGGGAAGCCGCGCTGGGAAGCGCCGGGTTTTCAGAGCGTTTCGGGATAGCTCTCATCGCAGGTACCGGCAGCAGCGCATTCGGATTTACACGTGATGGAAAGCGCTGCCGTGCCGGAGGGTGGGGGATGCTCTTGGGCGACGAAGGCAGCGCGTATGATATTGCCGTAAGCGGGCTAAGGTCCGCCACGCGGATGATGGACGGAAGAGGCCCGAAAACGGTAATTCTCGACCGTGCCTGCGAGCACTTCTGTATTTCCCCCGGCTTTGAGTCCTTCGTTCAGTTCTTCAAGGGTACGCCGAGGGATAAAATTGCATCGTTTGCGCCGATGGTCACAGCCGCTGCTCGTGAAGGCGATACGGCAGCTGAAACGATTGTTTCTAATGCCGCAAGGGACCTTGCGGAGTGTGTCATCGCATTAGCGCGTAAGCTATTCTCACAGGATGATGAATTCCCGGTAGCGCTTCACGGCGGAGTTATGCGTGACAGCAGGACGGCGGAATGCATAACCGAGTTGATAAAAGAAAGATACCCTAATGCCGATGTCCGCACTCCGATATACAGTCCCGGTGTCGGGCTCGCGCTTTTTACACTGAATGATATGGTAGGTGGATAATTTGGTTGATGTCTTATTTGAAATTGGTCCAAAAATCATCCAAGAGGAGAATATCGACGGTTATAAACGGATAACCGGAGAGTTTTGGACAGCTCGCCAGAGGCAGATGCACTCCATCCACTACGCCGTGTCATACCGCGCGTCTTTCAAGCCGGAATTGCCGAATTATTTTATAAACCGTTATTGCAGCGACTATAAAAATGACATGGTGCTCGACCCGTTCGGCGGCCGAGGTACAACAATATTGGAAGCCAATATTCTCGGTTTTTCAGGCTATTCGAACGATGTGAACCCGCTTTCCGAACGGATCGCTCGCCCGAAATGCCGCCCGGTTACGCTGGAAGAGGCCAGTAAGCATTTAGATCGGATCGATTTCAACGCCGATGTCGATATCAGCGATTACAGCGACTTTTCGCCCTTTTATCACATAGACACATACCGGGAGATGCTTGCGCTGAAGGAGTATCTGAAGAAAAACAGGTCGGACGCTGATTGCTTTATAGAGATGATAGCCCTTTCTCGCCTGCATGGACACTCGAGAGGCTTCTTTTCGGTCTATTCATTTCCTCAAATATCCATTCTAAGTGCCGCGCAGGCAAGGATCAATGAGCAGCGGAACCAGACTCCCGAATACAGGCAGGTCAAGCCGCTTATTTACCAGAAAGCAAAGAGAGTCCTAAAGGATTTCACCGGAGAAGAGATCGTAAAGCTGAATGAAACGGCCGCAAGGAACATCTTCACCTGCGAAGACAGCCGGAATATGGCCAGCATACCCCAGGACTCTGTCACGCTTATAGTCACTTCACCTCCGTTTCTGAATAAAGCCGACTATATTCAGGATAACCGGCTCGAGTTCTGGTTCCTGGGCATAGATCCTGAACCGCTGAAAGAGAAAGTAGTCCAGACCAAAAATCTCGATGAATGGATAGAGTTTATGAGGGACAGTATCCGGGAGATGTATCGGGTGTTGAGGACCGGCGGGGTCGCTGTGATAGAGGTCGGGGATGTGAAGCATAAAGGACATACGATTAATCTGGATGAGGTAATCGTCGAGCTTGGTAAAGAGGCCGGGTTCAGTGTCGTCGAGGTACTGATAAATTTCCAGCAGTTCACGAAACTCGCAAACTGCTTCAATGTAGATAACATGAGCAAGGGAACGAACACAAACCGCCTCGTTATCATCAGAAAGGATTGAGTTTCCATACCCAGCGGTATAAGTAAACGGCATCCTTAAACGGAGGGAAACATGTCGTTACCGTATTACGGCGGGATGAGGCACATTCATACCACTTCCGACAGATTCGATCAGGCCTGTGGCGAGATAAGACGACTATCCGATGAAGATGTGGGGCGGGTCTTGGAGTTTATATACGGATTGAAGCGGGAACGCGGAGATGTGACCGGAAAAGCCGCAGGAAACCCGGAGTTGCTTGTAGGACACGCTGGTAAGTTCAGTTTTAATGCGGGTGAAACCGAAACCCTGCTCAAAATGGTGCTCGAAGCAAGGGAGACGGTTTCCGAATGAAGGAATACATACTCGACATCGACCACATGGTCGGGCTGATGGCCGGCAATGAGACACTTGTCAGGCGGATCGGTAAGGTCAAAAAGGAAGAAAGCCGCTTCGGAATAACACTTGCGATCCTTGGCGGCCTCTATTTTCTTGTTCGATCAAGCCAGCAGATGGACATCAATATGGCCGCACTGACGGAACTTGTAAGTGACCTGCAGATATGGGAGTTCGACAGAGGCTCAGCGGAGATCACAGGTGAAATATTGACCCAGATGCACTCGCTGAACCGCCCAATAACCCCGATAGAAGCGCAGATAGCCGCCGTTGCCCGACAAAGGCAGGCTGTGCTCCTTACGGGGCTTGAACGCTTCATCTATGTCCGCGATATTGAACTTCAGAACTGGCTGCGGTGAAGATTGGTATCTTATTGCCTTATTGTTCAGTCATTACCCAATCCAATTCCTCTTTGGTCAATTCTGGAGTAATTTCCACCGTGTCGGTATCGAAATCGACGGTAACGGTCGTTCCATCTGCAAAAGTTGTCCTCTGTTTGCGGCGATCCGGGTCAAGGAACTCATGCTTTGTCATCTCGAGCAGTCCCACACGCTTGTTAAGCCCGCAAGCCATTCGAACCCGGCTTAATTGCTCCTCTGATAAGTCCGGGGAAATGTATGGAATCCCCGCGTGCAATAGGCCTTGCAGGTAACCTTTAGTCTCTTTTCCCTTAGGCCAGGGTATAAATATTGATTCATGATATACGAGGCTGATGAGGGGTATCGTGACCCCTATAGTTGGTCCCTCTCCGGGTCCAGGGTGGTCTTCCGCATATGGGGCGTGATGCACCAGATCGAGATATGGAATAGCCCAGTCGGTCGGTTCCTCAGAACTTACTATACCGACCAGCGAGCTGATAATATTGAAGCATTCCGCTCTGTATTTGAGGCACGTGGCGCGTGACATCGGATGATTCGGGTCATAACACTCATCTCCCGGCACGATAGAGAAAACATCGAGGTAAGCGCCCTTCAGCTTTATGCCGTGACGAAGTATTTCGCTGTGGTTTCTCATCACATAACCGGGTGAAAAGCTGGTGCACAGTATACTCTGCGGTCCGCCGGTCCATGTGGCTTCGTATGGATGGCTCCCGTCTTCGCGGATGATGCTTCGCTTTGGATCATAAGAAGCTGCATCAAGATAGTAGTCACGGTAATTGTCATGGATCGCGTAGATAAACCCCAGCTTATCGCATACATCCGCGTATTTTCTCATGCCGTCCCAACCACCGGCTTCAGGAGACGGTGGAAGGATATCCGGGTGTTGATTGTCGTAACCGCGGTATCCCCAGCCGTCCTGATGTATGTATAGCCTTTTGATCCCCTGTGCAGCTATGTTTTTTATCTCTTCAGTGCGTTCGATAAAGCTGTGAGTCCTGTCATTCGCTGCCGGATCATCTTTTACATAATAATATGACTTAGGATTACAATGCCAGGTGATGAAATCAGTGTGGAAGACGGGTGAGCCGATAAGTTTTTCAACAAGAGGCTTGCGCGCAATCTTCTCTTCGAGTGAGACGAAACGTCCTTTGTCTTTCACATACTGCCTGTAGCGTTTTGCCATATCGACATAACTGCCATTATCTATAAAGCACATTCGCAGCCGCCGGACATAACTCATCCTGCCGAGAGAATGAAGCCATTTAGATTCTATGAACGTAGGTCCTCCTGCGGGATGCGTGAAATTGCATCCGACGTCATCAGGCGTTTCGAATATCACCAAAACAGAGGAGTTGGCTTTCTGGTGTCCCCACCAGGGCATACCGAGCCCTCTTCCGTAACATGTGCTTGGTTCATGCAGCCACGCCTTGCTGGGCCAATCATTAGGAAGCAGCATTCCCTGCATAAAAGGGACTACCGTGAAGTCGTTTTCTTCCGGTTTGAATGCTTTCGGCCAACGGCACTTCTCGATTACGGCCGAAGACTCTTTCGGCACAATGCTGAAGACAAGGTCTTCGGTTGTACCATCCAAAGCGGCGATAAGCTGCAGCTCGAAGTCCAGGGTATTGCCATTATGCTCGAAACCGCTCAGAGCGATCTTCAACCCGGTTGCTGATCCGGTATCGTAATGAGAAATATCGATTTTACCGGCGTCTGTCATGCTGAGGGAAAAGCTTTCCCCGCCAGATGCCACGGTCAGGTCCATCTCATTGGCTGGAAGCATAGTCCACTTGCCGGTTTTGGTCTCGACAGTCATCTCAAAATTAGAACCATCAAGAACGACAGAGTGCAGCTTACCGGCAATTACCCATTTGCCGCCGTCTTCTCGGACGGAGATAGTCTTATTCGATAAATAATCCGCTGGTTGCATATTACCTCTTATACCTTATACTTATTGTCCGATGCTGTGTTCGACCATCATGCCGATAAAGTATCCTGCAGCGCCCAGCATCAATGCACCACTCATGCCTTGAAAAAGGACCGCGGAAATATCAGATCCATTTATAAGTGCGGGAACACCGTGGCCGAGAAGCCCAAGCAAGAAGCCGGTTTTAACGCCGGTCATATCGTTGCCGCAAGTAAATCCGACCCAAAACCCGACTATAGCGCCGAGAATGATTCCCTCTATCGCCAGAAATGGGAGGTTCATCGATATAAGGAAGAACCTCAGCATGAAACCTGCCCCCAAAATCCCTACCGGCCCAGCAATTATACCATAGATTATACCGGCTTTTATCATACTGCGCTGCGCCTGCCGGGCTTTTTCATCAGATTCTCGTCCTCTAGCTTCCAGATGGCTCAAATCAGGGAGTTGGGGCGCTGCCGGAATCGGAGCGGACGGTATACCTACGGGTTGAAGGTCATCCAGCGGGGTATGAGCTGTCTTATTGCTGCAGGGAGCTGCGCCGCTGAGGTCAGCAGGCGTACAAGCCGTTGTCTGTGTAGTTGCTGCAGTATCAGCCTGATTATCGAGATGGTGAGGATACGCCTGCGGCTGCTCAGTAATCGGCGCCGCCTCCTGATCGCTCAATCTGTTCAGCGCTTCTGCCGCAGGCTGATAAGATGGGTCCGCATCTGCGGCATTTCGATACTCAGAGATAGCTTCTCTTATGCGGTCCGATTGTTCATAGGCTTTCCCAAGATTGTAATGGTTGCGGGCACTCGGTTCAATATTGACGGAGTGCTCAAACGCGGCGATTGCCATACCCCGGTTCCCGGATTGTGCGTAAGCAGCGCCGAGTATTGAATACGATTTGGCATCGTCAGGGTATGCCTCCAAAATCTTTTCTGTGCATTTGATGCAGTCCTTAAGCTTTCCCTCGCGGAAAAGCTGCATAGCTATGTCTTCTGAAGCAGGTCCTGTATAATCATCATTATTACTCATCTTCCTGACACCTCCGAAAGGTTTTCAGCTATAATGGTTATAAGGCTGGTTATTGACTGAATAGCCGGATAATTGGTAAGCTCTGTTGAACTTGAATTCGATTTCCAATGGAGAATATCCTCCATACAGACAAAAATATACTGTTTGTAGTAATCAGTGTGTCATCAACAAGATAAATAGCAACAGGGTCAACAATATATCCTTGAAAAGTACCCGATATAACACAGCAAATATCCGCGGAATATTGTCTCATTTATATAAGGGATTCCAGCGAAGGATATCCCAAACAAATGCAAGGAGGAGAGTGCAATGCGATCATTTGTAATCGCGCTTGTCGTTGTCTGCCTGGTAGTTCTCTCTATCCCGCTGTATGCGCAGGCTACCACGCAGAATAGCGGCAATGAGGAGAAGGCGAAAGAATTATATCTCGCTGGGGAGAAATCTTACAAAGAAGGTAAACTGGAAGAAGCAATCGTAACCTGGAATAAGTCTCTCGATCTGAGTCCGAATAGTGAGGAAACTAAGAATTCCGTTGCAAAGGCAAAAGACGAGCTCTACAAAAATACAATGGAATTTTGCAATGATCCCAATCAAAAGGATCTTGTGACTGCGTTTGTCAATCTGATCAGTATACAGGCATTGATCCCGGAGAAGGCAACTGAGTTTCAGGAAAAAGCGAAGGCGGTTGTCGGTAGGTTCGATAATGATCAGAAAAGGGCAACCATCTATTATCAGCAGTCGGTAAAGAAGACTAATGAGGGAGATTATAACGTTGCTGCTCAGTATGCGACTATTTCCAAAATATACGCTCCTGACTCGGTTGCTGTCGGTAAGCTGATCGGTAAAATAAATGAAATCAGGGAAAAGAAAGCAACAGCGAATCCACCAAGTCAGCCGCAACCGGCTCAATCGTCTCATGTAGGCATTGGTAACGGTAAACCGAACTTGGTAATATTCTATGCAGACTGGTGCGCGGCACATGCAAAAATGTCTCCGATGCTCAAGGAACTGCAAGATCAATACAAAGACAAGGTGAATATCCTCTTTGTCGATGTCGATAATCAGTCGAATAAGGACATCCTGAAAAAGGACCCTATTAAAGGTGTTCCGCTTCAGGTTCTCTACGACAAGGATCAAAAGGAAGTGTTTAGCAACCTGGGTGAGATAACGAAGGATCAACTGGTGGCCGAGTTGAACAAAGTAGCCGGGTAATCAACCCCTGAATTTATATATGTACAAAACAGGAGCCTCCCATAATCTTCAGGGAGGCTCTTTTGCAACAGTCCACTCTTGCAAAAATTATATATCACCCTGAGCAACCAGCACGTCACCCTTGAACTAAGGAGTTTTGGTATACCTGAAACTCTTCCTGGATGCTGAGTCAAGCTCAGCATGACGTTGTGGGCATTCCGAATGACGTAGTGTTCGTTCAGCATAATGCTATATTCATCAATTCTGAACGCTTACGCTCTTTTTTATTAACTCATTCTTCGCCAGATGGTCCCCTCAGGCCGGTCTTCGATTGTGATCCCAGCGGCGGACAGTTCATTTCGAATCTCATCAGCCCTGGCCCAGTTTTTCTCTTTTCTGGCCTTTTCTCTCTCGGTAATAAGAGCTGCAAACTCCGGATCCAGTTCCGTTTCTTGTGCTGATGCCGCTGATTCGTGCAACTTTAACCCGAAAACTTTATCAAAGTCATACAATGCGTCGAGTACTCCGAACTCCTGCCGGGTGTTGGCTTCCTTTATCATCTCCCATGTGAGCGCGATAGCTCGCGGGACGTTGAGGTCATCACTTATTGCTTCTTTGAACCGTTCGCGATACTCGCTGACCCAGGGTTCTTCTGTTCCTTCTGCCCGGCTGGCGAGGTCAACGAATGCTTTCAGTCGATTATAACCTGCCTGTGCAGCATCGAGTGACTCCCAGGTGAAGTTCAGTTTAGACCGGTAATGCACCTGCAGACATAGATACCTGTATGCAAGAGGATCGTATTTCCGGTCTATAAGCGACTGAAGAGTGAGGAACCCACTGGCGGATTTTGCCATCTTTTCGCCGCCGCCGACTATCAGAAACTCGCCATGAAGCCAGTAACGAGCGAATTGCTTACCGGTCGATGCTTCGCTCTGTGCTATCTCGTTCGTATGGTGGACCGGTATATGGTCGATTCCCCCCGTGTGGATGTCCAGTGTCTCGCCCAGGTAATGCATAGACATCGCGGAGCACTCTATATGCCAGCCGGGGAAGCCCATGCCCCAGGGAGAATCCCACTGCATCAGATGGTTCTCGAACCTTCCAACAGCTTTGAACCAGAGTGCGAAATCGGCAGGATTACGCTTATCCTTATCTTCCTGCACTTCGGCTCTGGCAGCGGTTATCTTTTCTTCCAGTGATTGACCGGCAAGTGCCGTATAGGTCGGGAACTTGGTAACATCGAAATAGACTGCCTGGTCCGTCTCGTATGTATAACCCCGATCCTGAAGCTGTTTTACCAGGTCGATCATCATCTGTATATGCTCAGTCGCGCGGGCAACTACAGTAGGCCGCGCGATATTCAATTTCTCGGTGTCTTTGAAGAACGCGTCTTCATAGAACCTGGCAATGTCCCAGATGGATTTTCCCTCTCGGCGGGCTCCGGCTTCCATCTTGTCTTCGCCGATGTCATCATCGGAGGTAAGATGGCCTACATCGGTTACGTTCATCACATGCTTTACTTCGTAGCCTTCATGTTCGAAAGTGCGCCGCAGAATATCGGCGAAGATGTAAGTGCGCAGGTTGCCGATATGCGCGTAGTTATAGACGGTGGGACCACAGGAGTAAATTCCCGCTTTCCCCGGTTTGAGAGGTATGAATTCTTCTTTCTTGCGTGTAAGCGAGTTATACAGTAGCATCGGTTATATCAGGTTTCTCCACAGGTTCCGACCGTTCATTCTGTCCGGTCTCCATTTGTGACATGCGATTGTCAAGCTGGTCAAGCCTTCGCTGGAGCGACTGGATCAGTTCACCTTCAGGATCGAGTCCGCGTCCATGCGTCAGCGGTTCAACTGTTACCTTTTTGCCGTTTTGGACGGCTATTCTACCAGGAACACCGACGACGGTGGAATCCGCAGGTACATCCTTAAGCACAACAGCGTTAGCTCCGATCCTGGCGTTATCGCCTATGGTTATTGCGCCGAGGACTTTAGCTCCGCATGCAATGACTACGTTGTTCCCAAGGGTGGGGTGGCGCTTCTTCTTTTCCAGGCTGACACCTCCAAGAGTAACCCCATGATAAATAAGGCAATTCTCCCCGATCTCAGCGGTCTCTCCGATGACGACACCCATTCCATGGTCTATAAAGAACCCTTTGCCTATCTCGGCGCCGGGATGAATCTCTATTCCGGTAAAGAAACGGTTTATATATGAGATTATTCGAGCGAGAGTCTGCAGGCGCAGCTTCCACAACCGGTGGGCGACACGATGCCAGAAAATCGCATTTATCCCTGGATAGGATAAAACTTCCAGCCAGTTGCGCGCAGCAGGATCGCACCTAAATGCAGCTCTCCAATCACTTAGAAATGTTTCGAACATTAATTAATATCCCAGCTGAGTAATATCAAAAATAACGACAACGATGTTGTTGCCGTTATTAATAACAACACTCGAATATAACACGGACTGAGTGAAAGTTCAAGATAAAATGTAAGACTTCACTGCTGATGAGTATAACATCATGATGAACCACCACAACGTCATGCTGAGCTTGACTCAGCATACAGGAAGAAAATGGACCCTGAATCTATGGATTTTCGGCTATAGCCGAAAATCTTCCGGGGAGAGTTTCAGGTAATACCTGAAACTCCTTAGTTCAGGGTGACGTGTTGGTTATTCAGGGTGACGTCCTTCCATCTATGGTGATGTGTTGGTTGTACAATTTGATGTAGGATCTCTCATTAAGAGTGAACTGTTACGATAAAATGAGGTATAATTTGGGGGTGTTGGAGAGGTGTTTTGATGAAAGTAGATAGGTTTACTGAAAATCCAATCGTCACGCCTGCTGATGTTAAGCCATCGCGTGATGATTTTGAAGTTATATGTACATTCAATGCCGGTGTGATCCGCCATGGCGGCGAGATACTTTTGCTTATGAGAGTCGCGGAACGCCCTGCAAACCACGACTCTCGCATTGTGTCCGTCCCATTTATGAATTTCGATGGGCTGAACCCTGCTTTGGAGATAGCGGAGCTGTCGCTTGAGGACCCGGAGTTCGATTTCAGCGATAGCAGGGTTGTGACCGGCAAAGGTAAGGTGTATCTCACGTCCATATCGCACCTCCGGCTTGCAAGAAGCCGGGATGGACGCCATTTCACCGTGGAAGAGCATCCGGCGCTTTGTCCTGATAAGGCCGCAGAGGCTTACGGGCTCGAAGACCCGCGTATCACAAAGATCGACGATACTTATTACATAGTTTATAAGAGTGTTGCGCCCAACGGCATTACTCAGAGCCTGGCAACTACTAAAGATTTCGTGACATACGAAAAACGAGGGCTGATCTTCCCTCCGGAGAACATGGACGCGATGATCTTCCCGGAGAAAATCAATGGCAGGTATGCAGCGATCCATCGACCGGTCCCCCGTATGATCGGCGAGCCGAATATGTGGGTCTCTTACTCGCACGATCTCATACATTGGGGCGATCATAAGTTCATGGCAGGTGTGATGCCCGGAGGATGGGAAGGCGGCCGGATAGGCGGTGGCGCAATTCCGTTCATGACCGAGCGCGGCTGGCTGGAGATATACCACGGCGCGACAGCGTGCCATCGCTACTGTCTCGGCGCGATGCTTATGGAAGCCGACAGGCCGGAGCGTGTTATCGCACGGACCATGCAACCCATTATGGAGCCGGAGGCGGATTACGAGGTAAAAGGCTTCGTTCCGAACGTTGTTTTTACCTGCGGTGCGCTCGTGGACGGCGACCGCGTCACCATTTATTACGGCGGTGCGGATACCGTGATAGCCGGAGCTGAAATGTCCGTCAGAGACATACTACGCGAGCTGGAATAGAAGATTAAGTAACATCCTGCGCTCGAAACAGAAACTAATAAGAGCCTGAGGGTAAGTGTCTTTCATCCTCAGGCTCTTATATTTATTAATTGATCTTGACCTGGAATGTCACAGTTCCTTTCGCGCCTGCGGCCAGAGAGGATATAGTCCAGGACACCTTTCTTGTGGTGGAGTTATATGTCCCGCCTGATGAAGCGCTCACAAAGGTGGTGTCAGCCGGAACAGGAGCGGAAACTATGACATTCGATGCAGGACCTGCGCCGGAATTTGTGTAGGTTAAGGTGTAAGTGATAATGTCGCCGGGAGCCGCCTTGCTCTTGTCCGATGAGAGCAAAACCGATATTTTCGGCTCTGGAATAGTAGACCCGGAAGGCTTGATCTTTATTCCGACATCGACAGGCAGGTTCGATACGCTTACAGTAGCCACTCCATCGCTTCCGACAGTGATGTTGCTCTTCGATGTAACCTGTGAACTCAGGTTGGGATCGGTCGTGCTCCATGTCTCGACAGTATAGCTGCCTGGGGTCATTCCCATTACCTTAATGGTCGCTGACTGGTTGGCAGGAGTCGGTATTTTCGATGAGTCTGCGTAACGGTCGGATGTCTGACCGTAATAGTATATGCGGTACCATGTATCTGTCAGGTTCTTTACGTATAGGTAAGCCTTCGTCGCTCCATGCAGTGCGACGGCCATGACTTTGCCGTTCGAGCAGGTCACTTTTGGAGACGTGTTGACTGGGTCTGAAACAGAATACGTCGTTTCTTGGGTAAGTCCCGCGAAATTCTCGCCTTTCACGAAGTTGACGAGTGGCCCGTAGACCCAGTACTTCTCACCACCACCGTATTTACCGTTTATGTAGTCCAGTTTCCAGTGGGTCATGCTCATACCGGAGAGCATTCCAGCCCAGATGCAGTCTTTTACGTGCCTCGCTGATGTATCTATCGTATACGCCGAGGTCCAATCGGGAAAACTGCTGTCACCCGGTCTTCTGTAAATCAGTCCGAACTCAGTCCATGAGAGCGGCTTATTCCATCCGTAACGTTTGAACTGGATGCGGGCGAGCCTATCAGCCCAGACTGCCGTGTCCTCCCACGGGAACTCCAGTGTGGAACCAAGCGTTTCCAGGTTGTATGAGCTTTTCAAAGTCCATCCGCCGGTATACTTGGCATAATCGTGATAGTTCACATAGTCCATCGAGGCATCGGTCCAGGGAATGCCGCCGCCTGTTCTAAGCTCACCGCTGCCGTTGCTGGAAGATGCGAGGTGCGGCTGTTCGGTAAACGAGTGGATATAGTTACCCATATCGATATGCCAGGCAGGAGAATAGGATGTCGATCCGCCCAACTCGTTCACGAACTCAAGGCAGGCAAGATTGGTGGAATAGCCCCATCGAGCCATCCAATAACGGATCTTTCGTTTATAAATCTCCCTTGCAGTGGTGGATGAGAAGAACCCGTTAACATCCGAACACGGAGCTTCTCTGCCGCTTACGCTGATATACTGATTGCTGGTGTCCTTAAGGTATGTCCAGTCATCGAGAAGGAACTCAATGTAAATGCCGTTGGCGCGGGCGGTATCCATAATATCGTCGATTTTCGCTGCACGGGAAAGGTCATAGTTATTGAGCGACTTGGGGCTAGTCTTGTCCGATCCCACGCAATATGGCTCGATGTTAAGGGATGTAAAGAAAATCCTCGTATAGTTAGCCCCATAAGCCTTCATTTTGGGAAATGCCACTCCCCAGGCTGTTCCTGTCCCTCCACTGTAGCCGGATATGTCGCAGCCTATAGGATGAAACGGCGTGCTGTTAGAAAAATCGAAAAACCTCTTGTCGTTTTGGTTCAGCCGGACGAATCCTGGGTTCGTGGTCTGGCTGGTCACCTGGAATGTACGCTCTGAAGATGCAGCTGTACCACTGGAATCCTTTGCGGTTATCTTGACCTTCCAGGTGCCTGCCATTGCAGGGGCAAAACGGAGCTTCCACACTCCGGTGTCATACCAGAACGCAGGATGGGTGATGGTGCTGCCGTCAGGCGCGGTAAAAACGCCATCGACCAGTATACCGCGCTTGTTATAGTACTGAGAACCTAACGCGGTGGTATTCGGGTTGAACGGATTGTAGTCAGTGAACGCGGTCCCTACGCCTGTGATGCTGAAGGTCAGTTCGTATTTTTCATACTCGGGAACGATGCCGTTCGTATAACTCGATGTGTTATCGGACAGGCTGCCGATTGTCGGCGTGGAGAATGCCGCACTGCATGATAGCGCAAGCATAAGCGTAAATATGATGGTAAATCTATTGCCCAATGTTTCACTCCTTCCAAACTTCCGGAAAAGTACCAAAAAGGGCGACTAACAGCTTGTATGTTTCCGCTTCTTGTGTGCTGCGGTAGTAGATTCAGCGCATATTGAAAGAATATATTGAATCTGCCGTTCCCGCAGTAGCTATGATACAATCAGCCGGGGATTTTTCTGGACTTTCAGGCAATGATGAGCGGTATAAGCTGCCAGTGGCCTATACATCACCTGAAAGTCTATGATCAATCGCTGGAGAAAGGCAGTGATGGAACATGGGCGATATCCTGCTCAATACCCAACCTCAGCGCTCAGTTTGTTTTGACGTGCTAAATTGTCAAATAGTTCCCGATATATCGTCTGAATAGTCAATATAATACCTTAAGCTGTGTCGGTAAAAATGAAAAATGTATCCCAGCCTGGTATATTAGCCTGACGAGCAGTCATCTGATTTACTTTACCCAGCCATAATCCATATGAACCACCCATTCCTTGCCTTCGCACTTGGCAATCGAGCTTTCGGGTGTTATTATTGGTTGTCTTTGCTATGTCAGGCAAGATTATACAGGAGGCGATAAAGTGTACGATCCAAGAATGAAAAAACTTGCCGATGTTCTCATTGGTCATTCTACAAAAGTAAAACCCGGCGAGAGGGTTCTTATAGATTCCGCGGAAGTCCCTGCGGAGATGATAACTCTGCTTATGGAAAGAGTTGTCGAGGCAGGCGGGATACCTTTCGTAGAGCTAAGCCACCCGAAAATCAGCCGTTGCCTGTATCTGAATGGTACTGCGGAACAGATGGATGTACTTGGCAAAAAAGACCTTGAGTTCATGAAGGAAATGCAGTGCTACATAGCGCTTAGGGGCTCCAGCAATATCACTGAGATGTCCGATGTACCGGATGAAAAATTGAAACTTGCTGATAAACACTGGCGAAAGGCTGTGCTTGACTACAGGGTCAACCATACAAAGTGGGTCGTGCTCCGCTGGCCGACTCCTTCCATGGCACAGCAGGCTGGAATGAGCACGGAGAGCTTCGAGGATTTCTATTTCGATGTCTGTACGCTCGATTACGACAGGATGGCAAAAGCGGAAGAGCCGTTAAAAGAACGGATGGAGAAGGCCGACAGGGTCCGGATTATCGGCTCGCAGGATACAAATCTCGAATTCTCGATAAAGGGAATTCCTGCAGTCCCGTGCGTCGGCGACAGAAACATCCCGGATGGCGAGTTGTACACTGCGCCGGTGAAAGACAGTGTAAATGGTGTAATCCACTACAATGCGCCGACCATAAGCCACGGAAAGCCTTTCGATAGTATCCGGCTGGTCTTCAAAAACGGAAAAATCGTAGAAGCCACAAGCACGGATACGAAATCGTTGAATGAGATCCTGGACTCTGATGAAGGAGCACGGTACGTAGGTGAATTCGCGCTCGGTTTCAACCCGCATATCAAGAGGCCGATGAGGGATATTCTCTTCGATGAGAAGATCGCCGGTTCGCTCCATTTTACCCCCGGACAGGCATACGGATCAGCCGATAATGGCAACAGGTCGAAGATCCATTGGGATATGGTGCTCATCCAGAGCGAGGAATTCGGCGGCGGAGAGGTTTATTTCGACGACGAACTGATCCGAAAGGATGGACGGTTCGTGCCGGACTATCTGCAGGGACTCAACCCGGAGAACCTTGTGTAAAGTGACTTGTAAATATCAACAAGAGGACTTCAGGCCGGGAAAATCTCCCGGCCCTTTATTTTGCAGTCAACTGTTAGGTCCAAGAACCGGAGCTTGGAGGGTGAAAGCTGTACCGACATCCTTTTTGCTCGAGATGGTGAGATTTGCCCCGATCATTTCCACTGTAGTCGCTACTATTGCGAGGCCGATGCCAAATCCCATCGGTTTGTGTTTTCTGGGATAGTCCAATTGCTGGAATTCATCAAAAATCGACCACATATCTGAGTTGCGTATTCCCATGCCGGTATCGGCTATGATTACTTCCATTCCTGTGATACCACTGGACAAGATCACATCGATTCCGCCCTTATCGGTGAATTTAACCGCGTTGGAAAGCAGGTTGGTGATTATAGCGATCAACTTCGCCTCATCGTAAATGCCCTGCTGTGAGTCATTTTCGGATACGACGCTGATATTGAGCCCCTTGGCTTCCAGTTGAGGGCCGACGGCAAGAATGCATTTATCTACCATGTTTCTCGGACAGCATATTCTGGGGTTCAGTCCAACTACACCGCTCTTAAGCCGGGCTATTTCAAGTATACTGCTGACCATTGAGAGAAGGTCATTGGTGCAGACAAGCATCTTCCTGAGTAACGATGCCTGCTCCTTATTGACAGTGCCGGTAAGGCCTTCCAGGATCATCTTCGCATAACCCTGGACTGCAGTAAGGGGTGTCCGTACCTCGTGTGTTATGTTGTTCAGGAACTGCTGCTGCAATTGATACGCACGCTGCATATCCTCATGCGCCTTCTGGCGCGCCTCATTAACACGGCGTTCTTCGGTAATATCGGATATAACACCATCCAGGCACATGATTTTACCATCGGGACCGAAAATACCTTGCCCCTTCTCGAAGACCCATCTGATGCTTCCATCGGCATGAATGATCCTGTATGTTATAGAAAACGGCTCTCGTTTCGCTATAGCTTGGTATATAGTATCGGTGACCAAAGACCTGTCTTCCGGATGGATGATATTGGTGAATCTGCGGACCCGGTTGACAAAATCAGACGGCGGATATCCGGATAGGTCTTGTATCGCATTGTTAAGCAGTTGGATGGCCCAATTCGGATTGAGGTGGCACCTGTAAATGACATCCGGGAGGTTAGCGACAAGAGTTCGGAACCGTTCTTCGCTCTCTCTAAGCGCTTCTTCAGTGATCTTTCGCTTGGATATATCCCGCGCGATACCTTGAAAACCGATGGTTGAGCCGTTTGCCCTGATAACCGACCACGCAATTTCCATCCACACGGAAGTCTGGTCTTTTCTGATCATCTTTACTTCTATAAGTCCCTTAGGCAGGTCCGGGGGTGTATCCAGGAAATATTGTAGAAACATTTCATAGTGTGTGGAATCAGACGGATCGATGAAATTGGTCAGTTCTTTGCCGATGCATTCATCAGGGGTATAGCCCATTACATGAGTGACCGCTTGAGATATAAAAGAGAATATCCCTCTGGAATCGGTTTCCCAAAGGACATCCAAAGCGTTTTCCGCGAGGAGCCGGTATTTTTCCTCAGCCAGGGAAAGAGCTTCCGCGGTATTTTTGCGTTCCGTGATGTCGCTGATAACTATACATACAGCCTGAACATGCCCTTTTTTGTTAAGGATCGAGTGCAGGGAGATGGATGCCCAGAATTCGCTGCTGTCTTTTCTGATGAGTTTTATCTCAGGAATTCGAGTAGATACTCCACTGTTCAATGCGTTCAGATAAGCATCGCGCGCTTCATTTTCGGCAGGGGAGATCAAAAGATCAAAACGGCAAAGGTCATCGCTGGAATACCCGATCTGCTCAGCGGCATGGCGGTTCATATATACCACATTGCCCTGCTTGTTGGTGAGTATAAACCCTACCGGCATTTCCTCCGCAAGAGTCTTGTTGAGCTTCATCGCACTTTCCAGGACTTCTTTGTTGGTCTGTATTGAGTTGACTTCCTTGATATTTACGATCGTGACAGCAGAATCAAGAGGCCAGGGAATTACATTTACCTCGATCTTAATTACTTGCCCGTCTTTCTTAATGAAATCGCAAGCTACGGTCTCGCTCCGCCAGTTACCGGCTAGCCGATTCCAAATTCGGTTCTTTGCTACGGCTGCACTTTCTCTCGTCAAAATACGGGTGAGAGGTAATCCCACAATTTCATCTTTTGACTCATAACCCAGTGTTCTGAACGCAGATTCGCTGATATCGATTAGCTTTTCCTTGTGTAAAATGAGCAGCATATCTGATTCATTTTTCGATATGATCTCATCAAGCAGCCTGCGAAGGTCCGGGTCGGGTTTATAGCCATCGGTCACATTTGTATTCAAGTCGTTTCCTCAACCATAAAAATACATATGATTATTATGAACAGTACTAAAGTATATCCTGCATAAAAGGAAGAGGTCAATTTTTCTCTTAATATATAGAGCGATTATGACTTCCAATTTGTCTTGTGTCAATTGTCGAGAGGTGGGAATTGCTGGTATAATATCATGCCTGCTCGACGAGATGCTGTTACAAGACGGAACAAAGTAGCCGGATATGTAGTCTAGCGTATTGAGTGGACCGCTATCTCTTGTCGCCATCGCTTGTGTATATGTTGGCGACAACTTGTATAAGCGTATATTTGTGTTAAACTCTGAACAATAACATAATAAGGTATATAATTAGGAGTAGGTGTTTCGATGAAGATATGTCCAGTATGCGGCGCCAAAAACAACCGGCACAGTTTAATATGCGGTAATTGCGGAGCATCATTCGAGTCTACCCCGGAGTTGCAACAGGCACCAGGCGAGGAAGTTTCCGATTTCGATGAAACTGTGACTCCATATAAACCAGCTGTCGGTGGTCCTGATATGGTCACAGCTTACCGCCCCGCAGTAGGAGGCCCTGCTGGGGTAGATGACGGTACATTACAGGCAGCCAGACCTCTGGGTGGAGATAATCAGAAAAGCGATGAACCGCTTACAATGGTTGGGCAACCTTTGAACGCACAGTCACAAGTAAGTGGCGGACCACAGACCGATCCTTATGGAACGATTAATACCCCTCGTAAGCTCAAGTATAGGGAGACTCCTGATCTGGCTCCGGTAAAATCTAACGTACTGGTATCATCTATCGGCTCGATTATCATGCTCATCATCTTGCTGTCGGGAGGATGGTATTGTTACCAGAGGTTTGTAGTAAAACCCCGCCCGGTGCTTGAAGCTACACGTACCTTTATCGATGCGGGGGTCCAGGGTAATTGGCAGGCTATGCAGAGCACGGTGGATCAGAACTCATCTATGCTTCTGGCAAAAGTCTACAAGAATATGACGGTCCGAAGGATTCCTGCCGGAGTAGATTTCTTCCTTACCAGGGGAGAGGGATTTACAGAAGGCAAGCAATATAAGGTAAAAGTCGTGAACATGACTGAAACGACTGCAAAGGTGCTGATTAGCCCCGGGCCGGATCCTATTCCAGCATTCGATGCAAATCAGATGCCGGTCAATTTCAAAGATGGCTACTATATAAACTTGACGAATGTGAATGGCCAGTGGAAAATAAACCTGATGCAGTTTGTAATTGATCTGGCTTCATGCGGCGATCCATATGATGGTATGGCTAAGTATTTTGTTTCTCGCTAGCTCATCGTTCAAAAATCAATATTGAAGCGATTATAATATTGTCGCCGGGGTCAATGATTAGGTCCCGGCGATTTACTGTCTGCCGACATCCTCTTGACTAACTGCTACAAAACGGTCATACTTCTTTTGCATGAATAATAACTATGACTGCATCGGGTGTATATGGTCCGGCGCAGCGGAATATGTATATTAAAGGAGAAAACATGTCATGAAGAAGTGCCCGAAATGCGGCGCAGACAATAAGCCTGACAGTTCGGCTTGTTATAACTGCTTTGCACCACTCACGGATGTACGACCTGCCGCAACTCCCGGTCCTTTGAATGCTCAACCGCTGACCGGTCCTGAAAAGACTCAACCGATACCGCCTGCGCAGAATCAACAACCAACAGTATCTGTTCCATTGACTGGTGGTCAGACACCGCGTTCATCCGGACCATTAAACAGGCCGTTGAACGGTCCACTGAATGGTCCATTGACCGGCCAGTCACAGGATGAAAACCAGCAGACAGTAGTCGGACAACCGTTGGGAGGGCAACAGCAGAAACCGCCGAGCCCTTATGGACCTCAGCCCGGACCATATGCTCCACCTTCTCAGCAGCAATATCGCAGGCGTGAAGAGTTCATAAGACCGGAGCCGGTAAAGAGTTCCGGACCGGGCGCGATGATCGCTATTATTCTGCTGGTTCTGGCGATAATAGGTGGTGGAATCTTCACATATATGAAGTACCACAAACCTGAAGACAATACTCCTATAGGTGTTGTTCGCGCGTTCACAAAAGCAGCTGAATCCGGAAATAAACAGGAGATGAAGAAATATCTGACAAAGGGATCGGAGGATAGTAAGATGATTAACGGCTTATTTGATCCAGATCGATTGGCAGATAGCAGCAGCAGTCGCATTGGAAAGAAAACCTTCAAGGAAGGCATAGACTATACCCTGCAAGTTACTTCGAGCGGCAATAACAGAGCCATAGTATCGGAGATAATCCAACAGACTGGATACAGCAAAATCGAGTCTATACTAATGGAGCAGCCCAATGTATCTGCAAAGCAACGGCAGATGTTTATAGATTTATTCAAAAGATCCTTTCAATCAGGCATACCGGTTGTAACTGTAGTTGAAGATGGCAAGTGGAAGATTGATGGTCCGCAGACCGAACAAGCCCTACAGGAATTGCTGCAGAAGTTTATGGTGGAAATGTTCCGAATGATCCCGCAAATGACCAGATAAAGCTCTTCGCAATGCAATAATAAATCAAGCCCCCAATTATGGGGGCTTGATTTATATAAGCTAAGCTTAACTCAACTGTCCTGATAAATATGCATCATACGCACTAAGGTCCAGGTAGCCGTTTCCGCTCAGGTTGAACAGAATTACCCGTTCCCTGCCTTCTTCTTTTGCCTTGAGTGCTTCATCGATTGCCGCGCGAACAGCGTGAGACGATTCCGGTGCAGGGATAATTCCTTCGGCTTTTGCGAAGCGGATAGCGGCATCGAAGACATCGAGTTGTGGATAGGCAACCGCCTCTATAAGCCCCTGGTCATAGCAAAGGCTGACTAGCGGAGCCATTGCATGGTATCTAAGTCCTCCGGCATGGATTCCAGGCGGGACAAAATCGTTTCCAAGGGTATACATCTTGAAAAGCGGCGTCATCTGCGCGGTGTCTCCGAACTCGTATCTGTATTCGCCCTTTGTGAGCGATGGACATGACGCCGGTTCGACTGCGATAGCTCTCAATTCTTTTCCCGCAATCTTGTCAGCAAGAAATGGAAATGCGATACCGCCAAAATTGCTTCCACCGCCGACGCAGCCTATGACTACATCAGGATAAGCGCCAGCCAGCTCCATCTGCTTTTTACACTCGAGACCTATGACTGTCTGATGGAGAATTACGTGGTTTGTTACGCTGCCGAGCGCATACTTGCCATTGTTTTTGATTGCGTCTTCGATGGCCTCGCTTATCGCCATCCCAAGACCGCCGGGAGTATCCGGGTCCTTTTCCAGGAATTTCTTCCCAAACTCGGTATTTGTGCTCGGACTGGCATAAACTGTCGCACCGAACGTTTCCATCATGGACTTTCGATAGGGCTTTTGCTGATAACTGACCTTTACCATATAGACGGTACATTCGAGCCCGAAGATGCTGCATGCGAGAGACAACGCGCATCCCCATTGCCCGGCGCCGGTCTCAGTGGTAAGCCGCTTTACACCGTCCTTTTTGTTATAATAAGCCTGTGCGAGAGCGCTGTTCAGCTTATGGCTTCCTACAGGGCTCACACCTTCGTACTTGTAAAAAATCTTTGCCGGGGTACCGAGTGCCTTCTCCAGCCGTAGTGCTCGATAAAGGGGCGAAGGACGCCAAAGAGATAGTCCTTCTAATACTTCATCCGGTATGTCGATCCATCGCTTAGTGGACATCTCCTGTTCTATGATCGAATCGCAGAAGATCTGAGATAGATCATCCGGTCCCACAGGTTCTTTTGTTGCCGGATGGATCGGAGGGGGAAGAGGGACCGGCAGGTCCGCGGCGATATTGTACCATTGTTTTGGGATCTGGCTTTGTTCCAGCAAGAACTGACGCTGCTGCATTGAAAGAACTCTCCTTACTTATCGTAAAATCTGTCATTTCAACGTAAATTTATTCGTTATCACAAAAGAAATATCGGTTGAAATGTGAAAAATAATGAGGGAACATCAATGGCAGTGAGTTCGTCTAATAACCGGGCTTCCGTGGTATCTTCGACTGAAGAGATGGTCGGCAATTGCCGATTATTTGAAACGTAAGCTTCGATTTGACAATTTAAAAAGGAAAGGCAGGTGAATTGGATGCAGCTCACCCGATCCGTCGATTTGGTATTCCCTCGCAGCGGGCAGGTTGTTTCAGTTCAAGTGCCAGTGGATGTCTTCGATCAGGTAAGGCAGGTCAGTAAGTCGCTATTATCATTTGTATCATTTAGAT
The DNA here is from genome assembly GCA_039680575.1 of Armatimonadota bacterium. Classification (GTDB taxonomy): domain Bacteria; phylum Armatimonadota; class UBA5829; order UBA5829; family DTLH01; genus JBDKSP01. Next base: position 53,502 of record JBDKSP010000021.1, read on the forward strand.
ACGCCTGTATTCCAATCGAGCTAATAAACAGGTTGCATCCACAGTAAAAAGGGTCCGGTTTCTTTCTGGACCCTTTTTACTTGTACCTCTTCACTGCTTGTCAGGCATATTTATAGGCTTTTGTTGGTATTAACAACAAAGATCGGCGCCGCTTGCAGAAAATGCAGAGGAGGTGTCTTGCATGACGAGAGGTATGGGCGGGAGGTCGCCTGCGAACATCGCTAATTTCCTGGAAGGAATCGATTTTCCTGCATCCAAAGACGAATTGGTCAACCATGCCGAGGATAATAATGCGCCACAGGATATTATAGATATCCTGGAAAAGCTTCCCAATCGGGAGTATACGAGCATGGCTGATATAATGTCGGGTGTGGGACAGGTGGAATAAGGTCCAACCGCATCAAATTTGAGCCTCCGGGAGAAGCGGTGGGACTTCCGGAGGAATCCATCGCAATGATGCCTATAATTCGTTAGCCTGCCCAGACGCGCGCTTCAGAGCAGCCTTCAATTCCCTGTGAAGCCGTTCGAGTTCCTTTATATCTCCGACGGTTATGTCGCGTCCACTGTAGCGCATGGACCCGAATAGATTCGCGGTTTCAAGTGCTATTGCGCTTGCGTCATGCGAGCGTTTAGTTCCAGCTATAGCTGCTTCGCATGGAGTAAGGTCCTTGTTCTTTACCTTCAGGCTTCGAAGGATCGATTCATACCTTGCCACGAAGATAGAATGGAGCTTGCTGGGGCTGGAATGCCTTTCGAACGGACGAAGTTTCCTTATATCCGATACGAATATGATACCTGCGCCAATAATAAGCAATACGGACATCAATGGAAGTATGATCGACCCGCTCAATATATTGCGAAATAGTCGGCTGAAACTTGCGAATATTCGGCCAAACAGGCTCTCTGAATGTTCTCGGGTCAGTTCTGTCGGATCGAAAGTGACCCATCCACAGTCTGGAAAATAGACTTCCGCCCAAGCATGACGGTCCATATCACGTATTTTGAATACACCGGCATCAGTATCGTAGTCACCTGTCGCATATCCGGTCACGAGCCTTGCCGGGACACCTGTCTCTCTCATCATTACGACCATTGCGCTGGCAAAAACATCGCAATACCCGGTCCTGGACTTGAAAAGGAAATAATCGACCGGGTCCTGCCCGGCTGGAGCGGGAGGCGCGTTCAGGTCATAAGTGCAGTGTTCTCCAAGGTATCTGTTGATAGCTACAGCCTTGTCATACGGATTATCGATGCCGCGAGTGATATGCATAGCCAGCCTGCCGGCTTTTACGGTACTGGTTGTTGTCTGCAGAAAGAAGGATCTGATACTCTCACTGTAATCAGTCGATGCTTTTCTCAAGCGGCTTTGGTCGGTAATCGGCATAGACGAGACTACGCGATAGCTCGGTAGGTTTCCGATAGCGGAATAACTGTAATAGCAGTTGAAATCATTGCGTTTTAGGCCGGAGAATGGTCCCTCGATGGTTACCGGTTCAGTTGCAGCGATAACATCTCCTTCGATCAGAATGCGAGGGTATATAATCTGTTCGATCAATTCTCCGTGTTCCGGCGGGATGGAGTTATAATGGTTCCAGCCATTACCGTACCTCCCGCTTACCTGTTCTATTGAGATTGGCATGTATTGCGCGGTTGACTTCCAGCCATGACCTGTATAGCGGTCAAATATATTGCTGCGCCAGTATGTCCCGTAAGTTTCGCCCGTTTTCAATGAGTGAGATTTGATGGACATAACAACTTTATCGGTCAAATGAACAGGTCCCTGTGAAATCTGTAGTGTGCTCGAATCGTCAACAGAAGCCATCAATGTACGGTCTCTTAGCTGTGTGAACTGAGGCATAGCTATGGAAAAGGCCTTTTTGCAGGCTAATCTGACCGGAATAACGGCGATGTAGCCCATCACAATCGACAGGCAGGTGACAGCAATAGCCATCCTGAACCCCGGTTTGATCGATTGTTTGTTGCGTACAGGCTGGTGAGCCAGCGTAAATGTAGCAAGGACCAGATATATTATGAAAGCCGCCATTATCTCTGAGTTTATGTTGTTTGTTGCCGTCAAGCTGATAAGGACGACGGCTGGGATAGACGAGAAAACGACCGCTTCGTCCGAGACGAGAGTGAAGCTCCTCAATACTTCCAGCCAGAGAAGCATAGATGCGAGTTTCATCTCGGAAGAACCGGCTGCATTTATGGGGATTATGAGTTCGTTTATCGCACGGCCGCCGATTACCTGCAGGTAGACCAGTATGGCTGCGATTATGACTACAAACTCGATAAGGCGGGTAGTATAGCCGACCCTGCGAAGGATCAGGCTGGTAATATAGCCGATGCACATGAGTGTGCCTGTCAGAATGGCGAATGAGTTGTCGGACACCACCGAATTAAGCGCAGTCAATGCGCATAGCATAGTAGCAAGACCGGCGAGGTATAACGGATAACTGATGTCAGGTCCTGTCGTCCGTCTCATTGCCGTGCCTCATGAATAATAAGCTCGACATTTGCACCGGCCTGCTCCAGTTCAGCCACGGATACTTCATCGGAAGACTGTTTTCTTCCGAATGGCGCAGGATCGACCAGCGCTACTACGAGCCTGATGTTACGTGATACAGCTTCCATTACTGCTGCTATTGTTTCTTTTGTAGCCAGAGGCGAAATCAGTATTGCATCGGAACCACTGGAACATGACCTGACCAGGTCGATAGCGGAAAGTGATGAGTCGGCTTTTGCATCCGAAAGAGTGTTGAGCGCTGAGTTCATGCTGCCCGGGCTGTGGACATCTATGCCTAAGACAGCATTATTCCTGGGAATGACTAACCTGGCTGGCCGCCTGTGATGCAGAAATAACTTGAGTGCAAAAGCCGCGGCACCGGCCGCTGTATTGAGTGATGTTACCGGCTCAGTTCCGTAGTCGCATCCCTTCATTAGATCAAACATGATTATCACCGAACCGATGGTGGAATCCTCGAACTCCATAACCGACAGACGCTGAGTGCGGGCGGTTGTTTTCCAGTGTATACGCTTGAACTCATCGCCGGAACGGTATTCACGGACGCCCGCAAAACCTCCTCTTGGCGCAACCCGGCCTGCGAGGTTCTGATGATCGAACTCCCTGTTTCCGCTTGCCATCAGGTCGGTCCTGAAGGGAATTGGTCTTGGATGCACTATCAATTCAGTGACGCCAGGCACCTGATGATTCAATCTGAGCATACCGAGAGGATCAGAGGCCAGCAGACTGGCCGGGCCTATCTGATACCGGCCGCGCCTCAGCGTTTTGAACGATGAATGTATCTCGACACTTTGTAAATGGAAGACTTCCATTACAGTACTGTCTTCGGCTTCGACCCATTGGGGTAACTTGTCCTTCACAATGAGCTCGGAAGGCAGCCTGCCAAGACGACATTCGATCTCTATAGCAGCGGACGCTCTTTCACCCTGTGTTGTTACCACCAGTGGCTCGCGTTTGACCGCGCAATTCCTAAGCAGGATGATGCCGATGATATAACTGGCGGAAGGCAGCGCGAGAAGTATCGTAGCCATAGTAAAGAGATATGTTACATTGAGTACGGTAGCTACGACAAGACAGAATAAGCCAGCCAGACAGGGACCGACGAACCTGGGGTTTAGGATCAGGCTGCCGGTATCCACTTTGATGTTTTTGATCGTATCACGAGCGTCCATATCTCACCGGTACCGGGATAGATGATAAGATGTCACGAATAATATCAGCTCCGGCATCTGACTGCCAAGTGTCCTGAGATACTATCAACCTGTGTGAAAGCGTAGGGACTGCGGCTGCTTTAATGTCGTCGGGGAGCACGAAATCTCTTTCGGATACGGCTGCAAGCGCGCGGGATATACGCATAAGGGCAAGTGAACCACGAGGACTTGCGCCAACAAGCACGTCTCTGCGGTTCCTGGTCGATGTGACGATCTCCACGATGTAATCCTTGAGAGAATCATCTATATAAATATTTTTTACCTCTTCCTGCAGAGACGCAAGCTCATCAGGCGTTATTACGGGGGTAATTGCATCGATCGGATGCTCTTTCATATGGCTGTCAAGTACCGCGGTCTCGCTGTGTTTGTCAGGATAACCTATCGAGACTCTGATGAGAAACCTGTCAAGCTGGGCTTCAGGAAGCGGGTAAGTGCTGCCATGTTCTATGTTGTTTTGAGTTGCAATCACAAGAAACGGTCTTGGAAGCGCTCTTGTCGTGCCGTCTACAGTGATCTGTAGTTCCTCCATACACTCGAGCAGAGCAGACTGAGTCTTCGGTGTAGCCCTGTTTATCTCATCTGCGAGGACGACGCTTGAGAATACAGGTCCCTGATGGAAATTGAACTCTCCGGTTTTCTGGTTGTAGATGGATGTTCCGGTAACATCGGACGGAAGAAGGTCCGGTGTGAACTGTATCCTGCTGAAGGAACTGCCGATAGCCTTTGCTACTGCCTTTGCGAGAGTGGTCTTTCCCACACCGGGAACATCCTCGATGAGTACGTGTCCTCCAGCCAGAAGGGAAGAAAGAACCATTCGCACTACATCATCTTTTCCGATTATCACGCTTCCCACTTTTTCCTGAACAGCCTGCATCCTGATACTTATGTCGTGAGCGCTCGTGGTATCCATCCGTCTCCTCCTGTGGTTATAGTTTCATTACAGAACCTTGTTATATGACTGTCAAGCCAGGTGAATAGGTTCCGTCCGGCGTGAAAGATAATTGTCTCAGGTATTTGAGTTTATTTTATTACACGATTAACCTCCAGAGAGCTGTTATTAAACCAATAATTACTATTGAGGAGATGAATACTCAAGCGGCCGGTTTTCATCATGCAAAAACTGGTTGTATCGAGGATTCGACACTCCAATCTACCATAGAACAACTAAATTTAGGTGGAGTTTAGCACTTTTGGCAGATACAGTTAAACGAAAGAGCAGCTTTAGCGCGGCTCAAGGAACGGACAACAGTCCGAAAATGACATTCAGAGTAATATCTTACTTCGCTGGGATGATCTTTGCGGTAGCGACTTATGCAATTGGTGTGTGGGGCTACTCTGCGGAGTCCGCCGCGATGGGGCAAAAACCATTACCAAGTCTATTGCTTCAGATCGAGGAAATTCTGCCGCGTCATCCATTTACATTCATTGCCTGGGCTTGCGGGATTACAGGGCTTTCCGTCATTATCGGCTATCTCTTCGACCGCCAGGTCTACTTCAGAAGGCGGGCAGAGATGAAAGCGAATGTGGATGGGCTGACAGGCTGTTACAATCACCGCTGTTTTCAGGACAGATTGACTGCGGAGATAGAGAGAGCACAGAGGTACGGCAGGCGATTAGCCTTGGTGATGTTCGATCTCGATGATTTCAAAGCGTTCAATGACCGCAGGGGCCACCAGGAGGGTGACCGCCTGCTGAGTTGGTTCGGCGAGATATGCCGTGCGAATATACGCACTATAGATGTGCTGGCACGCTATGGCGGCGAGGAATTTGTTGTGATCCTGCCGGAAGCCGGAGCTGAGGAAGCAAAGGTTGCCGCAGACAGGATCAGGGAGGTATTGGAACGCGACGCATCGCTCAAATTCCCGGGGGTAGCTTCAGTCACGGTCAGTGCGGGCATCGCTGCATACCCCGAACATGGCCAGACTCGTCATAACATCATCCTTAACGCCGACACTGCGCTATATTACGCAAAGCGAACTGGTAAGAATAAAGCCCTTATCTATGAAGAGTCTTTTAAGCAATCATATCGCACTTCATCCGATACATTGAAGGCGCTATTGGTGGACCAGCCCATGGATGCCATAGAAGCATTATCTGCTGCGGTAGATGCAAAAGACCGGTTTACCAAGGGACATTCGGACGCAGTGACTCGTTATTCACTTGCACTTGCATCTAAACTGGGGTTATCTCCTACGGAAATCGAGAACCTTAAGGCCGCTGCGCTTCTTCATGACATCGGCAAGATCAGCACGCCCGAGTCTATCCTTCATAAGCCTGGTCCTCTCAAGATGGACGAATGGCAGATGATAGAAGATCATCCCAAGATCGGTTCAGAGATACTTGAGAAGGTACAGCAGTTGAGCTCGATAGTCCCTGCAGTAAGGCATCATCATGAAAGATATGATGGGCTGGGGTATCCTAATGGGCTTTCAGGAAAGAATATCCCTCTGATTGCACGGATAATAGGGCTGGCTGATGCTTATGATGCTATGATCTCGGACAGAACTTACCGTAATGCGCTTTCAAAGGAAGATGCTCTGGAGGAGATCAAACGCTGCGCCGGGACTCAATTCGACCCGGAACTGGTCGACCTTTTTGTGGAGATCATAATATCCGGCAGTACCTCTGTGGATAAAAAGGACGATCATAAAGAGAAACCGGAAGCAGCTTGATGGGAAAGTCGTCTATGTCCCGATAGCTAAAATCGGCTGTTTTTCCTTGCTTCTCAAGCAAGCATTTGTTATCCTTTTTGTTGTGAGTGTACTTTCGACTGTATCCGCCGTATTTCTGCTTCTGCTTGTAGGTTATGGAGCCAGGAAACTGGGAGTCCTTAAAAGCAGTGATACGGCGGTTGTTAATTCAATAGTGATAAACCTCACCGGGCCCGCGTTTGCGTTCTCGGCGTTATATGGCAAGCCGCTGACGCTCCAGATGATCGGAGCGCCGATGGTTATAATTATATCGTCGATGCTGGTGATGGGACTTGCATACATTGCGGGCGTAATATTGCACCTGGACCGTAAAACCACAGGTGCGATTATGCTCGTTTCGGCATTTGGAAACACGGGTTTTCTTGGCTATCCGGTCACGATGGCTGCATTTCCGAAAAGCGGAGATGCAATAGCGACTGCGGTCATGTGTGACCAGTTCGGAATGGCTCTTCCGCTTTATTCAATAGGAGTGGTTGTAGCCGCCTCTTTTGCCGCCGCGAAGACAAACCGAGCTCAAATACTCGAATTTATGAAAGCGCCTCTTTTACCGGCTACGATTATCGCGATCCTGCTCAGGCCGGTGCATCTTCCACAGCCGATCGTTTCGTCGTTGACTATCCTTGGGCAGGCCACAGTACCGCTTGCGATGCTTTCTCTCGGACTGTCGCTTTCGAAGTCATCACTTAAGACAGCCACAGTACCGTTTACGGTAGGAATAGTCTTGAAGATGGTTGCGGTCCCGATTATTACGTTTCTAGGCCTCAAACTGGTGGGGATAGATGGAGTTGTGCGGAATGTTACAGTGTTGGAGTCCTCGATGCCTGCAGCGGTTATGACCGGGGTGATAGCAGGACGGTACAACACGAATGGCGCCTTCGTCTCCGCTGCGATCTTTCTTATGACGCTTGCCTCCATAATCACAATACCGGTTATCCTTATGCTGCTGGGGTAATATTCCGCAAACGCCTTTACAGCCCCAGATTTAGCTGTTAAACTGACCCGGATAATATATTTCAACAAACAATTTCGAGGAGATCGGATGAATCAGAGAGAACGATGGCTGGCAACGATGCATTTTCAGCCGGTGGACCATGTGCCGGATGAAGAATTCGGTTACTGGAGTGAGACATTTCCTTTATGGCATGCACAGGGACTCCCGGAATATATAAACGACAACTGGAAGGCCGATATCTACTTTGGTTTCGAGACCAGGCTAGATGTGCCTGTGAATCTGGGCATAATACCAGGGTTTGAATACAAAGTGCTGGAGGAAGATGACCGGCATAAGACTATTCTCGACTATGACGGAGTAACGAAGGTAGTCGGTAAGTCCGGACACTCGTCCATTCCAAAATTTCTCAAATTCCCCATAGAATCTCGTGCGGACTGGGATGAGTTCAAGAAACGGCTGGATTTATCGACATCCAGCCGATTTTTACAGGATAACGAATGGCAGGTTTGGAAATCAAAAGCTCAAGCATCGGATAAACCTGTCGGGATACCGATCGGCAGCCTGTTCGGCTGGATCCGAGATTGGATGGGGTTCGAGAACATATGCTATATGATTATGGACGACCCCGGACTTATCCAGGATATTATGGAACACCTGACTAACTTCATCCTGACCCAGATTGAGAGGTCAGTAACGGAGATGAAGCTCGATTATGCAGCGATGTGGGAGGACATGTGCTACAACCATGGCCCGATCCTACAGCCTAAGCACTTCGAGGAATGGATGGTCCCGAGGCTAAAGCGGATCACAAGCTTCCTGAAAGATCATGGCTGTGATGTAGTCTATGTAGACTGCGACGGCAACATCAATGAGCTGGTATCAATGTGGCTGGATGCCGGTGTGAACTGTATGTTTCCTCTGGAGATGCGTGGTGGTACCGATGCTGTGAAGCTGCGGGAGAAATACGGGCACAGGGTGCTGCTCGCCGGTGGAGTGGATAAAACGGCGCTTATCGCGGGTAAGGATGAGATCAAGAAAGAGATTGCCCGGTTGAAACCGGTGGTGGATGACGGAGGGTTTATTCCTCATGTAGACCACCGCTGCCCACCGGATGTAACGTTCGAGAATTACCTCTATTACCTGAAGCTCAAGAGGGATACATTCGGAATCCCAGAGCCGGAGCCCTGGGATTCACGTAAAGATAGATATAATTTTGCCTAACATTAACCCTGTTTCTTAGGCGAAGCATTGAGCATAAGCCTGACGTCTTCAATCAACAGGTCAGCGACTGCGTTGATTTTTGCGTCGGGCTTTACTGTTTTTGGGACGGTTATTTCAAATAGAGCCGCAGCCGATTTGGAATATCCTGGGGTTTTGACATTGACCGGCGACAGCGCTTTTACAGCCCAGTCTTTTGGGACATCCAGACGGATTTTCCCGGTAACACTTCTATCCGTCCAGTTCGTCAATTTCGCTTTGATCTTAACCTTGGCACCGGGGGAGATAGCCCCGGATGTTGTCAGATCGAAGTCGACAGTCGTTATATACGAGAGTGTATCATAGCGCAGGACCGCATTCCTGGTGTTTTTCTGGACATCACCTCGAATAATCTGTACTGCCTGGCCGAGATGCTTAGCAGATTTGGGAAAGTCCGGCGGCTTATTGAATACATATCGCCCGCCGGGAAGCGAGAATGATGTTCCTGTAGGAACGATTATGATTGTAGTAGTACGAATAAGATTATCGCCTCTTTCTATACTATCTACCCAATCTGCAACGGCTTGCATAACCGCCTGACAGCGTGATGTTTCGGCGTCCGAAGAGGGACATGCTTTGGCGCCTGCAGCAGCTTTTGCCTTTAGGCGGGTGTAATAGTCTCTGAGCGCCGGTGGAATATCAGAGCTCGAAAATGAGATGGGTATACCTGCTTCGAGCTGGTATTTATTCTTCGTGCCCGCCAGATTACCGTCTATATAGAGGTCATACTCCGGTTCAGTAAGGCCAAGAATGCGTACGGTAATCTTTCTAGGCTCATAGAGGTCATTGACCATCGCAAAGTATGAAGTCTGACTGGGTGATCCGTTAACCGGTTTCAGTGTTATATTTTTGGCGGTTCCATCTAGCCATTTAGCCTGTTTATCCTTGAGTTTATCAAAATGGACTATGGCGACTTCTTTTTTGGTTGAAGGCTGCACGACTGCAGCCATTGCTGTGGACACACATATCAATGCAACTAAAGCGATGCAGAACACCCTTGTCATATCAGAATGTTTTCCTCCGGGATAAGTTGATATCTTATAATATTATCGGACTGATCACTACTATTACTATTACTGGTAATTATACCTGAACATAAGGCGGATTGGAAAAGAGGGCAGGGGAGCGGCTGGTTAAGTGAAGGGATGAAGGCGCGAGCCCCTCATCCCTTCATAAAAAGTCCTATTTCTGGACCATTGCTTTCACTGTGGAGACGATATCGTTTCTTGTCGGAACGACCGCATCCTCCAAAGGCTCGCTCATCGGAACCGGGCAGTCCTTACCGGAGAGCATCACGGGCTGAGCATCCAGCCAGTCGAATCCTGTGGTTCCGTCATCGAATTTATATTCAATGAGTTGTCTCACGATCTCGGCTCCGACGCCGCATCTCGGATAACCTTCGGATACGGTTATGAGTTTTCCGGTCTTTCGCACCGATTCGGCGATTGTCTTGATGTCGAGCGGGTTCAGCGTCCTCGGGTCGATAACTTCTATATCATAACCGTCTTTTTCAAGTTCCAGAGCGGCATCCATCGCAAAGTGGAGGAGTCTGGAGTAGGCTACTACAGTTATGTCCTTGCCTGGGCGTTTGATATCGGCAACACCGAGCGGGATTATATAATCACCATCCGGTACCGGGCCCATAGCCCCTGAATAAAGGACCTTGTGCTCGATATAGAGGACAGGGTTGTCGTCTCTGATAGCAGCTTTCAAGAGTCCTTTTGCGTCATACGGCGTGGAGGGCATCACAATGTAGATTCCCGGCACGTTCATAAACATCGCTTCGAGGCTTTCCGAGTGGTGGGCTGCTATACTTCGTCCGACGCCGCCTTCGGTCCTGACTACACACGGCACTTTTGTTTTTCCACCGAACATATACCTGTTGTAACCGACATTGTGGATTAGCTGGTCGGAGGAAATGGTCAGGAAGTCGATATACATGATCTCGGCTATCGGCCTGGCGCCCCGCATTGCGGCTCCACCGGCTGCGCCGACGATAGCAGCTTCGGAAATTGCTGTATCGATGACTCTTCTTGGCCCGAACTCGTCCATCAACCCTCTGGTCGCCGCGTATGCGCCGCCGTAGAGCCCTACATCCTCACCCAGGATAAAGACTGTCTCATCACGCTGCATCTCTTCACGCTGGGCTTCGAGAATAGCTTGTCCGAAGTTTATAACTCGCATACCATGCTTGGCTTCTATAGCCTTCGATTGATCGGCTTTCAGCTTCGGTATGGCAGCTTTGGGAGCGCCGCCGGCTGCTTCTCGTGCGATTTTGCGGATTTCGTCCTCGACCTGGTGTATCTTCGGCAGGACTTTTGCTTCAGCGGTTTTCTCAGACTCCAGCTTTGCTGTGTCGACCGGCACATAGACATCGTCCATCAGCTCGGAAACGTGAGGGTAGGGGCTGTCGAGTGCAAACTTGGTGGCGTTCTCGATGGTTGCTTCTGCCTTATCGCGAACTGCATCCAATTCTTTCTCGGTCGCCATTCCGAGATCGGTCAGCTTATCCCGAAGGACAATGATCGGGTCTCGTTTTTTCCACTCTGCTTCTTCTTCGCGAGTCCTGTAGATTCTCTGATCGCTGGAGGAGTGACCATACCACCTGTATGTCTTGAGTTCGACAAGGGTGGGTCCGTCGCCGCGGCGGGCTCGCTCGACAGCTTTGGAGACCGCTTTCTTGACCTCGAGCACATCCATGCCGTCAGCTGACACTCCGGGCATACCATAGGCGGCTGCGCGCTCGGAAATATCGCTTATCATGCTGGCTTGTCCTGCGCATTCGACAGTTCTTTGGTTGAATGGGACTGACATGCCGTAAAGATTGTTTTCGCAGATGTAGACTACAGGAAGTCCACAGAAGAGGGTGCTTCCCATATTGAGTGCTTCATGGAATGAACCGGTGTTGGTGGAACCGTCACCGAAGAAACAGAGAGTGACTGCTCCGCTGCCCTTCAGTGATTCCGCAAGGGCTGCTCCCGTGGCAACAGGTATGTTGCCACCGACGATACCTGTGGATCCGAGGTTGCCTTTCTGGACATCGGCGATATGCATCGATCCGCCACGGCCTTTACAGTAGCCCGTGGACTTGCCCATCAGCTCGGACATCATCTTGTTCCAGTGCTCCTGACGGGCTTCTTCGGTTTTTGCGTGCTTGTTGCCGATTGCTCCGCAGTGGCCATGGCCTCTGTGCGTACTCGCTATGAGGTCGCGGTCTTCAATAGCTGCTACAGCGCCGACTGCAGCGGCTTCTTCACCTGCATAGAGGTGGGACGCACCTTTGATGGTCCCTTCTCTCAGCAGGCTGTAGACTTTGTCTTCAAAAAATCTGATTTCGTAAATAGACCTGAGATAATCGAGCAGTTCTGCTTTGCTCTCCTTCACAGTCGTAGAGGATCGTTCCTTGGTTGCCATGAGAATCTCCTGTTAAATTGCAACGCCGGAAGGCGGTTGCCATACATTAATCTTATTTTAGCCCTAATACATGTGCCAGTCAACCGAAGGTCAAACAAAAATGAATTCAAACCTCCTGTTCATCCACCGTTCCAGCGATGGAAAATAATGGCCGTTTGATGAGTATGGGTATACTCCAAAAGAAATAAAAAGCGAAGTTGGATGTGATCAGAGTGACAAAGGAGGTGTACGGTGAATCGCAATAATGGGAATACTGATGATAGACAGGCGGAGATAGAAAAACAGGGGGTTCCCGAGCCTGTTATGGCATTCGTTCACCAAAGTCCGATCAGTATGTGGGTTACGGACTCCAACGGCACGCTGGTCACTGAGAATGAGGCGAGCAGGCAGTTATTCAGGCTCTCGGGTGATGATACACTTGTTGGAAATTACAATATTTTTAAAGACGATGAAATTATCAATCAAGGATACGCACCTCGGATAAGGCGCGTCTTCGAAGAAGGAATATCCACTCATTTCGTAATAGATTATCAGTTCTCATACGTTAGGCGCATTCTGCATGTGAATCCGACACATCTTGCTCTTCGTGTCTTCATTTTCGTTGCGAAAGACATATCAGGTGGAGTCGGGTATGCAATCGTTCAGCACGAGGATTACACGGAGCAATGGCGGATAGACAAGTCGCTGGCCGAGTCTGAAGCCCATTATCGAAATATTGTCGAGCATATATCTGATTGGGTGTGGGTGATAGACACAGATGGAAGACTGCTTTATTCCAACCCCGTTGCGGAGACTCTGATCGGGCGGCGGACGGATTATATTCTTGGCAGATGCATAGTTGATTTCGTCGCAGAGCAGACTCGTGACAAAGTCCGGCAAGCGCTTAATGAAGCTATCCGTGCAAAAAAGAGAATAAACCATATGACAATGCAGATTGTGAGCACGGATGGATCAACGAGCTATCTTGAAGCGCGTGGGGAACCCATATTCGATCAGCGGGACAATCTGATCGGTTATCGCGGAATTGCCATAGACATGACTGAACGTCATTTAGCGGAGGAGGCTATCCGAAGGTCCGAAGAAAGGTTTCACACTATATTCGATCACGTACCCGCTGCAATATTCGTGTATGACCGGGACGGGGTAATTCTGCAGGCCAACGCTGCATGTGAGCAGGTCTATGGTATATTGCAGGAGCATTTGGTTGGGAGGTCCATGATAGGCGCTGTTGCCAGAAGCGAAGAAATCGAGAGAGTGAAGGAAATTCTTGGAAGGGTCTTTTCCGGCGAGACTGTGAAGGGCGAAGAGTGGGAAATAGAACGCCCTGATGGGTCAGCGGCACTTGTTTCGGCTAATACGGCACCTCTCTACGACGAATCAGGCAATGTTGTATCGGGTATCGGCTTGAATATCGACATCACAGAGCGCACGCTGCAGGAACAGAGGAGACTGGAACTGGAGAAGAACAAACGTGATTTCTATCGCTCCACGATTCTCGCTGCAACCGGTGGTAAGCTGGTTGTCACCGATCATGAAGAGATAGAGAAGATGGCGGGACCAAGTTTGGCTTCATGGTCTATTACCGAACCGGAGGAGGTTAGGACAGTACGGCATGGTGTCGCTGATGTCGCAAGATCAGCAGGAATGGATGAGCCTAAAATAGAAGACCTCGTTCTCTGTGTGGGGGAGCTTATGACAAATACCATAAAACATGCAGGTGGAGGTGATGCATCCATTCATCAGTTGCCGGATGCTCTGCTTTTTGTATGCAGGGACCATGGCCCTGGGATTGAAACGATGGTTTTGCCTCAAGTGACGCTGGAAAAGGGGTATTCAACAGCTCATTCTCTTGGAATGGGCTATAAGGAAGTTATCCAGATCGGAGACAAGGTCAGCCTTGCCACGGATCCGAGGGGTACAACCGTTGCAGTCGAGATGAAACTGAAACATGAGCAAGTGTCTTCTGAAGCACAGGCGCTGCTCGACAGATGGTAGAGAGATAGAGGAGTAACCTAACAAATGACTAAGCGCCCCTTTCACGCGCCTTGACACGGTTCCGGGTCGATGGTAGGATGAAACTTGGAAATTAAGCTTTCCGACAGAAACCTGCAGGTAATAGAATGGGTGCGCACTTCGAATCATTGGATGATAGAAAGCGGAAAATTCTCAAAGCGGTAGTACACGAGCATGTAGAGACTGCCGAGCCCGTTGCATCGGAATCTTTGGTGCAGCATTATGACTTCGGCGTCAGGTCTGCTACTATCCGCAACGAAATGGCTGAGATGGCGGATATGGGCTATCTCCGGCAACCGCACACATCCGCGGGACGGATCCCATCGGATTTGGGCTACCGGTTCTATGTAGACCAGTTGATGGATGCTCCGCATCTGCCAAAGAGCGATGCAGTTAAAGCAAAAGAGAGCCTCGCTTCTGCCGCTGCTGAGTTCGATCGTGCCGTCAGCCAGACCTGCCGTATTCTCACGGGGCTTACGCGCTACACATCTATCGCCACCCAGATAGTAGGCAGGGAGACGATTATCCGTCATATCAGCCTTTCCAGGATTACAGGCCGAAAACTGCTCCTTGTCGTCGTGCTCTCGGATGGACGTGTGGAACACAGGATCGTCGATCCGGGTATTCCGGTGCAGGACAGAGATGTAATCCATGCTTCGAACCTGTTTTCAGCGCATTTCTGCACAGCAAGCATCGAGACAGTGCTTTCAGTCGGTGATAGCGATTTTCCACAGCCTGTATCGCAGTCCGCCAGCGCAATCTATACAAAAGCGAAAGATGTTCTCAAGGATTTGGCTGAATCCTTGTCTTTTTCTGAGGCCAGTGTTCATATAGAAGGAACAAACTATATCCTGTCTCAACCCGAATTTCAAGATGTGCTCAGACTTACATCGATACTTTCAGCGCTCGAAGAGCGGACACGGCTCTACCAGCTTCTTTCCAGGCTGGTCCTCGGTCCTGATGTAACGGTAATCGTAGGCGCGGAGAACCCCTACAACGAAATGCAGGATACCAGCTTTGTCGCCGCAAGCTACAAGATCGGTGACAAGGTTGTCGGTACTATCGGGGTCATGGGACCGACTAGGATGAACTATCGGCGCGCAGTAGCAGCTGTTGAAATTATGGCAAGAAACTTGAGCAATTTGCTCACCGATTTGAGCTTAAGTTAACTTACTTTAATATAAGTTTTCAGACGTAATTGTTGGGTGTTGGTTCACGGCACCCAATACTTTTTGTGAGAGGTACAATGACGGATAACGTAAAGCAGGTTAGTAAAGGTGCGGAGGTCGATGAGCGTCTTGCCGCGCTTCTTGCAAACGCCGGAGCGATAAAGACTGTTGCTTCCGCTGTCGAAGGGACTATCGGGCCAAAAGGGCTGAACTGTATGCTTGTCGACAGGTTCGGCGATGTCATTATCACCAACGACGGAAGCGCAATACTCGATAAAATAGATGTGACCCATCCGGCTTCCCGGATGCTCATCAACACTGCGAAGGCACAGGATGATGAGGTCGGTGACGGCACTACCACCGCTACGTTACTCGCAAGCGCGCTTGTGACCGAAGGAGCGAACCATGTCGCCCGGGGCGTGCCTGTAACTAAGGTTATCGACGGGCTGCAGCTTGGTGTCTCTTCGGCGCTCTCTTTCATCAGGAGCCAGGCAAAGCAGATCGAAGGGTTCGACGACGAATGGCTCATCAAGACCGCGCAAGTCTCTGCGAGAGGACAGGAAGACCTGGCTGAGCTTGCCGTAAGCGCCGCGAAACTCGTCGGGCGTGAAAAGCTCTCTGAACCTGCATTCAAACTCTCGGATACCATCGTGGCAAAAGAAGGCGCGGAAAACGAGGTTTTTTCCGGGCTTGTCATCGATAAGGAACGGATTTCCAGACAGATGCCTTTCTCCATCGAAGATGTAAAGGTCCTTGTAGTCGATGATGCCATCGAGCCGGAGAAACTGGAGGAAGACGCGCTTGCTACTGAAGCAGGATTCTCCCGTTATATGGCACTCCAGTCAGAGTTTCATGCGAACCTTAAAAAGATAATCGACCTCGGAGTCCGGTTTGTCGCGGCTGCAAAGTCTATAGATGACGCGGCAGAGGAGATATTTACGGATGCAGGAATACTCGCAGTCCGCAGGTTGTCTTCCAGGGATATAACCCGGCTGGCAGACCATACCGGGGCACGTCCGATTAAGCGGTCAGGGCTTAAAAAGGATGCTGCAGAGCTTGAAAAGTTTCTCGGCAAATGCGACCGGGTATACGAAGATGAGCACCTGGGCCACATACGGGTAATCGGCGGCGAAGGAAAGCCCGCCGCGACGATTTTGGTCGGCGCATCGACACAGGAAGTCAAGGAAGAGCGTGACCGGATTGCGAAAGACGCGGCTTCGGCGGTCCAGGCTGCGATACTTAGCGGTGTAGTTCCAGGCGGAGGCTCAATTGAGCTTGCGGCCGCCCGCAAAGTCGGAGAACTCCGGCAGGAAGTCCGGGGAATGGCTGCCTACGGCGTAGATTGTGTCGCTGAGGCACTGAAACGGCCTCTTATGCAGATCGTGGCGAATGCAGGGTTCAATCCGCTTGAAAAAGTGGAAGATGCAATCGCCGCTCAGTCAAAAGACGGTAAATCATCGCTTGCCGTGGATTGCGATACGGGCGAGGTCGTCGATATGTTCGAACTAGGCGTCATCGATCCTGCTCGTGTCAAGATTCACGCGCTAAAAGCAGCGGGTGAAGTCGCGGAGGCGGTGCTGAGGATAAATATAATCATCAGGAAACGTGAGGACGGCACGGGACAGAAACCCGATGGCCGTATGTCGGGGTGAGGGAATATTATATGCGCAGACAAAACGATTACGACAAAAAGAAAATCGATATAGAAGTCGAAGAAACCAATAGTGAAGAAAGCCTTGAGCCGGAGACCGAAGCACTTACTCCATCGGTCGATGAACTACAGGGTGAGATAGAGCGCCTGAGGACCGAACTGGAAGAAGAAAAGAAGCGCGCCGATGAGGAACATGACCGTCACCTGAGGGCACTCGCGGACTTCAGCAATTATAAAAGACGGCACAATGAAGAGTCTAAACAGGCAATTCAGTTTGCATCGCAGGAATTGATACTCAAAATCCTCCCTGTCATCGACAACTTCCAGCGCGCGCTCGATTCAGCCGAAAAAACGCAGAGCTTCGACGGCCTTGTAGAAGGAGTCCGCTTGACCCTTCGTCAGTTGGGCGATATTCTCGAACGAGAAGGAGTCCAGCAGATCAAAGCCGCGGGCGAACAGTTCGATCCTGCGTATCATGAGGCCGTCATGCGGGTCGAGACTGACGAATACCCGGAAAACACCATTGTCGATGAGTTTCAACCCGGCTACATTCAGCACGATAGAGTAATTCGTCCAGCAAAGGTGAGGGTTGCTGTTTCACCGGAATAGAACAATGAATATAGTGGCCGGGCTTCGTCCCGGCCTTCCTTCTCATGCTGCATATTTATTGTCGTTTTGGCCTGATTCCCACATACGAAAGCAAAGCCCTTCCGTTGTAGAAAATGTGTATTGTGCCAAGGAACAGGATAAGGATCCCAGCCAGTTTGTGCAGCTCTTCCGGGAAAAATCCGTGCCTTCCATGTGGTATTGGTGCAGGTGGAGCATCGCGGGTATCCACAGCGGAAGCCACTGCCGACCTGCCTCTATGCCCATCATGACCATGACTCGAAATCATGGATACCACTGTTACAAACATCGCGATAAAGCTGATCGCAAGCAATATTGATGTTACTTTTCTCATAGAATTCGTTTTCCTTATAAAGAGATAATAAAGCACTTGCAGAAAGCCTCTGGCAACATTTAAGCATCCCCAATTCTATCGCAAGAAGCTAACGTCGCATTATTCGGAGGATTGCGGAACGTGTATTACCTTGACAACCTCAGGATCCATAAAATCTATCCTTGCTGCTAATGTATTAAGCGCATCGATTGGAAGGCTTACTACCACCTGCGGGTTGCGCGGGCTGCATATGGACAATACTTTTACCTTGGCGTCATAGCTCGATACGGACAGGCTGCGGGTTCCCTCATCGAAGATTTGAGCATACTTCGAGAGTGTTTCCTCATTCGGCTCAGCCATCGTTATCACACAAGGCCGTTTCGGATGCCCATTCTTGTCTACATCCTTGACCAGCCTGGCTACCCCATCAGCAAGAGTTCTGTCCTTTTCCTGCTGATTATCGTAAACGACCCAATTACCAGTACCGACGTAATGCTTGAAATCCATTTTCCCATAGCTGAGTTTCGCTGTGACAGGGTCATAACCGCCGCTTCTCTTGCTGACAGCCAGAGAATAGATATTAATCAGATTATCCGGTTCTCCAAAGGAAAATCCGTTAGCCATCGACTTGTTCAGCTCCGGTTTAGCCACGAATGTCTGCCGACCGGCGAGTATGACCGCCCAACCACCGGCTCTTGGCGTGATGGCTGTCTTGAACGCTGCCGGATCGGTCTCAGCAAATGCCAGCGTATGCGAGTAAACAGCTTCAACATCCGATTTAGCCTGCTTGAAGCTGCCAATCACCTCATTAAAGGACGGTGTCTGAGCAGCAACCGCAATGTTCAACAAAAGAACTCCTAGAAACAACCCCATTCCGATACAGATAGTTTTAAGTCTCAAAAGATACCTCCGCACAGCCGGAAAACCCGGATAATGACATATATTAATATGACTCAGATTTATTCGCATTATTGCTCACGTTGTAAAATCTTGACTCTGATACCCATCTGAAGGGATAATCTTGAGAGAGGTACGCCAACTTTTCTGAAAAGGAATCTGACCTATGTTCACCCACAAACTGACCGATGATGCCGAACTGAGACTGATTGAACCGAGAAATGCTGAGGAGCTATTCCTGCTGATAGATCGGAACCGTGAGCGTCTCAGTCTGTGGCTGCTCTTTACCGATAAGACAACATCCGTAGATGTAGTACGTGATTTTGCAAGAAGAGGCTTGCATCAGTTTGCGGACGGTGAAGGTTTTTACTGCGACATCATGCTAAATGGGAAGCTTGTAGGCGGCATTGGTATAAAGCCTGTGGATCAGTGGAATCGTTCGACTGATCTTAGTTACTGGCTTGATAAAGACGCGGAGGGGAAAGGACTCGTTACTGCATCCTGCAGGGCGCTTCTGGACCATTGTTTCAACGGAATGAATCTAAACCGTGTTACGATCAGAGTAGCCGCAGGAAATTCACGCAGCCAGGCTGTTGTACACCGCCTCAATGCCATTTATGAGTTAACACAAAGGCAATCGACAATGCCCCAGGACAAAATGTTCGACATAGATGTTTTTTCCATACTTAAGGAAGAATGGACTGCCATTACTCCTAAAGATCGAGCATTCTTCACGCATAAACTAGACGATAAGACGGAATTGGGGCTTCTTGAAACAATACATGCGAAAGCAGTTTTCGAGTTGGTTGACCGCAACCGGGAACATTTACGCCGGTGGCTCTCGTGGGTGGACGAAACACAATCAGAAAGTGATGCACTCACTGCCCGCAAGAAGTATCTTCATGATTTTGCCGAGAATGGCACAATCGCAGCCGGTATCTGGCACTGCGGGAGTCTTGCCGGGCTCATTGGTCTTCATGCCCACAATGCTAATTGCATGGAGATCGGCTACTGGCTTAGTGAAGAGTATCAAGGCAAAGGTCTTGTTATAGCATCATGCAGAGAACTGATCCGCTACGCATTCGACGACCTTCACGTCAACCGCATCGAGATACACGCTGAGCCGGGCAACACCCGCAGTTGGGCCATACCAAGACGGCTTGGTTTCATCTGTGAAGGGACTCTCAGACAGGCAAGCGTAAGTTCGGATGGAAGCATGGCCGACTTGATGGTATTCTCGATTCTCAAGAACGAGTGGAATGCTTAGCGCGATGAGTATTATTGCGAGATTTGTTATTTATGCTGAGGGAATGGCAGGTCTGTATAATCTACTGATTTACACAGATTTAATTCCCGCAGCATTGAGATATTTCACCCTCACCCTGTCCCTCTCCCGTCAAGGGAGAGGGGATTTCAGGCGCAAAGCTGCCTATGGCCGGCACGGAGACCGGCCACTACTTCTGTTCCCTGGATTCTACCTCTGAATCTCAGGATCGGTGAAAATATCGCACTCATCCCTGCTCTTTGTGGAAAACTCGGAGACTACTGCTCCTTCTTCTCCGGCCTGGAACCAATGCAGCGTGTTCGGGTAAAGCGTATACTGGTCACCTGGGTTCAATTCTATCTCATGGTACACTGTATAGTAGGGTTCATGTCCCGCAGGTGGCTTACAGGCCGGGTTGGGAGTCGGTTCGCCTTCTACATAGAGATAAACCCTGCCCCAGCGGCAGCGGAATGTCTCTTCTTTGCCCGGTCCGCCTGCTACAGGGGGATGCCTGTGCTCAGGGCACGTCTGTCTTGGCGTAAGCGCCATTTCCTTGGCGCAAACCCGTTCAGTGTTGACATATATAACCAGTTCCAGCCCTGAATTATCGAGATCGCCCAGACCAAAATCAGCTACTTCGATATTCTCGATCTCATCGGGACGAAGAGCGATGCACGCTTTTTTCATATATTCAGCTGCTTTCGCGCGATACCAATCAACACCATGCTTGCTCGACATTAGACTAAACCTCCGCTGCTATCGATTCAATACCGCCGGACTTGAGCGCTTCTAACTGCTGCATAATCATCCGGCTGAGTTCCGAGTCAGGTTTCATACCGCATATTATCGCAAGGACCGCGTCAAGTCCTTCAGCCTTCAGCATACCCTGCAGCTTAACGGCAGACGCATCTTCAGGATTGTCATAAAGCATCGCCGCTGCAGTTGCAAGACTTATGTTCATGGGGGATATGCCGAACTCACTGGCAAGCTTCATACCGCCGATAAGCCGGTCGTTCGGGCCGAGCTTTCTGATCGGGTCCCGTCCGACTCTGGCGATGGTATCACCCAGAGCGATATTCGAGAATCTGTGCAGAAGATCATCTATATGGGCCTGATGCTCATCAGGAGTAAACCCATTCTTCTCTATCTGTGCTCTGCCGGTCTCATCCAGCACACCCTTTACGATAGAGTGCACCAGAGGATCAGCGACCGCCTGGTATATATACTCATGCCCTCTTAAATATCCGAGATAGGCAAAAGCCGCATGCCCTAAATTGTGAGTGAATAGCTTCCGCTCGACGTATGCGCCGAAGTTACCCTTAGGCTCGAGCCCAACTATCTCAGAAATATCTCCGACGAACCCGTTCCTGTCCACGGGGAGCTTCTTATAGGCTTCGACATATATGGAAAGCGGGTCCTGCTTTCTCTGTTCATCCGTCATCACCGGGACCATCCGGCTTACGACCGATTCCACTATGCCGATGTGCGAATCCATGTATCCTGCGTGTTCTTTCGGCAGGTGCTCACGTATGTATCCTCGCATAATATCTTTCGCGTTCAGCAGGTTTTCGCAAATGATGATGTTGAGCGGCTCATTCACGCCATGCTCCGAGCGAAGGATGATACCCTTGGCGATAGCCGGGGCCACATGCTTCAGCACATTGACACCGACAGCCGTGCAAACTATCGAAGCGCTTAGAATCTCGTTTGCTACGGCGTCAATATCCTTGCCGTTTACAGCTCTTATGTTATCTATGTTGACCGTTTCGGGGTTATCACCGACTATGTATATAGGGTAAGAACCCCGGTTGTTTACCAGATTGACCAGTTCTCCCGATACATCGACGAACACAACTTCGTAACCCGATTCATGGAACAGTTGTGCGGTGAATCCTCTACCGATGTTGCCGGCTCCGAATTGTAATGCCTTCATTACACCAGGATCTCCGCTTTTTCCATATATTTGATCGTCTCATCCCAGCTTTTCACGCCGGTCGTCGCGCCCATTGCGCTTGCGCAGATGGAACCCGTCGCATTACCGAGCCTGCCGCATTCTTCCAGGTTCCAGCCCTTTGCTACACCGGCAAGAAAACCGCCTATCCATGAATCGCCTGCGCCGCAGGTGTCTACCACGTTCGTTTTGAAGGCCGGACAGTGTATTTCGATGTCTTTGTTCTTGAGAAAACAGCCTTCTGCCCCCATTTTGAGCCCGACGGTCTTGACGCCTTTATCCATGAAGAACCTGGCTGTATCACTGACGCCCTTCTGGCCTGTCATCAACATGGCTTCGTCTATGCTCGGAAGGAAGTAGTCGAGATAGGGGAGCGACGGCTCCAGCGTTGCGTAACAGTCTATGGCGTCGTTCCAAACGGTATCGAGGCATGTGGTGACGCCCATTTCTTTAGCTTTTTTGAGGATTTTTGCAGTAGGCTCGCCGTCAAGGCCGGGCATGACGAAAGAACCGGCAACATGCAGAATGTGCGATTGCTCAATGATGGAAAAATCGACATCATCGATGCTAAGCGATCCGTTCGCGCCGACATAATGGAAAAAAGCTCTTTCTCCATCCGGCGCAACGATTACAAAGCTGAAGGATGTTCCAAGATCGGAACTTCGCATCATCCCTTTTGTATCGACATTGTCTTTCTTGAGGCTGCTGAGTATGAAGTCCCCGAAAACATCGTTTCCGACTTTTCCGATCACCCCGACCCGCATCCCAAGCCTGGCAAGTGTGGTTCCGGTGTTATTAGCGCATCCGCCGGTAGCGAGTTCGACATGCTCCACCACCTGAAGCTGCCGCCAGTCCGGCATTCGCTCCACTGGTTTTCCCAGTGTGTCAGCGACGAATATACCAAGACAAGTTACATCGAATTGTTTTTTTTGATTCAGCATTTTTAGTTCCCATACCACATCGAATCTGGCGTTCAGCACAAGTATATCACTGCCGGATTCTTTATTAAAGCGCTTTTTTGTTGACTAAGAGCCCGGCGTTTGGTATAATTCCAGTGCCATAAATGTGCCCCCTTAGCTCAGGGGATAGAGCAACTGCCTTCTAAGCAGTGGGTCGGGCGTTCGAATCGCCCAGGGGGCGCCATTCGCGGCGGGTGTAGCTCAGTTGGTTAGAGCGCCAGGTTGTGGCCCTGGAGGCCGAGAGTTCGAATCTCTTCACTCGCCCCAAAATCAAATATAATGTATTATAAGCGCCTTATCATAGGCGCTTTTTTCGTGTGTTACGCTTTTACGACCGGCAAACAGGAACACGTATCTCGTTAATGTAACGTTATTCTCATTATAATAAACAATTTTGACGCATAATATTCGTAGTGATATAATAACTTGCAGATGTTCAGAGCTTATATAGCAGGTTTGCTGATCGGAGAATCAGTATGCATGTTGTTAAGGAGCAAAAAGAAAACGTTGTCCGGCGCACGAGATTAAGTCACATAATTGCAGCCGTAATATGTGCTCTTGGGGTAATTGCCGCTCTGTTTATAAGGGCATACTCAAAGGGTGCTATGTCGCCTTTTTGGTATATCCCGCTCCACACAATTATCGAGTTTACCAGTATAGTCGTAAGCATCGCTGTATTCGTAGTCGGTTGGTATGGCTATCAGCAGAACAACAACCGCCGGGACCTGTTCATTGCGAACGCTTTTTTGGTTATTGGTGTGTTGGACTTCATGCATACAATTTCCTTTAAGGGTATGCCTGATTTTATTGGTACCAATACTGTGGGTAAAGCGGCAGCATATTGGATATTAGCCCGGATTATCAGCGCTTTTACTCTCCTCGTTACGGCATTCATTTCACCAAATACCAGGAACAGGTGGATAAAGCCAGGAATTCTGGCATCAGCTTCAGTAATTTTAGTCGCTGCAGTAATCACCATTTTTCATGTATATTCAAAAGAAGTCTCTGAGCTTATTTATATAACAGGGTCAGGTATAACTCTGTTCAAGATTGTACTGGATTACCTGGTCATCAGTGTCTATATAATAGCTTTTTGGGCACTTGGAAAGAACAGCGAATCGTTCATAGACTCAAGCGATATTCTCAAAACGGCGATTATTTTTGCGATTGGAAGCGAGATTTGTTTCATGCTCTACCAAAGCCCTTACGATACGCACAATCTGCTCGGCAATATTGCTAAAGCTATATCGAATTATTTTGTTCTTCAGGCGCTTTTTGTTTCATCGCTCCGCAGGCCGTATGAGGAATTATCGCGTGCGAACAGGCGGCTTCAGGAATCATTTACAAGTATCGGTGAAGCGCTAGGATCGGGGCTTCAGAAGGAATCGACATTGCGCCAGATAGTGGTGCTGACACGCCAGATGTTCAATGCAGACTCTTCTGCGATAGGTGAAGTCAAGCCCGATGGGGTAATTGAAGTTGCTACGTTTGAAGGGCTGGGCGATTCCCACCCATTCGGTATTTCTCTCCACGAATCCCTGGCAGGCGAAGTGTTTACCACTGCAAAACCTAAGGTTGTTTCGGATATGGCGACTGATAGCAAGCGCAAGCACTCCGAATTCGCAAAACGAGGTATGCGTTCGATCATGTGGGCTCCCATCGTCAGCGAAGGCAGGTCGGTGGGTGCCATTTATGTTGGTTCATTCGAAACCGGCAAGTTCACTGATGATGATGCGGATATACTGACGGCATTCGCGCGGCATGCAGCTATTGCTCTTGCGAACTCCGAGCATTATGAACATGAACACCGGATTGCAGAGAATCTGCAGCGAGTGCTTTTCCCGCCAACGGACTTTGATTTTGGTCCGATAAAGATCGCAGGCAAATACGAACCGGCATGGGATGAAGCTCAAGTGGGCGGCGACTTTTACGATTATTTCGATCTCGGCGATGGAAGGATCGCTATTGTTCTTGGCGATGTATCCGGTAAAGGGCTGGACGCTGCGGTCCATACAGCTATTGCAAAATATTCTTTCCAGGCTTATACCAGAGAAGGTCTTACACCGGCGGAATCGCTCAAACGGATGTCTGACGCAATGAATGAGCGGGCGGAGCGTAATGAAATGCCGGATAACATATTCGTTACGATGTTCTGCGGGATACTTGACACCAAAACAGGCAGGCTGGTTTACTCAAATGCCGGGCATGAGCCCGCTATCAAGGTTTCACCAGAAGGAAATGTGATTGAGCTTGAAGCTACAAGCCCGATCATCGGTGTAATAAAGGATGCCGTGTTTACGGAGAAAGAAACAACACTCTATACTGATGACCTGCTCGTGCTGTATACGGACGGCATTACGGAAGCCAGAACCAATGGCAATATGTTCGGGCAGGAAGGGCTGATCGCAAGTATTAAGGAATGTGCAAAAGACTCGCCGCAGGAGATAGCACAACACATCCATGAACGTGCCTCTCTCCATGCGAAAGGCATCGTTCAGGATGATGTCGCTATCGTAGTCATAAAACGGTCAGCGGATGCTTGATCCGGCTATTTTACATTCAATAAACATGAAGTAGAGAACACCTTGTCACCGACACGGAGTTCCGCAAGGACAGGTATCTTCGTCTGTGTTGTTATCTCCGGTGGTTTTACACGGAATATAACAGACTGCTCGCTCTCTTCCTGCAGTATATATACATCCTTGCTGTCCTGCGACCACCTGAAAGTCCAGCCCTTCGGTAAACTCAATTTTACCCGCCCATGCATCTCACCGTTCGTATTGTTCTTTACAATTACAGAGATGCGGTTAAATGTTTTCAGTTCAAGCGGGTTATCTCCCGTGTCCAGACTTATCTCATAGGCTGGGACGATATCGAATGACATCAGTGATGATGCCACCAGGTCATTACCTGTTCTTAGTTCGATTCCCAAAGCGGCACTTCCCGTCGAAGCTGAGTGCGGAACAGGCGTACGGAATGTTGTGCTGAAGCTCCTGCCTGGCTTGATCCCTTCCATGCGGATCAATTGACTTCCAATTACTCTAGATGTCTTGCCTTCGCCGCCGATAACAAGTGTATCTATCGGGATAACGGATTCACCTTTGTTCCTGATAGTGATTTTGGCAACCAGTTCCTCTCCGGGAGCAATCCGCGCATCTCTTAGTTGCATGTCAACGCTGAGAGGAGCATCGGTAGAGGACTTGGCAGTTGTCAGATCTACTGATTGAGTATCTCCGAGTGGAGCGGCTGGAATCCAGATCATATCCTTACCGCCGACACCCACAGCTATCTTGAGACCGATCTTTTTCCCGTTTTTAAGTTCAAGCCCTTCGACGGATGTCTTTGGAACAGCAAGCTCATATATGTAAGATACTTCGGCGGAGCTTGTTTTTAGAGTGAAAGCTGTTGCTTCTGCCGCTGCGAGCGGATACCCGTTGTTCGCGGGCGTCTTTCGGGACTCATAGCGGCTTACGGCGAGTGTTGGATTACCTCCATCCTCAGAGGGTCTGACTACGAATTCGTAATTGTCCAGTCCATGGAACCAACCGTCGTCATTTGCGTCGAGAGTCACGAGAAGATCCGCGGGAGTAGTAGACTTGGATGCGATGTAGAGATTATCGCTGTCCCAGTCTACATACACGGATGCTTTCATATCGCCATATTCGAACTTGAAAAAGGTATCCCATTCACCCTGATCGATAAGGCCGTCTATATTTGGAGTCCTTTTGAACAGGCTGCTTTCCTGCTTGACCATCGGTACCGGCAACGGCGGCGAGGGTTCCTGGGTAGATGGTTGGACAGATACCGGGTCCTGTTGCTGTATCTGTGGTGTTGCAGGACGGATATCCTGCGATAGAGACTGTCCCATAGAACATATCATCATGATTGGAATACAAACATATAACAGCTTCAAATTTGGGCTCCTCCCGTAAGACTTCGGAAATATATTAACATCCACTTTAATGGATAGACGCAACCAAACTCTTCTATTTACTTAAAGTTTTTAAGCTCTATAACCTTCAGAAATCTTTTATCGTGTAATTTATGATACAATTTGTATTGTAGAGCTTTTAAACGATATGATATAATTAGTGCGGGCAGGCTTGTAGACAAGCCGTTTTACAGGAGCAGAATCATTCGAAAATCGTCTCTTTTTAAATATCTCATTATATCGGTTGTCACCTTACTATTAGTATTTGTCCTGACGCTGAAACCTTATGTCCGAAAAGCATCGGACGCTCCGTTAATCACACCATCTCAGCCGAAGTCAGAAGAAGTTCCCAGCCAGGTTGCATCAAGATACAAGAAAATAGCATCGCTGGTGGATGAGAACAGGCTGCAGGAAGCTGTTAGCGAGCTTTCATCTTATGGCTCTCGTGTGGCAGGATATCCGGGCTCCAGAAAAGCCGCGGATTATATAGTAAGCGAACTCCGCAAGACCGGTATCAAGGATGTAAAGACCGAACCGTTCGGTATTACCGTGCCGGTGGATAACGGCGGAAGTATCACCGTAGCAGGCCAGCAGTTCAGGATTCACGGAATTTGGCCGAACCTTGTCCGTACCTCACAACTTCCTCCTGATGGGATAAAGTGCAACCTGATTTACGCCGGACGCGCATCGCTTCCCGATTTCAATGGTAAGGATGTTGAAGGAAGCGGCGCGCTGGTTGAGTTTAATTGCGGGACCGAATGGCTGAATGCCCCAAGGCTTGGTGCAAAGCTGATAATCTTTGTAGAGCCCGAAACTACCATGCGGGGAGAAGCGGAGGCCAAATACAGTGCTATTCCGCTTTCAATCCCGAGGTTCTGGATCTCGAAGAAGGATGCTGAAGCAGTAAAGAATCTGATTAGTTCAGGTAAAGCAAAAGATGCCGTAGTCAAGTGCGATATGCCATGGGAACGGGAAAAAGCTGTCAATATAATCGCCAAGATAGAAGGCTCGGATCCTAAATTAAAGAACCAGATAGTAGTAATCCACTCATATTATGATGGAATGTCGATAGTCCCGGCGATTGCACCAGCCGCTGATACGAGTTGCGGCGCGAGCGCGATGCTTGAGATGGCCAGAATTCTGAAGCAGGTTCCGCCAAAGCGCACAGTATGGTTAATGTCCACAAGCGGGCATTTTATGAGTCTCGCCGGAATGCGTGCCTACATCGACCGCCATATGGATGAATACCGTAAGGTCAACACTCTCGATAAGGTGAAAAAATGGCTGAATCGAAGAGGTTCTCATTATAAAATACCTGACGCGCCCAAAGTATATCTCTACTTAGGCCTGGACCTTACAAGCAGGACCCAAGGCGTTGGCGTTATGTATAAAGGCTACTTCTACGATATACGGGAGGACCAGCAGGGTAAATTCTCCGATATTGCGACGAAGTGCCGTGAACACAGCGCCGGAGTCGCAAGCACCCTTGGGTTTTCGGACTCGCTGGACAAAAGATTTGCCGACTGCGTCAACCAGATCGGCGGAAAATCCTGGCGAAATTACATTCCGGGTATGATCGCGCTCGACACCGAATCATTGACTCTTGCAGGCGCGATGGGCATGTCATTTGTAAGCATAAACGATGCCCGGCCTTTAGTAGATACACCTTTCGATACTGTCGACCAGGTCAATGTCAAGAACCTCTCCAAGCAGGTGACTATGATCTCCTGCCTTGTGGACCATATACTCCGTGACCCTAACAAAGAACAGGGAAAGGACATGCCGTATTCAGTGCCGTTCACGGAACCGAGCACGTTCTCTCGTCTTTATGCGCAGGGTGGTCACGCAGTGCTTGGCGGTCAGGCTGTATGCTTCGATCCGAAGAGGAGCTTCGTTCCAAACCTTCCGGTACCCGATTGCCTTGCTGTTGTAAGAAGCTACAATAAATCGTATATGGGCGTACGGGCAAATATGATCGAGTCTACTCTCGATTACGGCAAATCCGATGAGTGGAGAAAGAAGAATCCGGGGCTGATAGGCCGGTATAAGTTCGCCGGTGTCGCTCCGCTTACGGCATATAACAACCAGGTAAAGACATCTATCAGCGCTTATAAGATAGATCGGATAACCGGAGAGATTATAAGCGCTCCCGACCAGGGAGTTTATGGTGAGTTTTATCCCACTGAAATAAAGATGACGACGGGAGTTAAAGAGACTCCTATAATCCTGTTTAATTGTGTATCGAGCTCCGTATACGACCTTTTGGACCCTCAAGGGCTTTGCGCTCTTTCCACCATGGATGTTTATGATGGGACAACGAACGGCAAACCAAGAGCATTCGGTTATGCACTGGCGGTGCCGGAGCCTCAAAACCCGCATATAGAGAATATGGCGGTGATTTTCTCCAACAGGAATGCCAGGCTAAAGCTGATTATGGGCTCTGGCCCAGCGGCTACCCGTCTTGTGTTGATCAATTCTCACCTGGATAAGCGAGGGGCGCTTTTTACCAAACCGGAAACCGCTGAAGGCACCGGTTATGATGTCGGTAACGGTATTACGTTCCAGAATACTGCTCTTAAGGTCACTCAAGACCTTTGGAACCTTGACGAATTCAGGATTCAGCGCCTGAAGAAGTACAGGATTATCAATGAAGGTCTCGATTCGCTTCATACACAGGCGAAACTGGAGATGCAGAAAGCGCAAAAAGCGCTGAATATGAAAGATTACGCTGCTTTCGACGCTTGCTGCCGGGCTGCCTGGGGATATGAGATACGAGCATATCCGAGTGTCCAGGCCACGGCAAAAGATGTCGTAAAAGGAGTTTTATTCTATCTGGCGCTCATGCTGCCGTTCGCTTTCTTCACTGAACGCCTTTTGGTTGGTTCAACGAAGCTCACATGGCAGCTCATCTGGTTCTTTATAATATTTATGCTGGTGTTCTTTATTTTCTGGCAAGTCCATCCGGCGTTCCAGATAACGATGAACCCCACGATTGTGCTTCTTGCCTTCATCATGCTGGCGCTTTCTAGCCTTGTCATAGGTCTTGTCGCAAGCAGATTCGATACACTGGTAAAAACGTTCAACCAGCAGGTCGGCGGCGTGCATAATGCCGATATAGGAAGAATGAGTGTCGCAGCCGCCGCTTTCTCGCTGGGCATATCGAACATGAGGCGGCGAAAAGCACGGACCATTCTTACATGCATTACGCTGATTGTTCTTACATTCCTGGTTCTTTCATTCACATCGGTCGTTCAGTCGCTTAAATTTAATAAAATTCCGGCAAAACATGATGAAGGCGCTTATATATATAATGGTGTTATGATCCGAACGCCTATGTGGGATCCGCTCCAGGAAATTGCTTATCAGTTGATAGATGATGAGTTCGGAGAAAAGTATCCTGTTGCCCCGAGAGCCTGGTACTTCGGCGCACAGCTAGGAGAGCAGTCGTTCCTGACGCTTGAGCGTGGAGATAAATCTTTCGATGCGAAAGCTGCTGTTGGTTTTACACAACAAGAAGCATCTATTCTGGATTTGAACGGCAAAAACAAAACAATTATAAGCGCAGGAGACTGGTTCGGTTACCATGCAAGGAAGAAGATAAAGGACTGGGACAACTCCTATGAGATAATCCTTCCTACGAAGATCGCTGAAGCATTGGATGTCAAGCCGGCAGATGTCGGTAAAGCAAAAGTGAGCTTTGCTGGTATCAACTATACGGTCATCGGTATTATCGACAGCAATAAATTCAAGAAAGTCACAGACCTTGACGGTGAGTCTATGACTCCGGCAGACTTCATCCTTATGAGCAAGATGTCCAGCCAGGGAAAAGGAACGGGTGATACAGGGTTCAGCCAGTATATGCACATGGAGCCTGATAACTGCTTCTTCATACCTTATAAGACCGTGATGAACATGGGAGGAAATCTCCGCTCACTTGCCATCGGGTATGCATCAGCGGATGATGTCAGGTATCAGCTCGACAGACTGATGCCAAGGCTTGGCCTAAACCTATATGCTGGGATTGGTGATTCCATATATCGTTACAGCTCAATAGGATCATCTTCCAGCAAGGGCTTTAATTCCGTCTTTATACCGATATTGATAGCGTCTCTCATCGTACTAAATACGATGCTTGGGTCGGTATATGAACGGGTTAAGGAAATAGGAATATTCAGTTCCATAGGACTTGCACCTGCCCATATAGCGGTGCTCTTTATCGCTGAGTCTCTCGTATACGCTGTTCTGGGAGCTGTTGCCGGATATGTAATAGGGCAGGGGGCGTCCAAAGTCCTTACTATGACTGGGTGGCTGCCGGATCTGTACCTGAACTTCTCATCGAAGTCCGCAGTCTGGTCGACGATGATAGTCGTATTCGTGGTGATCGCGTCGACACTCTATCCAGCCAAAAAGGCATCGGAAGTAGCGACACCTTCTATTGAACGGAGTTGGAAGGTTCCAGATCCCGTAGGCGATCTGTGGCAGATATTACTGCCCTTTGCCGTGACAGGTGAGCAGGCGAAAGGCGTAAACGGGTTCCTGGCCGAATGGTTCAGGGCATACGAGGACTACTCTATCGGTGAATTCGTCACTGAGGGGGTAGACACGGATACTGTCGATACGAAGTACGGCAAAGGCTATCGGGTCAAATCGAGAACATGGCTTGCGCCATTTGACCTTGGAGTCAGCCAGATGGTTGAGCTGATGACTATCCCCACGGACATGGAGGATGTATACGAGGTCAAGGTAAGCATAACCCGTGAGAGCGGAGATGTTTCCAACTGGAAGCGTGTAAACCGTAGGTTCCTGAACATCGTTCGAAAGCAGTTCCTGATATGGAGAACGATGAAAGAAGAAGATCGAGAGAAGTATCTTTCCTGTGAAACCGCGGATACACAACCGGAAGCAAAAGTATAGTGATATTCAAGTCATCTATTAATAAATATAGTAATAATCAGTTATCTATATAGTTCAGCATGATCTTATGCGAAGAAGATGTCACGTGAGGATGAATTGACAGACGAAGAGACTGTAAAGGAAAAAGAACAGCGTCCAGAGGAAGTTACGCTGACGGATAATGAAGAGGTAAAATACGAAGACGGTTTTACTATAAAGACCGTAATCGGCGCGTTGTTTATCGCCTTCATAATGCTTCCAGGGGCAATGTATCTCGGACTGGTGGCTGGCGGTTCAATGGGCGCAGCCGCTCAGTGGGTAACTATTGTACTCTTCGCCGAGGTAGCCAGACGGTCATTTATCCCCCTAAAGCGGCAAGAGATTTACATTCTGTTCTATGTCGCAGGTGGGCTATCAAGCGTAATACTCGCGGATAAGGGTATATCAGGCGGACCGTTCGGGAATTTGATCTGGAACCAATATCTGGTACAGTCTCCGCTTCAGCCGGATATAGTAAACCATATTCCTAGATGGGTAGCTCCTGCGCCAGGCTCGTCAGCTCTTCTTACGCGCACATTCCTTCACCCAGACTGGCTCATGCCTATTGGGCTTTTGATAATGGGACAAATACTTGGCCGGTTCATGTGGATGGGCGGCGGGTACGCGCTCTTCAGGCTTACATCCGATGTCGAACGGCTGCCTTTCCCTATGGCTCCGATTGCCGCTGCTGGCGCCACAGCTCTTGCGGAAGCCGGAAGCAAGGAAGAGTCCTGGAGATGGAATGTCTTTTCGACAGGTGCGATAATCGGCATAGCTTACGGCTTTTTATACCTGTTTATTCCTATATTTACAGGTATGTTTCTATCGAAGCCATTAGAGCTGATACCGATTATGTTCTTCGATCTGACACCGAACACAGAGCGAATACTGCCAGCCGCGCTAACCGGTATATCTACGGACCTTGGCTCTCTGATGGTAGGCTTCGTTCTACCGTTCCCGATAATTTTAGGGCAGTTTATAAGCTCAGTGGTATGCCAGATAGGAATAAATCCCATTTTGTTCCATTGCGGGCTTCTTCCAAAATGGCGTTACGGGATGGGGACCATACCAACACAGATTGCGACTCAGCTCGACTTCTGGATGAGTGTAGGGGTTGGAATAGGGCTTGCTGTTGCTGTAATAGGGCTCGTAACTGTCATGATTACGGCTACAAAGATGCGGCGGGACTCCCATCATCCGACAATGAGCCGGACAATACCGCGGGGTCGTGGCGACTGGTCGCTGTGGCTTTCTCTGGGAGCATGGCTTTTTGCGACTATATGCTATATTTTGGTCTCCGGTTGGATGCTCGACTGGCATAAAGGAATGATGTTCTGGATAATCTTCTTCGGAATCATCTGGACTCCTATCAACTCTTATGTATCCGCCAGAATGATCGGTATTACCGGCCAGGGAGTCGGCTTCCCATATCTAAGGGAAGCGACGATCATAAAGAGCGGCTATAAGGATATGAAAATCTGGTTTACGCCGCTTCCGCTTCACGACCTTGGAATATACGCACAGCGTTTCCGTGAAGTAGAACTGACAGGAACGAAGTTTACAAGCGTTATAAAAGCTGAAATCCTGATGTTTGTGGTGTTGATACCGGCGAGCTTCATTTTCTGGTCATTCTTCTGGCATACGAGTCCAATACCATCGCCGCAGTACCCGTTCGCACAGAGGTTTTGGCCGCAGAGAGCCACAATGGAGTCCATCTGGTGGACAGCGAACAGGTCCGGCGCTGATAACTTCCTTATGGAAGCGTTGAAGCCGAAGGTAATTGTCGGAGCAGGAGCGGCTGCTTTTGTAGCGTATGGAATATGCTCCTTCTTCAATCTTCCGATAATGTTTTTCTACGGGCTCGCATTCGGAGTGGGAGCGCTGCCGCATGGAACAATTCCTGCTCTTATTGGCGCGCTTCTGGGACGGTATTATTTCGCGAAGCGGTTCGGTACGACTCAATGGTCTCTTTACGCGCCTGTACTTCTGGCCGGGTTCTCATGCGGTATGGGACTTTGCGCAATGCTTGGCATATCGATGGCTCTCATATCGAAATCGGTATCATATCTGCCATTCTAGGGAGTTTTGGCTATAGTTGTATGCGATTGGTTGTCTGTGAACAGCCGGAAATCTATAGGAATGACTTTATGAGTCGACTCGTATTCTAATCGTGGTTAAGACAATAGAACGCAAAAATCGCACTATAATAGGATGGCAGGGAATTACCGTCGAGACTCCTGACGACTGGGGATTGGCAGCTTTTTCCGGGGACTCAGAAAAAGGATACCTGCGTGCGGACAGCCCTATCTCCACATCAGTTGAGATAAGGTGGGCAGCCGCAAAATCCGCTCCGGATCTGGCAGCGCGGGCAGATGAGTTTCTTTCGCTTATGAAGAAGACCAGCCGGAAGCGGAAGACAAAGTTCACAAGTAAGATAGAAGCTAAAAAGGACGCTGAGCCTGGGACACCGGTAAAGTTTACCTGGAAATCGGACCGAAACGGATATGGCAAACTTATATATTGCCCAGACTGCGGCCGCGTAGTCATCGCACAGGTGGTTACGCCAAGTGATAACAATTGCACATCGATGGCTTTCGGGGTCGTAGATTCGATACGTGACCACAGTGAACCGGGATGGCGTGATTGGTCGATATTTGGAATTAGGGCGGCTGTGCCTGAGGAGTTTCATCTTGAAAAACAGACGCTTCTCTCGGCCTATACGCTGTTGAGATTTAAAGGGCGGTCCGGAGAACTTACGATAGAGCAATGGGGACTTGCCGAGAATCTGTTGAAGAAATATTCTCTCGAGGAATGGTACAGGAAAGACTCTCTAGCTCAGGTGAAAGGTTTCAAAACAGCGCTGGAGACGATAGACGAACCCGGTCATATGGCTATGCGAATATCAGGGCAGAAGATAGGGCTTGTCAATAATATAAAAGCAATTGCTAAATCAATCACGCTTCGGCCGCTGCCTGTCAAGTTATCCGGCTATGTGTGGCACTGTCCAGAGGTAAACCGGCTTTTTTCTGTAAGGCTTGTCAATAACAACGCTGCGCTGATCGAGAGTATTCGAGAGAGAATGTTCTGTCATGAGGATCTGTTGTGAGTAGATTATCGCAAAAGATTGCGAGTTACATACCGTTTGTAAAGAACCAGCAGCCGCCAGCTCGGAAGGACGCACTTTCGTCAAGACCGGTCAGAAATACGCTTGTAAAGTGGGAAAAGACAGAGGAAAACGAGGTCAGGCTCCTCATCCCCATGCGAAAAGACCGGATGGCTCAGTTTGTCAGCAAATTAATGAAAATTCCTGACAGTGATAAACAGATAATACTGGATGAGATCGGCGGCAGCATCTGGGAGATGTGCGACGGCAAAATGGATCTCAATACGATAATTAATTCAGTGGTCCGCGGTCACAAACTGACCAGGCGGGAAGCGGAAATATCGGTAACAGCGTTTTTCAGGATGCTTGCGCAAAGAAACCTGATTGCGCTTGCTGTAGGAGGCAGTGAAGGTGTCGGGCGAAAAGCAAAAAGGTGATATCGGACGACAGGTTCATATGCCTGTTGCTCGGGCGTTTTTAATCAGCCTGAAGAATATCAAAATGCGGCTTGGCCGGTCAGTTGTTACGGCCTCTGGCGTATTTCTGGGTATTGCATTCCTTGTTTCAGTATTGGCGCAAGGTCTTGTGGAGTGGCCGTTGCCCCCGAAAGATATACAACCGGGATATGCAAGGCTTGACGGGGAGTTCGAAGGACCGGGGGACTACGAAATATGGAACCCCGTCACAGTTACAGAAGCCTCTGCAGCCGGTGTACCAGACGATGTAATTGCAAAAATATCCGGCGGAAAAGATGTATTCAGCCTGAGCAAACTGGCGGAGGCGATGAACACTATCAGATCCACTGAATCAAGATTGAAGAAAGCTCGCATCCATGTGAGCGCATATAGCCGGATCCTTAAGTCAGCCGCAGGCAAGAAAGATGACGAGTTTATCACAGCCAGGGTGCTCAGGATGAACGGATTACCTGAGATGGAGATCAAGCGGATCGCTAAAGGTGGGTCTGTCATCGTATCCGACGTTAAAACGGCCTCCGATGCTGCAGTAACTTCTGTTAACATACTGGAGAGAAGACAGCGCGAATTTTCGATATTCAGGTCGGTTCCAGAAAAGGCAATAGAAAAACTGGGCAGTGATAAAGCAAAGACTCTCGCCGATGTACTCGAAATGACAGCGTCAAGGATGAAAACGAAAGACGCCTTGACCAAAGCTGCTCACAAGTCTCATGTCTTGCTCACGAACAAAGAAGGCAGAAGGATCGCAATAGACCTGAGGGATATGAAATCCGCCAGGAAAATCAAAATGGTTTCGGGAGATATAGTCCTTGCCAATGATGCCGCCGGCGCAAACAGGCAGTTATGGCTGGTTATAATGTCGCTTCTCGTATGCACAATCGGGATTACTAACGCGATGCTGATGGCAGTCACTGAGCGTTTCCGGGAGATCGGGACCATGAAATGCCTGGGTGCGCTGAACAAATTTGTCGTGGAGATGTTTTTATTCGAATCTGTCCTGCTTGGGGGATTGGCATCCGCTGCCGGGGCGTTAGTAGGGCTGCTTGGGACATTGATTCTGGCAATAATCGGAAAAGGATTCGGAGTTGTTACGCAGATTGCAATCCTGGATGTGCTGAAGATGCTCAGTATAGGAATAGCAGCTGGATGTCTTGTAACCGTGATAGCGACCATAGCTCCAGCCATAAGAGCCGCGCAGATGCCTCCGGCAGCAGCGCTCAGGACTGACGTTTAGATTGATGGAGAAAACGAGCCATGTCTAGCAATGAATATGTAGTTCGGACAAAAGACCTTTGTAAAGAATTCACCATGGGAGAGACAACGCTCCTTGCGCTCGATAACGTGCATCTGGACATAAAATGCGGAGAATATATATCTATCATGGGTCCGTCCGGCTCGGGTAAATCGACTCTGTTCAACATGATCGGCGGGTTGGATAAACCATCAACCGGTACTGTTTTCATAAATGATGTGGACATGGCCCAGTTGGACGCACAGGAGCTTGCTTACCTGAGATGCCGGACAATTGGTTATATCTTCCAGACATTCAACCTGATTCCCGTTATGACTGCGCTTGAGAACGTGAAATTACCAACAATCTTCGCTGGAATGCCGGATCACGAGGGTAACGAGAGGGCTATGGCGCTCCTTGACCTTGTTGGGCTTGGGAAGAGGTATCATCACAAACCTTCTGAGCTTTCCGGAGGACAGCAGCAGCGCGTAGCTATTGCCAGATCACTTGCCAACAACCCAGCGATTATCCTCGCGGACGAACCGACAGGCAACCTGGACCTTAAAACCGGCAAGGAAATCATTGATCTTCTTCGCAGACTGAACAAAGATCAGGGTGTAACTATTATCTCAGCTACTCACGACCTGAAGATGCTCGATGTCTCCGACAGGATCATCTGGATTCGAGACGGCAAGATAGACCGCATTGAGGATAGATCAGATATCGAGCTCAAGGTCGGCCATCTCGAAGGTGAATAATCAGATTTTTGAATCCGGCAGGAGCCGTAACGAGTTTGCAATGACTACCAGGCTGCTCGCAAGCATTGCAGTAGCTGCAATCAGAGGATGAACGTACCCGAAAAACGCAAGCACCATAGCCACCGTGTTATAACCGAATGCCCATACAAGGTTTTGCCGGATAATCCTGTAGGTTTTTCTGGATAATCTGA
Organism: Armatimonadota bacterium; assembly: GCA_039680575.1. Lineage (GTDB taxonomy): Bacteria > Armatimonadota > UBA5829 > UBA5829 > DTLH01 > JBDKSP01. The sequence continues at coordinate 91,034 of JBDKSP010000021.1, forward strand.
TAACCCAGGGTATACGGAGCAGGTCATTGCCAACCAAAGTCACATCACTCGACTGTCTGGCAATGTCTCTACCTCCGCCGGTGGCAATCCCTATATCCGCTTCATCAAGCGCAGGTGCATCATTTATTCCATCACCAACCATAGCGATAGGACACTTTCGTATCTTCCTGGCATTTGCGATCGCTTCGACTTTCTCTATAGGAGTACATTCGAAAAGCGACATGGCAATGCCTGCTTCCTTTGCCGACCGGCGGGTGGGAGCCTCACGGTCACCTGAGATAACGGCTGATGAAATACCCATACCGAGGAGCGAAGCGACCGTTGCCGGTGCTGATATGTGAAGGCTATCCCTGAGCCTGATTGCGGCCTGTACTCTTCCTCTCCAGCCTATATATATGGTAGTCGATTGATCGTTATCGCCTGATTCTGCCAACTTGAGCGGCAGTTCATGATCTATCTTGAGGAGTTTCAGAGAGCCGATAGTCACATGCCTTTTGGTTCCGCAAATAGATACATCGCCCGATACACCATAGCTTGGATACACTTTCAAATTGGACACTTTTCCTGTTTCACAGCCTTTTGCCTGAGTTGCTGAGACAATCGCTTTGGCTATAATATGTTTACTTTCAGATTCGAGTGAAGTGGCATATATGAGCACTTCGTCTATCGTAACACTCGCGGAATAGAGCACAATATCGGAAACCACAAGCTTGTTTGAAGTCAAGATACCCGTTTTATCGAAGAGAATATGTGAGACAAACTGCAGCCGCTCGAATACTTTTCCTGAGCAGAATAAAACACCGGAGCGAGTTGCTTTACCCATCGCGATGCAAGTTGCAAGCGGCGTAGCGATACCGAGCGCACATGGACAGGCAACCACAAGCATCGCAAGCGTTGAGAGCCCGGCGCGTTCAGGATTATGGTGGATAATCCCCCAGTAAACCCCTGTGCCTGCCGCCGCAGCCCATACCAGTGGGACGAAAACCGATGTCACGCGCTCCGTCAACCATTCTATAGGAGTACGCCCGCTTTGGGACTGTTCAATCAGATGCTGCATCTGAACAATAAGTGACTCTTCGCCAACAGCCATTGCCACAACGGATATCATCCCAGCACAGCTTATACTTCCGCTGAAAACGATGTCCCCTGGACAGCACCTCCGCGGTCTGTGTTCCCCCGTGAACGCGGATTCCTCGATCGTGCATTCTCCTGAAGTGATCCTACCGTCAGCTGGTATTCGTTCCCCCGGTTTTACCAGAATAATATCGCCTTTTCGCACGTCGCCTGCAGGGATTATCTTTTCGATTCCCGCGCGAACAACCCTGGCTGTGTCTGGAATGAGCGAGAATATGCTCTTTACGGCGCTGGATGCCCTGCTTTTGGCGGTAGCTTCGACTAAGCGCACAATGGTGACTATAAGAAGGAGCATTGTCGCCGTATCGAAGTAAATATGCCCGCTGCCGGTGATAGAATGCCAAACACTTATGCCGTATGCCATAAATACTCCGGTAACAATCAGAGCATCTGTGTCAAAACGCTTCTTTCGGATTTTATTAAACGCACAGGAAAGGAACGGAGCACCGAGTATAATCACAGCAGGAGTAGAAAGGATAATGAGGACGAGTCTAAATCCATGTACTGCTGACGTGGATAGATCGCCGGGCGCACTCAGGTAAAGCACAAGGCTAAGCATCATTACATTAATTGCCAGGAACACGCCAAGTCCGAACCTGAGGAGAATCCAGGTAGCTGTTCCGTTTTCACCCCAAGTACCAAGTATTCGCTCTGCCAGATAACATCCTGAGTCGCAATAATTCTTTTTGCTACCAGGGGAATAGCCGGGACTACTTAATGTAAGTCCGCAATAGTCGCAAGTATGGCGAGTCTTCAATTATTATTACCTCCACATCTGGAAGCTCTCTCGCCACGAATCTACCCAAAAAGCAGAACTTTAAAATGTATCAGGAACCAGGTCAGGAGGATATACTTTTTAACCGTGCTCAAAATGTGAACTGTACAAATAAAAGCATGCGGTATGCCCTTTGGTGAGGATAATCTTCCGGCCGGGGCCATCCGTGGCCCTCAGCCGGAAGCCTGGAGTCTGGAGGACGGAGTCTTCTATCAGGATTTAGTCCAATGGGTGTATACCAGTGACTTTATTCAGGCAAACATCGTCGACATCTCCCATCAGATAAGCTCCATATAGCGGGACATAGGACAGGTTTTCTACCATAAGTCTAGTTGACCGTTCTTTACCGAGTCTGTCTTTCTATAGATTTTCGGCTGATTAATTAACGGCCAATCATATGTTGGCTGTTGCCGAAAATCTTCCGGAAGAGTTTCAGGTGTAAGTGTAAAATCAACAGATAAAGCTATATCAGAGAACTGTTTATATA
>JBDKSP010000022.1:0-48845 GCA_039680575.1 Armatimonadota bacterium
GATCTATATCGAGTCAGAGCACGATAGACTGTGCGTTCGCAAACCTTGAAGATATCCATAATATCTTCTACATGTCTGCCTTCATCATATAGAAGTACGATGTGGCAGCGCGTGCGCTGATTGGCATTGGACGTTGTCCGAAATACATATTCAAGATACTGTCGGTCTTCAGTAGCAAGAGGAAAGACATCCATCGGAATAGTACCTCCGATATCTCTTTCCCTATGGAAGCCTACTGAAACCAACGGGGGCTACTTAGATGAAAATTCTAGTTACCGGCTCGTCGGGTTTTGTAGCCGGCTATCTTATAGAAGAGTTGCTGAATGCCGGACATGAGGTTATCGGCATTGACAACCTCTCCAAATATGGACAAGTAGTAAAGAGTTACGACAATAATCCTCGCTATAAGTTCGTGCAAGGCGACTGTAAGGATGTAGAGCTTCTGAAAAGTCTCGCCAGCGACTGCGATCAATTGGTGGCAATCGCTGCTATGATCGGCGGAATCTCCTACTTCCACCAGTACGCTTACGACCTGCTAGCCGAGAATGAGCGGATCGTTTCCAGCACATTTGACGCGGCAATATGGGCGCACAAAAATAAAAACCTGTCCCGGATCATCGTCGCTTCATCATCAATGGTTTTCGAAAGCACAACCAAGTATCCATCCGCAGAGGGCGACCAACTCAAGTGTCCGCCTCCGCTTTCAACCTATGGCTTCCAGAAACTTGCCTGCGAGTATTTCGCCAAAGGAGCATGGGAGCAGTATAAGCTGCCGTATACCATCGTCAGACCTTTCAACTGCGTAGGTATAGGAGAGAAGCGCGCGGTTGGCGGATGCGATACCAAGAGCGGTAATATCGAGCTTGCATTAAGTCATGTCGTGCCTGACCTCGTACAAAAAGTGCTGAAAGGACAGGATCCGCTGGAGATACTTGGCAGCGGCAGCCAGATCAGGCATTACACATACGGCGGAGACCTTGCGCACGGCATCAGGCTCGCTATGGAGAGCAACAAAGCTATAAATGAAGACTTCAACCTGTCGACTCCGGTCTCGACCACGGTTCTCGAACTCGCGGAAGTCATCTGGAAGAATATCCACGGAGACAGCAAGCCATTCCGCTATGTTTCCGCTAAACCATTCCTGTACGATGTTCAGAAGCGCGTGCCGGATGTCAGCAAAGCGAAGGAAGTGCTTGGCTTCGAAGCTGCCACATCCCTTGATGCGATGCTCGATGAAGTCATCCCGTGGATAAAGGCTCAGATAGATACAGGAGCTTTTTGATGCCGGTTAGTGACATATCTCTTGTCATCCCAGTCTATAACGAGGGTGATAATGTCCCGCCTTTGTTCGATGCCATAGAGAAGAACATTGGCACGGATGTTGAAATTCTGATATGTTATGATTTTGAGGAAGATAACACTTTGCCGCCTGTCCGAGAGCGGGCGGCAAAGTTCTCTAACCTCAGACTGGTGAAAAACCACTACAAACGCGGCCCTCTTGGCGCAATTAAGACTGGATTTGATGAAGCAAGCAGGCCTGCTGTTGTGGTAATGATGGCAGACCTCTCCGATGACCTCTCAGATGTATCCAAAATGGCGGAACTGTTCAGAAACGGGTGCAAAATCGTTGCAGGTTCCAGGTATATGAAAGGCGGTAAGCAGATCGGCGGTCCCAGGCTGAAGAAAACTCTTTCCAGGCTTGCCGGAGTCTCTCTTCACTATCTGGTCGGCCTGCCTACGCATGACGCCACGAACAGTTTCAGGTTATACGCAAAGGAACTTCTGGAATCCACCAAGATCGAAAGCGATGGCGGGTTCGAGCTCGGAATAGAGCTGACGGTCAAGGCCCGCATCCGTGGAATGAAGATCGGTGAGGTCCCGACTACTTGGACCGACCGAACCGCTGGTACATCGCGTTTCAGGCTCTGGAAATGGCTGCCCAAATATCTCAGATGGTACTTCCGTGCAATATCGGGCACCTGGTTCAAAATGTTTAGGCGCAGCAAGACAGCCGCTTTGCAGATTACTTTAGAACCCCAGACAAGGAGCAGACATGGGCGAAAAAGCAACCACAGGTCAAAATGAGTCATGGATAAAGAAGCACAAGGCATTCCTGATACTTCTGGTTATCTACCTGCTTGTACCTTTTACACTGGACACCCTTGGTAAGTTTGGAATAGTCGATGATTCACCTTACCTGTGGAGCATGCAGAAATATGTAGATACCGGCAGTTACCATTGGAATGGCTGGAGCGCCATGAGTCTTGTAGGACAGCTGTGGCTTGCATTACCTTTAGTAAAGCTGTTTGGGGTTTCTTATGGAGTCCTCCGAATATTCGCTCTCTTTATGGGACTCATCTGCTTTGCTTCACTGTACTTCATCGCACTTAACATTAATTGCAGACCCAAACTTGCCGCGCTTATCGCCGCAGGTCTTTGTGCTACGCCGGTTTTTTACCGTGTAGCGTTTTCCTTTATGACTGACGCAACAGCCCTTGCAATGGGGTTCGTAGGACTTCTTCTTCAGATCATAGCCTTGAAGAGAAGAAAACCTCTTATTCTGCTTGCCGGAGGGGTATTTACTGCTTATTCCATACTGATAAGACAAAATGGGATCTTCTGGTGTCTTGGACTACTCCTTTATGTGCTGTTTGAAAACAGGCAAATCAGGCGGCAGTTTTTACCCTGGGCGCTGTTAATAGTGGCGCTGAACTTTGGCACGATGATGTGGTATAACAAGTGGTCCGCTGGCCTTGGTTGTGAATCATTACCTATGGTCACCTTGACAGCTATCAGGCCTGATTCCATCGTCTGGATGATCGTAATGTCAATGGTTAATATCGGACTGGTGGCTTTACCCTTTGTGCTGGGTGGGCTGGGCTACCTGCTGAAAGACCGCCCGCCAAGGCTAATCAAGCTGATCCTGCTGTCCTGGACTATGACAGCGGCACTGGTTGCCATATCCGGACGAGTCCGCATACTGGATGCAGGTGATCTCCTTGTATATCTAAAGATGGGTTTCCCCAAAAGCCCACATGCACTGTTTGATATGATCCCTGGCGGACAACTGCCGGCAATGAACTATCAGATGCCATTTCCGCTGACAATATTATGCCTGATATCGGGAGGTATTGTCGCTGCGGTAGTCGTGGAGAAGCTAATCGGCTCGATCATGACTATATGTGGATCCGCAATCAAAAATCCATCTAAACAGGTTTTGCTCAAGAAAGCTGTTCTGTGGCTCGCACTGCTCAACACGATTCTTTTGCCGCCTATGGTTATTGCCCAACATGCAGTCATGGAGGGCATACGCGGATTTGTACACGTACTGCGGTCGATTGAAACACATAAGGCAGTGTCGGATGCGCTGACGGCTGAAAAACTGTCCCGGAACCTTATGGCGTACCATCTATGGCTTGTAGTCATTGCAATAACAACCGTTGTGCTATGGGTTCTGTACTTCCGGCTCAAGCATGCGCAGGTTGATGAGGTTTCCAAACCGGTTGAAGAAAAGAAAGCGCCGACCTTGCAAGCTCTTCTATATTGGGCTGCCTTGACGCAACTCCTGGGGACATGGGTCGCAGGGGGAGTAATGGACCGTTATTTTCTGCCGGCGATTCCAATGTTTTGCTTGCTTGTGGCAAGAAGGATTCCCAATAAGCGGTTCAATTCTTTCATAGCTATAGGTGTCATATTGATTATGGGAATGTTTTCATGGAGTATGATCCACGATGTTGCTTCATGGAACCAGGCACGAAACTCTATGTGCCAGAAGTGGCTCGATTCCGGCATAAGCCCAAATGACATCGAAGCAGGATTCTGCTGGAATGTGGATCATGGAAAGCTTCCCCTGACACCACCAAGTAAACGAAATGATATTCATCTGCAAAATCCTTTCGTTTGGGACACGAGCCTATTTCCAGAAAAGACCGGCAAATATACAATTTCCTTTACTGAACTGCCGGGCTACACAACGGTCAGCAAGGCAACTTACTCATCCATAATACCGCTGCGAAAAAACACTCTTTACGGATTACGCTGGAATGGGACAGCTATTCCTGCAGGAGAGCGTGTTAAGATGCTGTCAAATTAACAGGTTTTAGGTCAATATACTGTTCTAGCTGCCGGTCTTTTTCCCAGGAAATGGGCCGGCAGAAGCACATGCGCCTCATCGAGCAGGACTACCCAAAGCTAAGAAATACATTTGAACTTAACCACCGTATAAATGCCATAATTGCGAACATACGGGTTGACATCCGTAACAAGCTTGCATATACTTCAGATGTACCACCACTTTTGTGTCATATATCTTCAAGGAGCGTGTAGCAGGCATGCGTAAACTGGTAGTAACAACAATCCTCTGTATTTGTGCAATTTTCTCCTTCTATATCTCAGCAGAATGTGCCGTCATACATGTCAGTACGTCTGGCAATGATGCAAACAGCGGCGAGAGCTGGGACTTGGCTAAAAAGACTATAGCCGCAGGCTTAACCGCCGCTGCTTCAGGTGATCAAGTTTGGGTAGCCAAAGGCTCTTACAATGAATATATCACTGTGAAGTCAGGGGTGGCGCTTTATGGAGGATTCCTCGGAAATGAGGGATCTCTGAGTGAGCGACCTGCATTTCCCAGGCCTGTTACGGATCCTGCGGAGACAATTATTGTTTCTCATTATAGCAACACTGCAATAACTGCTAGTACCGGAGCTACAGGAGTTGATGGCTTTACGATAAAGACTTCTGATGTCGGCGGTGGTTCATCTGGAATAAATGCTCAAGGTGGATCAACAGTTGTATGCAACAACACTATAATAGGGCAGTGGGACTGCGGTGTATATTGTACAGGCCCAACCATCGTAACAAACAACCGCATCATTTCTTGCAGGACCTACGGCATATATTCCTCGAACGGTTCCCCTACTATCGCAAACAATATAATAGCCGGTAATGGATATGGCGGAATTTATTGTACAACTACATCCTCAGCAACCATTACAAACAATACGATTTTGGACAATAGTACAAACAAAGATTATGGCGGCGGAATTGTCTGTAGTTCCGCAGCGGTCACTATATCCAACAACATAATTGCCTTTAACCGGTCAGGGATAACTAATACACAAACAACAAGCAGTCCTGTACTGAATAACAACTGTGTCTACAATCCCGAAGGAACCAATTACATAGGCTTATCCGCCGGAACCGGAGACATTTCCGAAGATCCGAAGATTGTTTCCGCGGAATATCGGCTGATACATCTCAGACAAGACTCCCCTTGTATCAACAAAGGCAATAACAGCCAGGTGCAGAGCGACTGGGTGGATATTGATGGTTTATCACGCATCTATGATTCAACCGTAGATATGGGCGCTGATGAGTATGATGGCACCGAGTGGAGTTCTGAGCATGCTATTGTCCGTGTCAGTCCTTCCGGTGACGATGTAAATAACGGCTCCACCTGGCAGCTTGCAAAACGGACACTAAAGGCTGCTGTTGAACAGGCAGCCGTCTCCGGCGGTGAAGTATGGGCCGCAGCCGGAGTTTATAACGAGAATATATATCACTACCAGTATGTTTATATGTTTGGTGGGTTCGATGGCACTGAAAACAGCCGTATTCAGCGTGACTATAAGAAGAATCTCTCGATCCTCGACGGCGTTGGAACAACAAATCCTATAATAACATCATTTGGTGGGCTTCATCATGGAATCATCGATGGCTTCGTTATCAGGAATGCCAGTCCGTCAGGAAATAACGGCAGTATCTACTGCTCCAATACAGATATAACAATATCGAATAACCTGTTCATCTGTAATAAAAGCAGCGCGGTCGGTTGCTATAGCGCCTCACCTAGAATATTGAATAACACCATCAAGAGTAATAAATCTACATATAGAAATGGTATCTACTGCCTCAATTCTCCCGCTCCATTGATCGCTGGTAATATTATTACAGGAAACAGCGGAGGAAATGGAACCGGCATCTACAGTGAATCATCCTCACCAGTAATAGTAAACAACACAATCATTGGAAACATCGGCGGTGGAGTAGTATATTTATTAGACTCCCCTGCTACTCTGTCCAATAACATCGTAGCATTCAACTCCACCGGCATCTGTAAAACCGGCACAGGGACTGTAACTCTACGTAATAACTGTGTATACAACCCCAACAGCTATAACTACTCAGGATTATCTGCTGGTGAGGGAGATATATCAGTCGATCCGCGAGTCGTATCCGTTGAAAATGGTGAATTTCACCTGCAGCCTGTCTCAGAGTGTATCAATGCAGGAAGTGATATTGATGTGCAGAGCGGATGTGTCGATATCGATGGCGGCAGCCGAATTTACGGAGGACGCGTAGACATAGGCGCTGATGAATATGATGAAACAATATGGATCAGTACACCTAATATAATCCGGGTCAGCGCCGCAGGAAGTGATGCGAATGATGGTTCCAGTTGGGACTTGGCCAAAAAGACAATCCAGTCTGCGATAGATGCTGCAGCTTTAAAGAGCGAAGGAGAGATATGGGTAGCTGCCGGTGTTTACAACGAGCAAATCAAATTATCTTCTTGCATTTGTTTGTACGGTGGATTTGCCGGAACGGAAAATACCAGGTCCGAGCGTAATTCGAGTTTATATAAGAGCGTAATTGACGGCAACGGTGTGTATAGTGGAATCGATGCATCATTTACCGGTTTTAAATCCAGCACAATTGATGGCTTTACCATTACCAATTCCTCCGGCTACGGCGTTTACTGTGGTCCATGCGCATTAACCATATCCAACAACCTGATAACATCATGCAAAGACATCGCTATATATTCTAGCGGTTCGATGATGGTCTATAATAACAAGATCATCAAGAACAAAGGCAGTGTTAATGCCGGATCGAACTCTGAGATAGTCGGTAATACCATCATGGGAAACAGCCCACTTGGTGGGATAGTATCCTCATTAGGTTCCCAGATAATTGCTGACAATTTGATTTCTGGAAACATGGTAAGTGATGGTGGTATTAAATGCGTTTCATGCGATTCGGCGGTGATCGAAAACAACATTATTCTAGGAAACACCTTATATTCAGGCAATGGCGGTAGAACAGGAGGGATACTCTGCCGAAGCAATAGCACTGGCATAATCCGTAACAATACAATTAAGGGAAACTACGGTTACGGAATATATAGTTACTCCTCAGTGGGTACCATAGCCATTATTAATAACACTTTAGTTGGAAATACATATTCCGATGGTGGTGCCATATACCTGAATAATTCTCCAGCTAATGTAATTAATAACATTGTGGCATTCAACTCATCCGGAATAGCTATACCCACTGGTAATACGGCTAGTGTGGTACTGCGCAACAACTGTGTATATAACCCTAATGGGACCAACTATACCGGTTTATCCGCGGGAGACAGCGATATATCCGTAGACCCCAAGTTTGTATCGAGCGAATATGGGGATGTTCACCTGCAGTCTGATTCTCCCTGTATTGATACAGGTGACAGCAGCGCAGTGGAAACCAGCTGGCTGGACTTGGATGGTGAAAACAGGATCTACGGAGAAAATGTCGATATCGGCGCTGATGAGTTTAATGGCACTATCCGAGATTTCAGCCCGAAAACCATCAGAGTCAGTCCGATTGGAGATGACAGCAATGATGGTTCCAGTTGGTACCTGGCAAAAAGAACAATCAACGCCGGTATATCTGAAGCTGCTATAGACGGTGGAGAAGTATGGGTTGCTGCAGGTACTTACAATGAGAATATCAGGCTTCTTCCTTACACTTATGTCTATGGTGGTTTTGCAGGCACTGAAGTTGAGAGGTCTGCCAGAAATTGGGAGGCGAATGCCACGATAATCGACGGCGGCGCCGCAGGAAGTGCCGTATCAGCCACTTATATTCCCAGCAGTTCCGTATCCGGAATCAATGGCTTTATAATCCGAAACGGCTCCGGATCTACAATATCCGGCAAGGTGTATGGCGGCGGTATTTTCTGCTATTACGCATCACCCGTGATCGAAAATAACACCATAACCGAAAATATCGGCACCTATGGAGGTGGAATCGGATTATCGAACTCTTTCTCACGAATAACAAATAACAGAATCACGGCAAACAGCAGCGGTTCGGGCAGCGGAATATACTGCGATAAGTCATCCCCTACCATAGACAACAATATCATCCTGGGGAATATTGGCGGTACCAACGGACAAGGCGGAATATACCTCAACAATTCACCGGCCCAAATACTTAACAATACAGTATCAGGCAACTCCGGTTCAGGAGGAATTGTTTGTTACACTTCATCTGCAGTCATCGCAAACAACGTAATTAGCGCTAATTACAGCTATGGTTTATGGCTTTCCGGAAGTCCTTCGGCATTGGTAGTCAACAACAGCATTACCGGACATGATAGAGGACTCCGTTGTGCAAATTCATCTCCTACTATAGTTAACAATCTGATCACTCACAATAATAGCACGGGAGTATATGTAAGCGGGTCAACCAGTTCGCCCATATTGAAAAACAACTGCATTTATACTCTTAACGACGTTAACTATTCCGGCATAACTGATAAAACCGGAACAGACGGTAATATTTCCGTTGATCCTAAAATTGCGTCTCCTGAATATGGGCAACTCTATTTACAGCCTGGTTCTCCCTGCATCGACGCAGGAGATAACAGTCTTGTTGATGGAAGTTGGCTGGACAGAAACGGCCAATCCCGAACACAAGATGGAAATGGAGACGCTACTGCTGTCACCGATATCGGAGCTTATGAATTCGACGGAACAGGAACCGTCTTTACACCCATTACAATAAGGGTCAGTACAACCGGCAATGATGCAAATGATGGAAACGACTGGAGCCATGCTAAACGGACAGTCCAGAACGCTATCGATACAGCTTTTATAAAGGGTGGCGAAGTATGGGTCGCCTCAGGAGTATACAACGAGCGGATCATTATTCATCCTTATGCTCATCTATTCGGAGGATTCTCTGGAGTAGAAACCACCAGAGCAGAACGCAATTGGGAAACGAATAAATCGATACTGGATGGAAATGCAAGCGGTACAGTTGTTACTTTCAATATAGGTTATGATGTTTCTGCATCCGAAATAGATGGCTTTACCATACGTAATGGAAAATCCACATCGGGTGCAGGCATTTTTTGTAATTCAGATGTATCACCGAGGATAATAAATAACACCATAGCCAATAATACAGGTGAAGGGATTTATTGTTATTCTACTTCAGCACCAAGGATAACAGGTAATAACATAACGGAGAATGTCGGTTATGGAGTGAAAATCTATTACGCATCTCCAGTAATCACCCAAAACACCATTTCCCGAAATAAAGGCGGCGCCTATTTACTTTCTTCAGACTGCACGTTTACCAATAATGTGGTTAGTGAGAATACCCTGCCTTCTGGTAATGGCGGAGGCGTATATATTGAAGGATGCTTCGCAGATTTCAGAGACAATATCATAAGTGGGAATTCCGCAGCGAACGGCGGGGGTATATATCATTCCAGTTTTGGCACTCCAATCTGGAACTGCGTTATAAAAGACAATACCGCGACTCAAGGCGGAGGAATATATTGCTATTCGTCTGAGATAGTAACCAATAACATCATCTCCGGTAATTCCGCAACATCAGGAAGCGGGATATATGTGAATCTTACAGCGTCACCTCTGATTACCAGCAATACAATCGTCGGAAATATCGGTAATTGCGGAAGTATCTACATATGTGAGGCTTCACCGCGTATAAACAACAATATAATCGCTTTTAATTCAGGCGGTATAGAGAAGTCTTCCATCAGCGGCAGTCCGACACTTGCGAACAACTGTGTATATAACCCATCAGGCGCCAATTATGTCAATCTGACAGCTGGAGGAGCGGATATTTCCACTGATCCCGGACTCACTTCTGATTATCATCTGCTTCCGAACTCTCCTTGTATTAATGCAGGGACGAATTCTGCCTATGTTATGTCTCAATATGATATTGACGGAGAATACAGGATATTTGCCTGCACAATAGACATCGGTGCCGATGAATTCTGCTGCACTCCGCTCACTGCTTCGGGTGTTAAGAGCGCGCAAAATGGTTGCTTTGTATATCTCGACGCGCCGGTTGTCAGCGCGATATACAACGACTGTTTTTATGTGGAAGCAGAGGACAGATCCTCGGGTATAAGAGTCTTCAAACAGTCTAACTCTTTATCCCTGGGCAAAAAGGTAAATATAATGGGTTGGATAAGAACTACACCGAACGGTGAACGTTACATCGACGCAATCTACATCCCCGTTATAGGCACCGGAAGCATCAGGCCTGTTTTCCTTACCAACCGTAATCTTGGCGGAGGAGATTGGAATTTCGATCCTTCGACAGGGACAGGACAGCGCGGTGTGGTAGATGGAGCAGGACTGAACAATATAGGTATTCTGGTCAAGACTACCGGCAAGGTCACTACGGTAGGATACAATTACTTCTACATAGATGACGGTACACAAGCGAAGGATTCGTCAACATATACCGGCATAAAAGTATACTGCGGCAGCTTATCCAAGCCCCAACCGGACCAGACAGTATCGGTGACCGGAATCAGCACTATAGTCAATATAGCAGGCGAATACTTCAGATGTATTCGCCCAAGGACTGCTGATGATATTCAACAACTTCAGTAGATAATTTGCGGATACTTTAGTAGATAACAAGTTATAGATCATCGGTAATCGCATGCAAGTGATTGCCGATGATCTTCAAACGGAGGGTCGGATGTTACTCAGTAATTGGTGTGACTGCGACTACGGAATCACCTGGCAGGGCTTCGATGAATCTCTCACCAGCGATAATTACCAGCTTGCCGATCACGCTGACACTGCTGCCTTCTTCAACATCGCCATCCCAAAGGACGCCTATTCCCGAATGTCGGTCATCTTCCTCGATGTAAAACTTACCCGAGAACACAGCAGTCACGACTTTTGCATCCAGCAAAACTCCAAAACCATCGGGAAGAGCTTTTACATCCGCTATGTCTGAGGCGTGGTTCGCAGCGAATATGGACGACGATGATCCCTGGCTGGTCATTCCGATGCCATTCGTCGCTCGAACGGTAATAAAGTATTCCTGGCCTGAAACCAACGACAACCCCGTCTTGGTAACCTGCGTTGATGTACCCGCGTCTGTCCAATCTAAGACATCTTTAGCGCCTTGTGAAGAACCTATCGCATATTCGTATTTGGCTATACCCGTATCAGGGTCTTCCGACTGCCAAGAGGCGGAGATGCTGGTCAAATCCGTAATGTATGATGAAGGCACGCTAACAATAGGCTGTGTTGGAGGATCATCATCAAATTTAACTGTCGCGGTTCCTGCACCAGCCTTTTTCCATACTATCAGACCGTAACGTCCCTCAGCGGGCAACTGGAAGATAAGCCTTTCCGCTCCTCCAAGCCCGGCAGTATCCGATTCCGCGATGCTGTTTTGACGGGACTTGTAGTAGGTCGTGGGGTCATCCGACATAGAGCCAACTACAGAGACACCGATATCGAGCCCTGTTCCAGGATTCACCAGCACACAGCACTCCCCGGACTTCGATACGCTCATATCCCAGACCTTGAGAACGCTATTATTGTTGAAATTAGTCACATATAATGTACCGGTATTAAGGTCGAGTAACCGGGTTGCCCACTCTATGTTGTAACCGGATATACCTGCGTACGACGTGACTTTCGGATATAACAGAGACGGGACCGTACGATTGCAGTCTACAGCGATAAAATCTATCGATCCTCCCCGTGTATCCGATGTGGCAGTGGAATTGGTATATCCTGCATCGGAAAACATCTGGAGGTCATAATCGCTGCCGTTAGCAGGTCGAATCCCGACCGCGCACCAACCACAAGAAACACCAGATGCGGCATAATAATCCGTTGTCGATGCACTCGATATTGTGACTGGCGTGTACGACTGCAGCTTATTGCCGCCGACAATACCATTTCTTACTATAATGGCATAATCCTGATCGTAGGTCGAACTATTTCCCAGAACACCGTCTCCGGCTATATTCGCTGCTGTGACAGTAATCCAATACACACCGGAAGGATTGGGGAAATATACACATTCAATATTGTTTTTATAATCCCTTGACCCACCGACTGTAGACCATCCGCCCGAAAAATCATTCCCAAGATAAGTGCTGGAATCCTTGGTAACTGTCAGATCAAGATCGTTTACCCAAGCAGACGCGCCAACCGTTCCCGGCGCGTCCGACCAGACAAGAGTCACCTTCAATGGCTTCGACGGATCTGAAGTAACTACACGGTAACTCCTCGTTTGTCCTGTTTCCGTAAACAGATACTCCTGATCCTCATAATAAGTGTCTGGAGGATCCAGCGCAGCCTCCAGATCCAATCGGCCCCACCCCTGGTCTGAGTTAGGAATATGTCCAAGCGTGCTGCCTCCGTCTCTGCCGTCGGGACCGCCAGCTATATCTTTTGCGCTGTTTACGAGTATCGCCTTGCACATAGCAGCACTCGGGTTCGAGTTATTATGCTCAAGCCGCCACCACTGGCCGATAACCGCCAACGCGCCGCTTACAGCAGGAGCTGCCTGGGACGTACCGCTCATCCACGCGTAGTCCTCAGCACCGTCTATAACCTTCTGATAGGGACTATTCGGGTCGTCATATTTACCCAGATTATCCGCGCTATAAGATTTCATGGATGAAATATTCGTGCCGGGAGCCACTATAGTCGGAGCTAACCGACCATCCACGCAGGGACCGCGGCTGCTGAAGGATGCAACTCCGTCGATATCGGTCGATGATCCACCGCCACTTCCAAGCGGCATGTCCAGCCGGTAATTCTCGCTTGCACCGACGGTAATTATGTTTTTAGCTTCTTTTGGATCGTATAAGCTGGTCGCATTGGGGCCTGCGTTTCCACTTGAGAACACCATAGCTATCTGCTGCGTGCCTGATGTCTGACGGTCCGCATCTCTGACTAAAGAATCGAACTCTCTGCAAATTGCTGTATAACCCTGTCCGGTTTCACTCCCCCAATACCAACTGTTATTGGATACGAATGCTCCTGACCGGACCGAATCACGGGTAAGCATCCCCCAGCCGTCCATCGGTGGGAACTGTGCTGCCAAAACAGCAGGCTGGATGTAAAGGCTGCATCCGGGAGCTACTCCCTGTCCATAGAGAAACCCATTCTCGTCCATTACTCCTAAAGCCGCAGTCCCGGCTATAATCCCGGCAACATGTGTTCCATGGCCGTTTGTATCCGTAGCCGGCACAAATGGATATCCGCTTTCCACTGACAGAATTCTTCCCGCAAGGTCTGCATGCATAGTCGTGAGATCGTTCGTATCGCAGCCGGTATCGATGACAGCTACAATCGAGCCGCTCCCATCAAACCCGACCTGACTTAGCCATGATGCATACGGCGGATCGGAAAAAGGTACTCCGCTCGTATAATTCTCTGCTGTATAGTTTCCTGCGTTTATCTGGCAGGCGACCTCATCATCCAATCCATATTGTGCTGAAGTCTTCTCGATCTGGAGCACTCTTGGAAGCCGTGCTATCTTCTGTATGATCGAAGCATCTGCTGTAAACCATGCATTTACAGCGGGATTATCGGGATCGAGCGTTGCATCAAGCTTTTTCACGAGCTTCGCGCCCATAGATTTGATCTCATTTATCGTCGCATCGGAAGGATCATCATATATAGTGACAGACAGGTATTCTATCTTGCCTTTCACACCATCCAGTTTTTTCTGTATCTTGTACGCGGGATGGTAAGGGCTTCTCCATTCGATGAATTGCTTACTCCCAAGCCCGGAGGCTTTCGATGGGTCTACCCAGACAAGATATGTGTTCTCGGGTATATAGCTTACAATACGCCCACCGGACTTTTCTATCTCCTGCGCCCAGTCAGATTTCAGGGGGCCCTTAAGATGTATCAGGTAAAACATCGGAGAACCTGGTGACTCGGCCGCTGACAGCGCCTTAGGCAGAGCATGCACTCCCTTACGTACATCAAAAGATCTGTCCTGAAACTTTATAACACCGGCATCCTTCTCTTCCTGGAATCTGGTTTTAGCGGCTTTGAGTGTCTCCACAGCGGATGCGGGTACTTCGATGACGGAAAACCCACCGTAATCGATCCTGTTCAGCACTTCTATTTTGGAAAGCTTCGGGAGGTCAGTTTCAGGTATTCTTAGCGTGACTGTTTGTTGAGTGGCTGCATTCGAGGCGACAGCAAGCATCAGCATAACGAAGACAAGCGTTATGCCGAACCAGTTTAGGATATTCGGATGTCGCATGAACCGAAACAGCATCTGATAGATTACTCGTTTTGTGTGAATTCTACATTGTTATCGACGATTGGAACGTATCGCTTGTTCCTTGCAAGCTGAAATTACACCACATGCCAGCCAGTTTTCGCGGTGTAAATGCATTCTAGCATATATTATCGGAAATTGGCGGAAATGCTGGATATACGGATTGCGGATGTTACTTAGTCCTTGAACCGGCGATGCCGAAACATATGGAAATAAGCCCGGCCAAGGACTTTCCTGCCGATCCGTGGCAGCAGTTCGATTTTCTCTGCTATAGGCGCTGAACACCAGTAATCCATCAGAAGTTTTGTAAGGAGTATGTTATCATTCAACCTGTCTACGCCGTAGTTTGCATTCATCGAGTGCAGCCTGTAAAAAGCCAGGGCTTCCGGCATATAGACCATCGAGCTTACACGCGCTATCTTCAGCCAGGCGTCGAAGTCATCGCAGGTGCTGTATCGCGGGTCGAAAAGCCCGATCTTCATAAGCGTATCGCGTCTCACCATGGCTGCTGATGATGTAATAACGAAATTGCCGTGGTTGATAAGCCATATGAAGTCCGGATGAGACGGAATAATCGATTGGTCGATAGACAAGCGGTGCGCATATGGCCCGAATACATTGACTGCCGAGAAGATCATCCCCGCGCCCGGTTCGTTTTTCAGCCCAAGCACCTGTTTGGCAAGCTTTTCGGGAGCCCAGAGGTCGTCATGGTCAAGAAACGTCAGAAACTCACCCGCTGCGGCTTGAACACCCGTATTCCTGGACCGGGCATGTCCAAGATTGGCTTCATTTCGAATATGATGCATGCCAGGAAGGCCATCGATTTTATCCAGGACCGGCCGTATATCCCGCGGGGAAACATCGTCGACTATAATTACTTCAAAATCCCTGAATGTCTGCCGTGCGACCGACTCCAGCGCTTCTGCCAGATAGGTCTCATGCTGCTCTGAAGCACAATACACCGGGATTATCACCGAAACTTGAGGTGTTACACCTGTATCATTCACACCTATATATTATCCGTTTTTGCCCAGGTACGCCAGACTCACCTTCTTTTCGCCCTCTCGGTAGCTTGACATTACGGCGTTCCCTGGTATAATATTCGTGCTGATATGCCCTCGTAGCTCAGTGGATAGAGCACCGGCCTCCGGAGCCGGGAGCGGAGGTTCGATCCCTCTCGAGGGCGCCAATTATTATTATCTCAGGCCTCTTGCAGTGGGGCCTTTTCTATTATTCCTGCCTGCGGAATCTGCCCAACCCGGGTTCAGATGCTCCTGGCTTGCATGGAGCTAGCGCGAGCTTCGCTTGATGGCAGGATGTCACAGGTCGATGCCGTATGGTCGAGACTTACGAAACATTACTGTACCACCAGAAGCAGGCGCTGCAGTCCTGGCGTAATGCTGCCAGCGCTACTTCGGCCCCGGCAGGTCCCGAAATCAGAAAACTTGTCTGGGAACTGCTTGTAATCTGCGCCGATAACCTCACAGACCCTTCTGCCGATAATGATGACGAGATTTCCAATATCGCCGGTGATCTCGCGTCCCTGGCGCTCAAATCAACCGATGTAAGAACGCTGAATTCGATCTATAGAGATGCGTTAGTCGATGCAGTACTGCAGCATATTCCTGATAATAAGCGGTTTATGAAGCAGATGATCCACTTTTCCAACCTCGTGTCAGATGCATTCCGCGAGGCCTATACGTACAGGCTTCGTCGGTTGATCAGCAAACAAAAAACATCCAGAATCTCGGAAGAGCTTATACTTGCCAAGCGGATTCAGGAAAGGCTTTTACCTAAAGATATACCGAAAGTGCCTGGGTTTCAGATAGCTGGAAGGGTTATTCCTGCGCTGGAGGTCGGCGGCGACTATTGGAGCGTGAAGTACTACGAAGAAGATGGCGTTGTCACGATGAAACTGGCTGATATTACCGGCCATGGCATAGCTGCCGCGACGCTGGTCGCTGCGGTGAAGTTTATCTCCGGAGGCTACTACCGCGGCGCGAAATCAGCTCATGAGGTCATGGAGAGGACAAACCGTATCCTTGTGCTGGAAACTCCGGTCGAAATCCTCGTTACGATGGTCTACTGCTGGCTTTATCCAGATACGAAAGAGATCGATATCGTCAATGCAGGCCATGAACCTGTTTTTGTATGCAACGACGGCCTTTGTATCGACATTCTGCCGACCGGTCCGGTGCTCGGTGTCGAGCAGGCAGACTACAGCGAAAAACGACTGAAGCTGGAACCCGGAGACATCCTGTTTTTCTGTTCGGATGGAATCACCGAAGCCGGAATCGGAGAACCTTTCGGCACAGCAAGGGTAAAAGAACTGGTCAGCCAGAACAAAGACCGGACCGCTGAAGAGATCGCCGATGCCGTTATCAAGGCTGTTACTGATTATGTCGGGCAGTCGCATGATGATATGTCGCTTGTTGTGTTGAAAGCAGTTTTCGATGAGTCCTCGTAGCATTATCTTGATGCTCTCATTACTCTGCTTTACCGCTTCGATGGCTTCAGCGCGGATTGTTACATTATCGGGAACCACATACACCCGACATTTCATCATCCATCACCATCCTGACTCCAAAAGTAATGCTCAGGTGCTTGGCGAAGCTTCAGAATTGTGGTACAGGGAGATAAGCTTGCGTCTGCGCATCACAAAGCCAATGACCGAACCGATACCGATGTACATCTACCGCAATCAGACGGACTTTTCCGACGCCACCGGATATGAAAAACCGGGACACATTCTGGGCAGGGCATCGACAAAGGGTTATATCGACCTTGATTCTTCAGGTATCCTTGCCCCGGCTGGGCAGATCGCAGGCCATGAGATCGTCCATGTTCTTGTCTTCCACATACTGGAAGGAGACGCCAGCCTGCTGCCGCTGTGGGTGAACGAGGGTACCGCCAAATTGATGACAAAGGATTGGGACACAGTTGATGCAGCAACTCTTGCTGACGCCGCCACCAATGCCAGCCTGCTGCCGCTGTCCACACTCGACCATCGTTTCCCCAGCGGCTCAAAAGAAACCCTGGCTTACGCTGAAAGTGCTTCCGCGGTCAAGTATTTCGTAGACAAATACGGTGAAGAGTCTCTTGCTGAACTGATCCACAAAACAGCAGAGACCGGATCGTTCGAAAAAGCAATGATGGAGGTAGCAGGGGTATCCGTCCATGATTTCGAGCGAAAATGGCAGAGAAAAGTGGAAGGATATCATCCTTTTTTACAGATCATAAGGACTGTGGCGGTTATAGGCGGGCTAGCTATGCCTCTTCTTGCAATAGCCGCCTATCTTGCACTCCGTCGACGCAAACAACGGATCATCGAGCAATACGAGCAGGATGAGTGGGAAGAAGCCAACTGGAGAGACTGGGGAGGCGGCAGCTAGCTGGAGCATTATTACCTACAACAGCTTCGCCTTATTCCTGCACCTCTGGTTCGTGAGCTTTTCGTCCATAGACCTTTTCATAAGCCTTGCAGGCCGGGCAAATGCCGCCCTCCAGGGTCCTCACAAACCAGAAGATAACTCCCCTCTGGTTTTTCCTTGCCTTACGGCACACAGGGCATTCCACACATTTCTGTGCCAACTCACGGTCTTTATCGGTAATCATTGGTTCTCCTGCACAACAAAAATGCTGACGGCTAATAGCTGATAGCTGACATCTAGTGATAATACTTCTGCTGTTCGCTGCCGTGACTTGAAAGACTCGTAAAGTCCATCTGTTTCAGTGCCATAATGCCTGCGACACTCAAAACAAACCCGCGCTCGCGAGCAGCCCCATCCGGATTTCTAAGCAGTTTCATCATAAACAACCGGTCTTCGGTTGCAAGTGTGGCTATCTGCCTTAACTGATACTCATCGAGCGAAGCAATCGCTTCACGGGCATCGGTGGACAGGTCTCCGTCCGGGTCCATCTCGATTACGCGGGAAAACTCCTCTATAGCTCTGGCGCAATCGCCTTTCTGCTGGAATAACACTGCTTTTTTATAGTGGTTAGCCGAGTCCAGCGGAGCAAGACGTACCAAGCGAGATGTGACCTGAAGCGCCTCATCTAGCATACCCTTCTGAAGATAAGAAAGGCCCAGTACATCCAATGCGAAAGTGTTCCGCGGGTACCTTTTGAGCAATCCCTTGCTGCCGCTTATAGCCTCGTCATACTTCCCGGCTTCGACGTATATTTGAAGAAGCGCTTCCTGGGGGCTCGGGTTATACGGATCGAGTTCGATAGCGCGCTCGATGGCCTGAATTGCCTTGTCCATCTTCCTCTGCGCCCTGTAAAGCCCCGCCAATCTCACGCAGTGACCCGGCTTGTCAGGCGCAAGCGCTATCGCCTTTTCCATGGCCTGAATAGCCTCGTCGTAGTTCCCCTGGCGTGCCAGCGTCGTAACGCGGCGCAGGTAAGCCGCCGCGCGCGCGGAATTGCCTCGCGTACTACTGTTATCACCACTGGTCTGATTCATCTTTTCACCTATCCTAAAGGCAGCGTTACCGGCATACCGGTCTTTGATGACTCATATATGGCAAGAATGACTTCGACAGCCTTCCGAGCTTCTTCTCCAGTCACCATCGGGGACCGGTCTTCACGGATTGCGCTCGCTAAATCCTCGATCTGCAGGCGGTGTCCTTCTATATCAACAGAGGTCGGAGAAGACGCCGATGTCCCGGCCTTTATATCTACGCCGCCGCTCCCCTCACCTACATGTAATACGACTCCGGGAACGCTCCACTCGACGATTCTTTCGCCCTCGATTCGTATCGTGCCTTTCTCACCATGGAACTCGACACGGTGGTCCAGACCGGGGTTCACGGAAGTCGTGCCTTCGATCACTCCGAATGCGCCGTTCGCAAACTTTAGCGCTGCCACGGCAGTGTCCTCTACTTCTATATTCCGTACGAGATGTCCGGTGTACGCAAATACGGTTTCGACAGGCCCCATAATCCAGCGCAGCATATCGATTATGTGGACGCCCTGGTTCATGAGCGCCCCACCGCCGTCGAGATGCCATGTACCCCGCCATCCGCCGGAATCGTAATATTTCTGGCTCCGGAAATATTTGCAGTAAGCATCTCCGAGAACTATTCGCCCCAGACCACCGGACTCTACCGCTTCCTTTACAGCCCGCCAGAGCAGAGAAGTCCTCCTCTGAAATATGACACCCAGTTTTACATTCGCTTCCCTGCATGCGGCAATCATGCGATCGATGTTTTCAAGTGTGATGTCCGCAGGTTTCTCTGTAAGGACATGCTTACCTGCTTTCGCCGCCAGAACAGCCATATCGGCATGCATACCGGACGGCGTACATATGCAAACAGCCTCCACATCGGTGTCTCCAAGCATCTCCTGGTAATCCGTGTAAACTTTGATATGGCAGTTTCCACCAGCGAGCTTTTCAGCCTTTTCCCTGATACAATCGCATACCGCAACCAGTGAAGCGCCTTCAGCACCGGCAATACCATTCACATGCCAGGGCGATATTGCACCGCAACCGACTATTCCGAACCCTACATCCCTGTTCAAATTCCCTAGCTCCAATCTTTCCATTGGTTTCCGGCTGTACAGCCGAAAACCAACCTGTGAGTTCCAGCCTCACCAACTGCATTACTACTAAAAACTTACACACCGAATTCGCATATCCTGCATTATCACATAAAAACCGGTGAATGTACTGGTATTACTTAATGAATTCGACAGTTACAGACTCTCCGGCATATTCACTGCTCAATTTTGCAGCAAGCAACTCCATTCCGGGACGCTCAGTTTCGTAATGGCCTGCGTCTATGACAGCCAGGCCAAGTGCATCGGCATCCAGAAAATCGTGATGCCCGACATCTCCGGTGACATACACATCCGCTCCTGCCGCGAAAGCATCGGGGATAAGCCTTTTCCCACCCCCGCCGCAAAGAGCTACAACCTCAACGGGCTTGTCCTGATTGCCGATCATCCTTATCTGTTGGGATTCAAGCGATTCTTCGACTACCTGCCGAAATTCAGAGAGCTTCATCGGTTTTGCAAGCCGCCCTACCCTTCCATAACCATAAGAATACGGCTCATTTTCCAGCGGATAGATATCGTAAGCTACCTCTTCATACGGGTGCTTCTCAATCATCGTGTCCAGGACCTGGCTGAGCCTCCATTCCGGTACAATCATCTCCAGCTTATATTCAGCCTCTTCCTGAAGCCTGCCAATCTCGCCGACATAAGGTTCGGATCCAGGCAACGGGACAAAAGTCCCCATGCCATCCGAACGAAAGCTGCAATGCGTGTAGTTACCTATTATTCCAGCTCCTGCTTCAGCCATAGCATCTCGAATCGCATCGATCGCTTCCGGCGGAGTAAAAACGGCAAGTTTCAACTTCTTTTCGCGGTGTCTTGTAGTAAGAAGCCCCATCACCCGCACCCCAAGCCGGTCTGCAAGGACGTCATTTATCCCTCCCGGCGCGGAGTCGTAATTAGTGTGCATAGCATATAGCGCAATATCAGCTTTGATTAACTTTATCACGCTATCTTTAACAGATGTACCTGCCGCAAGCGTCTCCAGCGGGTTGAAAATTAGCGGGTGGTGGGATATCAGGAGGTCTGAGCCTGAATCCACTGCATGATCGATAACAGCAGGTGTCGGATCGACCGCTACGATCACTTTAGATATATCAGAAGACGCGTCCCCCACCTGCAGGCCGGTCTTATCACCCTCATCAGCAAGCCTGGGCGGAGCCACTTTCTCCAAAGTCCGAATGATGTCGTTAAGCTGCATAATATTCACTCCTCGAAAAACTGTTCGTTCATACCCTTACTGATTCCTCCCATATTTTACATCCCGACCTGCTTGACATAGCAGCTTCACTGGGGGGAAAATAGACTCTACCATATTATAATTATTGCGAGATGACAAACTATATGACCGACTATCTTAATAATATTACCAATATCCGCGGTCCCGTTCCATTCTGGTTTATCAACGGACATATCTCCCGCGAAAGTATAGCATCCGAGTTCGATGAAATGCGCTCCAAGGGCATGTTTGACGTAATTGTTCATCCTCGCTATGGATTGACTGTAGAATACCTCTCTGAAGACTGGTTTCGTATCTTTGGCTGGTGTGTCGAGGAAGCAAAAGCCAGGGATATGCATCTCTGGATCTATGATGAGTTGAACTGGCCGAGCGGCACAGCAGGGATGACTGTTCAGCTTGCAAACCCGCAATTCATGGGTAAATATCTGGCCGTAAGCGCAGTTCCTAAGGCTGAGATCGACCTTTCGACTTTCGAGCCGGGACAATTTCTGATGGCAGCCAAACTGCAGAGCGGAAGGATCACAAAAACCAGGATACTTGCCGACCGCCATGCCATCAAGATGCTCGACGACACCTGGCACGTCTTCAATTGCCATATCAAGCGGGATAAATATTATATAGACACGCTTTCGAAGGCCGCCGTAGACTTCTTCAAGGAACGCACCCATGAGGAATATTTCAAACGCTTCGGCGATGAGTTTGGCAAGACGATTCGGGTCGCCTTTACGGACGAACCAAGTATCTACTGGGTCTCTGTCGGCTACGACGACTGGAACCTTCCCTACACAGAGAAACTTTTCCAATCGTTCGAGGAAAAGTATCACTACTCGGCGGTAATCAACATACCTTACCTGTACTTACCTGGTGACAACGCGCCATCTTTCAGGGCTGACTTCTGGGAGCATGTTGCTAATCTGTTCAACACCAACTATCACGGCAATCTTGCTCAGTGGTGCAGGGACCACAATCTCATCTACACCGGCCACAACAACTGCGAAGAACCTCTCAGGTATCAGATCAGGTTCGAGGGTGATATGTTCGGTACGATGAAGACGATGGATATTCCCGGTGTCGACCATCTCCGGAAAGCTACACTCGGCAACTCGTTCATCTCGATAATCGGACACAAAATCGCATCGTCTCACGCGCATGCGGCCGGAAAACCGCGTGTTATGTCTGAATCCTTCGGGATTATGGACTGGGATGCGCGGTTCATCGACCTGAAGAAAGTCGTAGACTGGCAGTTTGCGCTTGGCGTAAACCTGCTCGTCCCGCACGCGCTTTTCCATACCGTAGCAGGACCGATGAAACGGGAAAGCCCTCCATCATTCTTCTTCCAATCGCCCATGTGGCATGATTTTGACGCATTTTCGGATTATGTAGAACGGCTTTCTCAAATGCTGACCGGCGGAAGGCATATAAGCAAGATATTGATGCTTTACCCGCTTACAGGTCTGCACGCGTCATACCAAACGGACCGAAAGACACCAGAGTTCGAGTGCATCGACAACATACTGAACTCTATCTGCGTTGAGCTGATAAAATACCATCTAGACTTCGACCTGGTGGACTTCCCTACCCTTTCAACTGCTGGAATAGAGAACGGCAAACTAGCCCTGGGTAATGAGCAGTATGATCTTTTGATCGTCCCGTACACACCATACATGCGTCCCGCTGAGTATCAAGAAATTGGGGATATAGCAAAGCAGGTTGAGACATATTTCCTTTATCGTTCGGGCGATCCGATGGAAGCAAACAACCCTAGTACGTCGAACGGCGTCAATTTTGTCATGACTGAAGACCTGCCTGGGTTCGTTATGAGGCTCAGACACTCTATTGACGACGGTATACACCTCTTGGGCGACGACAGAGAAGACATCATGATCCTCCAGAGGGAGAAAGACGGTAAAAACATCGTCTTCATGGTGAACAGAAGCGAGCATCCGCGCGATATCACCGCCAGATTTACCGGAAACATCGGTCTCAGACAGATCGAGCTCGAAACCGGAGTATCGCGTGTCATAGATAGCAAGTCAGTGGATAGCAAGACCGAGACTTTACTTCACTTCGGGCCGTACCAATCATTTGTAATCATCGAGGAAGATCCGTCGGATCTTCAAAAAGCAGCTAAACAGACCAAAGTATCAGAGACCGCGCTGGATAAGCTCGCATTTGAAACCGGCGAGAATGTCGCACTGATCTTCGATTTTGATTATGTTCCCTCCGGGCACAGAATCGACGTCCGCAAGAACGCGAGGTGCATTCCGGTCAATTGGGTAACGCCCCCTGACTACACGCGCTTTGCCGGTGAGTACAGCACAAGTTTCAACGTCGAAGGCGACCCTGGCGAGGTCAGGTTTGTGCTCGATATCGACTACGCGCTCTGCCAGGTATATGTAAATGACGCTGAAGTGACGCTCTACCCTACGCAAAACTGGATGACCGACCCGTCCGACCTGTCGGCCAATATCACTGCTCTCATCAAAGAGGGGTTGAACACTGTCCGAGTCATCTCCCCCACCCAACTCTCGGAGCCGGTCAGGATGGTCGGGGAATTCGATGTAGTTTTGGGCGATACGCTGTTGATAAAACCGAAAGCAACACGCGACCAGTTCCACCTGGAAGAAACAATGCCGTTTTACTCAGGCACAGTCGTCTACACAACGGATTTCGAGCTGAAAGAGCACAACGGGAAATTCGAGCTTGACCTGGGAGATGTCGGAGATTCGGCAACCGTTTATGTAAACGGCGAATGCGCCGGAAAACGCCTCTGGGCCAGCTATACCTTCGACATTACGAAGTTCGTAAAACCCGGAACCAATAGTCTGAAGATCGAAACACGCGGCAACCTGGCAAACACCATGATGGGCAGACGCCAACCCCAACCGTTCGGGCTTAGAGTGCAGCCGAAGGTGGTTCTGTGGAGTGCGGAATAATGGGTTCTGAACAGCGTTGCGACCACAATCAGTTTGATGAATTCCATGACTGTTACATTCTAGGCATTTTCTCTGACACCGAGCGAGATCACAAGGCAGAAATTACCATCCAGTGCTACTCTTGTGGCGCACGGTTGAAGGTCGTATTGAATGAGATCTACCGTATGAGTGTCCATGATTTTTAGGAGGGTAACACCATTCAAGACATGGATCAATATGAATGGCCGAATATGCCAATGGAGTTGTTGGATGATGTATACCACGGCCATCCTGGTGAACTCAGGACCAAGTACCCGTTTATACTTGACAAGATACGTGACGAGAAAATGGTTCTGCTTCACGTAACGACATCATACGGATGCGAGATTATAGCATTGTGCAAATCGATCACAGTGCAGGAAATGGTGGATAATTAACACATTTCCACCAATCTCCTTGGAGTGCGGAAGCGCCAGTTTCCGCTTTTCTATCGGCATACACCAATATGCGTAGTGGCCGCCCTCCGTGGCGGCCATCGGCAGCTTCGCTGCCGGAATACCCCTCATCCTCCCCTTCTCCCCTTTCGGGAAGAAGGGGAGGATTGTGCAAGTCTCCACCAATCCCATTTTCGCGTCTTTCGCGCTTCTTCGCGTAATTCGCGGTTCAGAAGACCAGTTTCTACCTCGTCGCTACGCTCAAGCCTGAGAACAGGATGTGAGGTATCCATCTGCCGCCGGACTGCCTGTGGCTTACATTTTCGATTGTGCCGATATTCTTTAACCCCTCGAAAACGTTGCCTGCAACCATGACATCCTTGACACGTCCGACCAGTTCTCCGTTCTCGATCTTCAGGCCGTAGTGGACATTACCGGAGAAATCGCCGCCTCGGGCGTTTCCTGCCCATGCGCCAAGCGTCTGGTCTACCAGAAGGCCATACTCTACACCTTTTATTATATCTTCAAGCGCAGTATCGCCTGCCTGGATCACCATGCCATTGTAGCCGGGGTTCGGCAGGCTGCCGAGCCCTCTCTGGCCGTTTCCTGTCGGTTTTGCGCCTGCTTTTGCTGCGGTCGCAAGGTCATAGATGAAGTTCTTTACGACGCCGTTCTCTATAAGTGGCATGCGGTTCGTCGGAAGCCCTTCATCATCGAACGGGCGGGAAGCGGTCGAGTAATCGATGATACCGTCGTCATAAATCGAAATGCGCGGGTCCATTGCCTGTTTTCCGAGCTTGTCGGAGACAGGAGTCACACCCTGCAGCACCTCTTTACCGCTGAATGCTATGTAGAACGGCAGGCTGAGGGTCATTTCGAACCCTTTCGGTGTAAAGATAACCGGCATTGTGCGCGTATCTATAGGAACGATATTCTTGCCGCGAGCCGCTTTCTCTTTGACCGCATTTATAACCTCGATGATATCGAACTTACTTCTGGAATCGAGCCCATCCCAGATCTGAAGCATATCTGTGCCCTGTATAAGCTCCAGGCTTGCACCGATTCCATAATAAGTGCCCTTGCTCTCGACATCGAGCCCTTTGGTGTTGACCAGCCTGTGTGTACCATAGGCTTTCTCTATCCCTACGGCAACCTGAGCACCCGGTTCTGCCTGTCTGATGCCATCTAGCACCGCCTGGCCTGTTTCGACCAACTGCTCGACCGAGATTTTTGCGACTTCCTCGTCGTATACCTTTACCGAAGGAAGTGCTGCCGGCTGCGACGGGAGCTCGAAATTGGCTTCCTGCCCGAACTGAGCCGTCTCGACCGCATGCTCTACAAGATCAGCAGCACCGTCCGGCTTGGTAGTCGAGGAAAATCCTATCTTTCCGTCCTTGATTATCCTTAAAGCATAACCTTTTATTGAACGGGTGGATGCAGATTTCAGCTTGTTGTTTTCGAACTCTACAGGGGTCTCTTCACTCATGACCTCGAATACTTCCGCATCCTGCGCCACACGCGCGGCCATCTCAAGAATCTTGTTTATCATCTTACTTTCCTCCCACCACGCAGTTGCGAATCCTGAAGTGCGGACCAGCGAACCCTACGGGAAGCGGAGCCTGCCCGCCTTTACCGCATCCGCCGCCTTTTTTCGGCCAGACAATGTCGTTGCCGATAGAATCGATATTCTCGAGCGTCGTAAAGACGTTACCGGTCAGGTTTACGCCTCTCACCCGCTCGGCTATCTTGCCTTTTCGGATCATGAACGCTTCTCTTGCTGAGAAGGTGAACATCTCGCCTGAAGTCTGCCCTCCGAGGCTGTCTATAACGTAAAGCCCTTCGTCCACGTCTGAAAGCATATCTTCCAGCGTAACATCCTTGGACGGAGCGACGTATGTGTTCGTCATCCTGACTATAGGCGGGAAGGTATAATTCAAAGCGCGGGCGTTGCCTGTAGGCTCTTCGCCCATCTTGGCTGCGCTCTCACGAGAATGGAGCCGCCCGACCAGGACACCTTCTTTTACAAGGTAAGTCGGCTTCTTCGCGACGCCTTCATCGTCATACTTGAGCGTGCCGCCGCTTCCCAGGACATCAGCGCCATCAAGGATATTCAGGTGCTTGCCGCCGAACCGCCTGCCGAGCACCATCAGGTCTCTCATCTGCTGGTTTTCAGCCATATCGTCGGCTTCGGAAAGGTGGCCGAAAGCCTCATGCGCGAAGATTCCGGCGAGGCTCGGATCAACTATGACCGTATAGCTTCCGCCCTTGACCTTAGGGGCGGAAAGCATCTCGATCGCCGCTTCTCCCATCTTCCGTATGTCTTCGTGCCGGTCTTCGAATATTCCATAGTCCCGCGTGGAGGAAACGCTCGAAGTGTTCTGCTGGATATCGTCTCCCATCCTCGCAACGGCCTGAGTCGACCCAACCACATAGACGCGCTCGCTATCGATCCAGGCCCCATCAGTGTTGGCGTAATAAATCTTGTTCCATGTGTCGCTGTAGTTGACGAAACAGGTCTGGATTTTATCGCCAAGCGATAGCATTACTTCTGCGTACTCCTCTACCAACTGCTTTTTGTCGGATAGAGAGACTGTCCTTGGGTCTTTTACTATCACAGGCCGGACTTCATCCACAACAGGTGGTACCGGAGCCAACTGAGTCTTTTCCTTACCGACAAGTTTTGCCTGCAGTACGGCAAGTTTGACCTTGTCCTTCAGGTTATCCAGTGTGTTGAAGGAAACGAACCCCCATCCTCCGTTCACAGCCGCTCTGACATTGCCGCCGAATCCGGAAAGCCGGCTTATGGAGTCCAGTTCGCGCCCCCGGTATGACACCGCTGTGCGATCCGATTCTTCCACCCGTATTTCCACATAATCAGCGCCGTGATCTTTCAACGCATCATTAATTAAGTTTCTCATTACCTCACCTTATATTGAGATTTGTATAAGTTTAAATATATATCTTAAACATTCTTCTGGTATGTTCTACAATTTCTAAAGTTCATTTCCAAGCTATCATGTCGTTGCAATCGACATGATAGCTTTTCGCGTCGATTATTCGCAAGTATTTCGACACGAAAAGCAACTTACTCCTACGAAGACGAGTTACCGAGATAGCAACTCGCATAGTTTGGTATTCAAGTAAAGCCGCTCTTTCCATACTTTAACAGAGTCCAGTAAACCGATTCGCTCAAGTTCCTTAAGATAAGTTGCTGCAGTCTGCCGTTTGGCTAGACCCTCATCTACTAAAGTCTGACCCTTAATGTAAGGTTGCCTGAACAACAATTCAACTAGCTCTTTCGAGTAAACCTTTGGCAGTCGGCTTTTAACAACCTCAATAGTTTCATTAAGTAGTTCTTTTATTTCCAGTATACGCTCACGTGTAAGTACGGCTGTTTGCTCTATTGCCTCCAGCATATAGAGTATCCAGGGCTCCCAATCCTGCTTTTCCGTGATGTTTCTTAAGCGTTGGTAGTATTCAGACTTGTTTTCAATAATATAGCGGCTAAGATACAACACCGGTAAATCCAGTAATCCTTGGCAAACCAGATATAGAATGCTAAGAATGCGGCCCGTACGGCCGTTGCCGTCTAAAAATGGGTGGATCGCTTCAAACTGATAATGAATAACAGCCATTTTCACCAATGGATCAGGGCCATCTGAAGAGTGTATATACTCCTCCATATTCCTCAGCTTTTCCCGGATCACTGTCTCCCCTTCGGGCGGAGTATAGACAACTCTACGATTTGACGGATTAACCAGCGCCGTGCCAGGTATGTTTCGTATACCTGCGGTATCTTGTTTGATCGTATTTACAATCTTGATAAAGGCATTTGTCGTTAAGACATTCCTACGCATTACATCATGAAATCCTGTCCACAATGCCTGCCGGTAGCTCAAAACTTCCTTCGTAGCAGGATCAACGCTCGCAGTGTCAACTGCAAGAGCACGAAACAGTGCATCATTGGTTGTAACAATATTCTCAACTTCAGAGCTTGCTTTTGCTTCCTGCAATACTATTGAGTTTATCAAAATGCTCTGATCCGGTATTGCCTCGCCAATACCTTTCAACTCCGCAAGCACTCGACCTGCCGTTATGGTCTTTCGAAGTACAGCTTTTGTCTCGATATCAACTTTAGGAGGAAGTTCAGGCAAGTCATTATACGGTTTCGTTGCATCGAATGCCATATCTTTGCGCAACCTCATAATCCAACTATATTAATCGCATTATCCGGAAGAATTATTTAACGTACTACTACAATATCCTTAGTCGACTTCGTTAGGACCTCTACGCCGGACTCCGTAACGACGATATCGTCTTCTATCCTTACGCCGCCCCAGTCTTCGACATATATTCCCGGCTCGACGGTGATTACCATACCCGGTTCAAGCACAATACTGCTCCTCTGGCTAAACCCATCACCATCATGTACCGTGAGTCCTATGCTGTGCCCCAGCCCATGCCCGAAGTAATCGCCGTAGCCTTCAGACTTTATGTGCTCTCTGGCAATGGTATCTATCTCGCTGCCCTTCACACCGGGCTTAATTGCATGGATCGCAGCCATTTGAGCATCGAGAACGACGTTATATACCTCTCGCTGGCGCTCGTCCGGCTCTCCCATAAAGATGGTGCGGGTCAGATCGGAACAATAACCGTCTACCAGCGCGCCGAAATCCATCTTGAGCATCTGTCCCTCTTTCAGGACATCGCCGGTCGGCTGATGATGGGGACACGCTGCGTTCGGGCCAGCCGCCACTATCGTATCGAACGATTCTTTCTCCGCGCCAAGCTTGCGCATATATGTGTCCATTTCGAGCGCTATCTCACGCTCCGTCATCCCCGGCTTGACCCAGGAGACGACGTGAGAGAAACATTTGTCGGCAACAACGACAGCGCGTTTTATGGCATCGATCTCGCCTGAGTCTTTCACCATCCTTAGTTTTTCGACCATTCCCTTTACGCCGATAAGCCTGGTGTTCTTCGACACCACCCTCCGAAGCTCAAGATGCGTGCTGTATGTTACACAGTTCGGCTCGAACCCGAGCCTTTTGGGGGCTGATTCATCTAATATCTCTGCTGCGGCTTCCAATACGCCGCCGGAGTACAGAATCACATCAAAGTCGGGGCATTCACCGGATGCCTGAAGGACATACCTGGAATCCACGAGGATAATTGCCTCATCGTTCGTGATGATGACAGTGGCGGTGCTTCCGGTGAACCCGCTTATGTATCGGATATTGACGAGATTTGTGATGAGCATTGCATCCACACGCTGTTTGCTCATCTCTTCCCTTATCCGCTCTAATCGCTTGCTCATATCTTCTCCTTACAGCTTTTCTTTTATCACAAAAGCACGAAAGGGAGAAACGAAGAAAGGAAATTGCAAGTGGATGTCGATAAAAAAGCGGCGTCAAGCCGCCGCACTCCCAAAGTGGTTCCCCATGCTTCGGGATCGCTTTTCATCCACCCCGCGGACCTACCGGACCACGGGGAGAAACACGAGTTTCTGCCAATCTTCGGGACCGCAGTTCGTCCTGCTTATCCCTTCAGTACCTCTTTCGTGCTTTCCCCATTTCGCACTTTCAGGTTAAATCTATCCTGCTAAAATCGATTTTAAGGCATTAAGCGCCAGGAGATAGCTCTCGACACCAAAGCCGGAAATTACCCCTTTTACAACCGGTGCTGTCACGGAAACTTTGCGGAAGTCCTCTCTCGCGTAGATATTGGACATATGGACCTCCACCACCGGGAGACCTGCTGCTGCCAAAGCGTCTCTTATCGCATAGCTGTAATGAGTATAGGCGCCCGGATTGATAATGATGCCGCCTACTGATTTTATCGCTTGCTGGATAGCATCTATAATCTCACCTTCGCTGTTTGACTGGTAAAACTCGACATTCACCCCAAGATCACCGGCGGCAGCATATATTTTATTGTTTACCTCATCGAGAGTCATGCTGCCGTAGACATCCGGCTCGCGGGTTCCCAACATATTCAGGTTGGGGCCATGAATAACAAGTATTTTCATTCAGTCTCCTCGACCAGCATGGCCGGAACACCGTCCTCTACAGGATACACCCTGCCGCATTTCTCACAGACCAATTTACCGTCTTTCAGCTCGACTCTGGGCCGGTCTTCGCAGGCCGGACAGCGCAGCATATCTAGCAGCCTCTGACTAATTGGCTTCTCCTGCATCTTTGTCCTCCTTACCCGGCACGGCATCTATAGTATAAGCATCCACGACACTATCGGCCGAGCCTTCCATGTGGACCAGTCCCTGGTCCAGCCATATCGTCCTGGACGCGACGCGGCGCACGGCGGGCAGGTCATGAGAAACAAATATAATTGTCTTCCCGAGCTTTTGAAACTCCTCTATCTTGCTGTAACACTTGGACTGGAACGATTCATCGCCTACAGCCAGAACCTCATCCACCAGAAGAACATCGGGATCGACTTGCACGGCAACGGAGAACCCCAGCCGCATAACCATCCCCTTGGAATAGGTCTTGATCGGAGCATCTATGAACTTCTCGAGCTCGGCAAACTGGACTATCTCGTCGATCTTACCCTTCATATCGCGGGTCCTGATGCCGAGTATAGTCCCATTCAGGTAAATGTTCTCTATCCCTGTTAACTCCGGATGAAACCCTGCTCCAAGTTCGAGGAGCGCAGAGACCCTCCCGCGAACTATTACATTCCCGCTCGTCGGCTTGTATATACGGCCGATGATCCCCAGCATCGTGCTTTTACCCGAACCATTTTTTCCGATAACCGCCAGCGTCTCACCCTGCCGGACGGAGATATTTACCCCTTTCAGCGCCTGGAGTTCCTCCGGTTTTCTACTGCAAAACGTAAGCATCATCGATTTGAGCGAACCGGCTTGTCCGTGCCACAGTTTGAATGTCTTCTTCACATCCTGGATTTCGACTGAGTATTCCATCAAATCTGCTCCGCGAAGCTCCATTTACGGGCGTTGAAGTAAGCATAGCCGAGAATTGCTATCACAAGCGATATGACTCCTGTTATCGCAAGAAACTCGTAGTTGAAAGGCAGGTCCTTCAGCTCGAATGCCGTTTTTACATGAGGTGGGACACTGTAGGGCGGCAAAAGCAGTTTTCTGAATGCAATGACAATCGTGTTCAGCGGGACCAGTTGATACAGGGAAAAGAATATGTTCCGTGTCGCTGCCGGAAGCTTTGTATAGATCATCTCAGAGAGATAGATCACCGGAGTGAGATAAAACAGAATATTGAGAAGTACCGATACTATATATTTTATGTCTTCGTAAAACACGTTGAGGCAAGAGATGAAAAACGCAAGCCCCGTTATCAAAAGGAACTCGATCAAGATCAAAACCGGCAGGAGAAGCCATGTAGCCACAATCGGGGTGCCGATAACAAGAAGGTAAACGAAAAACACGGCGACAGCAAGCAAAAAATGTATAAGGTTTGCGATTACCATCGAAAGCGGCAGGACTTCGCGAGGGAAATAGACCTTTTTCAGCATATCATGATGCTTCAGTACTGCCTGGCTTGCATCCATCAGGGACATTTGGAAAAACATCCACGGGAGATACGCCACTAACAGATACGCAGAGTAGTTCGGGATTTCCACCCTCATAATATACTTGACCACGAGCGTAATTGTTGCGACCTGTACAAGCGGATTGATGAGCGACCATAAAAACCCCAGCACTGAGTTTTTATACCGCACCTTGAGGTCACGAACGACAAGCTGTGTAAGCAGATCGCGATATTTATAGAGTTCAGATAATTCTTTTAACATTTACCCGTTAGAGTATAAATCAACCCCTGCCGCGAGTCAATTTCTAGCTGTCGGCTGATAGCTGAGTGCTGACAGCTAGAAATTTATCTTATGCCTTCTCATACCGATCCCGGCCAGAATGCCGAGAGCCAGCATGTTGGCAAGCAGGCTGCTCCCGCCATAACTGAAAAGTGGAAGAGGGACACCGGTTACAGGCATAATCCCAAGCGTCATCCCTATATTTACGAATATATGGAACATAAACATGCACACAACACCGGCGGCTATAAGCCTGCCTATGTCATCTTCAGTCTCCGACATTATCGTTAAGCCCTTCCACAACAGGAGGAAATACATCAATATGAGCGGCGCAGCGCCGACAAACCCAAACTCCTCCGCTGCCACGGTGAATATGAAATCGGTATGGTTCTCGGGTATAAACCCTAGTTGGCTCTGGGTCCCGCGGAGCCAGCCTTTGCCTGCCACCTGCCCGGAGCCGATTGCGATCCTTGACTGGACGATGTGATACCCGGAACCCCTGGGGTCCGATTTCGGGTTGATAAAACTTGTGAGTCTCGCTTTCTGATAGTCCTCAAGTACACCGACATTCCATCCGATAGCGCCGATTATTACTACACCGAGTACAAATATAGTCAAATGCTTCCAGTTAGCGCCGGCGATTAGCGTCATCCCGAACCAGATGGATGTTAAGACCAGCGATGTTCCCAAATCCGGCTGTTTGAAGATAAAGAGTATCGGCACAGCGACGTGGACGAAAGAAAGCACGAAAGTCCCGAATTCATTGATTTTGTCCTTGTGTTTGACCAGGAAGACAGCCAGTGTGATAATAATTGCAATCTTCGCAAACTCCGATGGTTGGATAACAAGACTGCCGACCCCGATCCACCGCTGAGAACCTTTACGCTCGACACCTATGACGAAGACGCTTGCCAGGAAAAACAGGTTAATTCCGTAGATCCAACTTGCTATGCGTGAATAGCTCTTATGGTCGATTGACGCGGCGACAGCAAACGCGATGAATCCGGCCACAGCCCACATCAACTGCTTTCGGACCATCGTCATTTCATTTCCGCTGCCTCTGCTTGCACTATATATGGTCAAGAGACCGTATGTAATAATAGCCAGCATCAGCAGGACAAGGCCGATATCAAAATTTTTAAGAAGCCTTCGTTCGACCATTTTGCTACTCTTCCATTATAATGTACAAACGTGTAGACTTGACAGATGGAAACGCATATTACTCAAGATTTTTATTATTGACAGCTCTACAGGAGAACGTCTATTGAAGAATACGACCATAACAACGGCTGTGTTAGCGCTGTTTACCGCAATATTGGCCTCCACGGCAGTCGGATCGATAAATTCGCCAGTAACATCGGCAACACTTGATAACGGACTCAAGGTCATTGTTCAGGAAGACCACTCGACAGACCTGGTAGCCGTCGATATATGGATAAAGGCCGGCAGCATCAATGAGACATCAGAGACCAGCGGGGTTTCGCATTTTATTGAGCACCTTCTGTTTAAAGCTACGGAAAAACGCGGTCCCGGACAGGTCGATATGGAGATAGAGAGCATCGGCGCCAGCCTCGAAGCAAAGACGGGTAAAGACTGGACTCACTGCTTCACAGTTGTCGCCCGGCGCTACCTGGACAAGTCGCTGGATATTATGGCCGATGTCGTCACAGGACCAAAGTTCGATCCAGGAGACATAGAGCATGAACGCCGGGTCATCACGGACGAAATAGCGAGGAAGGACAGCAGCCCTACCGCTGTACTGCAGGACTTTTTATATTCCGCGGCGTACAAATCACATCCATATGGAATGCCTGTCGAGGGTACCAAGGAATCGGTGTCTAGGGTTACACGTGAAACTATTACAGAGTTTTACAATAGACTCTACGTACCGGAGAATATGGCGGTTGTCCTGGTCGGCGATATATCCCAGGATAAAGCTGTCTCCGCAGTCAAAAAGGCATTTGCGGGGTTTAAAAGAAAACCTCTCGTCGAAAAGGCTGTGGCGCAAGAGCCTGTAAGGACTGAGCAGATGCGAGATACGGTGCATCGGAACACGAAACTAGCTTATCTAGGTATCGCCTTCCCGGCACCGTCGGTCAGAAACCGTCCTGATGTATACTCAATGGACCTTCTTATGTCTTATCTCGGTCTTGGCTACCAGAGCTGGCTTTCAACGGAATTGAAAATCAATCAGCGGCTGGCCATAGATGTATCGAGTGATTTTTTAACGCAAAGAGACCCCGGACTCGCTATTCTAATAATCTCGACAGAGCCCGACAAGATCGCAAAGGCTGAAGAGGCGGTTTTTAACAAGATAAACGATCTCAGGACCAATAAAATAGCGGAAACGGACCTCGCCAGAGCAAGAAGATCGCTGGAAGGCGGGTTTGCGTTCGATACTGAGACTTTCGCGGGACAGTCTTCTACCATTGGGTTCTATGCAGCGACGGACGACTTCAATCTCGCTCAGACTTACATCGAAAACATCCGAAAAGTTACGCCGAACGACGTCCTTTTCCTGGCAAAGAAGTATCTCGATCCTAACAAAGCAGTCGTCGTGACCCTTGGGCCCTAATATAACAGGAGAATTGCCGAGTATGTCTATTTGCAGGAGTTCCATTCCGATATTTACGCTTTTAATCATGAGCTTCGCATTTTCCGCTGCTACAGCCGATTCGAAAGCGTTCACTAAAACGGTTCTGCCTAACGGGTTGACGGTTATCGTAAAGCCGGAAGAGAGCGCAGGAATAGTCGCAATTGAAGTTTTCATCAAGGCAGGTGCTTCTGAGGAGCGGGAGTCCAACGCTGGGATCGGCAACATGATCGCACATACTCTCCTTACGAGCACCAGGAACAAACGTGCTGAAAAGGTTGCAGCAATTGCGGACGAAGTAGGTGGAAACCTGCAGACTGAGTGGCATCCCGACTATACTGAGATCAAGGCGATAACGACCACATCCGAATTCGAAAATGCCGTTATCCTGCTGGGAGACATTCTGAATAATGCTGATTTCGAGCGAAAGTGGGTCGACCGCGCGAGGCAGGACATACTTGCTGAAATGGCTGCCGAAGACGATGATATCTTCAACGCTACCTACGAACAGATCAGGCAGCGGCTTTACAAAGACAATCCTTACCACCGTCCGCCAAGTGGTTATACAAGGGTAATTCAGAGCATAACGCCGGACGACCTTCAGCAGTTCTATAACCAGTACTATGTTCCGAACAATATAGTTATATCTGTCGTCGGCGATGTTAAGGCAGATAAAGCCGCGAGAATGTTCTCTATGGCGTTTGCGGGCACCAGTTCAAAGACTCTGCCTAAACAGCGTCAAATTCCTGAGGAATCCCTCACGGAGTCGAAGAGCGACCTGCTGGAACGGCCTATCGGCGCCGCTTACATTATGTTCGGGTTCCTTGCGCCGTCGGTCACATCGCCGGACTACCCGGCGGCGAGAGTAGCCGCAGTCGCGCTTGGGAGTGGAAAGGGATCGAGGATGTTCCAAGACCTTCGCGAAAAGCAGGGGCTTGCCTACGAGCTTGGGACTATTTACCCGATGATGAAGGAGCAAAGCCACATGCTCGTCTATCTGGTGACCGATCCTTACCGGCTCACCTATCCGGGATTCACAATCGAGATGACCCTGGAGGATGTAAAAAAGGCCGTTCTGGCTGAGATCAACAAAATCCAGAATGAGCCGCTTACAAATGAAGAATTGGAACGTGCAAAGCGTTATACTATAGGCACATACGCACTCTCTCATCAGCGGATACGGGAGCGGGCGTTCCATCTTGGGTGGATGGAAGCAATCGGACTCGGCTGCGAATACGACTCCGCATACGATTCAAAGATCGAGGCTGTAACAGCCGCCGATGTCCAGCTTGCTGCCAGGAAGTACTTGAACAACTATGCTATGACTATAGTTTTACCGGAAGCGATAGAGAAGTAAGGGGTGGATATGTCTCTACGCATAAGAATATTTGATACAACACTTCGAGATGGCGAACAATCGCCTGGTGCGAGTATGAATATCGAGGAGAAGCTGGAGGTTGCGCGTCAGCTTGCAAGGCTTAAGGTCGATGTGATCGAAGCCGGTTTTCCGATATCTTCTCCCGGTGATTTCGAAGCTGTGAAAGCCATCGCAGAAACAATAAAGGGTCCGGCTATCGCAGGTCTATGCCGTGCGAGCAAGATGGACATCGACCGCGCCTGGGAAGCGCTGCAGTTTTCAAAAAAGCCAGTGATACATACGTTTATCGCTACGTCCGACATCCATCTTGAAAAAAAGCTTAAAAAGTCGCGGGAGGAAGTACTCGAAATCGCACAGATGGCGGTAAGGCACGCCAGGAACTATACGGACAGTGTAGAGTTCTCCGCGGAAGATGCATCCCGCTCAGACTTTGATTATCTCTGCCAAGTGGTGGAAGCAGTAATCGATGCAGGTGCGACTGTAGTGAATATCCCGGATACTGTCGGCTATGCAGTTCCAACCGAATTCGGAGATATGATTCGAAGGCTCATTAAAAGCGTACCAAATTCGAAAAATGCAATTATCAGTGTCCACTGTCACAATGACCTTGGTCTTGCAACAGCCAATACCCTCTCAGCCGTTATGAACGGCGCGGGACAGGTCGAGTGTACCATCAATGGCATCGGCGAACGCGCCGGGAATGCAGCGCTTGAGGAAATAGTGATGGCGATTAACACACGCGCGGACCTGATGAACATCAAGACCAACATAAACACGAAAGATATTCATCGTGCGAGCCGCCTCGTTTCCGATGTTACCGGCCTCGCGGTGCAAGTGAACAAGGCTATAGTCGGCGCAAATGCATTCGCTCATGAAGCAGGTATCCACCAGCACGGGGTAATGCAGGAGAGACGAACATATGAGATAATGGATGCCGAGTCAGTAGGTCTCACCGAAAGCAAGTTGATCCTCGGCAAACATTCCGGGAGGCATGCGTTTGACGAAAAACTCAAATCGCTCGGTTATCAACTGAACAAGGCCGAACTCGAGAAGGCATTCGAGCGTTTCAAAGAACTCGCTGATAAGAAAAAAGAGATTTTCAACGAAGATATAGAGACGATAGTTGCTCACGAAGTGCGCGCCATCTCGGCAAAATACCTGCTTAAGTGTATGAATGTTATGACCAGCCTGGATGGTATTCCGACTGCGACTATCCGCCTAAAGAGCGATGACACAGACATCGTGGACGCGGGTATCGGCATCGGGTCGGTCGATGCTGTTTATAAGACGATCGACAAGATGGTCGATGCCGAGTATAGACTGCTCGATTATGTCGTGAAAGCCGTCACCGGCGGCACCGATGCGCTTGGTGAGGTAACTGTGAAACTGTCTACTCCGGACGGTGAAGTCTATACCGGTCGTGGCGCAAGCCTGGATATCGTTGAGGCAAGCGCGAAAGCGTATCTAAACGCGATCAACAAGCTGATTTATTATGAAGAAAAACGCGGCAGCAACGGAATACCTAAAGATAAGCCGTTATTATAAACGAAGAGAAATTGAATATGGCACAGACTATAACTCAAAAAATACTGGCTGCACACGCAGGTAAAGATGTCGTCGAACCGGGCGAGTTGATTAATGCACGTCTCGACCTGGTGCTGGGTAATGATATTACAGCGCCTATCGCTATCCGTGAATTCGAAAAGATAGGCGCGGATACGGTATTCGATAATGAGCGGGTCGCGCTCGTACCGGACCACTCTACTCCAAACAAGGACATCAAGTCCGCTGAACTTGTGAAGATAATGCGGGAGTTCGCTCGCAAGCACAATATCAAGCATTATTACGAAATCGGCAGGATGGGTATAGAGCACACATTGCTTCCGGACGAGGGACTTGCAGGTCCCGGTGATGTAATTATCGGCGCAGACTCGCATACTTGCACATACGGCGCATTGGGTGCGTTCTCGACAGGCGTCGGCTCGACTGACCTCGGGTGCGCAATGGCGCTTGGTGAGACATGGTTCAAAGTCCCTGAGCAGATCAAGTTCGTATACTATGGCAGACTCCCAAAATGGGTCAGCGGTAAAGATTTGATCCTCTACACTATCGGCAAGATCGGCGTGGATGGAGCATTATATTGTTCAATGGAACTGACCGGCGAGGCAATCTCGGAGCTTGATATGGCAGGCCGGTTCACAATGTGCAATATGGCAATCGAGGCTGGGGCTAAGAATGGGATCATCGAACCGGATGAGAAGACTCTGGCTTATGTCCAGGGCCGCGCAATCCGCCCCTATCAGTTTTATAAGAGCGACCCCGACGCGCAGTACAAGGAAATAATCGAGATCAATTGTTCCAAACTTGAACCTATCGTCAGCTTCCCGCACTTGCCGGAGAACGCAAAGCCGGTCAGCGAGTCGACCCACGTAAAGATCGACCAGTCCGTCATCGGTTCATGCACCAACGGACGCATTGAGGATTTACGCATCGCCGCAGTGGTCCTAAAAGGCCGTAAGGTCCATCCAGATGTGAGACTGATCGTAATTCCTGCTACACAGGAGATTTATTTGCAGTCGATTCAAGAAGGCCTCACCGAGATTTTCGTGGAAGCCGGTGGTGTTGTCAGCACTCCGACCTGCGGACCCTGCCTGGGCGGCCATATGGGTGTTCTCGCAGAAGGTGAGCGCTCTGTCGCTACTACCAACCGTAACTTTGTCGGCCGAATGGGACACACGAAATCGGAAGTCTACCTGGCCAGTCCTGCTGTCGCTGCTGCCAGTGCCGTGCTCGGGAGGCTGGGAAGCCCTGAGGAGCTGAATTAAGGATTAAATTGGTAAGGACGTTCGAATGATTAAAGGAACAGTACATAAATACGGATCAGACGTCGATACGGATGTTATTATACCGGCACGCTATCTGAATACAAGTGATCCTCAGGAACTCGCGTCGCATTGCATGGAAGATATCGACTCGGAGTTTGTGAAGAAGGTTCAACCCGGCGATGTCATCGTTGCAGAGGACAATTTCGGCTGTGGGTCATCCCGTGAGCATGCGCCGATTTCGATAAAAGCCTCAGGTGTTTCCTGCGTTATCGCAAACACATTTGCGCGTATATTCTATCGCAATGCAATCAATATAGGCCTTCCGATCCTTGAGTGTCCTGAGGCGGTTGCAGGGATAACGAATGGTGATACCATAGAGGTCAATCTTGAATCTGGCAGGATAATAGACGTCACTACCGGAAATGTGTGGCAGGCGAAGCCGTTTCCACCATTTATGAGACAGTTGATCGATGCCGGTGGCCTTGTGAACTACGCAAAAACTAAATTTCGGAGCAGATAGATATGCCATACAAGATAGCGGTACTTCCCGGTGATGGAATCGGAGTCGAGATCGTTCCGCAGGGAATAAAAGCACTTAATGCCGCTGCCAAAAAGCTCGGGCTGGAAATAGAATATAAGGAAGCGCTATTTGGCGGAGCAGCGATTGACTCCGCAGGCATACCGCTGCCGGATGATACCCTCAAACTGTGTCTTGAAAGTGACGCAGTGTTTTTGGGAGCTGTCGGCGGCCCAAAATGGGACAATTTCGAGCCAGCGTCCCTAAGGCCTGAACGAGGCGGGCTTCTTCCGCTTAGAAAAGCGCTTGGCGCGTATGCAAACCTGCGTCCGATTGCTGTCTTTAGCGCGCTTTCCCATGCAACCTGCCTGAAACCGGAGAAAGTGAAAGGTGGAGTCGATCTGCTGATCGTTCGAGAACTCACCGGCGGCATTTACTTCGGCCAGCCGAAAGAACGCCGTATTATCGATGGGGAGCAAGCCGCGGTCGATACATGTGTTTACAGAGTGAGTGAGATCGAGCGTGTGGCGCATGTTGCATTCAAGCAGGCGATGCACCGGCGCAATCGGGTCACATCCGTCGACAAGCAGAACGCTATGGAGACTTCCCGGTTGTGGCGCGAAGTCGTAAGCAGTGTTGCGTCACAGTATCCTAAAGTCGAACTCACTCATATGCTTGCCGATAATTGTGCGATGCAGCTCTTGCGTGATCCGAAGCAGTTCGATGTGATACTCACGGATAATCTCTTTGGAGACATATTGAGCGATGAGGCATCGATGCTTCCGGGTTCACTTGGACTGCTGCCGTCTGCGAGCATTGGAGACGGCCGTGCCGGGCTTTATGAACCGATTCATGGGTCCGCACCGGATATAGCGGGCAGAAACATCGCAAATCCCATAGCAACAATTCTCACCGCGGCAATGATCCTGGAACATGCCTGCGATAGCCCGGATGGCGCGATGATGATCCGCTCGGCAGTCGAGAAGGTATTAAATACCGGCTATCGGACAGTCGATATTGCCATGGATGGGTGTAAAACCGTCGGTTGTGAGGAAATGGGCAATCTCATAGCTGAAGCTATAGCCGGCTAAAGGAATACTATGCGATTCAGACTAATAGCTGCATGCGCTATAATCGCGCTGTTCAACATACTGCCTGCTCACGCAGCGGCTAAAGAGGAAGTAGTCTTCTGGTACGGGGCAACCCCGGACGAACAAGCCGCCTACGAGCAGATGATTGCCGAGTTCAACCACACTCACTCAGATATTTTGGTGCGTGGAATGCTCGTCCCGCAGAGATATGTCGAGCGGAAGCTGATGCTCTCCGTCTCCGGCGGCGCGCCTCCTGATGTAGTCCGGTTCTACACCCATTTGGGCGGCGAAATGATGTCCCGCGGCGGGCTTGAGCCGCTCGACGAGCTTATCACACGCGATAAGTTCGATCTTTCCGACTTTTATCCCGTTGGAATCGAACAAAACACTTACAAAGGCAAATTGTACGGCGTACCGTGGATACTCTCGCCGAACGCGCTCTTTTATAACAAAGCGCTGTTCCGTAAAGCCGGTCTGGACCCGAACCGCCCTCCCAAAACCTGGAAAGAGCTCGAAGAGTATGCTATGAGGCTCACGGTTCGGGACAAAAACGGCAATGTAGAGCAGGTTGGCTACGCCAACTTCCTGAACAACCCGACAGATTTCCACATGTACCTCTGGCAGAGCGGTGGAAACCCGCTTACAGCCGACCTGAAGCATCCAAACTTCACAAGTAATGAAGGAATAGGGGCTTTGACCTGGATGCAGGACTTTTTAATCAAAGAAATGGGTACTATGAAGCCGGGTGTATCCCGCCCTCAGGCTTCCTCCACTGCTGTAAGAAACCTGCAGACGTTCAACAGCTCATTTGTCGGAGCTACCCAGGACCCGTTCGGCCTCGGTAAGGTAGCAATGCGGGTCGACAGCCCGTTCCGTATCCCGGCGCTTCTTAAATACTTCCCCAATCTCGAAATTGGAGTCGCCGCAGCGCCGTACAGCAAGGTCCGGGCGGTGGAAGTCGTCGGAAACTCTCTTGTCATCCCCAAAGGCAGCAAACACAAAGAGGCTGCATGGGAGTTCATCAAGTTCGCATCGACCCGCAAGCAGTCACTCGGCATCTGCAAGGTCGCAGGACGCATCCCAGCAAGGATCAGCGCGGCAACATGGCCTGGGTTTTATAACAACCCGCTCGTAAAGCCGTTTGTCGATCAGATCGAATACGGCCGGACAACACCTGTCGCGCCGGGATACCGGGAAGTAAGCGATGCGCTTGCGGGAAACATCGAGCTTGCACTCAAGGGGACGCAAACACCTAGAGATGCGCTGATGAACGCCGCCGCAAAAGGCAGTAAAATACTGGACGAGGCGAATGCCGACCCTAACCTGCATCCCAAAATCCCGTGGAAAGCTACAGCCGTCGTTTCGGGTCTTGTGCTTTTGCTCGCAATCGCCGGAGTATGCTGGTATGTTGCCAGAGAGACCCGTCACAGCCGCGCCGCCAGGCGTGAAGCGATAAATTTCTACCTGTTTTTGAGCCCCTGGCTGATCGGGTTCATCGTGCTCACATTCGGCTCGATTGCCGCGTCGCTG
Source organism: Armatimonadota bacterium (assembly GCA_039680575.1). Lineage (GTDB taxonomy): Bacteria > Armatimonadota > UBA5829 > UBA5829 > DTLH01 > JBDKSP01. The sequence goes on from JBDKSP010000022.1 coordinate 42,253, forward strand.
GTATTCAGTTTTTCCAAATGGGACACACTAAGCCCAGCCAGGTTCGTCGGGCTGGATAATTTCATCAACCTGTTCACGAACGACCCCAGGTTCATGAAGGCGCTCGGCAACACGCTCTATTACGCCGCGTTCAGCATCCCGCTCGCAATGGTCGGCGGGCTCGCTATCTCAGTCTTGATGAACCAGAAACTCCGGGGGATTAGCATTTTCAGGACGATATATTACCTGCCTGCTGTAGTCTCCGGCGTTGCGACGGCGATCCTCTGGCAATGGATTTTCAACCCGGGCACAGGGATTCTGAACAAGCTCCTGGCGCTCGTGATGAAGAACCCACCCGGCTGGCTGATCGACCCGGACTGGTCGAAGCCTGCCTTCATCATCATGGGTCTCTGGGCTATCGGCGGGACGATGATTATCTACCTCGCGGGGCTTCAGGGAATACCAGGAGAGCTTTATGAAGCATCGAGGATCGATGGAGCGTCGGCCTGGCAGCGGTTCAAGAACGTGACACTTCCGCTCCTCACACCGACGATCTTTTACCAACTCATCGTCGGCACGATGGCCGCTTTCCAGTTCTTCCTGCCTGCTTATGTTATGACGGACGGCGGACCGCAGGACTCGACGCTTTTCTACTCGCTGTATCTGTTCAGAAACGGCTTCGAGTGGATGAAGATCGGCTATGCCTCGGCTATGGCATGGGCGCTGCTTGCAATCGTAATGGTCATCACGATAATCCAGTTCAAATTCGCCAACAGGTGGGTGTATTACGAAGGGGAAAAAGAGAACTGAATGAGGAGTAAGAGTTCAGAGTTGGTGATTACAACATCATGCTGAATGAACACTACGTCATGCTGAGCTTGACTCAGCATCCAGGAAGAAAATGGACCCTGAATCAAGTTCAGGGTGACGTTTTGATTGGCCACGGTAACGTATGATTCTCATATAGGGTGAGTTGTTACCCGAATGTTGACTTAGCCCATGCCCGGTGGTATAATATCGGTGCTTTATGGGGCAGTGGCTCAGCTGGGAGAGCGCCTCCCTCGCACGGAGGAGGTCGGGAGTTCGAATCTCCTCTGCTCCACCAAACAATAACCGGAAGACTATCTCTTATGTGTGGTTTTCCGGTTTTTTGTCTTTATGGGATGAATCATGACCGATAATGAAATCCGTGACAAGATGAAAAACCTGCCTGACCTGCCCGGGCTTGAAACCGTCGAGCCCAGAGATAGCTCGATGCTGCCGATTCTTCTCTATCTGGGCATTATGGTTTCTCTGATAGTGCCAGGTGCCGTAATGACAATCCTCCATTACGGCAAGTTCATAGACCAGCGCAGCAAAGTGCTTATTATTATATTCGCGGCACTTTTAGCTTGGGTTATCCTCAGGCTGCTGTCCGGCTATTATCGGTTCAAGACCGATGCGAACGGCCTTACGATGGTTGGTGCGCTTCGCAGGCGGTCCATCCCGTGGATCGACGTGAAGGAAGCATACCTACAGGAATCGAAAACAAGCGGGTATAACCTGATCCTCAAGACGCAGCATGGCACAGTGAAGTTTGAGCCAAGAAACTGGGGACTGATAGCATCGGCATGGCAGCATTTAAGGCGCTTGGGGCGAGCTGAAGGTATGTCCTTACCGCCGCAAGCGCTTTCTTTCTGGGAACCGGTGCCGGACGATGTACCGCATGAGATCGACTGGTCGAAGAAAAGCGCTGCCGGGGATATAATTCCCGCTTCAGTAGTCGTTCTATTCTTCGGCGGCATAGCCATATATCTGTTGTTTATGGTTAAGTTACTGTGGTCTCCTATGGGGCTTATAGTAATCTGGATGACAATATCACTGTTTATAATGCTGAAATGGCTGCTGCTTCCAGAGGCTTTATATAAACCTTGGCGCATCAGGGTGCGGGAAGACTATATCGAGGCGAATCTGCCTTTTGCCAAAGCATATATCCCGTGGTCTGAGATAACATCTGCACATTTTACTAACAATAATAGCGGTGGGTTAGTAATCAAATACGGCAGCAGGAAATCAGAAATACGGGTTTTCTATATGCAGGGCAAGAAAGAACTTGAAGACCTGATACTGGCAATCGTCCGTAAACTCCGTGCATCGAGCGGAATTGTAATAGCTTTGCCAGAGTTCTACTCAAGAAACCCTGAAGCACTGTACAAACCTGCATATTCGTCTCAGGGCAGTCAGCGGAAGGTACGAGCCTTTCTGAATACCCTTGACCCGCCTGTCAAAAAGAAGATTTCGAACCTTTACTACTCTCAAATTGCCGCCATACCAATTGGACTTGCTTTAGGCTTTGCAGCTATGTTCACATCACCGCTTGAACATATAACACGCAGCCTGCACAGAACACCAAATACGTTATTCTTCTTCACCAGCACAGATATGTGGCTTTTCTTTCCTGTACTCTGCGCGGTCATGGTTATCTCCGTGGTTATCACCAATCGAATTGGTAACAGAATGCCAAATCCATACCACGAGGCATGGTTGGAACTGAACAAGGTCCAGTCGGTAAAAGGAAAGTTCTATACTGTAATGGTTGTGATTGGTCTGGTTATATGTGCAGTAATGCTGCTTAGTTGTGTACCCTTTATTGACTCCTACACCCGCATTACCGACAAGGGAATAACTACGAACGGCTTCTGGAGCCTTGGACACGAGGATTTCCACTCCTGGAACCAGGTCAAGCGGATCCTTGTACACGAGACTTACACCACAAAAAGCAAGAGTCTGGTTTACGAAGTGCTTTTCACCGATGGCAAGCGTTGGAAAGTCGATGAGGGAAAATTGGGTCTTATGTGCAGCAAAGACATCGACAGCGCCATAAATCACATCTCCGAAAAGTCAGACAGGAAGATGGAGTATCCGCAGCAGCCCTAACGCCGGCTCGTGTCACTTTATATCCTTCCCTTGTGTTGTTGCATCAGTACCCTTGGAAATGCATCAAAAACGCTTTTCGGTATCTGTGTTATAATGAATTGCATTGTTACGTTGTTTGGGCACTGGCCTGGTTGTTTGCTGAGATCTTCAGTTCGGCTGGCTTACCCGCCTCAGCCTCGGAGACAATATTATACGACCAGGAGATCATGTATTGACCTATCAGGACCAAAAATGCGTTTGCCGCGACTGCGAACAGGAGTTCATCTTCAGTGCGCAGCTTCAACAACTGTTTGCGGCGAAGCACTACAACCCGCCGACTCGATGCCCGAAGTGCCACGAGGCGCGAAACCACAGGCGCAGACACAGCAGGGGCGGCGACAGCAAAATAAATACTGCGCCGTGCTCGATTTGCGGCAAGGATGCACAACTGCCTTTCAAGCCTAACCCCCAAAAGCCTATTTATTGTGAAGAGTGCTTCAAGAGTCAGGCAGCTTTAAAGGCCGAGCCCGCAGCGAAGCAGTTCGCCCTGCGAAAGCAGGAGAAAAACCAGCAATGCGCTGGCGAATCTGCCGGTACGGTATCATTTACCAAGTTTAAGCTGGATCAACGGATTCATCGTGCAATCGAGGATGCCGGGTACGAAACCCCCACCCCCGTTCAGACCGCTGCAATTCCATTGGCGCTCGAGGGACGCGACCTTATCGGCACAGCCCAGACCGGAACCGGCAAAACCGCTGCGTTCGTGCTGCCGATACTCCAGCATCTGCTTGCCAACCCAGTCAAAAAGCGCTGCACCCGAGCGATTGTGATCACACCGACCAGAGAGCTTGCGGAACAGATCAATGATGCGTTCAAGCAGCTGGGTAAATTCACTAAAATCAAATCTGCGACTGTCTACGGTGGGGTTGGAATGAAACCTCAGGAGCAGGCGCTCCGCGGTGGGGCTGATGTGATTGTCGCCTGCCCCGGCAGGCTGCTCGACCATATGGACCGAGGCAACACAGACTTCTCTCATGTAGCGAAGCTTGTTCTGGATGAGGCCGACCGGATGTTGGACATGGGATTCCTGCCGCCGATCAAACGCATACTTGCGGAACTGCCGAGCGAACGCCACAGCATGCTCTTTTCAGCCACATTTGCGCAGGAACTGACGCAACTCGCGATGAGCACGCTGAAGAACCCTCAGCGTATCGACGTAGGTATGTGCTTGCCGCCAAAGACCATCGCGCATTCTCTATATCCGTGCCCTTCACACCTGAAGACCTCGCTGCTGCTAAAGTTGCTCGAACAAACGGATACAAATTCTGTTCTGATCTTCACTCGCACAAAGCGCCGCGCGAATAACCTGGTTCAAAAGATCAAGGAGGCAGGATATGGAACCGCTGTACTGCATTCCAATAAGTCGCAGAACCAGAGACAGCTTGCGCTTGAAGATTTCCGCTTAGGCCGATGCCAGGTATTAGTTGCCACCGATATCGCAGCCCGAGGGCTGGATGTTGCGACCATATCGCACGTCATGAACTACGACATCCCCGACACAGCCGACACTTACACCCACCGGATCGGCCGCACGGGCAGGATGGAGCGTGAGGGCGATGCGATTACTTTTGTGACTCCACTTGACGCTGGAATCGTCTTCAGCATTGAGAAGGCGCTGGGCGCTCCTATCGAGCGGCGCAGGTTGGATGATTTCGACTATAAGGCCCCCGCGCCGCCCAGAGAGCGTGATACGAAGCCGCAGCGCAGGCCGCAAACAGGATCGGCGCAGGCGAGACCACCTTATAAAGCTCGTCCACAAGCTGATATAAAAGCAAAAGCAGCGAGAGTTCAAAGCTACTTTGCAGAGCAGCGCAACGCCAGGGCAAAGTTATCCGGCGGTTACTGATCTCTTTTGAAATCATGTTGAAGAAATACTCAGGCAGGCTTTAGCGCGTCTTTACGCTGAAGTCTGCCTGCTCGGTCTACCGTACAGCGAAGCACACGTCGTTGACAGTTTCAACTACCGTCCTGTTTTTCGACAGAACCACCGAGTTGATCGCACAGTTTTTCTGCTCTATCTGTTTGTATCTGCCGACTGCTATTCCCATCCAGTGGCAGATTAGCACTCGGTTTACGCTCCTGTGTGCTACCACCGCAATCGTCTGTCCCGGATGCAGCGCAGCGATCCTGGCTATTGCAGCCGATGCGCGGTCCCTGAGCTCGCCGAAAGTCTCTCCGCCCGGTATTCGGATATTTTCCGGGTCTGCAGCCCAGGCTCGGAAGAAATCCTCTCCGTAAGCCTTCTTAACTTCGTCTATACTGAGACCTTCCCACTCCCCATAGTTGATTTCCCTGAGCTCCGGCTCGATATTTACGCTCAACCCGTGTGGTTCGGCTATGATCTCCGCAGTACGCCTTGCGCGGATGAGATCGCTCGAATATACAGCGCTGATGACTGCATTTTCCAGGCGTCCCGCCACCATTTCAGCTTCTTTTACACCCTGCTCGTCCAGCGGTAGATCGGTCCACCCGGCGTATGCTGATTTTGCGTTCCACTCAACTCTGCCGTGCCGTACGAGGAGGATACGGGCAGCCTCACCACTGGCGGGTGAACTCCAGAACGTGGCTGTACTGCTACTCTTCAATATCTTTTATGTCCTCCGGTTTAGGTAAATCCTCGTTCTGGGCAGCGGAAGGCTTGATGCTTCCGGCTATCTGCATAACCAGCGCCTTGCTATCATCGACTGACTTGCCCGATGTATCGACGCAGTTTATCATCCACAAATGCCGCCCCTCGATCATCTGTATACGGTGAACAACCCGGTTTGCCGAAGGCAGCCCAGCCGTAGTCACAAACGCCGCGCGTCCGCTGACACTCGTCTGCTGCCAGTCCGCCAGATAAGGGGTGCTTTTAAGAAAACTCTCCGGTGTATGCTCCTTTTTGAGCAGTCTGTGCCTTATGTTGACGACGTATACTGCCTGCGCTACCGGGTCCGTAGAGAGGACCAGCCAATAACCTTCGTCCCAGTCTTTTGAAACACTGCCGGACTGGTCTTTTACGGTCCATTCCGCCGGATATTCCATGCTGACCTTGTGCTCCCTGCTCGAATATCGCTCCATTTGAGGTTTCGAAACGGCATCCGGTCCGGCTGAGGGTATTTTCGGTTCATTATTAACGATGAGTGTTACTTTCCCTGTCTCAATTTCCTGGTTATCGGGACCTAAGGCCTTCCATACCGCGGAATGCTCGCCATCGGAGGCTCCGATGCTGTCCCATTCGACACTGTACGGCCGGCGCTCACATTTGCCGATTTCTTTATCATCCACATAGAAAACGACCGACGATGGCTTAATTCCAGAAGGAGGAAGTGCGATAAGAGTCAATTTACCTGCCGCGGGACGTTTCGATGGCTGTATCCCTCGCGAAATGGTGATGACCCGTTTAGAAGTTTTTTGGAACGGTGCCGGGTTGGACGGCTCTGCTAAAGCAGTAGATACCAACGCAAATAATACCGCGATAATTGCCGCAAATCTATACATCAGATATACCTCCGAAGCTCATATACAAGCAGTATTAATGAGATTATACCAGATGCAGGGCGAACGCACTGAAATTTGTTTTATGACAATTGCATGCGCGGAGTGACATTTATTACAGATAGGTACTTTATGCATTGATGTCGAAGTAGTCAGTATATCATCTTGGAGGTATGTATATT